>CAJTZM010000005.1 GCA_910583935.1 uncultured Oscillospiraceae bacterium
CGTGCCGAAGATACTTGGCGGGTCACTGCCTGGAAAAATAGGTCGGTGCCGGTACTCAGAAAATATGGATGGTTCTTTTTAGGATCATCCATATATCTATTCCTCAATAGCTCAGCTGGCAGAGCATGCGGCTGTTAACCGCAGGGTCGTAGGTTCGAGCCCTACTTGGGGAGCCATTTTCAAAAGAGGAGCGTGCGCACTACTCTGCGCTCGCTCCTCTTTTTTTGTTTTTTGGGGGGAGGAGTATGATGGCTGATTTCTATTGGGATTTAAAGGCTTGGCTGGAAGAAACAAGAGATGTGCCCCTAGAGGAAATGGGGCCTTTTTTTGACGCCCGCATTGGGGATTATGAAGAGCATATGTCTCCCTGGAAAGAGCATTACAGCTGGATGGCACAGCTGCTCCCAGCAGAAATTCGGACTTTACTCGATATTGGGTGCGGAACTGGCTTGGAGCTCGACCAAATTTTTTTGCGTTTTCCATCTCTTTTGGTGACGGGCATTGATTTGTCCCATGAAATGTTAACGCAGCTTTCTGAAAAGCATGCAGGCCGCTTTCTTTCCCTGATTCAGGCCGATTATTTTTCTTATGATTTTCCAAAGGATGCTTTTGATAGCGTGGTGGCCTTTGAAACGCTTCATCACTTTACGGCGGAGCAAAAACAGACGCTTTTTACAAAGCTACACCGCACTCTTCGGTCCGGCGGCGTTTTTTTGGAATGCGATTATATTGCCACAACTCAGGAAATCGAGGACCTTCTCTTTACCGAATGCCGCCGCAGGAGGGATCGGGATGGGATTCCGCCGGACAAATTTGTCCATTTTGATACGCCTTTGACGCTGGAGCACGAAATGCAGGCCATCCGAGAGGGTGGTTTTGAGAGGGTGGAACTGGTCGGGTTTCTTGCCTGCGATGATCATACGGCCATGATCCGGGCGGTCAAATAAGCCATAGAAAAAGCCCCTCAATCCTTTCCGAGATTGAGGGGCTTTTATCGGTCAATTTTATTTATGTAACATGATATCTACAATCGCCGCATTGGCCGGCGCCATACCTACATTGGCAATGTTGCCTAGGTTGGTAAACAGATCCTTCAGATTGTCTGCCAGAATACCGTCGGCTGGCTTGGTGTTCATTCCATTGAGAGCCATCATCGCCGACATAACCGACAGGCCGGTTGAGAGGCATACCTTACTGGCGCATCCTTCCTTGGCACCGTCGCAGATCATGCCGGAAATGCTGCCAAGGACATTGCGCATGGTATCCAGCACCTGCTGATCCGAGCCGCCCATCATATAGACAATGCCAGCAGAGGCGCTGAGCCCCGAGGCGACGCTACAGGAGCACAAGCAGGATAGGGTGCCAAGATAATGCTTTGCATATAGGTTGATTGCCTGTGCAAAGGCGATAGCCCGCAGCATGGCTTCCTCCGGGATCCCAAGCTGCATGGCGGTGGAGGCAACCGTTAAAATCAATGTAATCCCCTGATTGCCGCTGCCGGTGGTGGTCATAACTGGCAGCTGTACGCCGCTCATCCGCGCGAAGGAGGCACAGGAGGTAATTCGCTGTACGTTTAAAAGCAGACTGTCTCCCATATACCCTTTATCAGACAGGGCATCCATAGATTTTCCCCAGGGAAGCGTCTCGCCTGCCTTAGAGATAGCCAGATTCATTTCGACGCCTTCTTTTAAAAATTGCAGCTGATCCAGCGGGACGGTATCGGCAAAACGGCGAAAATCCGCAAGGGCGTATGCTTCGAGGCTGTCGTCTGCAAAATTCTGAGAGATATAAGGCTCGAAAGGCGGATGCTCAATGGAAACAATCCGGTCGTGGTTGCCGTCGGTAATGACACGGACGGTGTCCGCATCGCTTTCCAACACGGTTTCCACGTATAGATTGGTGCGCGTATCGTCCATCTTCACCTCAATCAGCGGCAGTAAATCCAGTGCCTGCTGATGATGCGCCTCGGTAATGCTGCCCAGCACGTCCATTCCGCGGGATGCATCTCCCCCCGCAAGACCGACGGCAACACACATGGCAACGCCCCGTTCCGGTACGCCGGGAATGCCGACGCCCATGGCGTTCTTTAAAAGGCAAATGTCCATCTTTACCCGGACCGATTGGATTTTTCCCTTCAGATGGTCCCGGGCGGTAGCCGCATTCAGAGCGATTGCCACCGGCTCGGTGCAGCCTGTGGCGGGAACCACCACATCCTTGATTTTTTGCAGCAGGAAATCGTTCATAACGCTCAGAGTCCTTTCTCTTACTTATACTTGCCGTCAGCCGGCCCTACACAGCGACAGATCACAGCAACCGGAGAAAAGACCGGTTTCTCCATGATAGAATGAGGACCGCTGTGCAAAATGGAAGTCATTTCTATCCGCAGCTGACGGTCAAAATTTATGTCACAGCTATTTTCTCATTATTATATCATAGGATTTATCTAAAAGCAAAAGAAATAAGAGAAAAATATTAGATATAATGTATAATAAGCTGTTTTGTTAAAAAAAATCGGCTAAAAGAGATTTTTCTGGTATAATAATGCTAGAATCGTTATGCCGCTGAATTTTTATTGCTGCCTGATGGGCTTGATAAGGCTCCCATAGCGGCTTTTACCGTGATGGTGTGATAACCATGGCGCAGCTGGTATACAAAATTTCGAGGAGTTCCCGTGATGGGGCGATGGCTGCGCGGGCAGGCGGGGAATAAGCAAACGCCGGGGGACAGAAAGGAATTAGGATGGAAAAAAGGAAAATAAAGGACCAAATGCAGGAAAAAATTGAAGAAACGATCGGATATTTGGAGGAACAGTGCAGTGGAGAGCAGCTTTTCGCCGACGGACTATGGTCCATGCTTTATATCCGCTATCAGAACGCCCGGTCTGTTTTGCGGGATTCTCAGGCAGGCTACAGCCGCGTAAGAGGCGCACTGCAGTTTTTAACCAGCGCTAATCGGGCCTATGTTGGTTCCGGCAGCGATTGGGAGGATCCCCTGCGCCAGCTGACAGCGGAGGTAGATCGGTGGATTGATCTTTATTTGAAGGACGAGACAGATTAAAAGCATCTGCGTATTTTGTGAAACAAGACAGAGCCGGAGAATACGAACAAACGCAAAAAGGAACAGGTTTCCCTGTTCCTTTTTGCGTTTTGAGGTGTGTTTTTTGAGGAAGGTAGAGTTCGTACCCAAACGCTGCGGCTGCGTTTATTAGGTACAATCTTATTATACCCATTCGGCGCAGAGAAGTGTTGTTTTGGAGTGAACAAAAAATAAACATTTTTGCCAGTTCGTGTGAAGAAATCGTGACAAGGATTGCTGGGCACCTCTTTCGTATGGTATAATCGGGCAAATTTTGGCGAAGAATCGGCCATATTAAAAAATCCAGCAGAGTTTTAAACGTATGTTTGCAATTTTCGGGAAGATATGGTATGATGAAAAAAACACCGTCCGTTTTGCCTTTGAAAGGAGTCGTTTTATGAGACAGCTGAATGATAAGGCCCGCAAAATCTTAGATTATATTACCAAAGAAATCAGCGACGGTGTTCCCCCGTCGGTCCGGGAAATTTGCGCCGCGTTGCAGATTAAGTCCACCTCTACCGTTCATAAATACTTAAGAGAGCTGGAGGAGGAAGGGTATATTGTCCGGGAAGAAAATCTCAACCGGGCGATTCGCCTGCCGGGTGGCGGAGCGGTCAAAGTACCTTTGCTGGGAACGGTTACGGCCGGTATGCCCATTTTGGCGGTGGAGGATATTGAGGAGTATATCCCGTTTCAGACAAAATACGGGGACGGAAGTGATTTGTTCGCCTTGCATGTGCGGGGCGAAAGCATGATCAACGCCGGAATCTTTGATGGGGATGTGATTGTTGCCAGGCGGGAAAGTACAGCGGACAATGGGGAAATCATTGTGGCGCTGGTGGAGGATGAGGCCACGGTAAAGCGCTTTTATAAGGAGAACGGCCATTACCGCCTGCAGCCGGAAAACGATACGATGGATCCGATTATTGTGGATTCCTGTTCGATTCTGGGGAAGGTTATTGCCTGCCTGCGCTTTTATGAATAGAAATCCTTTTGAGATGCATTATGGAAAAGAGGGGCACCACCATAATGCGCAATGGCTGAGCGACAATTGCGGCAGGATGGCACGGCCGGAAAGGCAGTGACAGACCATCGAGAGGAAATGGAAGCGGGGCACCCTTTTGTAAGTTCCCAAAAAGGGCGCGCTTACGGCACCACCCGTAAGCAGGCGGTGGTAGGACTGCGGCAGCCGTGCACTCTCCAGGGGACGGATTGCTAAGCGTTTCTGAAATCTTACCCCTGTCTTCCATCTGAATAAAGATAAAACAAGAAAAGCCAAATTTAGATTGTGAAGAGCTGGAGGTGGAAAAATGCAAGATATAATAAGCCAATGGAATAGGGCTGCATCGAAATATGCGGAAGATCAAGAATGTTCAGAATATGTAGAAAGCAATAAAAGAATAGTAAAAGCCAGATTTGAATATTTTAGCGGAGAAAAAGTATTAGACCTTGGCTGTGGCTATGGGGTTTATACAGGCTATTTTAGGAGCATTGGGGCTGACGTAATAGGAATTGATGGTTCTGAAAAAATGATTGAAATCGCTCGAGCTCGATATCCTATTATTGATTTTTCTGTCATGGATATTACGGCTCCGTTTGCCTTTGAAAACGATCAATTCGATGTCGTATTCTCAAATCAAGTATTAATGGATATCGAAAATATCGATTTTGTATTTTCGGAATGCAGAAGGATACTTAAAGCAGGGGGAATATTGTATTATTCAATTGTCCATCCTGCATTTTATGATTGCCATTGGCTTAAAGACTCAAATGGCTACAGGTATGCAAAAGCGATGGATAAATATATTAAAACCTATCAATTCAAAAACGAATTTTGGGGTGAAACAGAACACTTTCATCGCCCGTTATCCTATTACTTAAATGTTGCAGCAAAAAACGGATTTACATTAAAACAAACTTGTGAACCGATTTCATACGATGGAATAAGTAAGAATAGTGACCTGCCGCTTTTTTTCTTTGCTGAATATATAAATACAAAGTAACTACAAAATATTCTGTTGTACAAGCTTATGGTTTGTACAACAGAATATTTTTCTCTCAAACGTTGGGGCTTATTACCAGCCGGTAAGGTTGTTTGAAAAAGGATGAAATTGTTTCGGTTCAAAGTGCAAAAACATAATGGATAACCGGGAATTTGCAGAGATCGTACGTGGTTGAATATGAAAAATTTATGGGTTGATTCCTGATTTGCAGGCACCCCCTTTGATAAAGCTTATCCAGATAGCCTTTAAAAGCTCTAACAGCTGTCCAGCCAAAGCGGGATGGCTGTTTTCTTTGCAGGGGGCTGCTGAAGAAGCCCCTTTTTGCCCTCAAAAAAAGAAGAGGAAGGGAAAAAACAATTTTTTTCCGCATTTTTGTGGAAAAGGGGGAAAAAAAGTTTTATAATAAACTGTCAGTGCAAAAATAGCCGATGGAATCGCACCGACAGAGAAAAATGGCTGAAAAGAATTTTTGGCAAAGGAAAGAGGAACGGGTTTTGATTAGAAATGATTTGAGAAATATTGCGATTATCGCCCACGTTGACCATGGAAAAACCACCTTGGTGGACGAAATGCTCAAGCAGGGCGGTGTGTTCCGGGAAAACCAGGAGGTAGCCGACCGGGTGATGGACAACAACGACCTGGAGCGGGAGCGGGGAATTACCATCCTGGCAAAAAACACAGCGGCTTATTATAAAGATGTTAAGATTAACATTATCGATACCCCCGGCCATGCGGATTTTGGCGGCGAGGTGGAACGGGTCCTCAAAATGGTGGACGGCGTGCTGCTTTTGGTCGATGCGTTTGAAGGGCCGATGCCCCAAACGCGGTTTGTGCTGCAAAAGGCGCTGGATCTGGGTCATCGGGTCATTGTGGTGGTCAACAAGATCGACCGGCCCGATGCCCGCACCGATGAGATTGCCGACGAGGTGCTGGAGCTTTTGCTGGACCTGGACGCGTCGGAGGAGCAGCTGGACAGTCCGGTGGTCTATTGCTCCGGTAGGGATGGGGTGGCCAGCATGTCGCCCTATCAGCAGGGTAAGGATTTGCAGCCGCTGTTCGAAACCATCCTGGAATATATCCCCGCGCCCCAGGGCGAGGAGGACGCGCCGCTGCAAATGCTGGTTTCCTCGCTGGATTATAACGAATATGTTGGCCGGATCTGTATCGGCCGGATTGACCGGGGCTCTATTCGGGTAGGCCAGGAGGTGGCAATTACCGACTATTACCAGAAGGACAAAACCGTCCGAGGGAAAATCGCTACCATGTTCCAGTTTGACGGGCTGAAAAGAGCGCCGGTTGAGACAGCGAGGGTCGGGGACATTATCAGTATATCGGGGCTTGAGAATATCACCATCGGCCACACGCTCACCGATGTCAACTGTCCGGAGCCGCTGCCCTTTGTCCGAATTTCTGAGCCGACGGTGGAGATGACCTTCTCGGTCAACGATAGTCCCTTTGCAGGCAAGGAGGGAAAGTTCGTCACCTCCCGGCATCTGCGGGACCGCCTGTACAAAGAGCTGTTGAAGGATGTGTCTCTGCGGGTTGAGGATACGGATACAACCGAGGCGTTCAAAGTGTCCGGCCGTGGGGAAATGCATCTGTCCATCCTCATTGAAACCATGCGGCGGGAGGGCTACGAATTCCAGGTCAGTACCCCAAGGGTGCTGTTTAAAGAAATCGGCGGCAAGCTGCACGAGCCGGTAGAACACCTGGTGGTGGATGTACCGGAGGAATCGGTGGGCTCGATTATGGAGGAAATGGGCCGGCGCAAGGGAGAGCTGATCCACATGGCGCCCCAGGGCAATCGAATGCGTGTGGAGTTTTCTATCCCCTCCCGAGGGCTGTTCGGCTACCGCAGCGACTTTATGACCGCTACCCGGGGCGAAGGGATTATGACCTCGGTATTCGACGGGTACCAGCCCTATAAGGGGGATATTCCCCGCCGGGTTACCGGTTCGCTGATCGCCTTTGAAACCGGCGAAGCAGTAGTCTACGGGCTGTATAATGCACAGGAGCGGGGTTCCTTGTTCATCGGCGCAGGGGTGCAGGTGTACGAAGGGATGATTGTGGGCCAGTCGCCCAAGGCCGGGGATATTGCGGTGAACGTCTGTAAGAAAAAGCATCTGACCAACACCCGGTCCTCCGGCAGCGACGACGCGCTTCGCCTTACGCCGCCGCGCCGCATGAGCTTAGAGGACGCGCTGGAGTTTATCGGCGACGACGAACTGGTAGAGGTGACCCCCAAAAATATCCGGCTGCGCAAGCGGATTTTAGACAACGCCCAGCGGATGAAAACCATTATGAAAAAATAACCGCATGGCAAAAAACGCCGGAAGGTCCACAGGGCTTTCCGGCGTTTTTATATACAGGCCATATTTACAATAATAAATTTATACGGAAATATAGAAAATAAATTACATATCGAATCAAATAAAATTAGATGGAATATTTTAGTAATTACAGATATTTACATTTCATTCTCTATGTGTTAGAATTGTGGCAAAGAAAGAGTGCACACTTTCTAATTGTAAAGGAGGAATATTCTCATATGAAAAGAAATTTATTTAAATTGTTGAGTGTGAATTTAGCCTTTTTAATAGTAGCTTTGTTTACGCCTACAGATGTATATGCTAAAGACTATGTACTTGCGGATGATGAGTTATTTTATGAAGAGTATTTTGAAAATGAGCACGGTTTCTATTCTGATAATATTACTAAGTCGCAAGAATATTTTGTACAACTCCCATAGATTTCTCATAAAAAAGTAAGTAAAAATTCGGAAGGGTCGTTACTTTATAATGGCAGTTTAATAAATGGACTTATTGGAAATTCCGAAATGGGATTTTTCTCTGTTGAACATACTGTTTATCGGTATCATGTAAAATCCCAAATTATTGACAAATTATTTACTGAAGAGAGTATGGAAAGTTTTTATCCGATTAGCAGCCATGTGATTTTATGGAAAAAAACTGAAAGGTATAAAAATACGGCTGCACTAATTGATAAAGAAAAGGTCGGCGAGGGAGAGTATTATATCTATGATGTTCGAGACAGAAGTTCTCAAAAAATTTCAAACCCAGAGCAACTTTTGGCATTGACTAGAGGGTTAGGATACACGAATTTGAGTAGCTACTCTGTCCAAATTAATGGGAAAGCAATTCCCTTATCGTCATACCCAATTGGAAGTTATTATACAGGTTCCAATAACGGATCAACACAGTGCAGAGGCTTTTCATGGCTAGTCTATCAAGCCTGTTGGGGTAGTTATTCATATGGAACAACAAGACTAACAGGAGTCACTGCTACCAATGCAACTGTTCTTTACAATTATGCCTCAATGTATGGAAAAGGGAGCCGCTTCAATTTTACTTCCCCCACATATCATTCCATGATAATAACCCAAACTTTTTCAATGAATGTAAGTGGAAAGTTAACGCATTTCATTGATGTTTATCATGCAAATTGGGGAAATGATAATAAAGTATATGTAACACGATTTAATAAAGATCAATTTTATTCATACTTTCAAGTGTTTCAAAGTGTTCAGGATCCAAGTTGAATAGTATCGGGGTGGATAATACTTTGTAAAAAAAGGAGAAATGCCTATGCCGGGTTCAAAACGCGGTTTTTGTCTTGCCCTTTGCATCGCCCTGCTTTTTCTTTCCGGGTGCCGGACGGCGCAGGACGCGCCCTCTGCTTCGGCGCCGGCCCAAAACGCGCCGGAGACTTCCCGGTCCTCTTTGGAAGACGCGAAAATTTCCGAAGCGCAGCCGCCAGCCCAGCCGGATTTTGCGGGGCGCGGCTTGGAAATGAGCCGGGAGACGTATTTTGGCCAGGAGCGGTATGTGGATTGGAACCAGTCTCTTTCCCGATTCGGCCGGGCGGTTCGTTTCCCCACCGATCAGCTGGTTTTAACGCCGTCGGGCGGGGCGCAGTATAAAGAAACGGTGATCTACGAGGTCCCCGCGGAAATCCAGGGGGAGATCACGGCCTTTCTGCCCGGCGACTATGTCTTCTATTACACGGTGGACAACGGGCTTTACCGGGTGTTCTACCCGGACAGTCCGAATTGTGAAACCGAGCGGATTTTTTCGTCGGAACAGCCGTTTTTCTTCTGGCTTTTGACCAACTACCGCACGCTGATCGGGTTTGAGTCGGAGGAATTTAAGGCAGCTTTGGAGAGGGTGGAATCCACCGGCGTTGACGAAAAAATGCCGCAGCAGTATGTTTGGTATGTGCTGGACACTCGCAGCGGCGAACTTCAAAAACTCCCTGAAGGATACAATTACTCGGTGATGAATGAAGGGCAAAGAGAGGAGCTTTTCCCCTTAGAGAAACTGGAAGACAGGTAAAGCTTAAGCTTCTCCAAAGGGAAAAACACGCAGATCACCTGCAAAAGGCCATTTGATAGGGGAGAGTGTTCCTTCTGCGGAAAAACGGATAGCTTTGCAGGCAGGTGAAACAAAAGCGGGCAGCGGCCGGTTCTTCCTATAAAAGGCAGGCGCTGCCTGCTTTTTTGCGAAGGGGAGGAAGAGAAAATGAAAAGCGGATGGAGAAAAATATGGGCTCTTGGGCTGGCGGCGTTGACTTTAGCCGGATGTGGTATGCAAAAAGAGGAAGAGGATGCCGCCCTTTCCTCGCTGACGGGCGAAGGGGAGGATATAAAGATCAGCGCTGTCAGCGGCAGCGAGAGCCAAAATGAGGAAAGGCAGTCGGAGTCGATGCGGTGCCGTACGCCGGAGTCGGAACGGATTTCTCTGGAGGGAAAGGGGACCCATCCGGGATTCGGCCAACCAGGCGAGGAAGTACAGGCGTTTTCCGGCGGGAAGGTCTACGTAACCTCCAAGGATTTTCGGGGGGTGCAGATGCTCTACGAGGAGAGCGTGACCATCGGCGAATACGATTTTGACATGGGCTTTGCGCCTGATCTGGTCATGGGAGACAGGTATCTTTCTTTAACCGGCGTCGCCCAGGAGGACGGGTCCATGCATATGAATCTGACGGTTTACGGTCTGAATCAGAAGGGGAAAGAGACGATCTATTCCGCGCCGCTGACCAATTACCGCAATTTTTTGTACCCGATTAACGACAACGCGGTTCTGTTTTCCTACAACGGCATAGAGGACGGGGAAAAATACGAGTTTACAGGCGTTTACAATTTTCATGAGAATACGTGTAAAATCGTCAGCAAGCACCTGGAAGGGGTCTGGGACGACGCGCCGACCACCGGGCAGGAGATCACGTCGGTCTGCGCCAGCGACAACCGGATTTATTTTGCCAAGGAACAGCGGATCGACGGAGAGGTAAAGATCTTTTTGACCTGTCTGGACAGCGATGGGAAGGTCCTGTCGGAAGAGGAAATCCCGGCCCTGAGCGAACGCTGGCGGCCCAATACAAATATCCAGTGGGTTGACGCGGCGGGGGCGTATCTCTTCGTCAGCTATTATACCGCCGACGCTGTAACCCCCGGGGACAGGATGAAACCGGTTGTGCTGAAAAAAACAGCGGATGGATATGTGGAAGTTCCCTTGGACACGGACGTTTGGTTTTCCCGCCGGATCGGCAGCGGGCTAATCGGCGGCAGATACATTCTGTTTGCGGGAACGATGGATGAAAACGGGGAATACATGGCGGACTTTGTGGCTTTTGACATCGTCAAGGAGGATTATCGTCTGCTTCGGTTTGATGGGGACGAAGAAGCATACTTTCGTACCTTTGCCGATGAGCAGGGGAATCTGCTGTGCTTTTTTATCAACGATCAGCGGCAGCGCAGCTATTTTCGCGTGCAGGCAGATGCATGGCTGTAGCGAAAAGGGAAAAAGGTCCAGGGGGTGAAGCCATCCCCTGGATTTTTATCCAATCCAGGCATAGACCGCAAAATTTTGTAATTTGTTCGGGCGGGCCAGTCCCAGGGATAACCCGACGCCAAAAAGTTGTAAAAAGTAAGCTGCAATGCTCAAAAAAAGCCTGAGAAACACCCGGATGGATGGACAACAAGATTGTGGGAGGATTTTTGGAAAAACCGCAAGATTTTGAAGAAAAAAAACTTGCTTTTGTCCAAGGGCTATGCTATTATAATGAAGCGTGACTGCACAAAGATATGCGATGAAGCAGGAGGTTGCCGCTTTTGGCGGGGAATTTCTGCCGAGTATGTCCGATTTCAAACCGGGCGACAAGAATACCGTTGACATGCTGGATGCGCCTTTTTATAAAAGTGCGTTCCCCTGTCGTGTTTTGACATTTCATATGTCAAGTCCCGGGCAAACTGCGCTCTTTAAGAGAGCATAGCTTTGGCCGGTTTTTCAATGTGAATGAGAGAAACACACGGAACAGTGTTCAACCTAAAGTCGTCGTCCCAACAAAACAAGTGTCCCAAGGAGGCGATGGTAGTGGCAGTCAAAGAAAAAATCAGAATCAGACTCAAAGGTTATGACCATCAGTTGGTGGACAACGCTGCGGAGAAGATTGTTGAAACCGTAAAGCGCACCGGCGCCCGGGTTTCCGGTCCCATCCCGCTGCCCACCGAAAAAGAGGTCGTGACCATTCTGCGCGCGGTCCACAAGTACAAGGACAGCCGCGAGCAGTTTGAGATGAGAACCCACAAAAGACTCATTGACATTCTGCGGCCTTCCAATAAAACAGTTGAGGCTTTGCAGGGTCTTGAGCTCCCGGCCGGCGTAGAAATCGAAATTAAACTCTAATTTCCCAGTTTCATGCGCTGCCAGGTCAAGTTGGCGGAAAACCCCGTCAACCAATAACCAAAGGAGGAGAAAAGAATGCAAAAATGCATCGTAGGCAAAAAAATCGGCATGACCCAGATTTTTGACGAAGCGGGCAAGTTTATTCCCGTCACCGTCGTGGAAGCCGGCCCCTGCGTTGTCGTCCAGAAAAAGACCGTTGAGAACGACGGCTACGAGTCCATTCAGGTGGGCTTTGGCGACATCGCGCAGAAGAAGGTTTCCAAGCCGCTGCAGGGCCATTTCGCAAAAGCGGATGTAGCCTGCAAACGGGTGCTCAGAGAGTTCCGGCTTGACGACTGCTCCGGCGTAAACGTCGGCGAAATCATCAAAGCGGATACCTTTGCGGCAGGGGACAGAGTGGACGCTTGCGGTACTTCTAAGGGTAAAGGATACGCCGGTACCATCAAGCGCTACAATTTTTCCAGACTGAAGGAGACCCACGGTTCCGGTCCTGTCGCAAGACATGCAGGCTCCATGGGCGCTTGTTCCGACCCTTCAAGAGTTATGAAGGGCAAAAAGCTGCCTGGTCACATGGGCGTTGAGCGGGTTACCGTTCAGAACCTGACCGTAGTCAAGGTGGATGCAGAAAACAACCTGATTGCGCTGAAGGGCGCGATTCCCGGCCCTAAGGGCGGAATCGTCTATCTGACCGACAGCGTCAAAAAGGCATAAGGGAAGGAGGAAGCACGATGCCAAATGTAAATGTATATGATATGTCCGGCAAAGTGGTCGGCGATATCGCCCTTTCCGATGCCGTATTCGGAATCGAACCTAACGGCGTGGTGATGCACGCGGCGGTGGTCAACTACCTGGCTAACCAGCGCCAGGGCACCCAGTCCACCCTGACCAGAACCGAAGTCAGAGGCGGCGGCCGCAAGCCCTGGAGGCAAAAAGGCACCGGCCATGCAAGACAGGGTTCCATCAGAGCTCCCCAGTGGAGACACGGCGGCGTTGCTTTGGGCCCGAAACCCCGCGATTACAGATATTCCTTGAATAAAAAGGTAAAACGGCTGGCCATGCTGTCCGCGCTCTCTTCTAAGGTGAAGGACGGTGACATGATCGTTTTGGACGACATCCGCATGGACGGATACAAAACCAAAACGGTTGTGGCGATGCTCAAGGCTTTGGGAGCGGAGAAAAAGGCCATGATCGTAATGCCTTCGGTCAACGATCAGCTGATCCAAAGCGCCAGCAATATCCCCGGCGTGCAGACGGCGCTGGTCAACACCATCAATGTGTACGATATCTTGAATCACGATAAATTTATTATCGTAAAAAGCGCTGTGGAAAAACTCGAGGAGGTGTACGCATAATGAAAAAGGCACAGGATATCATCCTTCGCCCGATTATTACCGAGGCTTCTATGTCCGGTATTGCGGATAAGAAGTATACCTTCAAGGTTGCAAACGACGCCAACAAGATCGAGATCGCCAAAGCAGTGGAAGAGCTGTTTGGCGTAAAGGTCAAAAAGGTGAACACCATGAACGTTCCCGGCCAGTTCCGGCGTCAGGGAATGCATGGCGGCTATCAGCCGGATTGGAAAAAGGCTATCGTAACGCTTAAGGATGACTCGAAGGGAATCGAATTCTTCGAGAGCATGATGTAAGCTTTTGGGATAGCAAAAAGATCATCCCGCAAAGCTCAGTGAACAAGGAGAGTGAAACCGAATGGCGATTAAAAGCTATAAACCGACAACAGCGGCTCGTCGTCAGATGACCGTTACCGATTACTCTCAGTTGTCTAAGGTTGCTCCGGAGAAGAGCCTTGTCGAGTCTCTGAAGACCAACTCCGGCCGCAACAGCTATGGTAGAATCACTGTCCGTCACCGCGGTGGCGGCAACAGAAGAAAATACCGCATTATTGACTTCAAGAGAGAAAAAGCAGGGGTTCCCGCCCAGGTATTGACTCTGGAGTACGACCCCAACCGTTCCGCCCACATCGCGCTGGTGCAGTATGAGGATGGTGAAAAACGCTACATCCTTGCGCCCAACGGCCTGAAGGTCGGCGACAAGGTCGTTTCCGGACCCGAGGCGGACATCATCGCCGGCAATGCACTGCCGCTGACAAATATTCCGGTTGGTACCTTTATCCATAATGTGGAGCTGTATCCCGGAAAAGGTGCGCAGCTGGCCCGCGCCGCTGGTATCCAGGCGCAGCTGATGGCGAAGGAAGGCGCTTACGCGCTGATTCGTCTGCCCTCCGGCGAATTGCGCAACGTGCCCGCCAACTGCATGGCCACCATCGGCCAGGTGGGCAATATCGACCACGAGAACGTATCCTACGGCAAGGCCGGCCGCAAGCGTCATATGGGCTGGAGGCCCACTGTGCGCGGTTCCGTCATGAACCCCAACGACCATCCGCACGGCGGTGGTGAGGGCAAATCTCCGGTAGGCCGTCCCGGACCTGTAACTCCCTGGGGCAAGCCGGCGCTGGGATACAAAACCAGAAAGCATCATAACCGTTCCGATAAGTTTATCGTAAAACGCCGCAACGCGAAGTAAAGGAGGCAAAAGTCATGAGCAGAAGTCTGAAAAAGGGACCTTACGTTTTGCCGGTGCTTCTCAAGCGCGTTGAGGAAATGAACAAAACAGGCGAGAAAAAGGTTCTCAAAACCTGGAGCCGCGCATCCACCATTTTCCCGGATTTCGTAGGCCACACATTTGCCGTGCATGACGGGCGCAAGCATGTGCCGGTTTATGTAACGGAGGATATGGTCGGACACAAACTCGGCGAGTTTGCCCCCACCAGAACGTATAAAGGCCACGCCGGTTCCAAGAAATCGAATAACGGAAAGTAGGCCGAAAGGAGGATTAACATGGAAGCAAGGGCTTATTTGAAATATGCCCGTATTGCACCCAGAAAAGTGCAGATTGTCCTGGATTTGATCCGCGGCAAAGACGCGCAGCTGGCCCGTGCAATACTCAAGCACACCCCGAAGGCCGCCTGCGAGCCTTTAGAGAAGCTTCTGAATTCGGCCGTTGCCAATGCCGAGAACAACTTCAACATGGATAAAAATAATCTGTATGTTGCAGAGTGTTATGTCTGCCCCGGTCCCACCCTCAAGCGGATTAGACCCAGAGCGCAGGGCCGCGCGTTCCGTGTGCTGAAAAGAACTTCTCACGTCACCATGGTCCTGAAAGAAAAGGAATAAGCTGAAAGAAGGAGGTAAACTATGGGACAGAAAGTAAATCCCCACGGTCTTCGCGTGGGCGTTATCAAAGATTGGGATTCCCGCTGGTTTGCTAAGGATGATGCTTTCGGCGATATCCTCGTCGAGGACTACAAACTTCGCAAATTTTTAAAGAAAACCTTGTATGGCGCCGGCGTTCCCCGCATTGAAATTGAACGGGACGCTGCGAAGGTCAGAATCCACATCCACTGCGCCCGCCCTGGAATGGTTATTGGCCGTGGCGGTGCGGATATCGAAAAGCTGCGCCAGCAATGCGAGAAAATGATCAACCAAGGCAAGGAGACCCCGGTTGCGGTTCTCATCAACATTGTCGAGGTAAAGCAGGCGGACAAAAACGCCCAGCTGGTCGCCGAGAGCATCGCCACTCAGCTGGAGCGCCGTGTGTCCTTCCGACGCGCTATGAAGCAGGCCATCGGCCGCGCCATGAAGCTGGGTGCCAAGGGCATCAAGGTCAACGTATCCGGCCGTTTGGGCGGCGCGGAAATCGCCCGCAGCGAGCATTATCACGAGGGAACTATTCCGCTGCAGACACTGCGCGCCGACATTGACTACGGCTTTGCAGAGGCTGATACCACCTACGGAAAGATCGGCGTAAAGGTTTGGATTTATACAGGCGACGTTCTGGCCGACAGCAAAAAACAGTCTCGTAAGGAAGGAGGCAAAAACTAATGCTTCTGCCGAAAAGAGTAAAATACCGCAGAGTCCACAGAGGGCGCCTGACCGGTAAAGCGACAAGAGGCAATACCGTGACCTACGGCGATTTTGGCCTCCAGGCGCTGGAGCCTGCTTGGATCTCTTCCCGCCAGATTGAGGCGGCCCGTATCGCCATGACCCGTTACATCAAGCGTGGCGGTCAGGTATGGATTAAGATTTTCCCGGACAAACCGATTACACAGAAACCGGCTGAAACCCGAATGGGTTCCGGTAAAGGTTCTCCCGAATACTGGGTTGCCGTTGTAAAACCCGGCAGAGTGATGTTTGAAATCGGCGGCGTATCAGAGGAACTGGCTCGCGAGGCATTCCGTCTGGCCAGCCATAAGCTGCCGATCAAAACGAAATTTGTTGTAAAAGAAAAGGAAGCAGAGGAGGGTGAAGAGTAATGAAGGCTTCGGAGATTCGTGAGTTGAGCAACGCCGAGTTAAATGAAAAGCTGACCGCACTCAAAGCCGAGCTTTTCAACCTGCGCTTCCAGCACGCCATCAACCAACTGGAGAACCCCATGCGGATGAAAGAGGTCAAAAAAGACATCGCGCGCATTAAAACAGTTCTTCGTCAGTTGGAAATGAAGAGCGCGCAGTAAACGAAGGGAGGATTTAAGCTGTGGAAAGAAACCTCAGAAAAACGAGGGTCGGCAAGGTTGTCAGCGATAAGATGGATAAAACCGTCGTCGTATCGATCCAGGACAATGTAAAACACCCCCTTTACAAAAAGATTATCAAAAGAACCGTAAAGTTCAAAGCTCACGACGAGAAGAACGAATGCGGAATTGGTGATAGAGTCATGATTATGGAAACCCGCCCGCTTTCAAAGGATAAAAATTGGCGCGTAGTCCAGATCATCGAGAAGGCAAAATAATCCTACACCAATGTCAATAATCGAAAGGAGGAACATTCTGTGATTCAGATGCAGACCTTGATGAAGGTAGCGGACAACACCGGCGCCAAAGAATTGATGTGCATCCGTGTGCTGGGCGGCTCCCGCAGAAGATACGCCAACATCGGCGACGTAGTAGTGGCCTCGGTGAAAAAGGCGGCTCCCGGTGGCGTAGTGAAAAAAGGCGACGTCGTGAAAGCAGTCATTGTTCGTTCTGCCAAAGGCATTCGCCGCGACGACGGAACCTATATCCGTTTTGACGAGAATGCGGCAGTTATTATTAGAGAAGATAAAAACCCAAGGGGTACGCGTATTTTTGGGCCGGTTGCGAGAGAACTGCGTGAGAAAGACTATCTCAAAATTTTAAGCCTCGCCCCAGAGGTTCTGTAATTGGAGGTGCGCTGTAAGTGAATAAGGTTCACGTCAAAAAAGGCGATACAGTCATCATCCTGTCCGGTAAGGACAAGAACAAAAAGGGCAAGGTGCTGGAAGTAAGCCCCGCCGAACGGAAAGTCATTATCGAAGGCTGCAACATGGTAACCAAGCATGTAAAGCCTCGCAGAATGGGTGAGCCCGGCGGCATTGTGAAAGCAGAAGCCCCGCTGTACGCCTGCAAAGTTATGTTGGTATGTCCCAAGTGCGGCAAAGGCACCCGCCTGGCCCACAAAGTGGACGGCGATTCGAAAATGCGTATGTGCAAGCACTGCGGTGAAACGTTCTAAGAAGGAGGAAAAAACATGGCCAGAATGAGAGATTACTACGTAAAAGACGTAGCTCCGGCTCTGATGAAAAAATTCAGCTATAAAAGCGTCATGCAGATTCCGAAACTTGAGAAAATCGTTGTCAACGTAGGCTGCGGTGAAGCACGCGATAATCCCAAGGTGATCGACGCTATTATTTCTGATTTAGGGAAAATTACCGGCCAGAAGGCGGTACCCTGCAAGGCAAAAAAATCCGTTGCGAACTTTAAGCTTCGTGAGGGCATGACCATCGGTGCAAAGGTAACCCTGCGCGGCGAAACTATGTATGAGTTTTTGGATAGACTCTTCAACATTGCCCTGCCCCGCGTTCGTGACTTCAGAGGAATCAACCCCAATGGTTTCGATGGAAGGGGCAACTACAACATGGGGCTGCGCGAGCAGCTGCTGTTCCCGGAAATCGACTATGATAAGATTGATAAAGTGCGCGGTATGGACATCTGTTTTGTCACAACCGCCAATACAGACGAAGAGGCTCGCGAGCTGCTGGCTCTGATGGGCGCTCCGTTTGCCAAGTAAGAAGGAGGTTTTGTAGGTGGCTAAAAAATCCATGATCAACAAACAGCAGCAGACACCCAAATTCTCCACTCGAGCATATAACAGATGCAAAATCTGTGGCAGACCCCACGCCTATCTTCGCAAATTCGGTATCTGCCGTATTTGTTTCAGAGAACTGGCTTACAAAGGCCAGATCCCGGGCGTTAAAAAGGCTAGCTGGTAAGCACGAGCAAAGGAGGTTGATTACATGCACATCACCGATGCAATCGCTGATATGCTGACTCGTATCAGAAATGCGAATTCCGCAAAGCACGATACCGTTGATGTGCCCGCTTCCAACATGAAAAAGGCAATCGCTCAAATTCTGTTGGACGAAGGCTTCATCAAATCGTTTCAGATTGTTGAAGACGGCAAGCAGGGTATCATTCATATCAATTTAAAATACGGTCCGAATAAATCCCAGGTGATCAGCGGTCTGCGCCGGATTTCCAAACCCGGTCTGCGGATTTATGCCGACACAGAAAATATGCCAAAGGTTATGAAGGGCCTTGGCATCGCCATTCTATCCACCTCAAAGGGTGTGATGACCGATAAACAGGCCCGCAAAGAGCATGTTGGCGGTGAAGTACTGGCCTATATTTGGTAAGCAAGGAGGTGCACTGATATGTCTCGAATTGGTAGAAAACCCATTACGGTTCCCGCCGGCGTCGATGTAAAGATTGACGGCAGCACCGTGACGGTGAAGGGCCCGAAGGGAACCCTGACCCAAACCTTTAACAAGGATATGGCAATCACACTGGAAGGCGGCGTGATCGAAGTAAAGCGCCCCACCGATGACAAAGCGCACAGAAGCTTGCACGGTTTGACCCGTACTCTGGTTTCCAATATGGTTGAAGGTTGCGCCCATGGCTTCAGCAAGGAGCTGGAGGTAAACGGCGTAGGTTACCGTGCTTCAAAGCAGGGTAAAAATCTAGTTATGGTGCTGGGCTTTTCTCATCAGGTAATCGTCCCGGAGATTGAGGGGATTACCATTGATGTTCCCGCCCCCAACAAGATTATCGTCAACGGACCCGACAAGCAGAAGGTTGGTCAGTTTGCAGCCGAAATCCGCGAGAAACGCCCGCCGGAGCCTTATAAGGGCAAGGGCATCAAGTATGCGAATGAAGTGATCATCCGCAAAGAGGGTAAGGCTGGTAAAGGCAAGAAGTAGTTAAAGGAGTGAGTCACAAATGGTGAAAAAGCCGGATAAAAATACTGCCAGGCTGAAAAGACACGCCAGAGTCCGCAAAAAAATCAGCGGCACTGCGGCTCGTCCCCGCCTGAATGTTTTCCGCTCCACAAAGCACATCTATGCCCAACTGATTGACGATGTGGCCGGCGTGACGCTGGCTAGCGCATCCTCGATGGAAAAAGGGTTCGAGGGCTTTGGCGGAAATAAGGAAGCGGCGAAAAAGGTCGGTATGGCCATCGCCCAGAAAGCACAGGAAAAGGGTATTTCCGAAATCGTTTTTGACAGAAGCGGTTATATCTATCACGGACGCGTCAAGGAATTGGCAGAAGGCGCCCGCGAAGGCGGCCTGAAATTCTAAAGAAGGAGGAAAACACATGGCTCGAATTGACGGTTCTACTTTGGACCTGCAAGAAAAGGTCGTTGCCATTAACCGCGTATCCAAAACGGTTAAGGGCGGCCGTATCTTTAAGTTTGCCGCGTTGGTCGTTGTAGGCGACGGAAACGGCACCATCGGCTTTGGATTGGGTAAGTCCTCCGAGGTTCCGGACGCGATCCGCAAAGGAATTGAGGACGCCAAGAAAAATCTGATCCACATCTCCCTGCGGGGAACCACCATCCCCCACGAGGTAATCGGCGCGTTCGGCGCAGGCCGCGTGCTGATGAAGCCGGCTCCCCGCGGTACAGGCGTTATCGCCGGCGGCCCGGTTCGTGCGGTAATGGAGGTTGCGGGCATTAGTGATATTCGTACCAAATGCCTGCGTTCCAACAATCCCTGCAACGTTGTAAACGCCACCATCGCTGGACTGGCGTCTTTGAAAAGTGCTGACGAGGTTGCGGCAATCCGCGGCAAATCCGTTGAGCAGATTTTGGGTTAAGGAGGCAGCATGGCTATGAAAATCAAGTTGGTTAAAAGCCTGAACGGCAGAAAAAAAGACCAGATTGCCACTGCATATGCTCTGGGGCTCAGAAAAATCGGTAATGAGACAACACAGCCTGATAACGAGGCAACCCGCGGCAAAATTGCCAAGATTTCTCACCTCGTTGAGGTAACCGAAGCGTAAAACAAGGAGGTGCAAGCACTATGAAACTGCACGAGCTTTCTCCGGCGCCTGGTTCCAACAAGGACGTCTTCCGTAAAGGCAGAGGTCACGGTTCCGGCAATGGTAAAACGGCGGGCAAGGGCCACAAGGGTCAAAACGCCCGTTCTGGCGGCGGCGTAAGACCTGGCTTTGAAGGCGGCCAGATGCCGCTGGCAAGACGAGTCCCCAAAAGAGGATTCAACAATATTTTTGCGACGAAGTACGCTACCATCAACGTATCGGATCTGAACCGTTTTGAGGACGGCGCAGTTGTAGACGCCAACGCAATTCTTGCCGCCGGTCTTCTGAAAAAAACGCTGGACGGCGTAAAGATTCTTGGAAATGGCGAATTGACCAAGAAACTGACTGTGAATGCCGCAGCTTTCTCCGCGTCTGCCAAGCAGAAAATTGAGGAGGCAGGCGGGAAAGCCGAGGTGAAATAAGAATGTTCGATACCATTAGAAACGCGTGGAAAATCGCGGACCTGAGAAAGAAGATTCTGTTCACTGCTTTGATTCTGCTGATCTTCCGCATCGGAAGCGCGATTCCTGTTCCGTTTCTCGACGCCAGCGTTATGCAGACCTGGATGTCCAACGCGGGCGACGGCAACCTGCTGGGCTATATCGATGTTCTAACCGGCGGCGCGTTTTCTAACGCAACCATCTTTGCCATGTCCATCAGTCCCTACATCACCGGCTCCATCGTAATCCAGCTTTTAACCGTTGCGATTCCGGCCCTGGAGAGGATGAGCAAGGAGGGCGAGGACGGCAGGAAGAGACTCAATCGAATTACCCGGTACACCGGTATCGGCCTGGGGTTTGTTCAGGCGCTGGCTTACTGGTTCCTGTTAAAAAATCAGGGCGCTTTGATCTATACCAAGGGCTTTGCCGGCTTCTTCTCGGCGCTTGTGATCATCATGACCTTTACCGCTGGTTCGGCGCTGATTGTCTTTTTGGGCGATCAGATTGACGCCAAGGGCATCGGGAACGGCATTTCCATGATCCTGTTCGCTGGTATCCTGTCCCGCGGCGGCTCTGCTGTGTTGAAAATGTGGCAGTATTTCCAGATGGGCGCCGAATCCACCAAGTACTACTTCTATGTGCCGCTGGTTCTGATTCTGTTTTTGGTTATGATCGTGTTTATCGTCGTCATGACCTCGGCAGAGCGGCGGATCCCGGTGCAGTATGCCAAACGAGTGGTTGGAAGAAAGATGTATGGCGGCCAGTCGACCTTTATGCCAATTAAGGTCAATATGTCCGGCGTTCTGCCGATTATCTTCGCCAGTTCTATTCTGGCGATTCCCGGAACCATCAAGGCATTTGTTCCGTTGAATACCGACGGCCTGCTGTATAAATTCCTGAGCATCTTCAACTACAATACCGGTTGGTATGCCATGATTTATATCATCCTGATCATCATGTTTAACTACTTCTATGTGGCGATTCAGTATAACCCGGTGGAAATGGCCAATAATCTGCAAAAGAATAATGGTGCGATCCCCGGTATTCGTCCTGGCCGGCCGACCACCGAGTTTATCACCCGGGTCATCTCCAAAATTACCCTGGTGGGTGCTCTTTTCCTGGGTCTGGTTGCCACCCTGCCGATTTTGCTTACTGCCATCACCGGTATGAACATTTCGTTGGGCGGTACCTCGATCCTAATTGTTGTCGGCGTTGCCTTGGATACGGTCCGTCAGCTGGAGTCTGAAATGATGATGCGTCATTATAAGGGCTTCTTGGAATAATGGAGGAGCAAATATGAATTTAATCCTGTTAGGCGCGCCAGGCGCGGGAAAAGGCACACAGGCCGAGGTGATTTGTGACAAGCTGAAGATTCCGGCTATCAGCACTGGGAATATTATCCGTGAGGCACTGAAGAACGGGACCGAATTGGGACAAAAGGCCAAATCCTATATGGACGCGGGAGCCCTGGTCCCGGACGAGGTTGTTATTGCGATCATCCAAGAGCGTTTGGCGCAGGAGGACTGCAAAAACGGCTTTATCCTGGATGGCTTTCCAAGGACGGTTCCTCAGGCTGAAGCGCTGGAGGCCATGGGGATCGTCATTCATAAGGTCCTGGATATCGAGGTACCGGATGAGACGATTCAAAAGCGGCTTTCCGGCCGGCGGGTCTGCGAAGGCTGTGGGGCCAGCTATCATGTGGAATTTAAACCCTCTGCCAAAGAGAATGTGTGCGACCGGTGCGGCGGTAAGCTGGTAATACGCAAGGATGACCAGCCGGAAACGATACGGGAACGGCTAAAAATTTATCATGAGTCTACCGAACCTCTATGCGACTACTACAAAAAGACCGGAAAGCTGGTAGTGATCAATGGCCAGGAGGATGTGGCCGACACCAGTGCGCTGGTGCTGAAAGCGCTGGAGGCGTAAAGCGCATGATTCAGCTAAAAAACAAATCAGAGCTAGAGAGGATGAAAAAAGCCTGTCAAATTTCCTCACAGGCGCTGCAGGTGGCGGGAGAGAATATCCGGGTGGGCATGACCACCCAGGAGCTGGACCGGATCATCCACCATTTCATCGTCAGCCAAGGGGCAAAACCCTCCTTTTTAGGCTACAATGGTTTCCCCGGAACAGCCTGTATTTCGGTAAACAACGAGGTGATTCATGGGATTCCGTCCTCCGGCCGCGTTTTGCGGGAAGGGGATATCGTCAGCGTGGACGTGGGCGCGTATATCGACGGATTCCATGGAGATAACGCCTTTACCTTCCCGGTAGGGAAAATCAGTCCCGAGGCGCAGAAGCTTTTGGAGGTAACCCAAAGGAGCCTTTATCTGGGAATTGAAGCAGCTCTGGCCGGCAGCCGGGTTGGAGATATCGGCGCGGCGGTGCAATCGCTGGTTGAAGAGAACGGATATGCGGTTGTCCGCCAATATGTGGGGCACGGCGTAGGCCGCGACCTGCACGAGGCCCCGGAGATCCCCAATTTTGGTCGGCCCGGACATGGGTTTCGATTGGTTCCCGGCATGACCATCGCTATCGAGCCGATGGTCAACCAAAAAGGCGAAGGGGTTCGTGTTCTGGATAATGATTGGACGGTCGTTACCAAAAGCGGAAGCTTGTCGGCCCATTTTGAGCATACCATTGCAATCACCGAGCAGGGACCGGTGGTTTTGACGACGCCTTAAAGGGGGTCGGGACATGGAGATCAAAAAAGGCTGTGTCGTAAAATCTGTTTCCGGCAGGGACGCTCAACGGTTTTATCTGACGGTGAAGGTGGAGAATGGATCCGTCTGGATTGCAGATGGAAAAATCCGCCCGTTGGAAAGGCCAAAACGGAAAAATCCCAAGCATTTGAAAAAAACCAATGTGCAGGTCCAAGCGGAAGATTTTGCGACAAACCATCAATTGAGACGGTTGCTGCACCCCTTTAACTACCCGAAAGAGCAGCAGGGGGAAAACGTATAAGCTTTGTGTGCGCCAAAGGGAGGTATTTGCTTGTCGAAGGAAGACGTTATTGAGATTGAAGGCATCGTCCTCGAAGCCTTGCCCAATGCGCAATTCCAGGTTGAATTGCCCAATAAGCATGTTATTTTAGCACATATTTCCGGTAAATTGCGGATGAATTTTATCCGTATCCTGCCAGGAGATAAGGTCACGGTAGAAATGTCCCCTTATGATCTGACCAAGGGGCGCATTACGTGGCGTTCCAAATAGTTTTGTTTCGGAAAGGTATAAGGAGGTAGTGAAAATGAAAGTCAGACCTTCCGTAAAACCCATTTGCGAAAAGTGTAAAATCATCAAACGCAAAGGCCGCATCATGGTGATTTGTACAAATCCTAAGCACAAACAGCGCCAGGGCTAACGGCGCGAAAAACCGTGCCTTGCCGCTGGCCGCCGCGGCCGGACCTGGCGCGGCAACTGATATAATGGAGGTGCAACAAAAGTATGGCTCGTATAGCTGGTGTTGACTTGCCGAGAGAAAAACGCATTGAGATTGGACTGACCTATATTTTTGGTATCGGCCGCAGAACAGCAAGTGAAATTCTCAAGGCAACCGGCGTAAACCCTGATATCAGAGTAAAGGATATGTCCGAAGACGATGTGTCCAAGCTGCGTGAGTACATTGACAAGCATTTGCAGGTGGAAGGCGACCTGCGTCGCGCTGTCGCTCTGGATATTAAAAGATTGACCGAAATTGGATGCTATCGCGGTCTGCGCCACAGAAGGGGGTTGCCTGTTAGAGGACAGCGCACCAAAACCAATGCGCGTACCCGCAAAGGCCCGAAGAAGACAATCGCCAACAAGAAGAAGTAAATTTAGGGAGGGATAACTGAGATGGCAAAAGCCGTAACAAAAAAAGCCACCCGCAGACGCCGCGAGAAGAAAAACATCGAACGCGGCGCGGCTCATATCCAGTCCACCTTTAATAACACCATTGTGACCATTACCGATGTACAGGGTAATGCGCTCAGCTGGGCAAGTGCCGGCGGACTGGGCTTCAGAGGTTCCAGAAAATCGACGCCGTACGCAGCGCAGACTGCTGCGGAAACCGCTGCTAAAGCTGCGATGGAGCATGGACTGAAAACCGTTGAAGTATATGTAAAGGGTCCCGGATCTGGGCGTGAGGCTGCAATTCGTGCATTACAGGCCGCTGGTCTGGAGGTTAGCATGATTAAAGACGTGACCCCGATTCCCCACAACGGATGTCGCCCGCCTAAGAGAAGACGCGTCTAACCATCAAGGAGGTATAACCATATGGCAAGATATACTGGCGCTTCCTGCAGATTGTGCAGAAGAGAAGGCCAAAAGCTGTTCCTGAAGGGTGAGAGATGCTATTCCGATAAATGTGCAATCGTAACCCGTAAAGGCGCGGTTCCCGGCCAACATGGTCAGGGCCGCAAAAAAGTTTCTGAATATGGGATTCAGTTGCGCGCTAAGCAGAAAACCAAGCGTTTTTACGGCGTATCTGAAAACCAGTTCTATCATTACTATGAAATGGCGGAGAGAAGACCCGGTATGGCCGGTGAGAACCTTCTGCGCTATTTAGAGAGCCGCCTGGACAATATTGTTTACAGAGCCGGCTTCGCCAATTCCAGAAAAGAAGCAAGACAGCTGGTTTTGCATCGTCACTTTACCGTAAACGGCAAAAAGGTAAACATTCCCTCTTATCTTTGCAAAGCGGGTGATGTGATTGCTGTTGCTGATGCATTCAAAAACAGCGAAAAACTGAAAGCGATTGTTGAGATTAACGGCGCCCGTCCGGTTCCCATGTGGCTTGATAAAAACAGCGACCAGATGGCTGTGTCGGTTGTTCGCCTGCCCAACCGTGAGGATATTGATCTGGAGGTTGAGGAGCATCTGATCGTAGAGTTGTACTCCAAATAAGGTGGGGCTACACACTGCCGGAAGTTTTTCTGGCAGTTGGAGTACCGACTTTTGTTTGGAATGCGTGTTTTAGATAATCGGCAAGGGAACGCGATCAACATGACAAACCCGATGTTTGTCCTATAAGGAGGGTTTACTTTGATTGAAATTGAAAAGCCAAGAATTGAGACGGCTGAAATGAAGCCGGACGGCACATACGGCAAATTCGTCGTTGAACCTCTCGAGCGCGGCTTCGGCACCACGTTGGGCAATGGCTTGCGTCGAGTGCTTCTCTCCTCGCTCCCTGGCGTTGCTGTCACGTCGATTAAAATCGACGGCGTTCAGCATGAATTCTCTACTGTCCCTGGTGTGAAGGAAGATGTGACGGAGATTGTCCTCAACATCAAAAATTTGACCGCGAAGCTTTTCTGCGACGGACCTAAAACAGTGGTCATTGACGCAGCCGGAGAATGCGAAGTAACGGCTGATTCTATCACAACGGATTCAGAGGTTGAGATTTTGAATCCCGGCATGCACATTGCAACCCTGGGCGCAGGCGCTAAGCTGTATATGGAATTGACCCTGGACCGCGGCCGCGGATATATTCCGGCGGAGCGGAACAAGCAGATACAGTCGGCGGCCGGTCCATCTGTCCTGGGAGTGATTCCGGTGGACAGTATCTATACCCCTGTGCTGAAGGTAAATTACACTGTAGAAAACACCCGTGTCGAGCAGATTACCGATTTTGATAAGCTGACGCTGGAAGTTTGGACAGATGGTACGATTTCTGCAAAGGAAGCCGTTTCTTTAGGCGCCAAGGTCCTCAACGAACATCTCAACCTGTTTGTTGATCTTTCCGACGAAACCTACCATACGGAGATAATGGTAGAAAAGGACGATAACGGAAAAGAAAAGATCCTTGAGATGACCATTGAAGAACTTGACCTGTCTGTGCGTTCCTTTAATTGTCTCAAGCGCGCAGGCATTAATACAGTGGAAGACCTGATCAGCAAGTCCGAGGAAGAGATGATGAAGGTTCGAAACCTCGGCAAAAAATCGTTGGAGGAGGTTATCTCCAAGCTGCAGTCCTTGGGCTTTAACCTCACCCATGAGGATGAATAATTCTTACTATTCCAGGTAAAGGAGTGAATTTCCATGCCAGGTGCAAGAAAACTCGGCAGAACGACTGATCATAGAAAAGCGATGCTCAGAGCGATGGTCACCTATCTGCTGGAAAACGGCAAGATTGAAACCACCGTAACAAGAGCAAAAGAAGTTCGTTCCATGGCCGAAAAGATGATTACAATCGGCAAGAACGATAGTCTGCATGCAAAACGTCAGATCTATTCTTTCATCACAAAAGAGGCGGTGGCGAAAAAAGTATTTGACGAAATTTCTCCCAAATACAAGGAGAGAAACGGTGGATATACCCGTATTATTAAGATTGGTCCCCGCCGCGGCGACGCCGCTGAAATGGCGATCATCGAATTGGTATAGCTTTCCCAGAAAAAACGGATGCAGGGCTCTGTATCCGTTTTTTTCTGTGTCGCCGAAACAAAATGCTTTTTTGATAAGGGACTTTTGGAAACAGGAATTGACATTTTTGCAAAAAAGGCATAGAGTAAAAGTGTTCGGTTAAAATCTCGCAAGGTGGAGAGGGAAAATGAGCAAACAGTATAAGGGGATATTATGTGTTTTAGCAGCCGCCTTTTTTTTCGCCATTATGAATGCCTGCGTCCGGGCTTCCGGCGACCTACCGGCTGTGCAAAAGGCGTTTTTCCGCAATGTCGTAGCGCTGATCTGCGCCTACGCGGTTTTAAAGCGGTCCGGTACGCCGGTGCGCTGGAAGAAGGAGAATTTTTGGATGCTGTTAACCCGCGCAGCAGCCGGGACAATCGGCGTGATCTGCAATTTTTATGCGGTGGATCATCTGGTTTTATCCGACGCGACCATGCTCAACAAAATGTCACCGTTTTTTGCGATTTTATTTTCTTTTTTGCTGCTTAAGGAGAATTTAAAGCTGTACCAGATCATAGCGGTTACAGGGTCGTTTATCGGGAGCCTGTTTATTATTAAACCGACCTTCGCCAACATGGATCTGCTGCCGTCCTTAGTCGGATTGGTTGGCGGCCTGGGCGCCGGCGTGGCTTATACAATGGTGCGGAAGCTGGGGATGAAGGGGGAAAACGGAGAAAAGGGTCCGCTGATTGTTTTATTTTTTTCCGGTTTCTCCTGTCTGGTAACCCTCCCCTACCTTGTGTTTTTCTATCATCCAATGGAAGTCCGGCAGCTTTTGTTTCTACTGATGGCCGGTGTTGCCGGGGCCGGTGGCCAGTTTGCCATCACGGCGGCGTACACCTACGCGCCGGCCAGAGAAATATCGGTTTACGACTATACACAGGTGATTTTTTCCGCGCTTCTGGGCTTTTTCCTGTTTGGCCAGCTGCCGGACCGTTACAGCATCCTGGGATATGTGCTGATTTGCGGCATGGGAGTCTATATGTTTTTGATGACCCGCCGCGAGGTAAAGCGCCGGCAGGAGGAGTAAGATGGCTTTGCGCCCAAAAAAGGCTTGAACCTGCGCGGTTCAAGCCTTTTTTCTGTGTAAAACGACCGAATTATTTTAAAATGACAATATCGCCAATAAAAGGAAGCGGCTCCTCGGTTTCACGGATTGCGTGGCTTAAACCCAGGAAGAAAAGAATCACAAGAAGGATATTGAAAAAACGGAACGTCCATCCAATAAAAGGGATATAGCTGCCCAGATAAATAACGATGCTGACCAGAACCTCAGCAAGAAAAAGGACTAGCCCCTGATTTGCATGGTACTTGGCAAAATGGGACTCTGGGGCCAGCAGAACTGCCAACAGAAATAAGGGTCCAAAATAGGATAGAATCGCAAGGGCCTTTTCTTTCGATGTCATAGGATGCACCTGACTTTCTCTTTTTCTATCTATTATAGGCCTAAACGGGAAAAATGGCAAGAAAAGAGCACCGGATTGTCGAATCCGCAAAAAGAAAGACCAATAGGAAATTTTTTCTTACCCAAAACGAAAACGTTTTCCTAGTCATTTTTATGGATTATAGACAGTTGTAAAAAAAATTTTTATAGAATGCTACCCTATTCAAAGGGAAAAAGCTGTGCTAAAATAACTAAAGTTGTCAAAAAAGAAAAGCATTTTCATGCTGCTGAAAGAAGGATTGGTTTGAAAACACAGAAGGTCAGTGTGGTTGATGAAAACCGAAGGCCAAGCTTTACCATTGTCATGCTCGCCTGGCCGGTATTTATCGAACAGATTTTGGTGTCTTTGGTCAGCTATGTAGATACGGCGATGGTCGGCTCCATGGGCGCCAACGCCACGGCAGCGGTCAGTATCAGCAACTCTCCCAATATGCTGGTAAACGGCACCATTATGGCGATCGGCGTCGGCTTTACGGCCATGATCTCCCGGGCAATCGGCGCGGAGGATTTACAGCGCGCCAAGGATTTAATGCGTCAGGCGCTGCTGGTCGTAGCGGCCCTGGGACTGCCATTGATGGGCGTGCTCTTGCTGCTGGCGGAGAAAATCCCCCTCTGGATGGGCGCACAGGCGGACATCCTGCCGGACGCAGCTGTCTATAACCGGATTATCGCCGCATCGCTGATCTTCCGGACCATGTCAATGATCATTACCTCGATTATGCGTGGCTATGGGGACACGAAAACCCCCATGTTTGTCAATATCGGGGTTAATATCGTCAATGTCATCGGAAATTTTCTGCTGATTTACCCGACCCGCACCATGTCCGTACTGGGAACGGAATTCACCATGCCCGGCGCAGGATGGGGTGTCGCCGGCGCGGGGGCAGCAACCTCCGGCTCGGCAACCATCGGCGCGCTGATTATGCTGGCTGTTATTTTCCTGAAGAAGGGGCCCATGCAGCTGAGCATTAAAGGCCGGTATCTGCCGGATTGGGCGATTTTAAAGACTGTCTTCCGGATTAGCCTTCCAGCGGCCTTTGAGCGAATCGCCATGTCCTCTGCCGGAATTATCACCACCAGCACAATCGCAACGCTGGGAACGGTGGCGGTAGCGGCCAATTCTTTGTACCTGACGGCGGAATCCATGTGCTTTATGCCGGGCTTTGCCTTTGCTACCGCCGCCACAACGCTGGTTGGCCAATCGCTGGGCGCCAAACGGCCGGATCTGGCGGAAAAATACGTAAAGATGACGGCAAAAATCGCCGGCGTCGTGATGTTTTTTATGGGTGCCGCACTTTATATTTTTGCGGGGCCGATTCTCCGGCTGTTCACCCCGGATCTGGCGGTCATCGCTCTGGGGACCATCTGTCTGGAATACGACGCGTTTATCCAGGTCCCACAGATGCTGGCGCAGGTTTTGGCCGGCGCGCTGCGGGGCGCGGGAGATACCAAATGGACCTTTATCATCATCACCGTGTCCATGTGGGGCGTTCGGATTTTAGGAACGGTTGTAGGGATTCGTCTGCTGCACTTTGGCTTGGAGGCTGCCTGTCTTGCCATGTGCGCCGACCAATGTGTCCGCTGCCTTTTGTTTTTCCTTCGATACCGCACGGGAAAGTGGAAAGAGGCTATCCAGGATTAGCTTTGCCGATTTTGCTCAGAAGGCGCTTTTTAAGCGCCTTTTTCTTTTTGCCTTCCCCTGGTGGCAAAGGGAAACGGATGCGCATAGAATAAACAAAGGCCCTGCGCCTTTACAATTCAACCAACGGGGGGAATTTTATTTTGAGCACAGGAACATTACGTGTAGAGGTCTACGTCGCCAGGGAAGCGCTGCCGCTTGCCAACGCGGTTGTAGAGGTCTTTAGAGAAAATGAATGGCAAACGGGCACACCCATTGCTCGTATGATAACAGACAGCTCGGGCCGAACCGAAGAAATTACGCTGGAGGCTCCGGACGCGGAGCTGTCGCAAAGTCCACACGACGGGATTATACCCTACAGCACCTATGATGTTCTGGTACAGCAAAGCGGATTCCAGACCCAGCTCATTTTAGGCGTACAGGTTTTCGCAGGGACAGAGGCGCTGCAGCAGGTAGAAATAGCGCCGGTTCAGGGCCGCCAGCCGGAGGTGGCGATTTCCGAAATACCGATTCATAATCTGGCCGGCCCGCCGCAGCCGAACCTGACTGACTATTCAACCGGCAGGATTTTAGCGAGAGTAGTCATCCCGCAGTATATCACCGTACATCTGGGGCGGCCCTCAAATTCGTCCGCCTCCAACGTAACCGTAAGCTTCCGAAATTACATCAAAAACGTAGCGTCCAGCGAAATCTACCCGACCTGGCCGGAAAACGCCCTGCGTGCCAATATCTACTGCCAAATTTCTCTGACGCTGAACCGTGTCTTTACCGAATGGTACCGAAGCCGTGGCTACAACTTTGACATAACCAATTCTACTTCCTACGATCAGGCGTTTGTGAACAACCGGGATATTTTTTCTAACATCAGCAAAATTGTCGACGAAATCTTTGACACATATATCCAAAAGAGTAATTTTACAGAGCCTTTTTACGCAGAGTATTGCGACGGCAGACAGGTAACCTGTCCAGGGCTCAAGCAGTGGGGAACGGTGACGCTAGCTAACCAGGGCTATACGCCCTTTGGCATTTTGCAGTATTATTATGGCTACAATATCTCCTTAGTCCAGGCAACACAAATTTCCGGCGTGCCCCAGTCCTATCCGGGGAGTCCGCTGCGTTTTGGGTCGTTTGGCAGCGCGGTGCGGATGATGCAGCAGCAATTAAACCGGATCCGAAAAAACTACCCGGCCATCCCCCAGCTGACTGTAGACGGGCAGTTTGGCAGCAGCACCGAAAGGGCGGTCCGGACTTTCCAAGGGATCTTTAACCTCACACAGGATGGCATTGTGGGAAAATCTACCTGGTATAAGATTTCTTACATCTATGTTGCGGTAACCAAGCTGGCGGAATTGTCCTCTGAGGGAAGCATCCTCACACCGGAGGCAGGCGAGTATCCAGGATATCCGCTGCGGGTAGGCTCTACTGGTGAATCGGTTGAGCAGCTGCAGGTTTGGCTGCGGGCCGCCGGACAGTTTTATGAAAGTATCCCGGTGATTTCCGCAGTCGACGGCATCTTTGGCACAGCTACGGAAAATGCCGTAAAAGCTTTCCAAAGAACCTTTAATCTAACAGCGGACGGGATTGTAGGTCCGATGACCTGGCGGCAGCTGCAAAGCGTTTATGACAATCTGGAAAAGGAGATCAACGCCGGGGCTAGCGGCCCGCCGGTCTATCCAGGGGTTGTACTGCGGGTGGGGTCCCGCGGCGAAAACGTCCGGATTATGCAAAATTATCTCAATTCTATCGGAAGGGTCTACACGGGCATCCCCCCGTTGACGGCAGACGGGATCTATGGAAACGCGACCGCCAACGCGGTGCGTACCTTCCAGCGGCTGTTTGGCCTGGACGCGGACGGGATCATTGGCCGGATTACCTGGAATCGAATCGTAACGGTATATAATTCGCTTTAGGCGACAAAACAGCCTTTGCTTTTACAGCAAAGGCTGTTTTTAGAGAAAATATGGAATAAATTAGGGCAATAAACGCATTCGTTGGGCCAAACGGACAATCCGGCCGCCAAAGGGAAGATCATACAGCTCCTGACGGGTAAAACAATAAAAGCGCAAAAGACAAAAGCCATAAACCAAAACCGCCGTTAAAACCGCGATTGCCACGCTGAGGGTATTTTTTTCGGTCCAGGAAAAAAGCAGGCCGTACACTCCCCTGGCGGCCAGCCCCATGATGGCAGAGGAGATGAGCGGGATCAAAAAGGTTTTTTGAACTTCCTGCTTGTAGGAAAGGGCTGTGCCAACCGATCGCCAATTCAGCGCGCAGATTACAATGGGAAAAGACACGTTGCCGATAATCAGCGCATAAATGCCGAGATCGGTATATTTTAAAAGGAAATAAAGAATCAGCACGTGCAAAATCAGGGAAATCGCCCCGTGAATCACCGGCAGCCGCATTTGGTTGACACTTTGCAGTACAGCGCTGGTAATAGTCGAAAGCGCGAAAAAGACGACGGCCGAGGAGCCGTAGACCAGAAGATTCGCGGCCAGATCCCGGTATTGGGTGAGAGAAGGGAACAGAAGAATCAGGATCGGACGGGCCAGAACAGCCAGCCCAACGGCCGCAGGAATCGCGACTGCCATGTTAAACTTGATAACCCCCCGCACCTTCCGGCGTATTTCGCTTTGGTTGCCGGCGGCAGTGGAGGCGGCGATGCTGGGGATGGTCGAAGAGGCCATAGCAGTCGCCACCGCTACGGGAGCATTGATTAAAATATTATACTGAGAATTAAAAACGCCCTGCAATGAACTGATTGTATTATTGTCAATTCCTCTGACGTCCATCAGATTGCCGAAAATCAGGTCGTCCAAAGTAAAGCCGATTTGATAAACCGTTTGGCTGAGAATCACCGGGATCACCGTGACCATCAGCGCCTTTAGAATGTCTGGGACGGTCTCGGTAGAACCATGGACGTCATGCCGGATTTGACGGTAAAGGTGGGGGCGGCAGACGAAAAAGATAAAAATTAAAAAGAGCAGGGCGGTCAGCGCCCCGGCCAATGTACCCATAATCCCGCCGGCGGCACCATAGGCGGACTGCTGATCCGACTCCACGAAGGCTTTCATCATCCAAGAGATAGCGGCGATACTGACCAGCGCGTTGACAAGCTGCTCCAGCAGCTGAGAAACCGCCGTAGGAAGCATGGTGCTTTTTCCCTGGAAAAAACCTCGGAGAATCCCAAGAGCCGACATGACCAAGACGGTGGGCGCGACAATGCGAAGAGGCTTAGCCAGTCCCTGCCTGGCGTAAAGGCCCTCTAAAAAATCCGCGCCGAAAAAGAGAAACAGGGCTGCCGCCGCGCCGATTGCCAGGGAAAAGGCCAGGGCGATACGGAACAGGCGGTAGGCGTTTCGGTGCTGCTTTTGAATGGATCGCTGGGCGATAAGCTTCGATACCGCCAGAGGAAGGCTGCTGGAGGCCAGCGTCAGCGTAACGCCGTAGATTCCATAAGCAACGGAATAAATACCGTTGCCCGCATCGCCTAAAAGGTTGGACATGGGAATCCGGTAGAGAATACCGATCAGTCGGACCAAAATCCCGGCTACGGCTAAAATACTGCCCTGGCGCAGCAGATCGTTTTTTCGATTTGTTGACATATTTGCTTTTCTCCCGGTCAAGTCTGGAGAAGGGTTGAACGCGCAACCGTCCAGCTGAAATAAAAACCGATTTGTCGGGGATAGAAACAACTGTTACCCATTATTATAGCATTTTCTTTTGCTGTCTGGAATATAGATTCACAAAATTACGTTTTTTTTCGAAAAATCTTTTAGAAGCGTTGACAAGCCCTTTGAAAAAGGTAGAATAAAGATAGAAAAAAATCCGGCGGCAGAGCATTAGGGAGACCCAAAAGGGTGAAAAGGCCGCCCTCTTTTCTAACAGCGGACAGAGTGTACAAACCGATGTCGGAACCATATGGAAAAGTTGCATTCTTCGACGATTTTTCCGGACAGGCTTTACTTTTTTTGGTTTTTCGTATACTATTAAAATAGATTCCAAAAGGCAGGAGCCGCTTTCTTTTGCGGCGAAATTTTCAGAGTAGGAAGGGGCCGCAGGGTATGGAAAAAGAGAACATGGTATTGCCTGTGGGAAAGAAGCGGGCCTATTCCGGCTGTATTTTTGCGTTCTTTCGGGTTTTTGGGGGAAAGTGCCGCTGTGGGAATCTTTTATCTGGGGGAATTGCATCATTTAAAGCAAAATAGGTGCAGCCTGTGGCCGGTCCGCGGGCTGCTTTCTTTTTTCAGAAAGGATGGATCACAATGAAAAAGGTCGCAGTTATTATGGGAAGCGACAGCGATTTTCCGGTGATGAAAAATGCGGTCCGGGTGCTGAAGGAAAAGGGCGTCCCGGTCGAGGCGCACGTGTTTTCTGCGCATCGAACGCCAAAGCAGGCAGGGGAATTTGCGGCGGCCGCACGGGAAAACGGCTTTGGCGTGATCATCGCTGCGGCCGGAAAGGCGGCGCACTTAGCGGGCGTTTTGGCCGGACACACGACCCTGCCGGTCATCGGGGTACCGATGAAGGCCTCGGTGCTGGATGGGATGGATGCGCTTTTGGCGACCGTCCAGATGCCGAAGGGGGTGCCGGTGGCTACCGTTGCCATAGACGGCGCGGATAACGCGGCGCTTTTGGCCCTGCAGATTCTGGCCGTCTCCGATCCAGAGCTGGCGGACCAGCTGGAAGCGGAAAAGTGCCGGATGGCACAGCAGGTCCTGGAAAAGGACCAGAAGCTCCAGGAAGAAATTCTGGCGCTGTAAAAAGGATAAAAAGCCGATAGGCGGTTTTTATGATTGCAAGACGGAAAGGAGCTTACCAATGAAAAAACTGGAACAGCTGTATGAGGGAAAAGCAAAAAAGGTGTTTAAAACAGACGATCCCAATTTGTATATTGTGGATTACAAGGACGACGCCACCGCCTTTAACGGTCTAAAGAAAGGGACTATTGCGGGCAAAGGGGTCATCAACAACCGGGTGTCCAATCATCTGATGAAAATGCTGGAGAAAAACGGGATCCCCACCCATCTGGTCGAAGAAATCTCCGAGCGGGAGACCATTGTCAAAAAGGTCACCATCATCCCGCTGGAGGTAATTGTCCGCAACATTGCGGCGGGATCTCTGGCAAAGCGTCTGGGCATGGAGGAAGGGACCAAGCTTCAGCATACTGTGCTGGAGTATTGCTATAAGGACGACGAGCTGGGCGATCCGTTGGTCAACGAATACCATATTTATGCCCTGGGCGCCGCCACGAAAGAGGAGCTTGACCTGATTGCGGATTACGCGTTTAAAATTAACCGCCTGCTGTCCGATTATCTGAAGGATTTGAACATTGAGCTTATCGACTACAAAATTGAATTCGGCAAAACCCCGGACGGGACCATTATTCTGGCAGATGAGATCTCTCCGGATACCTGCCGCTTCTGGGACAGCGTTACCGGCGAAAAGCTGGATAAGGACCGGTTCCGCCGGGATCTGGGAAATGTCGAGGGAGCGTACCACGAGATTATGAAGCGCCTTTTGGGTGAATAGCGCGTTGAAGGATGAGATTGGCAGGGCCGGCGTTTCCCGGCCCTGCTCATGGTTCGGGAGAAAAGAAATATGCAAAACGAGATTCATGAGGAATGCGGCGTTTTTGGCATCTATGATCAGGAGGGGCGCACAGATGTGGCGGCCAGTACCTATTACGCACTGTATGCTCTGCAGCACCGCGGGCAGGAAAGCTGCGGCATTGCAGTGAACGACAGCGGCGTCATCACCGTCCACAAGGATCTGGGACTGGTTCGGGATGTGTTTACCCGAGAGCATCTGGCAGCATTAGGCAGCGGCCAGATGGCGGTAGGTCATACCCGGTATTCCACTACTGGCGCAGTGAGCCGGGCCAATGCCCAGCCGCTGGTGGTCCGCCATGTAAAGGGGCAGATGGCGCTGGCCCATAACGGGAACCTGACCAACGCGGCACAGCTGCGCCGCCAGCTGGAGCTGGCCGGGGCGATTTTCCACACGACCAACGATTCGGAGGTCATTTCTTATATGATTACCCGGGAACGGCTGAATACTCCCTCGATTGAAAAGGCAATCGAACAGGCGATGTTTCAGCTGGAGGGTGCCTACAGCCTGGTGGTCATGTCGCCGCAAAAGCTGATCGCCGTCCGGGACCCTTCGGGCTTTCGGCCGCTATGCATGGGGCGGATGCGCTCAGGCCAGATCGTCTTCGCTTCCGAAACCTGTGCGCTGGACAGCATTGGCGCCGCCTTCGTCCGGGATATAGAGGCTGGGGAAATCGTCGTCGTGGGGGAAAAAGGGATCCGTAGCATCCGAACCCACTGCCGGGGGAAAGCGCACATCTGTGTGTTTGAATTTGTTTATTTTGCCCGGTCCGACTCGGTGATCGAAGGGCAGCCGGTCCACGAGGCGCGCCGGCGCGCCGGGCGCCTTTTGGCTCGAGAGCATCCGGTGGAGGCGGATGTGGTCGTCGGCGTGCCGGATTCGGGACTGGACGCGGCCTTGGGCTACGCAGAGGAATCGAGTATTCCCTACGGTATGGGATTTGTAAAAAACCGCTATATTGCCCGGACCTTCATTCAGCCGGAACAGGGTCAGCGAGAGGATTCGGTGAGGATTAAGCTTAACGCGCTGGCCTCGGTGGTAAAGGGCAAACGGGTGGTGATGGTCGACGACTCGATTGTGCGGGGAACGACCAGCGCCCGGATTGTAACCCTTTTGCGGGAGGCGGGAGCGGTGCAGGTCCATGTGCGGGTGTCCGCGCCGCCGTTTATCAGTCCCTGCTATTACGGCACAGATATTGATTCCAAGGAAAACCTTATCGCCTGCCAAATGGGGGAGGAGGAAATCCGCCGGGTCATCGGGGCGGACTCTCTGGGCTATTTAAGCGTGGACGGGGTGCGGCGCATCGCGGCTGAGGCCAATTGCGAATTCTGCTGCGGCTGCTTCACCGGGGCGTATCCGGCGCCGGTCCCTACAGAAATGGACAAATCCAAATTCGAGCAGAAAATCAAAAAATGATGGAAAAATGGGCAGGCGATTGAAAAACGTCTGCCGGATATTGGTAGCCTGCCTGCGCGAAGCGCGGCGCAAACAAAGAAGGGAGAATCTCGTTATATGGAAAAAAGTTTTAGCGACAGCTATAAAGCCGCAGGAGTCGACGTTACCGCCGGCTATAAAGCGGTAGAGCTGATGAAGGCCCATGTGGCCCGGACCCAGACAGCCGGCTGCATCTCCGGGATCGGCGGCTTTGGCGGCTTATTTGAGCTGGATTTGACCGGGATGGAAAAGCCGGTGCTGGTTTCCGGTACCGACGGGGTGGGAACCAAGCTGAAGCTGGCCTTTCTTTTGGACAAGCACGATACGGTCGGCATCGACTGCGTAGCCATGTGCGTAAACGATATTATCTGCGCAGGAGCAAAGCCGCTGGTCTTTTTGGACTATGTGGCGGTGGGCAAAAACTATCCGGAAAAGGTCGCTCAGATCGTTTCCGGCGTGGCGGAGGGCTGCGTCCAGGCTGGCTGCGCCCTGGTGGGCGGCGAAACCGCCGAAATGCCCGGCTTTTATCCGGAGAATGAATACGATCTGGCGGGCTTTTCGGTAGGCGCGGTGGATAAGTCCCGTATTCTGGACATGAACGCCATAAAGGAAGGAGACGCCATCATTGGATTGGCCTCCTCCGGCGTCCATTCCAACGGCTTCAGCCTGGTGCGCAAGGTGTTCGACGTAGAGCATACGGACCTAGGCCGCTATGCGGACCGCCTGGGCAAACCGCTGGGAGAGACGCTGCTGACCCCGACGAAGATCTATGTTAAGCCGGTTTTAAAGCTTTTGGAAGAGGTAAAGGTAAAATCCATCTCCCACATCACCGGCGGCGGATTTTACGAAAACATCCCGCGGGCGCTTCCCCAGGGGTACCAGGCGGTGATCGATCAGAACGCGGTAGAGGTCCTGCCCATCTTCCGGCTGATTCAGGAAGTGGGAAAAATCCCCCAGCGGGATATGTATAACACCTTTAATATGGGAATCGGTATGTGCGTCGTCGTCGCGAAAGAAGAAGCGCAAAAGGCGGTGGAAATCCTCTGCGGCTGCGGCGAAAAGGCAAAAATCATCGGGGAAATCCAAAAAGGCGAGCATACCGTCTGCTTTCGGTAAGGAGACAAAAAGATGATAAAAATTGCGGTATTGGTCTCCGGCGGCGGAACCAATTTGCAGGCATTGATCGACGCGCAGAAATCCGGCGCCTTTCCCCAAGGGGAGATCACGCTGGTGCTGGCCTCGAACACGAAAGCGTACGCGCTGGAGCGGGCCAAAAACGCCGGCATCGAAACGGCGGTGATTAGTCGGAAGAGCTTTGAGGATCCGGCGCAGTACGACCAGGCCATTGTCAAAACGCTGCGGGACCACCAAATTGACCTGGTGGTGCTGGCGGGCTTTTTAAGTATTTTGGGCAAGCCGGTGATCGACGCTTATCCGGAGCGGATCCTCAACATCCACCCGTCGCTGATCCCCTCGTTTTGCGGCGCCGGGTTTTATGGGCTGCGGGTTCACCAGGCGGCGCTGGATTACGGAGTCAAGGTCACCGGTGCGACGGTGCATCTGGTCAACGAAATCCCCGACGGCGGCCGGATTTTGCTGCAAAAAGCGGTGGAGATCCAGCCCGGGGATACGCCGGAGCTTTTGCAGCGCCGGGTGATGGAGGAAGCGGAATGGAAGATTCTCCCACAGGCGGTGGCTATGCTGTGCCGCCAGCTTGGGGCAATGCAGGATGAAAGATAAATCAGATCGTTTTTTTGAAAGGGGCAAGAGTGGGATGAAGGCTGTCAATCTATACGAGTATCTTTCCGGCAACGAATACCCCGGCCGGGGTATTGTGCTGGGCCGGACCCCGGACGGCGGCAAAATGCTGATCGGGTATTTTATTATGGGCCGCAGCGAAAACAGCCGCAACCGGGTCTTTGTTGAAGAGGGGGAGGGCATCCGGACTGAGGCGTTTGATCCGGCAAAGCTGTCCGACCCGTCGCTGATTATCTACTCGCCGGTGCGGGTGCTGGGGAAGACAACGATTGTGACCAACGGCGACCAGACCGATACCATCCACGATTTTCTGGCCGCGGGCAAAAGCTTTGAGGACGCTCTGCGGACCCGGACCTTTGAGCCGGACGGACCCAACTTTACCCCCCGTATTTCCGGCGTGGTCTGCGGCGCGGGCTACCGGCTTTCCATCTTAAAAAGCGCCGAGGGGGATCCTTCGTCCGCCCATCGCTTTTTCTTTGATTATACCGACGCGCTGCCGGGTCAGGGCCATGTGATCCACACCTACCGGGAAAACGGGAATCCCATCCCCTCCTTTGAGGGCGAACCAGTGCCGGTGCAGATGGCAGAGGATTTCGAAGGCTTCGGCCAAAAGCTGTGGAACGCCTTAAACGGGGAAAATAAGGTATCTTTGTTTGTCCGATCCATTGATTTGGCCAGCGGAAAAACACAGACAAAGCTTTACAATAAGAATAAATAGGAGGTAGTAAAATGGCCAAGGAACTGGAATTAAAATATGGCTGCAACCCCAACCAAAAACCCTCCCGCATCTTTATGGAAAAAGGAGAGCTTCCCATCCAGGTGCTGAGCGGCAAGCCGGGCTACATCAATTTTCTGGATGCGTTTAACAGCTGGCAGCTGGTGAAGGAGTTAAAGGAAGCCACCGGTCTGCCGGCGGCGGCTTCCTTTAAGCATGTAAGCCCTGCCGGCGCCGCGGTGGGATTGCCCTTGAGCGATGTGCTCAGGAAAATCTATTTTACCGGTGATCAGCCGTTGTCGGCCCTGGCCTGTGCCTATGCCAGAGCGCGAGGCGCCGACCGTATGAGCTCCTACGGGGACTTTATCGCCCTGTCGGACATCTGCGACGAGGATACGGCCAATCTGATCCATAAAGAGGTTTCGGATGGGATTATCGCCCCCGGATATACGGATCAGGCACTGGAAATTCTTCGGTCCAAGCGCAAGGGCACCTATAATATTATCAAGATCGACCCGGACTACATCCCCGCCTCGGTCGAGTGCAAGCAGGTTTACGGCATAACCTTTGAGCAGGGCCGCAATGACCTGAAAATCGACGAAAAGCTACTGGAAAATATTGTAACCCAGAATAAGGCTTTGCCGCCGGAGGCGAAAATCGACCTGATTTTGTCGCTGATTACCCTCAAATATACCCAGTCCAACTCGGTTTGCTACGCGAAGGGCGGACAGGTCATCGGCGTTGGCGCAGGGCAGCAGTCCCGTATCCACTGTACCCGGCTGGCGGGCAACAAGGCGGATGTGTGGTATCTCAGGCAGCACAAAAAGGTGCTGGAGCTTCCCTTTAAAGAAAAAATCCGCCGGGCGGACCGGGACAATACCATCGACGTATATATCTCAGACGATTATATGGATGTTCTGGCCGACGGCATGTGGGAGCAGTTCTTTACCCATAAGCCGGAGCCGCTGAGCCGGGAGGAAAAGCGGGCCTGGCTGGACACCATGACCGGCGTTTCCCTGGGCTCGGACGCGTTCTTCCCCTTTGGAGATAATATCGAGCGGGCGCACAAAAGTGGTGTGGCATATATTGCGCAGCCGGGCGGCTCTATTCGGGACGACAATGTAATCGACACCTGCGACAAATACGGTATCACTATGGCGTTTACTGGCATTCGCCTGTTCCACCATTAAGCGGGAGGAAGCGACATGAAAGTTTTGGTAATCGGCTCCGGCGGCCGGGAGCACGCGGTGATCCGGAAGCTCAAAGAAAGCAGGGAAATTGGAAAAATTTTCTGTGCGCCGGGAAACGGCGGCATCAGCGTACTGGCAGCACCGGTGGACGTGAAGGCCACGGATATCGACGGAATGGTGCACTTTGCCAAAACCGAAGGGATCGGTTTCGCGGTAGTTACCCCGGACGATCCGTTGGTGCTGGGCATGGCCGACGCGTTGGAGGCGGCGGGGATTCCCGCCTTTGGCCCCAGCAAGGCGGCTGCCCAGATTGAGGGAAGCAAGGTTTTTGCCAAAAGTTTAATGAAAAAGTACGGGATCCCCACAGCCAAATACGAGGTATTTGACGATCCGGCCCAGGCAATCGCTTACATCCAGCGGGAAAATCGGTTTCCGGCAGTGATTAAGGCAGACGGGCTGGCGCTGGGAAAGGGAGTGGTCATCGCCCAAAATCTGGGCGAGGCCAAAGAGGCAGTCCGTTCCATTATGGAGGACAGGATTTTCGGCCAAAGCGGCAGCCGGGTGGTGGTAGAGGAATTTCTGACCGGGAAAGAGGTATCGGTCCTGGCCTTTACTGACTCTCACACGGTAGTCCCCATGGTTTCCTCCATGGATCATAAGAGGGTGTACGACGACGATCAGGGCCCCAATACTGGCGGCATGGGCACAATCGCGCCCAGCCCCTACTATACTGCCGAGGTTGCGGACCGGTGCAGAAAGGAAATTTTCCTGCCCACCGTTGAGGCCATGAATAAAGAGGGATGCCCCTTTAAGGGCTGCTTGTATTTCGGCTTAATCTTGACCGAACAGGGGCCGAAGGTAATCGAGTATAACTGCCGTTTTGGCGACCCGGAGACGCAGGTGGTGCTTCCTTTGTTAAAGACGGATCTGTTCACCATTTTCAAGGCGGTTCGGGAGGAGCGTCTGGACCAGCTGGATATCCAGTGGTCTGCCGGTGCGGCGGCCTGCGTGATTCTGGCCAGCGGCGGCTATCCGAAAAAGTACGAGACGGGATTTCCCATCCAGGGACTGGACGAGCAGGGCCAATATCCTGGCGTGATTGTGTATCACGCCGGCACCAAACGGCAGGACGGGCAGTTTCTTACGGCGGGTGGCCGGGTTTTGGGTGTTACCGGTCTGGGAGAGGATCTGCCCCAGGCGCTGGAAAAGGCCTACGGCGCTGCGGCGAAAATCCATTTTCCCAAGGTCCATTACCGCACCGATATCGGCAAAAAATAGGAGAGTAGAAAAATGGCAGTTTATCGTTGTTTTGTAGAGAAAAAGGCGCCTTTTGCCGTAGAAGCGGCAGGCGTACTGAGCGATTTGAAGACCGCCCTGCGCACCGAGGCGATTACCGGTGTGCGGATCCTGAACCGCTACGATATCGAAAGTATCGACGAGGCGGATTACCACACGGCCCAAAGGACCATTCTGTCCGAGCCGCAGGTCGACAATCTTTATGAAGAAGAAGCGCCGGCACCGGCGGCGGATGAATGGGTGCTGGCGGTAGAATACCTGCCCGGCCAATTTGACCAGCGGGCAGATTCTTGCGCCCAATGTATTCAGCTTTCCACCTGCAAGGAGCGTCCGGCGGTGAAAACCGCGCGGGTTTATTATATTAAGGGCCGCCTGTCCGACGGGGAGAAGGCAAAGGTCAAAGAGACGCTCATCAACCCGGTGGAGGCCAGAGAAGCGGCACTGGAAAAGCCCGCGACCATCCGGCAGGCCTTTGAAAAGCCCGCCCCGGTGGCGGTGCTGGAGGGCTTTAACAGTCTGGACGAACAGGGCCTGCGGGATTTTATCGGTCAATACGGTTTGGCGATGGATCTGGACGATATCCGATTCTGCCAGCGGTACTTTAAAGAGGAAGAAAAGCGCTGCCCGACCATTACCGAAATTCGTATGATCGACACCTATTGGTCCGACCATTGCCGCCATACCACCTTCGGCACCATCATTGAAAAAGTGCAGATTGCGCCGGATTATATCCGGGAAACCTATGAGGATTATCAAAAACTGCGCGAGACCCTGTATGCCGGAAAGGATAAGCCGGTAACGCTGATGGATTTGGCGACCATCGGCGCCAAAGCACTGAAGGCTGCCGGGAAAATGCACGATCTGGACGAATCAGAGGAAATCAACGCCTGCTCGGTGAAAATCAAGGTGGATGTGGACGGCCAAGAGCAGGATTGGCTTTTGATGTTTAAAAATGAAACCCATAATCATCCAACGGAGATTGAGCCCTTTGGCGGAGCGGCCACCTGCCTGGGCGGCGCGATTCGCGACCCGCTGTCCGGCCGCAGCTATGTGTACCAGGCCATGCGGGTGACTGGCGCGGCGGACCCGCTTTTGCCGGTTGACCAGACCATAAAGGGCAAGCTGCCCCAGCGTAAGATCGTTACCACCGCGGCGGCCGGATACAGCTCCTACGGCAACCAGATCGGCCTGGCCACTGGCCATGTAACCGAAATTTACCATCCGGGCTATGCGGCCAAGCGGATGGAAATCGGCGCGGTGCTGGGGGCGGCGCCTCAGGAGAATGTGGTCCGGGAGCGGCCTAAGCCCTCGGATGTGGTGATTTTACTGGGCGGGCGTACCGGCCGCGACGGATGCGGCGGCGCCACCGGCTCTTCCAAATCCCATACCCTGACGTCGCTGGAAAGCTGCGGCGCAGAGGTGCAGAAGGGCAACGCGCCGGAGGAGCGCAAGCTTCAGCGGCTGTTCCGCAATCCGGCGGCGACCCGCCTGATCAAGCGCTGCAACGATTTTGGTGCAGGCGGCGTGTCGGTGGCCATCGGCGAGCTGGCCGACGGGCTGCACATTGATTTGGGCAAGGTCCCCAAGAAATACGAGGGTCTGGACGGCACCGAGCTGGCCATCAGCGAATCCCAGGAGCGGATGGCGGTGGTGGTGGCCAGGGAGGACGCGGACTGCTTTTGCGCGCTGGCCGCGGCGGAAAACCTGGAATCGACGGTGGTGGCGTATGTGACTGAGCAGCCCCGCCTGGTCATGGAGCTGGACGGCCGCACCATTGTAGATCTGTCCCGGGAATTTTTAAATTCCAACGGTGCGAAAAAATTTACCGCTGTATCGGTTCCCGAGCCGGAGGCGGAATGCAGAACCCTGGAATACCTGGATTTAGAGACCCGGCTGGAGCTGCTGGCGGGGGATCTAAACATCTGCTCACAAAAGGGGCTGGTGGAGCGGTTCGACTCCACCATCGGCGCGGGAACCGTGCTGATGCCCTTTGGCGGCAGGTGGCAGCTGACCCCCTCCCAGGCGATGGCGGCGAAGATGCCGGTTCTGGGCGGCGAAACCAGCACCTGCTCCTTAATGGGCTGGGGCTTTGACCCGTACCTGTCCAGCCGCAGCCCATACCATGGGGCGATGATGGCGGTGATCCAGTCGGTAGCCAAGGTGGTGGCGGCTGGCGGCAGCGCGAAAAACTGCTGGCTGACCTTCCAGGAATATTTTGAGCGGACCCAGGGAGATCCCGAACGCTGGGGCAAACCCTTCGCGGCGCTATTAGGCGCGTTAAAGGCGCAGCTGGAACTGGAGATCGGGTCCATCGGCGGTAAGGACTCCATGTCCGGCACCTTCGAGGATCTGGATGTGCCGCCGACACTGGTATCCTTTGCCGTCTCCACCGCTCAATCGGAACGGATCGTATCTACCGAGTTTAAGGGAGAGGATCATCCGGTTTACTTAGTGAAGCCCTTTTATTATCCCAACGGCCTGCCGGATTTTGGAAGCGTAAAAGCGGCGTTTGAGCAGATGGAGGCCCTCATTTCCAAAGGACGGGTGCTGTCCTGCTGGACGCTAGGCGCGGGTGGTACGGCGGAAGGCCTTTTGAAAATGATGATGGGCAACCATATCGGCTTTGAAGTGTCCAAGGATTTTGGCGAGGAGCAGCTGTTTGAGCCGTGCTATGGCGCGTTCCTCTTTGAGATGGATAAACCGTTGGAGCTGCCCGGCTCCGCCATCCTTGTGGGCCGCACGGCCAGAGGCTATTCGCTGCGGACCGACACGGTCACCATCGATATGAACAGGATACAAAAGGCATACGAAGAAAAGCTCCAGCCGGTATTCCCCTATTTAGAGAAGGAGGACACGAAGCCAGTGCAGACCTTCTCCTATGCAGGAGCGGGTACGGAGAGGGCCTCTGTCAGGGCGGCAAAGCCCCGGGTGCTGATCCCGGTGTTTCCGGGGACCAATTGCGAATACGACACGGCCCGAGCCTTTGCCAACGCCGGCGCGGATCCCCAGATTTTTGTCATCCGCAACCTGACGCCGCAGGATATTGAAGAATCAGCGGCGGCTTTTGAAAAGGCTATCGCCGCCAGCCAGATCATTGCCATTCCCGGCGGCTTCTCCGGCGGTGACGAGCCGGAGGGATCCGGCAAATTCATTACCGCTTTCTTCCGAAATCCCCGTATTAAGGATCAGGTCCATGAGCTGTTAAACCAGCGAGACGGCCTGATGTGCGGTATCTGCAACGGCTTTCAGGCGCTGATTAAGCTGGGGCTGGTCCCTTTTGGGCGGATCATTGACACGGACGACCGGTGCCCGACGCTGACCTTTAACACCATCGGCCGCCATCAATCTATGCTGGTGCGGACCCGGGTGGCCTCTAATAAGTCCCCCTGGCTGATGCACAGCAGAGTAGGCGACATCCACACCGTTGCCATTTCCCACGGGGAAGGCCGGTTTGTGGCGGAGGATTCGTTGGTGCAAAAGCTGGCCCAAAACGGTCAGATCGCTACCCAGTATGTGGATTTGGACGGGAATCCAACCGCCAATATCCGCTTCAATCCCAATCATTCGGTGCAGGCCATCGAGGGGATTACTTCGCCGGACGGGCGGATTTTTGGCAAGATGGGCCATTCGGAGCGCTATGGAAAGGATTTGTACAAAAACGTGCCGGATAAGGCGCTGCAGGATTTGATTTTTAAAGGCGCGGTGGATTATTACAAATAAACGCCAAGGCGCAAAAAAGAGGAAGACGAAAGTCTTCCTCCTTTTTTTATCCAAATGATGCGCGCGAGACGCAAACGGCTGAGAAGCTTCAAAAAATCCGCGCGATCATTTTTGGCGCGCCAGCATCCGGCCGCCATAGCGAAGGGCAAAGATATCCCCTTTGCCATCGGGAAACAGGGTCAGATCCGACCAGGTCATTTTGGATTTTAGGTACAATATGCCCGGCGCACCGAACCGGTATGCTTTCTCTTGGCCGGAGGAAAGGACCCGCATCCCCGTTTCCCCTGTTTGGATTTCAATGTCGCTTCCCTCCAAAGACACATACCGGCCTACGGCTTTTTGCTGAAGATCCGCCGGCCAGGGCTCCAGACACGGCGGCTCCCATGGGTGCGGCTCCTCTCCCAGACACAGGCGCAGGGCCGCCTCGGCGATGGAGGAGGCGGGGACGCCGGTGGTATTGGATAAAACGCACACGCCGGCGCCCGCGTCCGGACAAAGGCCGATAGCGGAGGAAACGCCGGTAAGGCTGCCGCCGTGACCGAAAACCGTATGTCCTGCCAACCTCCCCGTTGCCAGACCGAAACCATACCCGACAGCAGGCCGGTAGGAGGCACAGGACCTGGTCATACGCCGAAAGGAATCAGGACGGATCAGCGGTGCGCCTTCCTGCAAAAACAGCGAAAGATATTGTTGCATGTCCCGAAGGGTGGATTTCACCGCGCCGCCGCCCATCATGACAAAGGCGTCGTCGTGGTAATCCCGGGTGACCAGCTGCCTGCCGTCCCGCTCCTCGTAAAGAATTGCTCCGTTGGGATCGGCGGCGGGAGGTAGAAAACCGCATCCGCTGCGGGTCATGTTCAGCGGCAGCAGGATTTCCTTGTTGAGATAGTCGGCGTAGGTATCCTCGCCGCCCTGGGTTCGGATGATATCGGACAAAAGCCCAAAGCTGTCGTTGGAATAGCTGAAATACTCCCCCGGATTACCCAACGGGATTTCCTGCGCGTCCAGCCCGGCGCTGACCTCCCGAACTGCCTCTTCGGAAAAAGGGACACTGTAGGCTAGGTCGACGCCCTTGCCCCATATACCCATCCGACGAGCCAGCGGCTCCACGGTTTTTCGCTTTACCGGCCAAAAGCTGCCGGTATGGCTCATCAGGTGCCGGACCAGTACAGGCTTTGCCCGGTGGGTGTTTTGAAAAGCCGGAATATAGCGGCATACCGGTGCGTCTAAATCCACCTTTCCCTGTTCGGCCAGCTGGAGAATTGCCAGGCAGGTGAAGGATTTGGTAACCGACGCCAGGCCGAAGATGGTGTCGCGATCAATGGGAAGCCTTCGCTCCCGGTCGCGAAAGCCAAAAAAACTCTCCGCAGCCGGCCCGTTTTGATCTATGATAGCAACGGCGATCCCGCAGGCGGAATAGGCATCCAGGATTTTTTCCACATAGCTTTCGAAGGAAGCGGACAGACAGGCATCAAGCAGCATAAAACCCCTCCTTTTCTCGTTGTTAATCGGCAGCCAGATTGCGGACCCAGCGCCCCCGCTTTAAAAACCAGAAGGCAATAAACATCTTTACCAGGTCCAAAAGCTCGATGGTAATGTAAAGGGGAACAACGCCAATAGGGGTAAAGAGGGACAGAAGGGTAGAAACGACAACCGGTCCCGCCCAGAGACAGCCCGAGTCGATCAGCATGGTGGAGAAGGCATCGCCGCCTGCCCGCAGAACGAAGAAGGTGCAGACGTTGACGACGTAAATCGGCATCAGACAGCTTTTGATGCGGATTAATACCTCCAGCGCGTGGATGGCTTCCTCGCTGAGCACATACAGGTTGTGAATATACGGCGCTACGCAGAAAAGAATCCCGCCCAACACCATCGAGACCATGACGCCGAACATGATGATTTTTTTGGCGTCGGCCTTAGCCTCCTCCAGCTTGCCCGCACCCAGCTTTCCGCCGATAAAAATCGCGATGGCGGAGGATAGGCCGCCGAAAACGATAAAGGCCAGGTTCATCACCGTGTCGACCACCGAGATCGCCGCCACCAAAAGCTCGTCGGTGCGCATGTAGGATTTAAAGACCAGCGAGGTCCCAATAGAGAAAAACAGCTCGTTGGCCGTCAGGGGAATCGCCTTAGCCAGCATACTTTTCATCAAGGACCAATCCAGGAAAATAAGCCCTTTGAGGTCCAGCTTGTAAAAATGCTTCTGCCGGATCAGAAGGAGGATGTAGATAGTCATTTCCAGCAGCCGGGCGATCATGGTGGCCAGCGCCGCCCCTTTAACCCCCATGGCGGGCGCGCCAAGCTTGCCGTAAATCAGAATATAGTTTAAAATAGTATTGGTCAGCACGGTGACGATACCGACCTTCAGCTGAATTTTATTAAGGCCGATGGCGCGCATTGCCATCATGCAGGAGATGGAAATGCCGTAGGGGATGTAGGTGTATTTAGCAAACGAGATGTATTCAAGCCCAAGGTCTACAATCTCCGGCGTGCGGGAGAACAGGTGAATGGTCCAGGCGGGCGCCGCAAACAGGACCCCGGTAAACAGAGCCATAACGAGAAAGCCGACGGTCAGATTGATGTTAAGGATTTTCTGGCAGCGCTCGTTTTTGCCGGCGCCGTAGTTTTGGGCGATATAAATGCCGGCCGCGCCGCAAAGGCCAAACATAATGGAGGAGGCGATCATGTAAAAACGGTTGGCAACCGTAACGGTAGTCAGGGCGGTTTGACCAACGCCGCCGACCATGACGTTGTCAATCAGGTTGACAAAAGAGGTGACAAACTGCTGCGCCATAATGGGCAGCGCGATACCCGTGACTTCTTTATAAAAAAGCTTGTCGCCAAAAAAACTTTTTATGTTGCGTTTCGACATAATGGCTCCTTCCTTTGTGATAAAATCGTTTTGGCATTTCTGCGGATTTTTCCGCTTTTGCAGAAAAAAGGTATTAAAATGTATTATGTAGTTGGATTAGTATAACAAAAATAGAGGGATTCTGTCAACAGCTGGAAGGAAAATCTTTTTGCGGGAAGAAACCCTCTTTTAGGGACAATAGAAAAAGGAGGCGTTTTATGGGCAAAAAAGCGGTTGTTTTGGGCGGAGGAGGCTCCCGCGGCTCCTACCAGATCGGCGTATGGAAGGCCCTTCGGGAATTGGGCTTTGATTATGAGATTGTCACCGGTACTTCGGTGGGGGCGCTCAATGGCGCGCTGATGGTGCAAAAGGACTATGAACTGGCCGAAGCCATGTGGCAGAAGCTGAAAACCCAGGATGTGATGGATATAGCTGTTACCGATAAGGTCGAGGGCCCCAGGGACCTTACCGGCAAGGCGGGGACCTTTTTGGCTGAAATCATCAAAAACGGCGGCGCGGACCCTCGCCCGCTGGAGGAACTGCTCAGACAGTATATCGACGAAGAGAAAATTGGAAATTCCCCGATAGATTTTGGATTTATAACGGTGGAATATCCCAAGCTGGAGCCGAAAATCCTGACAAAATCCGCGGTCCCGGCCGGCCGGCTGGTAGATTACCTGATGGCCAGCGCCGCCTGCTTCCCCGCCATGAAGGCCAGGACCATCGACGAAAAAACCTATATCGACGGCGGCTATTCGGATAATGTACCGGTGAAAATGGCGGTGGATTTAGGCGCCGACGATATCGTAGCGGTGGATCTGGAGGCCATCGGCGTTGTGCGGCGAATGGATTTTCCCGCCGTGCGCCTGCGGTATTTGAAAAGCCGGTGGGATTTAGGAATCTTTTTGCTGTTTGACAGCGATGTGAGCGCCCGCAACATCCAGTTAGGCTTTCTGGAAACGCTCAAAGCCTTTGGAAAACGGGAGGGGTGCCTGTACACATTTTTGCCGGGCGAGACCGAGAGGCTGTACCGGCGGGTCGAAAGAGAATCGGAGCTGCTGCTGGCCAAAAGCGGGCTGTATCTCATCCCGGGAAATGCCTATCCGGCGCAGGCTAAGGCCCGCAAAAGGCTTCGGCAGATGCTGGACCAGCCGGAGGGCCGCCTGACGGACGAAGAAATTGGACTTGCCTGCTGCGAGGCCGCCGCAAGGCTGTTGGGAATTACGCCGCTGGAGGAATATACAGCGGTTTCTATGGAGGAGAAGCTTTTGGATCGCTTTTCCCAGCTGGAACAGGAGGCGGATAAAATCCCGCAGCTTTTGGCCGCCCGATCGGCGAGGGAACTGGCTGCCCATCTGAAGGGGCTGGAACGAAGGTGGATTCTTTTATACTGCTGCCGCTGTCTGGACGCAATGCTGGAGGGGGACTTTTCCCCGGCAACGGTCCGGGCGCTGTGCTCCGCTGTGACCGAAGAGTTTTTGGCGTCCATGTACCTTTGCAGCCTGCGCCTGCGGGAAAAGAGGACCTGACGCGGAAAAGGACAGAGAAAAAAAGCTTCCGAAGAAAAACCTTCTTCGGAAGCTTTTTTGTGAGAGAAAATCAAAAGCACAGGGACGCTTTCTCCTATCCAAAGTAGGGCCGCAGGGCCCGCATGCACTTCTCCATGGCGGGGTTGGGATCATTGTAATACTCTGCGGAGGTCAACTCCATGGTCATATACCGGTCGTACCCGGCTTCCTCAATCTCGCGGATGTACCGATCCAGCGGAAAGATGCCGTCCCCCCAGGCCAGATGACCGGCGGGCCGCCCGTCGATGAGATGGATATGCCACAAATCCGCCCCCAGCTCCTGGGCGTACTGAGCGATGGATTCCCCCGCGTAATACATGGGGCTGGTGTCTAACATTCCTTTTAAGCTGGCGGAGCCCACCTCCCGAATCGCCCGTTTAAGGCTGGGTAGATCGGTGACCAGGTTGGTTTCATCGGTGCGGATGGGCTCCAGCACCAGGACGACCCCCTCCTTTTCCGCCTTGCGGGAAAGCTGACCCAGGCTGTCGATCATCCGCGCCCAAGCGTGCTCCTTTGGCTCGTCGAAATAGCCGTAGCCTGAGGTTAAAAGCATCTGGCCGCTGCCAAGATAAGCACAGATTTCAATCTGCCGGCTCAGGTCCTGGACGGAGCGGCGGCGAGCAATTTCGCTGTGATAGGAGATGTTCACCGGATAGCTGCATTGATCCGGTGTGTAGCAGATGACATGCAGGTGATGATCTGCGATTTTTTGGCGAAGTGCCGCCAGATCGGCGGCGGACAGATCCGGCACAAAAAAATGCGGCGCATTGGGCAATATCTCAATCGACTCATATCCGGTCCGCTCCATTGCGTCGAGAAAATAATCGAAGGAGTAAAATTTATAGACCAGATTCATGCCGGCAATCTGCCGCTTTTGTATTTTCATAGGTGTTTCCTCCTTAAAAAGTCTGGTGCATAAGCTCCCGGGTGGACGTGTATAAGGCGCGAAACAGCGGCTTGCCCTTTTGGTAAACGGCGTGATTCTCCGGGATGGGCCGGACAGCCCGGGCGATCTGAAGCTTCTCCCCCAACGCCGTAAGACAGTCATAGCAGCCGCAGGCCAGTGCGCACAAAAGCGCATCGCCATAGCAGGCGCCGATGGTCACCTGGGGCACCAAGACCTCCCGGTCCAGCATATCGGCGATAATTTGCAGCCAGCGGGGATTTTTAGTGCCGCCGCCCACCGCGATGATTTTTTTCACCGGCAGCCGGTTTTCCTCCAAAAGATCAAGGTACTGGGCAATGGAATAGCCGATCCCCTCTAACGCGGATTGGTACAGATGGGCTTTGGTGTGGCGGGACTGAAGCCCAAAGATCATCCCCTTGGCCAGCGGGTCGTCGATCGGAGCCCGTTCGCCGGCAAAATAGGGCAGGGTAAACAGTCCTTCGCTCCCGGCGGGGACCGGCTCGGCGATTTTGGCCATGGCGGCGTAGGCGTTCTCCCCGCCGGCCTCCTCCTTTTCCAGCAGCTCCGAAAACAGCCGGTCTCGATACCACCGGGTCAACGTTCCGCCGTTGTTGGTGCCGGCGGCGACGCAGTAGATCCCGGGGATCAGGTAGGAGCCCGCCTGGATGGGACCGCCGGAAAGAGGACGGTCGGTGCTGTAGATATAAAAGCAGGTGGAGCCTAACTGGATCATTAGGGTGCCGGGGGTAAAGGCCCCGCAGGAAAAGGATTCGGCCCCCGAATCACCGGTCCCGGTCAGCACATGGGTGCCGGGCAGAAGTCCGGTGAGAGCGGCGGCCTTGGAGGTTACAACGCCAACGATATCCGGTGCGCGGGTAATCTGGGCCAGCTGGTCCGGCCGGCAGAACAGGCCGCACTCCTGTTCGTCGATTTGATCTTCCTTGTACAGTGGCGCAAAGGAGCCGCTTAAATACTGGTCGATACAGTACCGGCCGGTCATTTTTGCGGTCAGATAGGAAGACGCAGTGAGGAATTTATAGGTCTTGGCATAAACCTGCGGCAGGTGATTTTTGATCCAGAGAATTTTTGGCGCGATGCTGGAGGAGACCAGCGGATGGGAAAACACCTGGGTATACCGCTCCTTGTAGTATGCCTTGATCTGCTCGATTTCCGCCTGGGCCCTGGAATCAATGCCGTACAGGATGGCTTTGCACAAAGGTCGGCAGCTTTCGTCCACCGGCACGCAGTCGCACCCTAATGCGGACAGGCCAACGCATTCGACCCGCGCCGGGTCGACACCGGATTCCTCCAAAAGCCTTCGGGAGATTTTGCAGACATCCCCCCACCAAACGGCCTCCGCGTCCTGCTCATACCAGCCGGGCCGGGGATTTTCCAGGTCGTGCTTTTGAGACGCGGTAAAAAGAATCCGGCAGTCGCTATTGACCAGTACGCCCTTACTCTCATAGGTGCCCACGTCAATGCCCATAAATAAGCGGCTTTCTCTGTTCATAGGATCAGTCCTTTCTAAGCGACCGGGCCTTTTGCATAAAGCTGGAAACCTTTTTTTCGTCGATCAAACCGGTGAAAATGCCGTCCTTTTTAAAGGCGGATCCTACAAACGCGCCATCCGAAACAGGCAGAATCGCCTCCAGATTTTTTTCGCTGCATCCGGTGCCGCAGAAAACAGGGGTGTCGCCGGCGACCTTCTGCACCTCTACGATCTGAGATACATCCGGCTGACTTCCGGGGCCCGCGCCGGATACCACCAGGCATTCCGCCCTGCAGCCGCTTAAAAGGGATTTGGCCTTTTGCGCCAGAGGCCGGATGTCCATGGGGGTGGAGCCCTCACCGTTAATGAAGTAACAAAGCTTTAGATCATCCATGTCCAGCTCCCGGCGCAGCCGCAGCGTGCGCGCGATGTTGCGCTGCTGCAATCCGGTGTCGCTGACCCAGGCGCCAGTGAACAGACAGCGGGTAAAGGAGGCGCCGGTGGCGGCGCAGATTTCCACACAGCCTTCGCCGTCGGCAATGGTTTCCACCCCGTAGGGGACGGAAATTTGGCTATGGATTTCGCCGAACACGCGGCACATGGCGCCGAATACCGGCTTAGGCGTATCAGTGAAGAATGGACCGCTGAACTCATTAGTGATCAAAATGCCGTCGACACCGCCTTTTTGCAGCGCCTCCAGATTTTTTTTCGCGTTTTCCACAACCAGCTCCATGGATCCCTCGTAAAAAGGGTCTCCGGGCAGCGGATCCAGATGTAAAAGCCCAATAATCGGCTTGGAAGTTTGGAATAGTTCGGTTGACCAGCTCATGCGATTGCCTCCATATGGTGAAATTTGCAAAGGCGAAAGAATCCTCTGCAAGACAAGTATAGCACCCCAAGGGAGACATCACAACAAAAACAGGCGATAAAACTGTAGAAAAAGAGGAATTGTTTTACATGATTGTTACAGTTTTTTATAGAAATAGGACTAAAATCCTGTGCTTTTCTCCCGAAAAAAAGGCCGTCTTTGATAGAATGCAAAAAACGGCGCAAAGAAAAATGCTATGCATTCCTTCAGCGGATGCATAGCATTTTATTGGCGGTATTCTCGGGCTGCTGGGTACGAAAACCCGGCAAAAGTCAGGATGCGTCCTCCCTGATTGACTTTTAGGTCCGGCACGGCGATGGGGGAACGAGAGAAAATGACTAACAGCCGGGCTTTTTCACTTCGAAAAAGGCCTGTTTGTGCTTGCAGACCGGGCAGATCATGGGCGCTGTTTCCCCCTCGTAGATATACCCGCAGTTGCGGCAGATCCAGGACACGGAACTGCTTTTCCGAAACACGGTTCCCTCCCGCAGATTTTTCTCCAGCATTTGGTAGCGCTGCTCATGGTCCTTTTCGATGGAAGCGATCAGCTGCATTTTTTTCGCGATTTCCCCAAAGCCTTCTGCTTCCGCCTCCTTGGCAAAGGTAGGGTACATATCGCTCCATTCGTAGTGCTCGCCATCGGCGGCCAGGCGCAGGTTCTCCTCGGTGGCGGCCAGCTGTCCGCCGTGCAGATACTCGTACCACTGCTGGGCGTGGGCCCGCTCATTGCGGGAGGTAGTTTCAAAAACCTGCGCGATTTCTTCGTAGCCATCCTGCCGGGCCTTTTGGGCGTACAGCTGGTATTTGACCGACGCCTGGCTTTCCCCGGCCAGCGCGGCGATCAGGTTTGCTTCGGTTTTGCTTCCTTCTAATTTCATGGAAATTTCTCCTTTCCGTTTTCCCTAGTTTGGGCAGAAGAAAAAAAGTTTATACAGGCGGCCGTCTTGCATTCAGATGAGAAAAAGAATATAATGAAATAATCATCTTATAACGTTATGAAAGGAGAGCTTTATGAGCGAAGCGAAAAAAATACAGGAAAAGCGGTTCGCAGGGGATATGACCGCAGGCAGCCCGTTTAGGCTGATTTTGGCCTTTTCGATCCCCCTGCTGCTGGGAAATGTACTGCAGCAGATGTACAATATGGTGGATAGCATTGTAGTTGGCAACTATGTGGGGACGATCGCGCTGGCCGCAGTGGGGACAGGCTTTCCCATCATCTATATGATGGTGGCGCTGTTTATGGGAATCGGCAGCGGTGCGGCGGTGATTATTTCCCAGTATTTTGGCGCTGGAAACCTTAAAAAGGTTTCGGATACAGTAAATACGATTTACACGACCGGAATTATTGGCGCTGTGCCGGTATCGGTGCTTGGGATTCTTCTTTCCGGGCCGCTGCTGCGGCTGATTAATACCCCGGAAAACACCTTGTCCGACGCCCGGCTTTATATGATGATTATTTTCGCCGGAACCATTTTTTCCCTGGGGTATAATCTGAACAGCGCCGTTATGCAGTCGCTGGGGGACAGTAAAACGCCCCTTCTTTTGCTCACAATTGCCTGCGGGCTGAATGTGGTGCTGGATTTAGTATTTGTCATCCTATTCCATTGGGGGGTTGCGGGGGTTGCCATCGCGACAATTTTGGCCCAGGCCATCGCGTGGTTCATCGGCATTTTCTTAATTAACCGCAAATATACCTACATCCATATAAGCCTGTTTAAATTTTCCTTTGACAAGGAGCTGTTCCAGAAAATTATCCGGCTGGGTCTGCCCAACGGATTGCAGCAGATGCTCTTTTCGGTGGGAACGCTGGCCCTGCAAAGCCTGGTCAACGGCTATGGGTCGGACTTTATGGCCGGTTTTAACGGCGCAAATAAAATCGACATGTTCGCGTTCTTCCCGGCCCAGAGCTTTGGTATGGCGCTGACTACCTATGTTGGCCAGAACATCGGTGCAGGTAAACTGTACCGAGTGAAAGAGGGACTGCGCGCCACGATGGTCATGAGCATTTTGTGCGGTGTTGGCGCGATGGTTCTGGTACTTGTCTGGGGACCGAATATGATGCACCTGTTTAGTCAGGAGATCGCTGTCGTCCAGGCGGGTATGGATTATCTGCGCCCGGTAATGTACTGCTATTTGCTGTTCGCGGTGATGAACACCTTTTTGTCGGTGCTGCGCGGGGCAGGGGATATGGTGTTCCCCATGATTACAAGTCTTTTGTCTTTGTGGCTGATCCGCCTGCCGATGGCCTATCTGATGGCTTATTTCTTTGGCAAGGAGTACATTTTCTTTAGCTACGGCGGTGGCTGGCTGATTGGCGTAATGATGGCGATTGTGTATTATTACAGTGGCCGATGGAAGAAAAAGGCGGTTGTTTCCATGCCGGATTCGGGGGAAAAGGAGGACAAAGATGAATAATTTGTTAACTTTTCATCTTTGTGCATAAATTTTCCTCTGAACGGCCACCTATAAGACAGACCAGAAAAAAGGAGATTAAAAATGAGAAAAATATTAGTATTTGCTTTTGCGGCGGTGATCGTCGCCGCAATGGCCGGATGTGGAAACACCCATTCATCCTCTGAGCCGGGAAGCTCTCAAAGCCAGACGGTGCAAAGCCAAAGCGCTGCAGAACCGGAATCCTCTAAGGAGGAATCCCAAGCGGCAGCGACTGGCACCGGAATGAAGGACGGCAAAACCATGGAAGGGTTTGTGGACGCTGTCAATGAAATCTACTATGAGATGTCGCCGGAGAAAATTGACGATGCGATGCTGAAGGATCTTTATATGGTCAACCCGGAGGATGTAGAAGCGTATGTGGGAGAAACCTCGCTGGTCAACATCCAGGCCTTTGATATTTTGGTGATTCAGGCCAAGGAGGGAAAGGTCGAGGATGTAAAGGCGGCGCTGGAGCAGAGAAAGCAGAACCGGATTTCGGAATTTGAGTTTTATCCGGTGAACGGAAACGACGAGCATACAAAAAATGCGTTGGTCCTGACCTCTGGCGATTACGCGATTTTGGTAATCTGTGATAATTACGACAGTGTCCAGAAGGTCCTGGACGAATATTTTACCTTTTAAAAGAAAAACAAGGGATTCCTGTTAAGGATCCCTTGTTTTTTATGGTTTTAATAAACAAAAAAGCTGTGCCAGATTGGACACAGCTTTTTTCATGACAGAAAATGATTACGCTTTTTTCAGGGTCAGAGCGATGTACTCCGCAACCTCTTCGGGAGAGGGATCAATAGAATCGCCGATATTGGTAGAGGTAATAACAACAATATAATCGTCGATCAGCGGATAATACTGTTTCTGAGTGAATTTCTGTCCAGCTACAGTCGTATCGTAGGAAACAACGCATACATTGCCAATGGGCGCTTTGAGTTCCTCAACCTTCAGGTTTTCAACCTTCTCAAAGCCGCTGGCGAGCAGCTGGGACTCCAATCCGGTTTCCAAGGTGGATTTCATATCCTTCATGCTGACCGCTTTCTGGCCAGAGGCGTTTTGCACCAGAATATTTACATTAGAGGTTCCGTTTGCAATATCCGCATTAGCAGGCACATAGATTGTGGTACCTTGGCCAGTAACATCCTCTGTGGTCGTCCAATCAGCGGGAACCTCATAAGAGAAGCCGCTGGCAGAACCGGAGGCAGTGGCCCACTCAGGTGCAGAAACTTCAACGGGTTTACTGCCACATCCGCTTAGTAATGCTACTAAAAGCAAGGAGATGGCAAGCAGCACAGAAAGTTGCTTTTTCATTGTGATTACCTTCCTTTCTTATTCTCCCAATAGGGAAGTAGGCGTCTTCAAACAACACCTACTCTAGTATAGCACTAAAAATACTCTAGTCAAGGGGTTTTTCCCAAAAAAAGGGTAGAGAAAAAAATAGGATTAAGTAGCAGGATTTTCCTTTTCGGCCGGCGTTACCGCATCGTCTGCCGGCTCGCCTGCGCCATCTGCCGCCTCGGAAGACGCAATGTTTTCAGCAGAAGATTCCTCGCCTGTTTCATCTGATGGATCTTCTCCCTCGCCACCGGGAAGCACGTCGACCGGCTCAGGATCTCCATCTTCCTTCAAATCATCTAAAGGTAAGCCGCCAGGGTAATCCATCATACCGTCGGGATTTGCTATGTCCATATCCGTCATTGGATCGCCGTCGTTTTTGGGCTTCGGCTGGTATACAATGGAGAAGATGACCAGCGCAACGGCTACCAGCACGGCGATAAGTAGAATCGCCGATTGCTTTGGCGTAAAAATATGCGGCTTATCTGGATTGGGATACTTGATGCCAGCTACCACCCGGCCCACAATCAATCCGACGATCAGGCTGCCCAAAAGGCCGCCTACAATCCAGGCAAAGTTCATCCAATTCATATGTAATACTCCTTTATCAAGAATTTCCACATCTATGTAACAAACCCCGCATATGCGGGGTTTGTTACATATTCTATGCGCCGATTGCGGCAAAAATCCGGATTATGCAAAATCTGAGAAAACAAATCCCTTTTCCCGCATGCCGTCGATAAAGTCCCCCAACACCTGCGCGTTGGTCGAGGAAACGGCGTGCAAAAGATAAATTGCGCCAGGATGGGACTTTTTCAGCATAGTTTCCAGGGCGGTCGCCGGATCGGGCTGGCTATCGGTGATCCAGTCTTTATAAGCAAAGCTCCAGAATAAGGATTTATAGCCGCAGCTTTGGACCAGGGCCAGCGCCTGCTCGGAAAAATTCCCTTCCGGAAAGCGAAAGACAGACATTTTGTACTGATAAGTATCCAGCATATACTGATGCAGGCTCATAAGATCCTCTTTCGCCTCCTCTAGAGAAAGAGATGGGTAGGTGATATGCTTATTGCTGTGATTGCCGACAATATGCCCCTCGTCGATCATCCGCTGCACCAGCTCCGGCTGCTCCTTGACATAGGGCATAGTGACAAAGAATACCGCATGGACGCCCTTTTCCTTCAGAGTATCCAGGATATCGGCAGTGTATCCGTTTTCATACCCTTCGTCAAAGGTCAAATAAATTTTTTCTGAGGAGGGCGCGATAAAATACGCGTCGTATTTTCCGTATTTTTCTTGATAGGCAATGGCTCCTTGGGACCGGTTTTCCCCGTCCACCGGGCCGCCTGGCCCCCAGCCCAGCGCTTCCGCGTCCAGAGCACCGATTTCGGAGAAATCGGTGCTCATGGTCGGAGAAACGGACTCGGCCAGACTGCTTTCTAAACCGCTTTCCAGATCGCTGAAAAGGTCGCTGATTTCACTGGAAATAGCGGATGACGCGGAAGAGGAAGCAGAAGAGGAGGAACTGGACTTAGAGGAAGCCGAGGAGCTGCTGGAACGGCTGGAAGAAGAACTACCGCCGGAGGTGCAGCCGCCCAAAGCCAAAAGCATCGCAATGGCGCAGGCCAAGGCAAGTGTTTTTTTCACTTTCATGATAGGACCTCCATGAATGGTTATTGTGAAATCGAAAATTGGATTTCGCAAATAGTATGCACCGAAAAACCGTGGGTATGGCAAGGAAAAATCTAACATTTTAAAGGATATCCATTTTTTGTTTTTTGAAAAAAGCGAAAAGCATCCATGGATTACCACCGGTTTGCAGGCATTTACTCCCGGCCGCTCCAACAATAGGTGCAAAGGTGGCAGGGGTCGATTTCCACCGAATCTATCATATCGTCCAGCCTATGATAGCGCAAAGAGGTGAACTTTAGCTCCTTGCCGATTTCCTCGACCATTTCCTTATAATTTGTACTGTCGGGATTGGCGTAATCCAACAGCGTATCGTAATCGGTAATTCCTTCCCGGTGCTGAATCACCCGCCGGCCGATTAGCTCCAGCTCCGAGTTGGACCGGGAAAAATTTAAATATTTGCAGCCAAACAGCAGCGGAGGGCAGGCGGGCCGGATGTGGACCTCTTTGGCGCCATTCTGATACAAAAGCTCAGCGCTTTCCCGCAGCTGGGTACCCCGAACGATAGAATCGTCGATCAGCACCATGCTTTTGTTCTGAATCAGGGCGTTGACCGGGATCAGCTTCATCCGCGCGATCAGGTTACGCTGCGTCTGGTTCGGCGGCATGAAGGAGCGCGGCCAGGTAGGGGTATATTTGATGAATGGGCGGGCAAAGGGGATGCCGGACTGGTTGGCGTAGCCTACCGCGTGGGCGGTACCGGAATCCGGAACGCCGGCCACCATATCGGTGCGCACATCGTCCCGCGCTGCCAGCTTTTCCCCGCAGCGGTAGCGCATAACTTCTACGTTGACCCCCTCATAGGTGGAGGTTGGGTAGCCGTAATAGACCCACATAAAGGTACAGAATTTCATTTTGGGCAAGGGAGGGCTGAGGGTTTCGGCGCCCTCCGGCGTCATCAGTGCGATCTCGGCCGGACCCAATTCCTTATAAGGCTCGTAGCCAAGGTTGATAAAGGCGGAGCTTTCAAAGGAGGCGCAGACAGCCCCTTTCTTTTTCCCCAGCACCAAAGGTGTGCGGCCCACCCGGTCCCGGGCGGCGTAGATGCCGTGGGCGGTCATCACCAGCATGGTCATGGATCCGTCGATTTTTTCCTGCGCATAGCGAATCCCTTCCACGATGCTGGACTGCTGGTTAATCAGTGCCGCCACCAGCTCAGTGGGGTTGATGCTGCCGCCGCTCATCTCCAAAAAATGGATGCCGCCATTTTGAAACGCCTCGTCGACTAATTCGGCGCTGTTGTTGATTCGTCCCACAGTGGTAATGGCAAAGGTTCCAAGATGGGAACGGACCATCAACGGCTGCGGCTCGTTGTCCGAAATACAGCCAATTCCCAGATTACCGTGCATATCCACCGATTCCGTTTCGAATTTGGTTCGAAACGGAGAATTTTCAATATTGTGGATGGCCCGGTCAAAGCCTTTTTCTCCATAAACAGCCATTCCGCCCCTGCGGGTTCCCAAATGCGAGTGATAGTCCGTACCAAAAAACAAATCAAACACACAGTCGGTACGAGACGCTACGCCGAATAATCCTCCCATATTGTTATCTCCTTCTTTCTTAATATGGTTATTATAAGAGTATTTGTCGAAGATTTCAAGGAAGGATTTGCTGGCTTTTGAGTTTTCGCCAGGAGATCGTATCGGTAAACGGCTATGGTAAGGCGTTTTTTCGATGGATTTTTTGCAGGAAGAGGGAAGAATTTTGCGAAAATACTTGACAATCTCGTATCGGTTTGTTAAAATAAATCCTGTTGCTGGATTTGCTGGTGTAGCTCAGTTGGTAGAGCAGCTGATTTGTAATCAGCAGGTCGGGGGTTCGAGTCCGTCCACCAGCTCCATTTTAAACAGAATATGGGAGAATTCCCGAGTGGCCAAAGGGGGCAGACTGTAAATCTGTTGCGTTTCGCTTCGATGGTTCGAATCCATCTTCTCCCACCATTATTGAAAGAAGTCAGTTGTTTTTAAACAGTTGACTTCTTTTGCTTTATGTAGTAACAATTCTTGTGAAATATAAATAGTGGGGATAAAATGATTAAATTGGTTCCATATGCCGCGAATTTAAAGACGATGCGATTAAAAGGATAGCCAGATTTTTACGAGAAAACACATACAAAAACAGCCGCTTTTGGCGGCTGTTTTTTACGTGGGAAGCTATAAGTCTGCCTCGCCGCGGGTACAGCTCCTGCCGGTGAGCCCTTCGATGGTGCGCAGCAATAAAGGAAGGTCAAGAGGCTTTTGCAAATGCGCGTTGATCCCGCTTTTCCGGGATTTTTCCTGATCCTCAAAAGACATGTTGGCGCTTAAAGCGATAATGGGGATATTGGACAATACAGGGTCGGGCAGCTGCCGGATCGCCGCACTGGTCTGCCATCCGTCCATCACCGGCATTTGCAGGTCCATGAGAATTAGGTCATAGTCTTTGGAACCGGCCCGGAATATCTGTTCCAGAGCCAATTCCCCGTTTTCTACCGGATGGATGGAAAAGCCCAGCTGCTCCAGCAGCTCCGTTTCAATTTCCCGGTTCAGCTCATTGTCCTCCACCAGCAGCAGACGCATTGTGTCCTCTCCGGCCTCCGCCTCCTTCATGGGGATGGCTTCCCAGGCCTGGCGGCGAAGACGCAGCGTTACGGTGAAGACGCTGCCCTGGCCCACCTGGCTTTGAACGTCCAGCGTCCCGCCCATCATGTCCACGATATTTTTGGCGATAGTCAGCCCCAGACCAATGCTGTGGATCCCGCTGAGGGTAGAGTTTTTCTCTCGGGTAAACGGCTCAAAAATCTTTTCCAGAAAATCCGCATGGATGCCAATCCCCGTGTCCTTTACCGAAAGACGGTAATCGGCATAATGATTGGTCAGCTCCTCCCCCTCTTCGATGGAGAGCGTTACCTGCCCGCCTGTATTGGTATAGGTTATGGCGTTATTGGCAAGGTTGAGAAGAAGCTGATGGAGCTTTTCCGGGTCGGAAAAAACATCTTTATGCCGTAGGGCGCTGCAATTCAGGGAAAACGCAAGCCCCTTTTCCTGGGCCTGCGGCTGCAGAAAGTCATAAACCTTCTGGGCGGTTTCCTTCAGATCGCACTCTACCTCGCTAATGCCGTTGTCAGCAGCCTTGGAGGAGACATCCAGCACCTTTTCGATCATTTCCAAAAGCAGCCGGCTGGACGCTTCTACCTGTTCCAGATAACCGGCAGCATCCTCTGGCCGGTCAAGGTTCATCTTAGCCAGAGAGGTAAAGCCGAAAATGGCATGGAGAAGGGTGCGCATATCGTGTGAAATATTGGAAAGGAAGGTGTTTTTGCTGGTAATAGCAAGGTTTGCCTTGGCCAAAGCCTCCGCCAGCTGCGCCTGCTGCTCCATCTGGCGCTGGATTTCCTCGTCCACGCGGTGATAACCCATGACCGCCTGGCAAAGGCCTTCCTCGTTGCTCACGCTGACGAAGCGCAGCTGAAGGTACTGTAGCTCTCCATCCACCAGGACCCGGTAGTTGAAATAATAGGTCTGGTTGGAGGCCAGCATCTCCCGAACGTGATCCGGCGCGGTAGCCTTGGCAACGATCTCCCGGTCCTCCGGATGCACCCACATGGCAATATACTCACGGGTATACCAGGAATAGGGCTCCCCCTTTAAAACTGCCTGAAACAGACGGCTGGTACGGCGGCTCAGCCGGTAGGGAACGATCTGATCCTTGTCCAGATCCAAATAGCAGATACCCTCGTAATTGATGCTCAGCCCCTGAATAACCTCCAGATGCCGCAGGTACTCCTGATTGACCAGTCTACGCTCGGCGTCGTATTCCTCAGAAAGGTGCAGAAGTCGCTGTTCTCTTTCCAGCTTTTCGTTTATCAGCTGCTTTTTTTCCGCTATAAGGTGTTGGCGCTTTTCGGTCGCGTCCCCAATAAAAACATAGAAAATATCGCCTAAGACCTCGTCATGGACAAAGTGGCCATAGTCCTCAATCCAGCGGATATCGCCGTCTTTGCGGCAAATGCGGTATTCTACATAGTCCAGGTCATATTGACTGGCCGCAATCTGTGCCTGAATGCTTTCCTCCACTGCCTCCAGATCCTCCGGGTGCACAAAGCCCCGAAAGGAACCGCCGGTCAGCTGAAGGAATTCCTCCATAGTCTCGCACTGGAAGATGCGCAGCAGGCTTTGATTGGCATAGAGAATCTCCTCGCCCAGCTGTGCACGGTAAATAAGAAAGCCTCCCGGCATCTGCTCCATAAACTCCCAAAGAGCGTTGGAAGGCTCTAAGACGCGCTGGTTTTGGAGAAGCGGTTTTCCGGCGGCGTCTTGAGGATGAAAGAGCGTTCCCAGGATTTGTTCAATGGGGTGAGAATCGCAATCCTGCTCATGCATAGCGGCATCTCCTCTCTAATGCATTTATTCTATCATAAAAAGGAAAACATGTCATTATTTCCAGACAATTTTTTGATAAAAACGCCGGACTGCATTTTACCGGCAAATCCTTGCAAAGAAAAAAACGGAGAGGATTTCCCTCTCCGTTTTTCGCGGTTTTTCTTACTCTTTCGGCTCTTCGTCATCGCTTTCGCTGCAGCTACAATCTCCGCCGCAGCTGCCGCAATAGCAGCCGCTGTCATCGAATTCATACCCCAGGTCCGCCAGAAAATCCTCCCGGATTTCCTTCGCGGCTCTTTTGCTTTTCAGGTATGCGCAAACCGCCACGATTGCGCCGCCGATTGCAACCAGCGCAAACAGGAACGATAAAAAGCTGTTGTTTTTCTTCACAGATCGTTTCCTCCTTCCGGTCAGTCCAAATTGATCCCGGATCGGTCATCCGGTTTTCTTTAGTATATACTATTTTCGATCAAATAACAATCTATTTCTGCAAAAGAGAGGTCCCGTCCATTTCCGCCGGCTTCGGCAGGCCCAACAGCTCCAGCATCGTAGGCGCCAGATCTGCCAGGCGGCCGTTTTCCTTCAGGGTGTGCTCCTTATCCCCTGCCAAAAGAAGCGGAACCGGATTGGTTGTATGGGCCGTGAAGGGGGAGCCATCCGGCTCGTACATCTGATCTGCGTTGCCGTGATCGGCAGTAATCAGCGCCTTTCCGCCCATGGAAAGAATTTTGTCCACGACCCTGCCAAGACAGCTGTCCACCGCTTGTACCGCCGCCACCGCCGCGTCGAATACACCGGTATGGCCGACCATATCGCAGTTGGCAAAGTTTAGAATGATCACGTCGTATTTGCCGCTGTCCAGCCGGGCCAGCAGCTCGTCGGTGACCTCGTAGGCGCTCATTTCCGGCTTTAGGTCATAGGTTGCCACCTTGGGAGAGGCGATCAGCGCCCGATCCTCGTTTTCATAAGGAGCCTCAACGCCGCCGTTAAAGAAAAAGGTTACGTGAGCGTACTTTTCCGTCTCGGCAATGCGCAGCTGGACCAACCCCTTATCCGAAATATACGCGCCGAAGGTGTTGGTCAGCGATTGAGGACGGAAGGCAATATGGACGTTGGGCATTTTTGCGTCGTACTGGGTCATGCAGACGTAGTACAGCGGGAAGAAGCCGTTTTTCCGGGAAAATCCATCGAAGTCAGGGTCCACCAGCGTGCGGGTGATCTCTCTGGCCCGGTCGGGGCGAAAGTTAAAGAAGACCACCGAATCGTTGGCGGCAATATGGCCCTCTTTCTCACAGACCACCGGCACCACAAACTCGTCGGTCACCTGGGCTTCGTAGGATTTTTCCATGGCGCACATCGGGCATTGAGCCGGCTCTCCCTCGCCGTAGACCATGGCCGCATAGGCCTTTTCCACCCGCTCCCAGCGGTTGTCCCGATCCATGGCGTAGTAGCGGCCCATGACGGTCGCGATCCTGCCTACGCCGATCTCCTTCATTTTGCCCATCAGTTCTTCCACAAATTCCTTGCCGGAGGTGGGAGGAACGTCCCGGCCGTCCATAAAGCAGTGGACATAGACCTTCTCCAGACCTGCCTTTTTGGCCATTTCCAAAAGTCCGTACAGATGCCGGTTATGGGAATGGACTCCGCCGTCGGACAAAAGGCCCATCAGGTGCAGGGCGCTGCCGTTTTTCTTACAGTTTTCCATGGCGCCGCACAGCGCCTCATTTCTAAAAAAGTCGCCGTCGTCAATGGATTTGGTGATACGAGTCAGCTCCTGGTATACGACCCGTCCGGCGCCGATATTGGTGTGGCCCACCTCTGAGTTGCCCATCTGTCCGTCGGGCAGGCCCACGTCCATGCCGGAGGCGCCGATCAGCGTGTGAGGACAGCTTTCCATCAGCCGGTCCAGATTCGGCGTTTTTGCCGCGTGGATCGCGTTGCCATAATCCGCCGGATTGTGGCCGAACCCGTCTAAAATAATGAGTGCCAGTGGTTTTTTCATACCCATTTCCCTTTCTATTCGCTCTGCCCTTTACCGGGAGGCCGCTTTTACAATGATGGAAAAGTCCTCCGCTTTCAGCGAAGCACCGCCGATCAAGCCGCCGTCCACATGCTCCTTGTCCAGAAGCTCCTGGGCATTTTTGGCGTTCATTGACCCGCCGTACTGAACGGTCAGCGCCTGGGCCGCCTCTTCGCCATACAATTTGGCCACAACGCTGCGAATCAGGCCGTTGACTTCGTCCGCCTGCTCGGCGGTAGCGGTTTTGCCGGTGCCGATGGCCCAAACCGGCTCATAGGCAATGATGATCCGGGAGAGCTCCTCCTTGGTCACGCCGCCCAGCGCAATTTTGGTCTGCATGGCGCAGATTTCCTCGGTGATGCCCTGCTCCCGCTGCTCCAGCAGCTCGCCTACACACAAAATCACCCGAAGCCCTGCGTCCAGCGCCGCCCGGACACGCTGATTGACTGTCTGATCCGTCTCACCAAAATACTGGCGGCGCTCCGAATGACCGATTACAACGTATTCGACCCCCATTTCCGCCAGCATTTCCGCGGAAATTTCACCGGTAAACGCGCCGGATTTAGCCCAGTGGCAATTTTCTGCGCCCACCTTAATGTTAGAGCCCTTCACCGCCTCCAGAGCCGTTTCTAGATTGGTGTAGGGCACGCAGATCACAACGCCGCAGTCCGCGTCCTTCACCAGCGGCTTCAGCTGTTCAATCAAAGCTTTTGCCTCTGGGCGGGTTTTATTCATTTTCCAGTTGCCGGCGATGACCGCCTGTCTTTTTTGTTTATTCACGATACTTTTCTCCTTTATTCCAGTTATCTTAGGACCGAGGAAAATCCCCGACTTGTTAAAATAACGATGGGCACGGTCCTTTCCGTGCCCATCGGTCTTTCTTTTTGCACAGGAAAAGAACAGCCTTTTCTTGTTGCGCTTTGGGATTATTTATCGTTTACGCAGACAATACCAGGCAGCTCCTTGCCCTCCAAAAATTCCAGGGAAGCGCCGCCGCCGGTGGAAATATGGGTCATCTTGTCGCCAAAGCCCAGCGTGTTGACTGCCGCCGCTGAGTCGCCGCCGCCGATGATGGTGATCGCGTCGGTCTCAGCCAGCGATTTGGCGACCGCAATGGTGCCTTTGGCCAGCGTCGGGTTTTCGAATACGCCCATCGGTCCGTTCCAAACGACCGTCTTGGCGGATTTCACCTCGCCCGCAAACAGCTCGGCGGTCTTCGGTCCAATATCCAGGCCCATTTTGTCCGCCGGGATTTTGTCCGCGTCCACAGCGGTAACTGCAATCTCGCCGTCGATGGGTTCCGGGAAGGACGCAGCTACGACGCAGTCTACCGGCAGCAGAATCTTCACGCCTTTTTCCTCCGCCTTTTTAAGCATATCCTTGCAGTAGCCGATTTTCTCCCCGTCCAGTAGGGATTTTCCAACCTCATAGCCCTTTGCGGCCAGGAAGGTATAGGCCATGCCGCCGCCGATGATCAGTGTGTCGGCCTTATTTAACAGATTTTCGATGACATTCAGCTTGTCCGCAACCTTTGCGCCGCCCAAGATGGTGACAAAGGGCCGGGCCGGATTTTCCACCGCGTTGCCCAGGTATTTTAATTCCTTACCCATCAGGTAGCCCACTGCCGCTTCTTTGACAAAGGAGGCGACGCCCACCGTGGAGCAATGGGCCCGGTGCGCTGCGCCGAACGCGTCGTTTACAAACACCTGGCCGTCGACCAGCTCCGCCAGCTCTTTGCTGAAAGCTTCGCCGTTTTTGGTCTCTTCCTTGCGGTAACGAGTATTTTGCAAAAGGACCGCGTCGCCGTCCTTCATGGCGGCTACTGCCGCTTTAGCGTTGGCGCCTACGACTTCGTCGTCCGCCGCGAATACGACCTCTTTGCCCAAAAGCTCGCTTAACCGCTTGGCGACAGGTGCCAGGGACAGCTCAGGCTTCGGCTCGCCCTTCGGCTTGCCCAGGTGAGAGCACAGCACAACCTTGCCGCCGTCCGCCAGCAGCTTTTTAATGGTCGGCAGCGCCGCCACAATCCGGTTTTCGTCGGTGATTACCCCGTTTTTCAGCGGTACGTTAAAATCACAGCGAACCAATACCTTTTTGCCGGCGACATTGATGTCGTCAACCGTTTTTTTGTCCAGATAGCCCATAGTTCTACCACCCTTTCATAATATGTAAAAAAGTTACGCCTTCATAAGGATTGTTAATCCGTGAACAATCCTTATTTATTCTATCGGAAACGCCTGTTTTTTTCAAGAGTCCAGGCCATAAAATTTAATAACAAACGGTAAATTTTTCTCTTTGTGGTTAAATGCCCAGTTCTTCCTCCAAAATTTCACAGGCTTTTTCCATAAAAATCGCGCAGGGGCGTTTTCCCTGCTCTTTCACCAGCGAAAGATCGTACTTGTTTTGCCCGATGTTCCCCAAAAGCGTTCTGCACTGGCTGGAGCCGAAGGCTTCCTCAAAACGGCGGTTGAGCTTTTGGACCATGGCCTTCAACTCGTTTTTCTTTTTGGTATCTGCGCCGTCAAAGGGACCAAAGGCAAGGCCGGCGATTAAAATCATGGCGGTGACAGCGCCGCACTTTTCCCCCAAGCTCATACCGCCGCCCATACCGCCGGCCAAGGGCAGAAGCTGCTCCGGGGAAAAGCCGAAATCCTCGCAGAAAGAGCCCAACACCACCTGACAGCAGTTGTTTTTGATTTGCAGCTGGTGGTCTACCTCTTTTTGCCTTTCCGGTTTCATCATAACACTCCCTTTATTTTCTGCGCTCGCCCATGACCATGCAGCCGGCCAGGTTCGGTCCCGCGTTGATGGTGATAGAGGCGCCTGCCTCCGCCACCCCGACAGAATGCTTGCCAAAGGCTTTGATCATCCGCTTTTCCAAATCTTCGCCTACCTCATCCCGGTCGGCGCGGATGGCAAAGAACGGCGTGTCCTCACCGCGGCGGCGCGCCTGGGCGATCTGTGCCAGCTTGGGAACCACCGCCTTATCCCCCCGCACCTTTTCGATGATCTTAATTTCTCCGTTGATGATGGACATGATGGGCCTTAGTCCCAGCATCTCGCCGACAAAAGCGGCCGCTGTGCTGATCCGTCCGGATTTTTTGGCGAAATCCAGGTTGTAAACCGAAAAATAGGTCTCCGCCCGGGAGAAATAATCCTCTAAAAAGGCCAGTATCTCCTCGTAGGATCTTCCCGCTTCTGCCTGTTTAGCCGCCTGCACTACCGCAAAGCCGTAGGTATAGGTATAGCACAGCGAATCAATGACCGTGATCTGCATTTTTTCCGCCAGCTCCGGATACTCCTCGGCAAACAGCTCCTTGCCCATGTTGGCGGCGTCGAACATATTGGAGCCTTTGGAATTGATGGTCACGTTGATGATCTTGCGATATCCGTCCTCTGCCGCGTGCCGATACACATCGGCATAGCGGGTGTGGGGGATGTGGCTGGTCACTGGGATATTGGAAGCATCGGTCAAAAGCTTATAAAACTCGCGCGCGGTAAAATCCACACGCTCGTGATAGTCCTTCCCGTCAATAGCGATGGGAATGGGCAGCACCTCGATCCCATATGCCCGGGCTTCCGCCTCTGGAATGTCGCTGGCGGAATCGGTGATAAATTTAATTTTTTCCATGGTTTTATCCTCCATAGGTTATTGGCGTTAATTTTCTTCCTCAGGCCAGACATAACGGGAAAGCTGTCCGCAATTTTCCAGTGCCGGAAAGTCCCACTGACGCAGCGCTTCGTAAACCCCGACAGCCACCGCGTTAGACAGGTTTAAACTGCGAAGCCCGCCCTTCATGGGAAGCCGCAGGCACCGGTCCGGATTTTGCAGCAAAAGCTCCTCCGGAAGCCCCTTGTCCTCCCGCCCGAAAACCAGGTAGGCGTTGTCCAGGTAGGCGACTTCGCTGTAATTTTGCCGGCCTTTGGTGGTAAAATAGTAGAAGGGTCCCTGGTTTTTGGAGAAAAAGTCTGCCAGTCCGTCGTAATGGCTGATGTCCAGATAATGCCAGTAATCCAGCCCCGCCCGCTTGAGCTTTTTATCCTCAATCGAAAAGCCCATGGGACCCACTAGATGCAGCCGCGTGCCGGTGGCGGCGCAGGTCCTGGCAATGTTGCCGGTATTCTGGGGAATCTGCGGTTCTACCAGAACAATGTTCAATGTGGCCAAAAGAGCGCCTCCCATTTTATTTCTCAAAACACTTTATACTACATTAAACTATAAAATAACCTATTAATCAAGTGTTTCAGAAAAAAAGCCGGGCGGTCCCAACACAAAGAAAACGATCTGGCGCCAGTTTTCCCGACAAAACGCAAAGGCTTGCAGAAAAAAGACGCCACGTTCCTTTCCCGCGTCCGGCGGTCTTTTGCCCATGCAAAAAAGCGGGACCGCCGGTGAGGCTGTTCCGCTTTTTTATCCTGAATTGCTTGTGCTATTTCATCATATACGATACGCTACCGGCCAGGTCTTCCATAACCTTCATGGCTTTTCCGGCGCTGCGCTTGAGTTTCTTTACTGTGCGGTTTTTTTTGCCGGAAAAAAAGTAGACAGCGGTGCCGGTGGCCAATGCCACGGCGGCACCGGCCGCCAGAGAATTCATGCTTTTGCTCATGGGGAATCCCTCCTTAAAATTTTATTAGGATTATTCCCCAACCGGCGCCGGTCATACGAAGAGCGGTTTTGTAAATTTTTGCAGACATATTTTCCTAACGTGCAAAGCGAAAAAAGCATCCACCCTGTCGGCGCCCTGCGCAGATTTTATTGTTTTTTGGAAAAGCCTATCCGATCCAGCAGCGGCATAATATCCAAAAGCGTGTCCACCTTGTTGGAGGCAATGGCCAAAAGCTCTTCGGTGGCGGGGATCATGTCCGGGATCATGACGGTATACATGCCCGCCGCCGCACCGGACCGAATACCGTTGGGGGAATCCTCCAGTGCCATGCACTCCTGGGGCTGGATTTCTAAAAGCTCAGCCGCCCGCAGATAGATGTCCGGAGCGGGCTTGCTGCGCTGGATCATATCGCCGCAGACCACCGCGTCAAACCGACCCTGCACGCCGGTTACATCAAAATTGTGCATGACCTTTTCATAATTGGTCGAGGTGGCTACCGCAATTTTATAGCCGTGCTCCTTAAGATAGTCCAGCAGCTCAATCAGGCCGGTTTTGATGGGCACGTTGTCCTGGTACCCTCGGTCCTTTCGGTATTGGCGGGTCTTGCCCCAGAACTCTTCGGAAGTCATCATATGCCCGTAGCGCTTTTGAAAGTTCACCGCGATGCTGGCGCCGGTAGCTCCCAGACATTCCACGCTGAAGGTTTCAATATCCGGCATGCCCAGCTCTTTTCCAACAGCCAGCATCGCCTCCTGCCCCTGCCTTTCGGTATCGAACATAATACCGTCCATATCAAATACAACTGCCTTGATCATTTGACTGCTCCTCTCCGTCTTTTCCCGATGGGGGTGCGCCCGGCTTTCAGCGCCGGATAACATGTTGAGGACATTATAACATGTTCTATCCACTTCCCGCAACTTTTATTTGCCAAACGCGCCGGTTGGGGATATACTGATTTTAGTCGTTTTTGGGGGAGGGAAAAGGATGGTTCGATTTGCCAAGGCCGGTGATGAGAAAGAACTGAAGCTGCTCAGCGCCGCCTTTAACGGCGAGGGGAAAACCACCCTGGAAGCAATACGGGATTGTATCCGGTACAACCGGCAGGAGGTGGTTGTAGTGGATGAGAAAAACGGTGTGCTGGTCGGCTTTGTCTGCGTGCAGCTGAAAAAATCCTTTTGCTATGAAGGCTGCTCAGCAGAGCTTACGGAGGTCTATGTTGCGCCGGAGTACAGGCGAAGAGGCATTGCCGGCGCGACGATCGCCTTTGCGGAAGCGTACTGCGCCCAAACCCATTCGATCACGAGCTTTTCGCTGCTCACCGGAGCGGACAATCAAATGGCCCAGTCCGTCTATAAAAGGCTGGGCTATCGGACGGACGGAGAAATCCATCTGTCCCAAAAAATCCATGGACCGGTTTTGCCGGCAGATTAAAAAAGAGAGTGAAAAAGGACGGTTTTTTATTATGCATCAGGAAAACAAGCGTGTAGCGGCCATCCACGATCTTTCCGGCGTGGGGCGCTGTTCCTTAACGGTTATTCTGCCCATTCTCTCGGCCATGGGGGTGCAGGCCTGTCCGGTTCCCACCGCCATTCTCTCCACCCATACCGGCGGCTTTGGGGAGGTGGCGTTTCAGGACCTGACCGATTATCTGCCCCAGGCCTTGGCTCACTACCAGCGGCTGGGGCTGGATTTCTCCTGCATCTACTCGGGCTTTTTGGGTTCCGAGGCTCAAATTGACCACTGTCTTGCCTTTTTTAAGGCGTATCCCAATGCTTTGGCAGTGGTGGATCCGGTGATGGGAGATCATGGAAAGGCTTACCGCACTGTTACCGAAGGGATGCGGCGGCGGATGGTCGAGCTGGTGGGAATCGCGGACGTGATCACCCCCAATTTGACCGAGGCCTGCATTCTGCTGGGGGAGGGCTACAGCAACATGCCCCTGACCCGAACCCAGGCAAAAAGTATGCTGGCACGGCTTTCCGAAAAGGGGCCGGGGGAGATCGTTGTCACCGGCGTTCCCTTAGCGGAGGGGAGCATGGCCAACATTGGCTACGACCGGGCGAACAACTACTACTGGTGTGTCCCCTGCGATTATGTGCCGGTATCCTATCCCGGCACCGGCGATATTTTCGCCTCGGTGTTTACCGCCTCGCTCCTCACCGGGGACAGCCTGCCCATTGCTATGAGCCGCGCCTCTCGCTTTGTAGAAATCGCCATCAAGACCACCTTTTCCTACGGAGGGGATACCCGACTGGGGGTTATGCTGGAATCGGCCATGCCGTTTCTGATGCAAAAGGAGGTGCCGCAGAATTTTCACCTTTTATAAAAAAAGCGGACAGAAAAAGCCGGATGGAATTTCCATCCGGCTTTTTTGAAAGAGGTTCCGCAGGCGGCAGGGAAGCGGCAGACCGTCCATGGATTTTGGCGGATAAGGCGTTATTTTTGCTCGGAATTTTCCCAGGGCATTTTCTCCGGTGCGGCCTCGGGGGTCGACGGCTGCGGCGCCACAGGCGGCTGTACCGGCTGCTGATTGGGCTGCATCGGACCCGGATAAGGGGCCTGCCCCGGATACTGTCCATAGGGCGCTGCAGCGTTTTTCGGCTTGGTTACAAAAATCAGCACCGTAAACAGCGCGCACATGGGCAGCGCCAAAATTAAGCCGAGGATGAATCCGCCTACCAGACAGGCGGCGAATCCGCCAATGGCAAGCCCTACTCTTTTTTTGATCAATCCGCAGATCAGCGGTACCAGACCGAATACGAATCCGACTGCCAGTGCGCCGATGATCGAAGCGATTAAATAAACTGAATCGTAGCTATTAGACATGATTTTATTCTCCTTCCTTCTGTGCCTGAGGCAGGTACACTCTGGGCACCCGTTTGCCAATCAGGCACATCACCTCGTAATGAATGCTTTTTTCTTCTTGTGCCAGCTCCTCAATGAGGAGCCGACCATGCTGGTCCCGGCCAAATACGACCACCTCGTCCCCTGCCTGTACGTTCGGAATACCGGTTACATCCAGCATCAGCTGGTCCATGCAGACCGTTCCCACCACCGGCGCCGGCTGGCCGTGGACCAGCATGTAGGCGTTATTGGAATGGGTGCGGCGGTATCCGTCGGCGTAGCCGATGGGTACGGTGGCCAGCACCCGGGGGCCGGCGGCGGTATAGGTGCGCCCGTAGCTGACCTGGGCGCCGGCCGGCACCTGCTTGACCATAGCGACGGTGGTTTTTAGTTCCATCGCCGGGAGCAGGTCCCAAAGGCCCGCACAGTCCGCCGAGGGATTTTGCCCATACAAAATCACCCCGGGCCGGATCATGTCCAGATGCATTTGGGGAAAGCGCATGGCGGCGGCGCTGTTGCAGCAATGGTGCAAAGAGAACCGGACCCCCTTCTGCTCCAGCGCCGCTACCCCCTGCTGGTAGCGGTGAAACTGCTGGAGGGTAAAACGGTCCGAATCCTCGTTGGCCTCGTCGGCACAGGCAAAATGGGTAAAAATACCGGTGCAGGCAAGGCCCGGCAGGGCCGCCGTTTCGGCGATTTGGGCCATGGATAGGTCAAAGTGGTCCGGATCGCACAAAAAACCCAGCCGGCTCATGCCGGTATCCAGCTTGATGTGACAATCGACTAAGACACCCCGCCGCTGTGCTTCCCGGGAAAGGGCCTGGGCGTAATCCAGCGAGAAAACCGTCTGACTGATCTGGCTGGACCAAAGCTGTGCCGCCCGGTCCGCCGGGGTAAAGCCCAAAACCAGAATCGGCCGGACGATCCCTCCCTGGCGCAGGCGCATAGCCTCTTCGATATTGGAAACGGCAAACCAGTCCGCTCCCTCGTTTTGAAACACCTGGGAGACCTGACGGTCCCCGTGTCCGTATCCGTCCGCCTTGACCACCGCCATAATTTTGCAGCCCGGCCCCACATGGCGGCGGATCTGCCGGAAATTATGGGACAGCGCGTCCAGCCGGATCTGGGCCCAGGTGCGCTTGAGAAAATCCATCCTTCCACCCCTTTTTGCAATACCAGCAGGCGGCTTTGGGCCCGCCTTTTCTCTATCTTATGTTAAAATGCAGTCTTTTTTTCCAAAAAGTCCAGTAAAGAATCGATGGAAATCCGTTCCTGCGCCATAGAATCCCGGTCGCGGACCGTTACGCAGCCGTCGGTTTCCGAATCAAAGTCGTAGGTGATGCAGAAGGGGGTGCCGATCTCATCCTGGCGGCGGTAGCGTTTGCCAATGGAGCCGGCGTCGTCGTAATCCACCATAAAGCGGCCGCGCAGGGTATCATAGATCTTACCTGCCTGCTCGCCCAGCTTTTTGGACAAGGGCAGAACGCAGGCCTTGAAGGGGGCCAGCGCCGGATGCAGACGCAAAACGACACGGGTATCGTTCTTCTGGGCGTCTACCACCTCTTCGTCGTAGGCGTCGCACAAAAAGGCCAGCGCCACCCGGTCGGCGCCCAGGGAAGGCTCTACCACATAGGGCAGATAGCGTTCGTTGGTTTCCGGATCAAAGTATTCCAAGGATTTTCCGGAGGCGTTCTGATGCTGGGTCAGGTCGTAATCGGTGCGGTCGGCTACGCCCCACAGCTCTCCCCAGCCAAAGGGAAACAGAAACTCAAAATCGGTGGTCGCCTTGGAATAAAAGGACAGCTCCTCCGGCTCGTGGTCGCGCAGACGAAGATTTTCGTCCTTTAACCCTAGGTTCAAAAGCCAATCGTGACAGAACTTGCGCCAATAGGCGAACCATTCCAGATCGGTGCCGGGCTTGCAGAAAAACTCCAGCTCCATCTGCTCGAATTCCCGAATGCGGAAAATAAAGTTTCCCGGGGTGATCTCGTTGCGAAAGCTTTTTCCGATCTGGGCAACGCCGAAGGGGACCTTTTTGCGGGTGGTGCGCTGGATATTGGCGAAATTGACGAAAATCCCCTGGGCGGTTTCCGGACGTAGATATAGCTGGCTTTTGGCGTCCTCGGTCACCCCTTGGAAGGTTTTGAACATTAGGTTAAACGAGCGGATGTCGGTAAAATTCTGGCTGCCGCAGTCCGGACACTTAATGTTGTGCTCCTTTACAAACGCCTGCATCCGGTCAAACTCCCAGCCCTCCGGTGAGACGCCGGCTTGGTCCTCAATCAGCTTATCGGCCCGATGACGGGTCTTGCAGTCCCGGCAATCCATCAGCGGATCGGAAAAGCCGCCCACATGGCCGGAGGCCACCCACACCTGGGGATTCATTAAAATCGCGCTGTCCAGCCCAACATTGTAGGGAGACTCCTGGACGAATTTTTTCCACCAGGCTCTTTTCACGTTGTTTTTGAATTCTACGCCTAACGGACCGTAATCCCAGGAATTTGCTAAGCCGCCATAAATCTCAGAACCGGCATATACATAACCGCGGTTTTTACACAGTGCGACGATTTTTTCCATGGTTTTTTCGCTGTTTTTCATTTTCTGCCTCCTCGTCTTTTTGAAAACGCTTCGGTTCGGGCCGTTTTATGCAATTGTTTTTATTGTACCAGCTATGGGTCTACAAATCAAGAAAATGCTTGTATCGCGTCTGCTAAACTTTTATCTGATTGACAAATCCTTTTGTCTATTCTATAATAAAAGCTGTATTTATGTTTAAAGCAGAAGGATGCTAAAATGTAACGGGGTGTAGCGCAGTTGGTAGCGCGCCTGCTTTGGGAGCAGGATGCCGGGTGTTCGAGTCACCTCACTCCGACCATAAAAATCCCCTGAATTCATGCGGATTCAGGGGATTTTGCTATGCTTTTATATTTTATATTTGTTAGTAACGGGTAAGTGATGCCCGACGCGGCTTGTTCCAGCGGATAGCCCAATAGTTGATAGAAGACGACTTTTTCTTGGCACGACACGAAAACTACAGAAGGCCCTCCGTTCGGTCTGCAATCCGGTCGATTCTCTGCTGAAGGCGCGCAAACACTTTTTGCAGCGCCGCCCGGTCCAGGGCAAGACCGCTGGCGGACAGCTCTGCCAGAAACAGCATCTGATGAAGGAGCCGGTCGATCTCGCGCAGCGCCTGGTCAATAGACTCTATTGGCGAATCGAAATCTTTCGCAGACGGCAAAGCCTTATCCCTCCTTAGTAATTTCCGTTTCAAAAACAGCGCGGCTGCTGCTTTTTGCCTCCAAACATTGAATCAAAAGGGAAAGCTCAAAAAGCTTTTACCTTTTTCCAGCCAGGACCGCCTGGACCTCGTCGGGCGAGGGCAGAGCCGGAATGGAGCCGCGCCGGGAAACCGTGATAGAAGCGGCTGCCGCGGCAAACTGGGCGGCCTCCTCTATCTGACCCGGGGAAAGATCGCTTAGGCCGGTAAAACGGTTTTGCAAAATCTGGTGGAGAAACGCGCCGAAGAAGGAATCGCCGGCGGCTGTCGTATCCACCGCCTGAGCGGGTATCGCGTCGATATGGCAGCTCTGGCCGCCCAGCAAAATGCAGCAGCCCTGCTCGCCCATGCTCACCAGCACCAGAGGAATCGAAAATTCCTCCTGTAAGGCCCGAGCGCCGTCCAGCGGGTTTTTGTGTCCGGAGAAAAAGACCGCTTCACTGGCCGAAAGCTTCAGGATATCACACAGTCCCATGGCTTTTCTCCCCAAGGCCTTGGCTTCCTCCAGATCCTCCCACAAGGGCGGGCGCAGATTGGGGTCAAAGGCCTTGAGCACCGGCGCGCCGGAAAGCTTAAAAAGAGAATAGAATATTGCCGCCCGGGCGGGGTCGCGGGAAAGGGAGACGCCGCCGAACAGATAGACCCGGCTTTGAGCAATCTGGTCAAAGGGGATATTTTTTACGGTGAAGAGCGTGTCCGCGCCGGGCCGGCGATAAAAGGCAAAGTCCCGTTCCCCATTTTCATTTAATGTGACAAAGGCCAACGTGGTATCTGCCCGGTCGGTAACGGCCAGATGCGTGCGGTCAATTTGCAGCTGGTCCAGCTGCTTTGAGCAGGCGCGGCCAAAGGAATCGTCGCCCACCATGCCCACAAAGGCGGTGCGACTGCCCAGCTTGGCGGCCTGGGCCAGCGCGTTGCAGGGCGCGCCGCCTACTGTACCGGAAAAGGAAAGTTCGCCGGTTTGGACCAGGTCGATTAAAATTTCGCCGGCGGCGATGATATCAAACATGAAAAAACTCCTTTTCTTGTTTTATCGGGATATAGGTGCTGTGCAAAACTGTGGTATGGGCCTGCGGCTTTGGATCCTCTATCTGCTCTAAAAGCTGCTGGCCGGCCATTCGAGCCATCTCCTCGGTGGGCTGCGAGACCTGGGCAATTTTTTCCGTTCGATAGCCATACCAGTCGTTGCCCGAAAAACCCAGCAGCTGCAGGTCGGTGCCGATTTGCAAATGGTGGACGTTGAGGTAGCGGAGCGTTCCCAGCGCGACGGCATTATTGGAAACGGCAATCGCCGTCACATTTTTTTCCAGCAGCTCCCCGGTACAGACATAGGCGGATTTTGTTTTGGAATGGGCATAGGCGATCAGCGAATCGCCGATGGGCAAAGCGTAATCCCGCACGGCGGCGCGGTAAGCGTCCAGCCGCTCAATAGAATAGGCGATGTCGACCGAATCGGCAATATAGCCGATTCGGGTGTGCCCCTGCCGGATCAGATCCTCTACCCCCTGGTACAGCGCCGTATAGCTTGAAACCACCAGCGTAGGATATGGGCAGTTTCTCAGCGGATGGTCAATAAAAACCAGCGGGAAATCCCGGGGAATATAAGGGGAAAGCTGCTGATAATCGGTGCAGGAGGATTGAATGACCAGCCCGTCCACCAGGCCGGAGGCCAACAGCCGCAGCTGCTCGATCTCCTGCCGCATCTCTCTTTTTGTATTGGATACGATCAAATGAATTTTGGCAGGGGCGAAAACCTCCTCCAATTGTTTTAAAATCAGGGAAGACCGGCTGTAGGATACGTCCGGCACCAGCATGCCGACCAGCCCCTTGCGGCCTTTTTTAAAGTTGCGCGCGGTAATGTCCGGCGAATAGCCCAGAACCCGGATGGCCTGCTCCACCTTTTGGGTGGTTTCGGGCGTCACATAGCGGGTATGGTTGATCACATGAGAAACAGTGGCAATGGAAACACCGCTGGCCTTGGCCACATCGGTAATCTTAACCTTCATAACAAAGCTTCCTTTTACGTAAATGAAAAAATTTGCGTAAATCTATCAAAATCTATTATAAGCTTCGAAAAAGGAAAAGTCAAAAATAGAGTAGAAAGGTCATTTGACCTGCGCCAAAATCTCGAGGGTTTGCAGCAGGCTGGCAATATCCCCGTCCTGAAGGGGAGATTCTCCGTAATAAACGCCGTTATACCCTTCGGTCACGCGGGAAAAAGGGCTTTCGGGCATACGGGTCAGCGCCTTGTTGAGAATTTCCAGCGTGGTATCCGCCGGAGAGAGCGGCGCGCCCTGTATCCGGAGCCATTCGAGAATCAGGGAATACCCCTCCTGCAAAAAAGCGGCGTTCTGCGGCTTTTTTAAAAAGTTCCGGCAGCGCTGCCGCCAAAGGCGGACGGAGGAAAGCGGTTGGGAAGCCAGCGCTTCCTTTTGGGAGGTTTGCTCCAGATTTTCCACTGTGTCGTAAAAATATTCGGTGGAAGTGCCGCTGGTCTTAGCCTTTCTGCCCGGCCGGGTAAAGAGGCTTTTTACCAGCTGCCAAAAAGCCAGCGCCGCCGTTTTCACCGCACACCAGATCTGCCTGCGCAGAAAAAACAGAAAGAGGACAGCCAGCAGTACGGCAAACCATTGGAAAAAGATGTTAAAAAACGGGGTGGCGGCCGATTCTGTCCCGCCGTCGCCCAAAATGGGCAGATTCCCCACCTGGGGAAGGGGCTCATCCGGCCGCAGATTTTTGCGCAGCGCCCAGGTGATCAGGTTAAAAATGAGCACAAAGATATACAAAAGAGATCCCAGAATCCGCAAAAGGAACAAAACAGCCGCAGCGATCTGTTTTTGGAACAAAAGGCCGGACAGCACCAGCAAAAATCCGGCGCTGACCAAAAGCAGATTGTGGCGGCGGATGCCGGCAGGGAGGGTGGAAAGATCGTAATGCCGCCGGTCCATCAGTCGGTTGATGCTGGATTGGTTGCCGATCATGGCGTAAAGAAGAATAAACGCCAGAAAGCTGAGGATCAGCAAAAGGGAATCGCACTCCATGCCGAAATAGGCGCCGCAGAACCAGACGATCACCGCCGCCAGAAGATAGGCGATCATCGTCAGGGACAAAAAGCTGGTGCCGATCAATTCGTCAAAGGGATGGGTGGCAAAAAACATACCGACCGCGTAAAAGACCAGGCAAAGAAGGATTAAAACCATATGAAAGGCGCTTTTTTCCAACAGGCAGAATGTGACGCCGGCAAAGACGGCAGCGGGTAAGGCGGCCAGCAGAAGCATCACGGCCCGCACCGGCGGACGCTTCTGCCTCTCCAGCAGCCAGCCGGTCACAGCGCCCTGCGCACCGGCGGCCAGGATCATTCCCAGCCTGGGCAGGGAGGACGCGGTGCATAGCCGGTCGGTAAAGGCGATCTCCACCACGGCGAGAACCGGGTAAGACAAAAGCAGTCCGTTCAGCAGCGCGGCGATACGCAGAAAGAAAAGAATCGGCTTCATTGGAGCTTCGCCTCCTTTTTTTCGCTTCCCTGCAGCACAAAAAGGGAATAAGCGCCGTCCTCAAAATCGCCGGGAAGTACCTGCCCGCAGACAAAGACGGCCACAGATACGCCGCGGCGCGCCCTTTCCCGGGCAAAGGCTTTGAGGGTGTCGTCGATATAGGTGCTGACCAGAATCAGCTGGGAGCAGGTCTGGAAAATGGCGTCCTCCTGCAAAAACCGGTCGATTTCCAGGGCGCGGTCCGCCAGTAGCCGCGCCAGCGTCCGCGACTGCTCCAGCGCGAAGGCGGTTCCCCAGGATTCGGCTGTACAGACCGGCTGACCGGTACCGGAATCCAGCCCGTTGCACAGAAAACGGAAGGGGGTATCCTGCTGCGCCGCCGCGCCGAACAGATAGGCGCCAAAGCGGATACAGTCCTCTAAGTCGCTGTCTCCGTCCATTTTCCCAGTTTTCCCGGGTCTCTGCTGCACGTTGAGCAGAATGGACAGATTTTTGCGGGAGGTGTACTGGTTTTCGAAAACCATCAGCCTTCCCTCCCGGGCGGTGGCGTTCCAGTGGATGCGGTTCATGGGTTCAAAGCCCGTATATTCCCGCACGCCGGCGATAAAAAACGGATCGTCTAAAAGCTGGTGGCGTACCACTGTGTCGCCATTCAGGTACTGGGGAGGGCAGACCGGCTGGCTGTTTTCCAGCGGCCGGGGCAGAACGGTCAGCCGGGCGTTGGTCCGGGCGGTGTAGGAGAAGCTGGACAGACCCAGCAGGTCAGAGCTGACCAGATCCACCCGGCGGATTTCGAATACCCCCCGCTTGAGACATTTGACCTTCCAGGTGCGGGAAATTCTCTGGTAGCTTTTGAGGGTAAAAAAGCTGGGGACGTACCGCAGGTCCCCGATCACCTCCGATTGGGAGCCGGCGTATTCCAGCCAGCGGGAGGTGGAAAGCTCTGACTTGAGCCAGGGAAGCGGCAGCCATTTGCGGTTGGAGACAATCTCCACCAGACCCACCTCCTCCCCCTCCATCACCTCGTCCTTGGTGAAAAAGCAGGTGTATTCAAAATGACGAAAGCTGTTTTTGGCGAATAAAACCAGCTGTACCGCCAATAGAACGATCACCATAAAAATAATCGCAACAAATTCCATAGAGTTCTCCTGTCAGAAAAAGACTATGCGTTTTCCTGCTGTTCTACCGGCGCAGGCGTTTGGTCGAGAATTTGGCCAAGAATGTCCCGAGCGGCGGCGTCCGCCTGTCCCATTTGGTATCCGCGGCAGATAATCCGGTGAGCGGCCACATCCGAAAAGACCGCTTTTACGTCGTCCGGCAGGACATAGGCCCGGCCCTGGACAGCGGCCTTGGCCTGAGAGGCCCGCATCAGCGCGAGGGAGCCGCGGGGGCTTAGGCCCAGCCGGATTTTTTCATGGCGGCGGGTGGCGTTGGCCAGCGACACCATGTATCCGGACACAGGGCGGCTGACCCGGATTTGGGCCACCTGCTTCTGGGCCTCGAGGACCTCCTCCTTCGAGCAGATGGGGGACAAGGCCTCCAGCGGGAACGTCTCCCGGTAAGCGGCGAGCATATCCCTTTCCTGCTCCATATCCGGATATCCCAGAGAAAGCTTCATGAAAAACCGGTCCAGCTGCGCCTCCGGCAAGGGGAAGGTTCCCTGGATTTCTACCGGGTTTTGGGTGGCGATGACCAGAAAGGGCTGCGCCATGGGGTAGGTCACGCCGTCCACCGAGCATTGGCGCTCCTCCATACATTCCAGCAGGCTGGACTGTGTGCGGGGGGTGGCGCGGTTGATCTCGTCCGCCAGCAGGATGCTGGTAAAGATGGCCCCTGGCCGGAACTGGAACGCCTGCTCCTTTTGATTGTAGTAGTTGATACCGGTCAATTCCGAGGGCAGCAGGTCCGGCGTAAACTGAATCCGTTTGAAGGGACAGTCCAGCGAGCGGGCCAGCGCTTTGGCAAGGGTGGTTTTTCCGGTGCCGGGGATATCCTCCAAAAGAATGTGTCCACTGGCGTACAGGCACAGAAGAACCTTTTCGATTTGCTCCTCTTTGCCCAGAATGACCTTGCCGATGTTTTCTTTTAATGCGGCGGTGAGGCCGCGCAGCTGTTCGATATGCATAAAAAGCCCCCTTATGATGTGCCAAAAACAAAAAAGCCTATAAAAAGCATAGCATAATGGATGCAAAAATGCCAGTTTTTTCTATAGAAAGAGAAAAATTTTTAGGTGTTTTTTGGGCTTTTGCCGAAAAAAATCGGGCAGTTTTCTTCATGGAAAATCAAAAAGCCCCGGCAGGACCGGGGCGGAAGGGGGAGACTATTTTTGCCTTTTGACCGCCGCCTTGATAAATTCCCGGAACAGAGGATGGGCACGATTGGGGCGGGATTTGAATTCCGGATGAAACTGGACGCCCACATAAAAGGTATTGCGGGACAGTTCTACCGCTTCGACCAGCCGGTCGTCCGGGGAGGTGCCGGAAAAGACCATGCCATGGGCTTGGAAGGTCTCCCGGTAGCGGTTGTTAAACTCGTAGCGGTGGCGGTGCCGCTCCTGGACCAGGGCCGCGCCGTAGGCCTTTTCCATAAAGGTGCCGGGGCGAACCTTGCAGGGAAAAGCGCCCAGCCGCATGGTGCCGCCCTTGGGCAGATTGCCCTGCTGGTCCGGCATCAGGTCGATGACCGGGTCAGGGCCATTCGGTAAAAATTCGCTGGAATCGGCCTGAGAAAGGCCCAGCACGTTGCGGGCAAACTCAATGACCGCGATCTGCATCCCCAGGCAGATGCCCAGATAGGGCAGGTCGTGCTCCCGGGCGTATTTGGCGGCGGTGATTTTTCCCTCAATGCCCCGCTGGCCAAATCCGCCGGGAACCAGAATCCCGTCGCATTCCGAAAGATATTCTTCCACATTTTCTTCGGTAAGCAGCTCGGACGGCACCCATTTGATCTGGATTTCCGTTCCGTTTTCGTAGCCGGCGTGCCGCAGAGCTTCGGCCACCGATAGATAAGCGTCGTGCAGCTGCACATATTTGCCCACCAGGGCGATGCGCGCCTTTTGATGGCAGCTGCGCACCCGGGAAAGCATCTGCATCCACTCGGTTAAATCCGGCGGCGGACAGGCAAGGCCCAGCTCCCGGCAGACGATGTCCGAAAAGCCGCTTTGCTCCAGCATTAAGGGCGCTTCGTACAAAACGGGGATGGTCCGGTTTTCGATGACGCAGTCGGGCGGGACGTTACAGAACAGGGAGATTTTCCGCTTGATCTCATTTTCTAAAGGCTCGTTGCAGCGGGCAATGATGATGTTGGGCATGATCCCCAGACCCTGTAATTCCCGGACCGAATGCTGAGTGGGCTTGGATTTGTGTTCGCCGGAGCTTTGGATGAAGGGCACCAGCGTTACATGCATAAACAGGCAGTTGCGGCGTCCTACCTCCAGAGAGACCTGGCGGATCGCCTCTAAAAAGGGCTGGCTTTCAATGTCGCCGGTGGTGCCGCCGATTTCGGTAATGACCACATCCGCGCCGGTCTTTTTTCCCACGGCGTAGATGAAATTTTTAATCTCGTTGGTGATATGGGGGATTACCTGGACCGTTTCGCCCAGATAGTCGCCGTTTCGCTCCTTGGTCAGGACATTCCAGTAGACCTTGCCGGTGGTCAGGTTGGAGAATTTGTTGAGATTTTCGTCGATAAACCGCTCATAATGGCCCAGATCCAGATCGGTTTCCGCGCCGTCCTCGGTGACAAAGACCTCGCCGTGCTGATAGGGGCTCATGGTACCGGGATCCACGTTGATATAAGGATCCAGCTTCTGGGCGGCGACCTTGAGTCCTCTGGATTTGAGCAGCCGGCCCAGAGAGGCTGCGGTGATCCCCTTGCCAAGGCCGGATACAACGCCGCCGGTTACGAAAATATATTTGGTTTTGGTCATGCTTTTCCCTTCCTTTCTGTTTTGGAAACTGACGGATTTGTGTGGGCAGGCGGCCGAAGCCGCCACAAGAATTTGCCGAGATGCGGGATATCACGATTCGTAGGTTTTTAAGATGTTCTGCGCCACCTGCTGGCGGGTAAGGCCCAGGTCCATGGCTTGCTTTTCAATATAACGGTGCGCCTGGGGCTCGGTCAGCTTCAGATATTCAATCAGCACCGCCTTGGCGCGGCTGACGATCCGCAGCTCCTCCAGCTTGGAATGAAGCCGCTGGTTTTCCTGCAAGAGCTGCGACAGGCGCGCGCTGGTGGAAAGCCCCAGATAGACCGACTGGATAAACAGTGGCTGGGAGAGCGGCTTTGGCAGGACCAGAACGCCCAAGGGCAGCCAGCGCGCCAACGCTTCTTGCGCCGTTTCGGAGGGGCACAATAGCAGAATGCCACTGGAGGTGGACTGGGATACATTTTGAATAAAGACCTCGACCCCTTCATCAGAAAAGGGCAGGTTGAGAACCACCAAAGAAAAGGCGTTCTGGGCAAGCAGGTCCTGGGCCTGCTGCAGCTGTCCGGTCCACACCGTTTCAGCTGGTAAAATACCGGCTAACAGTGTCTTTAGCGTTTGGGCGGTTTTTTCTTTCGAGCAGACCAGCAGGATACGTTTCATAGGTCCCTCCCATCAAAACAGCTTTCGCCGGCGTTTAAAAAGCGCCGGCGAAAGGGTGCCAAATATTTTATTTTTCCATATCGATGTAGGCGTCGCGGTCGGGACCGACGGAGACGTAGCGAATCCGGCAGCCCACGGCCTTTTCCAGATAGGCGATGTAGTCCAGCGCGTTTTTGGGCAGGTCCTCTTTTTTACGGCAGCCGCTGATATCGCAGTGCCAGCCGGGAAGGGTTTCCACAATGGGCTTGGCCTCGGCCAAGTGGTCGCCGAAGGGGAATTCGCGGGTGATCCGGCCGTTTACTTCGTAGGCGGTGCAGACAGGGATTTGGTCCAGATAGGACAGCACGTCCATTTTGGTCAGGGCCAGCTGGTCTGCACCCTGCACTCGAACGCCATAGCGGGAGGCGACGGCATCAAAGGGGCCCACCCGCCGGGGCCGGCCGGTGGCGGCGCCGTACTCGCCCCCTGCTTCCCGCAGGGCTTCTGCCTCTGGTCCGAACAGCTCGCAGGTAAAGGGCCCCTCGCCCACACAGGAGGAGTAGGCCTTCATGATGCCAACGCACAGATCAAGCTTTTTACCGGGAATCCCGGCACCGATGGGCGCGTAGGCCGAGATGGTGGAGGAAGAAGAGGTAAAGGGGTAGATGCCGAAATCGATGTCCCGCAAAGCGCCCAGCTGCGCCTCAAACAAAACCTTTTTGCCCTTTTCGATCTGCTCAGTCAGGTAAACGCCCAAATCACAGACGTATTCCTGCAGCTGGCCGCCATAGGTCCTGAGCCATTCCAGCAGGCTCTCAAAAGAGATGGAATCGGCGCCGTAGCCGTTGTGGATCAAAAGATCCTTCCATTCCACAATGCCGCGCAGCCGTTTTTCCATCGCCTCGGGATACAAAAGATCCCCCATGCGGATGCACTTTTTTAAGTATTTATCCCCATACACCGGCGCAATGCCCCGGCGGGTTGAGCCGTATTTGGCGTCTCCCAGGCGGTCCTCCTCCAATCCGTCCTGCTCTACATGATAAGGAAGACAGATGATCGCCCGGTCGCTGATTTTGAGGTTTTGTGGAGTGATGGAAATGCCCGCCTGGCGCAGCCGCTCTATTTCTCCGCACAGGTGCTGCAGGTCGATGACCATGCCGGGGCCCATGACGTTGACAACCTCCGGCCGGAGGATTCCTGAGGGCAGCAGGTTTAGAATAAACTTACCCAGCTGGTTTTGCACCGTATGGCCGGCGTTGTTGCCGCCTTGATAGCGGGCAACAATATCGTAATTTTCCGAAAGAAGGTCCACCATACGGCCTTTTCCTTCGTCTCCCCAGTTGATACCAACAATTGCAGTTAACATAAAAGCTTCTCCGTTCTGCCGGCGCGCGGCGAAAGATCAAGGTCCGGTTTAAAACCCTGAAAAAGAGTGAAGGTGCCCAGAAAAGCGGCGTCCAATTGCCGTTTTCCTGAACACCGTCATGCAACGTTACTATTATAGAGAATGACTTTTGGGATGTCAAGAAAAAAGCGAAAGATTGTATACAAAATTTTTGCCCGGGCAGATAGCAAAAAAATTTACCGGATCAAAACAGGATTTTGGTAAAAAAGACAAAATTGCGCTGCGGTCTTGACAAACGCGTTTGTCCGGACTTATAATTGCCAACGTTGGAAAACGGCAATGGCGCTGTGGACGAAGGGGTCCGCAGCGTCTTTTTGTATTTTGCAGGGCGTAGAAGCGTTTTGACAAGGCCGTTTGCAGTCAGGAGGTAACGAAAATGAAAGAGATCCCCGAGACGTTCGGCAGCCTGGTATTTGGCGATGCGGTAATGCGACAGCGCCTGCCCAAGGAAACCTACTGCGCGCTGAATCGCACCATTGCCCAGGGCAGAAGCCTGGATCCGTCGGTGGCCAATGTAGTAGCCAACGCTATGAAGGACTGGGCGCTGGAAAAAGGCGCGACCCATTTTACCCACTGGTTTCAGCCGCTGACCGGTGTTACGGCGGAAAAACACGACGGCTTTATCTCTCCGACCAGCGACGGGCGGGTGATCATGGAGTTTTCCGGCAAGGAGCTGATCAAGGGCGAGCCGGACGCTTCCAGCTTTCCCTCCGGCGGACTTCGGGCTACCTTTGAGGCCAGAGGCTATACTGCATGGGACCCGACATCCTACGCATTTATCAAGGATAATACCCTTTGTATTCCCACGGCGTTTTCCTCCTACACCGGCGAGGCGCTGGATCAGAAAACGCCGCTGCTGCGCTCAATGGAGGCGATTAACAAGCAGGCGCTGCGGATTTTAAAGCTGTTCGGCCATGCCGACGTGACCCGGGTGCTGACCAGCATCGGCTGCGAGCAGGAATATTTTCTGGTGGACAAAAAGCTGTATGCCAAAAGAAAGGATCTGCGCTTTACCGGTCGGACGCTTTTCGGCGCCAAGCCGCCCAAGGGTCAGGAGCTGGACGACCATTATTTCGGCGCGATCAAGCCAAGGGTTAAGGCTTTTATGGAGGAATTGGATCTGGAGCTGTGGAAGCTGGGCATCACCGCCAAAACAGAGCATAAGGAGGTTGCGCCCGGTCAGCATGAGCTGGCGCCGGTGTACACCACCACCAATATTGCGGCGGATCAAAACCAACTGACCATGGAGATCATGAAAAAGGTGGCGGAGCGCCATGACCTAGTCTGCCTTTTGCATGAAAAGCCTTTCGCGGGCATCAACGGCTCCGGCAAACACAACAACTGGTCGGTGACCACCAATACAGGCGTAAATCTTTTGGATCCCACCGACAAGCCCAACCGCAACACCTTGTTTTTGCTGTTTTTGTGCGCGGTGATCAAGGCGGTAGACGAACACCAGGATCTTTTGCGGATTTCGGTGGCCAGTGCCGCCAACGATCATCGGCTGGGCGCCAACGAAGCGCCGCCGGCCATCGTCTCCATGTATTTAGGGGATGAACTGATGGCGGTTTTAGACGCGATTGAAAACGATACGGACTATGAAAAGGCCGATTCCGGGCTTCTGCGGTATGCCCATGTGCTGCCGCGTTTTGCTAAGGATACCACCGACCGCAACCGGACCTCTCCCTTTGCGTTTACCGGCAACAAATTTGAGTTTCGGATGCTGGGCTCGGCCCAGTCGGTTTCCGGGCCGAACACGGTGTTAAACACCATCGCGGCCCAGGCGCTGGAGGAGTTTGCCGATGAGCTGGAGGGCGCGTCCGATTTGGAGAGCGCCGTCCGGACCCTTTTGCAAAAGACGCTGAAGGAGCACAAGCGGATTATTTTTAACGGCGACGGCTATGCGCCGGCCTGGCAGGAGGAGGCGGCCCGGCGGGGACTTTTGAATCTCAAATCCACCCCGGAGGCGCTGGAGCGAATGACTGACGAAAAAAATATCCGGCTGTTCCAAAGACACCGGATTTTTACCGAGACCGAGACTCACTCCCGTTATGAAATCAAGATGGAGGGTTATTGCAAGGTAATCGGTATCGAGGCGCTGACCATGCTGGAATTGGCCCGCAAACAGATTCTCCCGGCGGTGAGCGCCTATATAAGGGAGTTAAGCGAAACGGCACTGGCGAAAAAGACCGTCTGTCCCCAGGCCAGCTGCCAGGTAGAGGAATCGCTGATTACCAAGCTTTCCTCCTTAAACACGTCTTTGTTCGGTAGGGCAAACATGCTGGATGAGGCGCTGCTGGGAACCAAAGGCTTTGACCAGGTCGGCAAATGCGCCATGTACTATCACGATACGGTGTTTGCCGCCATGCAGGAGCTGCGGGCGGTGGCAGACGAACTGGAGATTAACACAGCGGAAGCCTATTGGCCCTTCCCGACCTACGGGGATTTGCTGTTCAGCATCTAGCGGGGAGAGATCGCCGAAGCAGCCCAAAAAACGGAGGGCAAAAGCCCTCCGTTTTTTGGGCTGCTTTTCCGTCCTCAAAGGGCTGACCGCTCATAAAAAGTCATTTTTGTCTTAGGAAAAGTCGGCTTTTTTTCTATGCATGAGAAAAATTTCTCTGTATGATAAGGAGGACGAAAGGCGAATCGCTTTGAAGGAGGCAGATACAGATGGTACAATATCCAAAAGAGCTGGCCCAGGCCCTGCGGTACAGCAGCGTTCGGCAAACGGCCTGGGAAACGCAAATAGAGGTAAAGCCAATTCCTGACGAGGCAAGGCCCGGACGGCTGGACCCGCGGAATTTGGCAGATGCGATCAAAAGAAAAGAAAGCGCCGTACAGGACAGCAAAAAAGAGCAGACACTGGAGGAGCGGCGCGCGAGAATGGGGTTTCCCGGATGGAATTTGAATACGGTGGCCGTCTGGACCAAATATGAAGAGCATATCTGGAACGGAAATTCTGTGAAAGTATGGATTTACTATCCCCGCCTGCCGGAGGGAAAAACGGGCCGTCCGGGCCTGGTTTATCTGCATGGCGGCGGCTGGATCGGCGGATCTCCTTATGATGTGGAGGCGGCGTGCCGGCTGATTGCGGAGCGGGCTAGTTGTGTGGTGTTTAATATCGACTATTCCCTGGCGCCGGAGCATAAATATCCTAATGGGCTGGACGACTGCTGGGCGTCAATTCGCTACATCTATGAAAACGCGGAGAAATGGGGCGTCGATCCCCAAAAGCTCGGTGTAGGGGGCGACAGCGCCGGCGGAAATCTGGCCGCGGTCTGCGCGCTGAAGGACCGGGACCTTGGGACCCATTATCTGCGCTATTGCGTTTTGATGTATCCGGTTGTAACGCTGCCCACAGGCGGCTGCAAGGGCTATCGGTGGTCGTTGGAGCAATATGAGATCTGCGATGAGCAAAGAGAATATATCGAGCCGTCGCTGCATATTGGCCGCCCGCCGGAAAACGGAGAGGACGACCCGGGCCTTGGTTCTTTCTATCTGAAACCGGGTGACAGTCCGACCGACCCCTATGTCAGCCCGCTTTTTGCAGAGCATTACAAGGGACTGTGCAAAACACTGATTGTGACGGCCGAATACGACGGACTGCGGCTGCAGGATGAGTTTTATGGAAAGCTTTTGCGGGCAGATGGTGTAGACACAAGAATCCTGCGCTATAAGGGCATGCATCACGGCTTTATTGAAGAAACAGGATATGTCCCGCAGGCGGAGGATCTCTGCCAGGAAATTGCCGATGATCTCTTAAGCTTGTAAGAAAGATTTTTTATTCTCCTCAAAAGAAAAAGGCTTTCCGCAATGGAGAGGCCTTTTTCTTTTTACAGCTTTGAAGAAGGCTGCGGCGGCGTACCGGGCCGGCGGCGGTATTCCAGAGGAGTCATGCCGTACCGAGTTCGGAACAGCTTGGCGAAATAGGAGCTGTTTTCATAGCCCAGCTCCTCCGCGATTTTGTTAATCGGCGTTTTTGTTTCCCGCAGAAGGTACCGGGCCCGCTCCATCCGCCGCTCCAGCAGGTAGGCGGAAATGGAAACCTTCATCTCCTGCTTAAACACGCGCGCAAGATAATCGGGATTGAGGAAAAATATGTCGGAAAGAGAGCTGCGAGAAATATTTTCGCCCAGATGCTGGTCGATATAAGCGAGCAGGCGCTGCGCGATGGATTGATTATCCTTGACCAGATTGCTGTAGTCCATGGCGCGGTCCACCAGGTAAAACAGGTACTTCTGCATGGCGGTGATGGAATGGGGCGCAGCTTTCATCATGACGTCCGCGTCGGAATTGGCGAACAGACGGTGCGCCTCGATTTGCTCTTCCGACAGCCAGGAGAAAATCAGCTGCATGATATCATACTGAAAGCTGATGAGCATTTCTTCGCTGGCACTGCCGCCTTGCTTTAGACGCTCCAGATACCGGTTGACAATGCGCCAGATCCCCTGCCGGTTGCCCGCCCGCAGCATGATGGAGATCTCCTCTAAATTGGGAGGCTCATAACGCGGCTGCGGCGGACAAAAGCTCTCCCAAACAACCATGCGGTTTAAACAGGTCTGGATATAGGGGTAGGAGGCCTTGATGCCGGAGATCTTTTCCCCCATCTGCCCAAGGGCTGCCGGCCGGGTCCTGAAGCAGCAGATTTCGCCGTGAAAATGGTTGGAGTACTCCTGCATTAAACGAGAGGCGGCGTTAACGATTCTATCCTCGTCCTGCGCCGGATGAGAGGATTTTAAAATGAGAAAATAACGATCTCCCCGTTCGGAAACCATGCTTTCTAAACAAATGCCGGGAATAGAAAACAGCTCCAGCGCCATATTGCCAAAGGCGTATTCCAGCTGAAAATCCTTCCAATTCGGGGATTGCTCTGGGACAAATAAGGCGAAAAATAAAAGGAAAAAGAAATCGGCGTCCGGGTGGTAGGAAAGGCCTGAAGGAATGACGATCTTCTTCGCGTCGTCGGGATGAAGGACCATTTTATGCCAAAAGGAGTCCCGAATCGCCCGGGTATTGCCTACACGCCTAGACTCGGATTCCTTTTGTTTTTTTGCAGCGCTCAAAATGATTTCCCGCAGCTTTTCATATTCAATAGGCTTTAGAAAATAATGGAAGGTACCCAGCTCAACTGCCTGCTGCGCATAGTTAAAATCGGCATAGCAGGTTAAAAAAATACTTTCCAATTCAAGCTGCTGCTGCCGAATCCAGCGCAGAAGCGCCAGACCGTTTTCCTGCGGCATTTCAATGTCGCTGACCAGTACGCCGATAGGAACCGATTGGAGGATCTGCTTGGCTTCCGCCACGCTTTGCGCCATAAGGACCTTTTCAAAGGGCATTGCGTTCCAGTCGATCCCCTTTTTAATTCCTTCCAGAACAAAACGGTCGTCATCTACGATTAGGATGTTCATGGTGATTCCCTCCTGACCTTGTGCGCAGGCGGGCAAAGCGGGATGCGGATTTCCACGCGTGCGCCGCCCAGTGGATTGTTGGAAAAATGGACGGAAGCTTTTCCGCCGTAAATAATTCGAATTCGCTGTAAGGTATTCCATATGCCGATCCCGCGCCCGTTCTGGCGTTGGAGCCGTTTGCCCTGATTAAGCTGCTCCAGTGCGCTGGGGGAAAAACCGCCGCCGCTGTCGTCGATTGTGATATCAAGATCCGATTCATCCTCCTTTTCCGTACGCTTGATCTCCAAAGAGATGTCAAGTCCCCCGTCCGGCGTTAAATTATGCTTAATGCTGTTTTCCACCATGGTCAGAATAATAAAAGGGGGGATGGGGATATCCTCCAGCCCGTCCTGCCGGGAAATGTGATATGTATATTTTCCCCCGTACCGGATGTGCTGAATGGCCAGATAGTTGTCAATCACGTCCAGCTCTTCCTTTAGGGGAATCGGCTCCATGCCACCGCGGAATAACGCGCGCAGGTAATTGCTTAATAAAATGGAAAATTGCCCGATTTCCTTTACATGTCCGGTGGTTGCCATATTGAAGATGATATTCAGGCAGTTTAAATAAAAATGGGGCTGAATCTGTGCTTGGAAATACTCAAATTCCACCTGTTGGCGCTGGAGCTTCTCCTCATAAATTTTAATTTTCAGGTTTTCCAGTTGTTTTAAGAGGCTGCGGAAAATCCGGTTGACCTGCTGCAGCTCGAAAAAGTTTTCCTCGTTTGGAATACCCTTTTCCGCAATATAATCCTCCAGACAGACCGAAAAATGGTTCAGGGGACGAATGACCTGGCGGTAGGTGTACAAAAGAAGGAAGAGCCCGCTGGCCAAAAGCAGAATGGAAACCACCGAAAGGCTGATCTGCAAAAGAAAGGCGCCGGCGTAGACGCCGTGATTATCAATGATGATCTGCACCTGGAAATCAGCGCCCTGCAGGCGCTTGGTAACCGTCATATTCTGGGACGTCAGCCCACTTTTTTGCGCCGTGCCGTCCAGCTCGTACTGCTGGCTTAAAGGATAGATTTTGTTTCCCTTTTCCGATAGCAGGATCGCTGTTTTTGTTTGGTCGAAGCTTAACAGCGCCGACAGCAGCCGTTCCGCCTTAATCCACGTGCCGGCGAGAAACCCATTGTATTCGATACAGTGCAGAATGTACAGGCTTTCTCCCACGGGGAAAAGCGTCCAGGAATGGTCTAAGGACAGCTGCCGCAGATCCTCGTTTTCCACCATGGCAGAAAGACTGTCCAGGGTATCCCGCCATTCCTTATAGGAAAAATACCGGTTGTCTGAGCTCACCCACAAATGGTCCGCCGCCCGGTAAAAAAAGAAATTAAACCAATGCCCATCGGAGTTTTGCAGACTTGTCAGGCTGCTCTTCAGTGTTCGAATGGCCGCTGTTTCCAGAAAAATATCCGCATTTGGCACAGAGGAAAGCGAGTTGGTGTTGACCAAAATGTTTAAAAGCTGATAATGGATGTTTGCCAGCCGGTTGTCGATTTCAGCGGAGTAGATGTCCAGATTAGCTTGGAACAGATTTTTGTTTTGTGAAGAGACTTTTTCTATAGAGATGACAGCGACGGCAATACAAATGATCAGGATGAACACATATGCGAGCAAGGTGTCCTGTAATAGGGTGGAAGCGGATCGTTGTCTCTTTTTCATTTTACATCCTCCTGTAAAAAGAAGAAAGGGTAATACCCGATGGGAAACGGCTGAAAACGCAACAAACCAAAGGGCAGAATTGTCCTTCGGTTTGCGCGCGATATTGACGTCGCGTAGCTTATTTAACCCTTTACAGCGCCTAAGGTGATTCCCTCTTGAAAATATTTTTGCAGGAAGGGATAGAGAACCGCGATGGGGATGATGGCGACGAATGCGATCGCCATGCGGATAGCGGTAGACGGAATTTGGATCGTCGCAAAGGAAGAGGCCCCCTGAGCGGTGCTGGCCAGGGTGCGGATATCCTCCATAATCCGATACAGGAAGGTTTGAATGCCGTACATGCTCATGTCAGACATGAAATACAGGCCGTTGAGCCAATCATTCCAGTAGTCCAGCGCGGCGAACAGGCCGACGGTGACTAAAATGGGCTTTCCCAGCGGCAGAATGATTTTTCTGTAGATGGTAAAGGTGCCGGCCCCGTCGATCTCGGCCGCGTCGAAAATCGCGCTGGGGATGCTGTTGCTGAAAAAGGTACGCATCAAAAGGACATGGACGGCGTTGAGCATAAGATAGGGAACAACCAGCGCCCAAAACGTATTTTTGATATGCAGCGTATTGGTGTACAAAAGATAAGTAGGGACCAGTCCGCCGGAAAACAGCATGGTGAAAAAAACGTATAAATTCCAGAATTTTCTGCCGGGCAGCGTCTTCATAGATAGGCAAAAGGCGAGCATGGAGCCCATAAGCAGATGAGCGATTGTTCCAACACAGGTGGCGGCAATGGTCAGGCCATAGGCGCGGAAAATAGAGGATCCCTTCCGGATCAGATAATGGTAGGCTTCCAGGCTGAATTTCCCTGGCCAAAACGAATAGCCGTGCGCAATGAGCTCATTTTCATCTGTGATAGACGACATGAACAAAAGAATGAAGGGAACAATCACACATAACGTGGTGACAGCCAGAAAAAAGTGAGAAGCGAATAAAAAGGCCTTTTCTCCTTTTGTTTTTATCATACGAAAGCCTCCTTTAAAACAGGGCGTCATCCGGGCTTAATTTGCGCACCAGAAGATTGGAAAGATACACTAAGACGAAGCCCACCACCGATTGGACAAATCCGGCGGCGGACGCCATGCCGATATTCCCGATTTTTAACAGAGCCCGGTAAACATAGGTGTCGATGACGTTGGTCACGTCGAACAGACTTCCGGAGTTCATGGGGACCTGGTAGAATAAGCCGAAATTCGCGTGGAAAATCCGGCCGATGTTCAGTAGAGCCAGCGTGATGATGGTAGGCACCAGACTGGGCAGCGTAATACGCCAGATCTGCTGGAATTTGCCTGCCCCGTCGATTTTTGCCGCTTCATAAAGGGTGTCGTCAATTCCGGTGATCGCCGCGATATAAAGTAAGCTGGAATAGCCGGCGGTCTTCCAGGTGTTGACAATGGTGAGGATGAAGGGCCAGTATTTTTTCTCCGTATACCAGGAGATGGATTCCTTTCCAAGCGGCTCAAGAATCGTGCGGTTGATAAGGCCGTTATCGGCGCTTAAAAAGGCGAAGGAGATATAGCTGACAATGATGATGGAGACCAAAAAGGGAAAAAGAATCACACTTTGATAGACCTTTTTCGCCAGCTTATGCCGGATTTCGGTAATCATGATCGCCAGCACAATCCCCAAAAGCGTGTTTACGATAATAAAGGCCAAATTGTATAAAATAGTGTTGCGGGTTATGGTGACGGCGTCGCCGGTTGTAAACAGAAATCGGAAATTTTGCAGGCCGTTCCAGGGGCTGTTGTAAATGCCGTCCCGGACGTTATATTTTTTAAAGGCGACGATCAGTCCGGTCATAGGAATGTAGTTGTTGATAAAAAAATACAAAAGCCCAGGAAGCATCATCAGGTAGGCAGGCGCCCATTTGCGGATTTGATTTTTGCGGTGCAGCTTTTTTTCGCCGGCGCTTTGTGCCTTGGTTGCTTTATCTTTCAAAAAAATCCCCTCTTTCAAGAAAATGCGCTGCCCCGGGTAGGGCAACACATTTTCATCTTAAAATGATTGATCTCTTTTGGGCAAAAGCAAATTTTATTTCGAAGCGAGCCACGCGTCGAACTGGGCTTGCTTAGCGTCGATGATGGTTTGCAGTCCCGCGTCGTACAATTCCTTGTTGAAATTTGCAATTTCTGTTTCCGGGTCTACCGCACCGGAACCGATCACATATGCGTATTTCTCCCGGATCGCGTCGAGGTTCGCCAGCTCGGTTTCATACTCGCTTCCGTCAAAGAAAAAGCCATAGCCTTTGGAAACGGTCATATTTTTATTATAATCCGCCATTACATTGGCCAGATCGGCGGGATTTCCGTTCCAAATTCCGGCAATAAACTGGTTGGGGATGGTCCAGCCCCGGTTCTGATGATATCCAACGGAATTCATATCGACCCCTTCGGGGTAGTCAATGAGGATTTTGTTGCCGTCGATATAGCTCCAATGCTCGCCTTCAATGCCCCAGTTCCACAGGTTCATAAATTCGGCGCTTCCATACATCCAATCCAGAAATTCCATTGCTTTTTCCGGATTTTTGGACTGGGAGGCGATACACCAGCCGTCGCTGAGGGTGACGCCGTTTTTAATCGGCTCATCGAAGTTGAAGACGACGCAGGGATAGCCGGTGGCCAGCTCCGCCTCTACATCCCGGTAAGGCTTGACAAGGTCGAAGTCGCAAAACAGGTTGCCGGCCCGCATCTGGGCGGTTCCGCTGTCGGTAGAGGTGGATAGGTCCTTCTGCACATATCCGGCCTGGTACCATTCCCGCATTAGCTGCACGCGATGCAGGTATTCCTCGGATTCGAACCAGTTGACCAGCTTGGTGTCGTTGGCCGGGTCGAGAAGGACGCCGTACTCGTTGCCGAGATTGTCGATGCCGCGGCCCAGGTAAATAGACGCGGGCGTATAAATGTGAGAGCCGCCGAACACGATCATATTAGGGAATTTTTCGTGGACTGCCGCGAAAATCGCTGTCATATCGTCAAGGCAGGTGAGCTTAGAGCAGTTTTCCCCTACGTCGATGCCGCAGGCATCCAGTATATCCTTGCGCATAATCATGCCGCCGGCGTAATCGCGTTCCTTGTTGATCGGAATCGCGTACACAAAGCCGCTGATATTAGCGATGTTGTATTCGTCTCCATAGACCTTTTTGATGTTTTCGCTGTGCTTTTCCAAAAGCGGCCCCAGATCCTGGATATACCCGTTGGAAATGTAGGACATGGCGTTGCCGGAGGGCAGGGGGAATACGTCCAGATCCTCGCCGCCGGCCAGCATCAGCATCAGCTGCTGTTCAGGAGAGCTTGGCAGCAATACCAAATTCAGGTTCATGTTCAGTTCCTTTAAAACCAGCTCCTGCATAGCCTGGGTTACCTTGCTTTGGTCGGGATAGTCGCTGCCGACGGTGATCGCAAGCGTTAGGTCATAGGGCTTTTCGTTTTCAACTGACGGCGTTTCGCCGCTGCTGGGGACGGAGTCACTGGTGGGAGCGCTGCCGTTGCAGCCGGCCAGCAATGTTAAAACCATAAATATGGCCAAAATAGAGGCCAACGTGCGCGTTTTCATACAAAAACCTCCTTGTATATTTTGCCGGAAAAGAAAAAGACGATTTTTTCCAGCAGTTTGCACCTTTAGAATAGCAAGGATCGGAAGGGAAAAACAGAAAAGAAAAAGACCTTTTATGCCACAAATTGGAGATGTTGGGGAGGGGAAAAAGCGCCGGTGCCGCGCTTTTTCCGGCAGAAATCCAGCGCAGGGAGGACTGTGAAAAAAGAAAAAAGCCGGACCAAAGGCCTGGCTTTTTTGTTTAAACGCGCTACATAGGCGGCAGGGTGATGGTCACGCAGGCCCCGTTGCCGGGAGTGCTTTCAAAATGCAGATGATACGCGCAGCCGTAGTAATTTTGGATGCGTTCGTTGATGTTGTAAACGCCGTACCGGCTGCCGGTGCTTTCCGTATTTTCCGGCGGTCTGCCGGCATTGAGCTGCGCCACAATCTCCGGCGGGATGCCGACACCGTCGTCGATGACCTGAAGCTGAATAGTATCCTCTAAAACCTGGCCGAGAATGACGATTCGGCCCTGTTTATCCTCCCGGCTCATAATGCCGTGAGAAATGCTGTTTTCCACAAGCGGCTGCAAAATAATATTGGGGACGGTATACTGCATCATAGAAGAGGGAACGTCGATAACAAGGGTCAGGCATTCGGGGTAACGGATCTTCTGGATTTCGAAATAGGCCTCCACCAGCTTTAATTCCTGCCACAGCTGGTATACGTCTCTGCCGTGGTTTAAGCTCAGTTTATAAAAGCGGGAAAGGGCGCTGACCAGCTGTTCCACCTTCTTAGGATCCTCTAAAAAGGCGTAGCTGTTGATCATTTCCAGCGTGTTGTACAGAAAGTGGGGATTGATCTGTGCCTGCAAAGCCCGCAGCTGGGCAGCCTTGAGCTCGATGCCGGAGAGATATTTGGCCTCGACCAGCAGCTCCAGCTCGTCGACCATATAATTATAGTGGTCAATCAGCTCGTCGATTTCGTCGTGAGTGCCGGTGACAGGCAGATTCCGAAACTCTCCATGGCGCACCGCCTCCATCCCGTCTACCACCGAGCGGATTTTTTGGGAAACCCCTTTGGAAAAATGAAAGGTCGAGGAAAAGATCACCGTTCCGGCTATAAACGCCACCAGAATAAAAAGCAGCACCTGATCCAGGTCGGAATAGGAAAAAAGGCTTTTATCCGGCACAAGGGAGACAAGCCGCCAGGGCGCCGCGTCAAAATCGGCGCAGCTGACATGATAACGAACCCCGTCAATTGAAATAGAATCCTGCCCGCCCAGCTCGGGCAGCGTATCAAACGCGCAGGAATTGCCCAAGGATGCAGAAGCGATGATCCGTCCGTCGGCGTCTGCCACCAAGGTGCGGCTTCCCTCCAGCACCAGACAGCCCTCCAGCTGCTGCTGTACCTCCAACAGGGAAAAATCCAGCTGGTAGATGACGGCGGTCCGCCGAAAATCGGTCAGATCCACGCCTTTTACCATATAGGATAGGGTATCATGGCTGGAGAGAATGCTTTGGGCCTGATCCAGAAGGTCATTTTCCCAGGAGGAAAGCCAGATAGAGCGGCTCTGGCCCTGCTGGGTATGGGCGAACCATTCCTGGCCGTCTAAAAGACTTATGCTGCAATAGTGGTAGGAGTCCAGAATATAGAAGTAAGCGGGATCCACATAAATCCGCAGCCTTTTGATGCCTTGGGCGCTTTCAACAAAATAGATGATATTGTCCAAATCGGTTTTAAAGCTCCGCTGCTCAAAAAAGGAAGCGCCAGTTTTGCCGCTGCGCAAAAACTGGTTGATGCTCGGATCGTTTAAAAGCAGGGCGGCGCATTTTTTAATCTGGCCGAAGCGGTCGTTCAAAGCGTCGTAGGTCTGCTGAAAATTGCTGCGGATCGAAGCGGCGGTGTTTTCACCGGAAACCCGGATGGTATCGGTCACCAGCAGAAAGGAGCAGACGAACAAAGGCAGAAAAACCGCCGCCAAAAACAGCGCCACGACCTTTGTAAAAAAATTGGAATAGCGGATCCGGTTTTGCAGGTAGTGCAAAAAGCGCTTGATCCACCTCATAATGTTTTCTCCCGAAACTGGGACGGGGAAAGACCGGTGAATTTTTTAAACTGGTAGGAAAAATAGTTGCCGTTGCGGTATCCTACCAAAAAGCCCACGTCCTTGACTTTACACACCGGATCCTTTAAAAGCTGCTGGGCCTTCTGCATCCGGTAGTTTAAAATAAAGGTATTGATGGTCATTTGGGTGGTGTCTTTAAACAGATGGCAGATATAGGTAGGGGAAAGGTTGGTATATTCGCTGATCGCGGTGATGGACAGATCCGGATTGGCGTAGTTATTTTTAATGAATTTGACAATGCGGTCCACTGTGGGGTTGCCGTATTTCCCCTCGCTGAGCGAGTCGTAGTACTGGTTGACGCCCTGGACCAGAAAATCCTCCAGCTGGGTGATAAAAGAAAAATTTTGAATGTGGACCCAAATATCCTGCTCCTTACCGATTTTTTCATATAAAACGATCTGTTCGTCCTGCGCTAAGCGCATCAGCTCGCAGATGAGAGAATAATAGTGGCGCAGCACGTTGATGACTAAGGTATTTTGGTACTGCTTAATCTCACCGGTCAGGTTGTGGATGTACAAAAGCGCGTGGTTGCGGTTTTGCTTTTTTAAGGTCTGAGAGAAGACCTCCACCTGCTCCGGCGTAAACTGATAGGTGCTGGCGCCGGTTTTTTTGTAGTAGCAGACACTGTCGCTTTCCTGATAAAAGGACTGCTGCACCGCCATGACAGCGGTTTCGTAGGAGCGGGCCAGCTCTTTCCAGCTGCTGACCACCGACCCCACGGCGACCACTGCGTTGATACCGGAGCCGGACAGCTTATCCACCACGAAATTGCAGTACTGATCGATCATCTTATAGTCGGTAAAGTTGGAGCCGGTGGATTGGCCGGTCAGGTGAATGATAATATGGTTGCCTTTACAGGTGCACAGGGGGGAAAGGCTGGGTGCGTCGTACACACTGCTGATTTCATAAATGCTTTGGAACATAAAGGGAATAAAGGAATTTAGGTTGCTGCTGCCTGTGGAAAAGGAGATTTTGGCGACGACGGTGACAAATAAAGAGGCACCGCGGATTTCCGGCATCAGCTCCTCCAAAAGCTGGCCGTTGTAAAAGCTGGGCTGACACAGCTCGCCCGCGACCTCCATCAGCTTTTGCAGATTGCGGCTTTGCTCGAAGGCCTTTACCTTGTGGGCGGTAGAACGGTCGTTATTTAAGGCGCTGACCGTTTCGGACAGGACGCTGCGCAGCTCGTCTAAATCCACCGGCTTTTCAATATAGCTGACCGCCCCCAGCCGAATGGCGCTTTTAAAATATTCTTTGTCCGTATAGCCGCTGACAAAGATCGTTTTAATACCCGGAAAGCGCTGACTCAGCCGGGTGGCCAGTTCAATACCGTCGGTTTTGGGCATGCGGACATCGGTCAGGAGAATATCGGGGATAAAGGTATCACACAAATGCAGCGCTTCATCTCCATCCTCCGCCTGAATTATCTGCGAAATGTGAAAATCCTCCCAATGAATTCCCTTAATGATTCGCATTCTTGTGGGTGCTTCGTCATCGACAATTAAAATTTTTAACATTTTTTTCTCCCTTTTTACTGGAAACGATAATTTTAGCAACCTTATTTTGTGCATTTCGTCACAGATAAATGACAAAATCTTTAATGAAATCACAACTATTTTAAGATTTCTGATCCAAAAAAGCAAGTATAATTTACTTATGCAATCGAAATCGCCATATAACTGTTTGCAGGACGGGATCGGATTGTTTAAAATTCACAAAACGTGCGTGGGCAATCAGATGGGATTTCCGGTTCATTCTATTTCGGGGAGGTTACACAATGGCAAACACAGCGCAAACTGTAGAAAGGAATGCTCCGCAGGCCACCGAAGTAAAGTGGCAGAAGCCGTCGAAGTTCAAACACTTCTTAAAGACTGCTTGGGATTGTAAGATCCTGCTGGCCATGCTGCTGCCTGCATTGACCTACGTTATCATCTTCTCTTACATACCGATGACGGGTATTGTACTGGCTTTTAAAAAGTACAACTATGTCGATGGTATTTACGGGAGCCCGTGGGTTGGGTTTGACAACTTCAAATTCCTGATCATTTCCAACAAGCTCTGGCCTTTGACCAGAAACACCCTGCTTTACAACATCGTGTTTATTTTCTTGGGCATGTTCCTGGCGGTTGCTTTCGCGATCATGATCAACGAATTGACCAATAAGGTATTCAAGAAGATTTTCCAGTCCTTTATGTTCCTGCCCTACTTTATTTCATGGGTAGTGGTGCAGGCGATTTTCCAGGCGATCTTTGGATTTGAATATGGTATTTTTAACCATATCATCGAATTCTTTGGCGTTGAGAGAATCAACTTCTACGCAAGTCCCGACGGGTGGCCGGTCTTGCTTGTCCTCTTCAAGATGTGGAAGATGGTCGGTTATGACTGTATCGTTTACCTGGCTGCGGTTGCCGGTATCGATCAGGGTATGTACGAGGCCGCTTCCATCGACGGCGCCAACATCTGGCAGAGAATCCGTCATATCACGCTGCCCAGCCTGATTCCGACCATGGTTATTATGGGCCTTCTGGCAGTTGGTCAGATCTTCCGCGGCGACTTCGGTATGTTCTATCAGTTGGCCGGAAACAACGCGGTTATCCTGAAGGCTGCGGATATTTTGGATACGTTTATTTATCGTTCCTTGATGCAAACCAACGACTACGGTATGTCTTCGGCGGCCGGCTTGTATCAGTCATGCCTGTGCTTTGTGACAATTTTGATTGTAAACAAGATTGTAAAGATCATCGAGCCGGATTATACCCTGTTCTAATCGAAAATTTGCAGAAAGGAGAGTTAATCGCATGAAAAAGAATAATAAGATTTTCCAGGCAGATTTGGCTGCATTTAAGCTAATGGGCTATGTTCTGGTTTTCATCTGGGGTATGCTTTGCTTCCTTCCGTTTTTGCTGGTTGTGATGAACTCCTTCACCTCGGAAGCGAATATTATGCGTAACGGATACTCTTTCTGGCCGGGTGAATGGACGCTGGAAGCGTATAACACCTGTTTGGAGAACCCGCAAAGAATTGGTTTTGCGTATCGGAATACCATTATTGCAACCATTATCGGTACGGTCTGTTCGGTACTGATGTCCACCATGACCGGTTATGTTCTGCACAGAAAGGACTTCCCTTGGAGAAATGGTTTTTCGTTCTTCTTCTATTTCACCACTTTGTTTAATGGCGGCCTGGTTCCGTGGTATCTGATGTGTACCCGTTATTTAGGCTTTAAGAACAACTATATGGCGCTGGTTGTGCCGCTGTTGTTCTCCGTTTGGCAGATGATTTTGGCGAAAAACTTCATGAAGGGTGGTATTCCCTTCGAAATTATTGAATCTGCGAAGGTTGACGGCGCTAACGACTTTACGATTTACTGGAAGCTGGTTATTCCGCTGGCTAAACCCTTGATCGCAACGCTGAGCTTGTTTGCGGCGCTGAACTTCTGGAACGACTGGTACAACTGTATGCTATTCATGAACAAAAATGACATGAAGAACCTGCAGTACTTCCTGCATGAGATGCTGTCCAGCATCCAGGCCTTGCAGGAGCTGGTATCCATGGGTAAGGTTAACCTGCTCAATGAAGATTCCGCGAATCTGCCCCAGCAGTCCATGAAGATGGCGATGACCTGCATCACCACTGGCCCGATCCTGCTTTTGTACCCGTTTGTACAGAAGTACTTTGTTAAGGGCCTGACCATCGGCGCTGTAAAGGGTTAATCGAATCCTTTTTACCGATTTTGTTCTCTTTTTAAAATCTCTGCGGAATTTTTCCGCAGAGATTTTTTTGTAGAAAAATAATCGAAAGTGTATATGGGAGGTGAAATCGCAAAATTTTAAAGGGAAAAAATGCTTTTGCGCAAAAAACAGACAAAAGAATGACTTGAAATCTGATGGAAGAGTCCATATAATAGGACTGTCTCTGTAAAATATTGCTTTTACAGGGAGGAATGTGTAAAGCCGGCCTTATGCGGCTTTGTACGCCAATGCGAAAGGGAGATCTGACCTCTGAGAAGGCCAGGCCGTGAAACGCATCCGATATGAATCTGCTTCCTGTAATGCGAAAAGGAAAATGCCGGCCTTTGGCGTTGCAGACATCCACCTATTTACTGAATGTTTCATTGCACCGCCTTGGCGGGACCGCTCCTTTCCAGAAAAGTTTCGCTTTCAGCGAATAAAAATGGAGGATAACAATGAAAAAAATTGCAATGCTTTTAGCTGCTGTAATGCTGTTGGGCCTGGCTCTGACCGGCTGCAACGGGACTGCGAGCTCCAGCGCACCGCAAAATAGTACTGCTGGACAGGACAACAGCAATGCGGAAAATCCCGGTGATGGCAGCAATCCTTATGCAAATATGGATTTGAGCAAAGAAGAGAATGTTGTGGTATATGTCACCGCATCGGAGCCCAATGCCATGGCTGAGGTTCTGAAGCTGGTCAACGAGAAAACCAAAGCGGCGATCAACACCACCATGGAGCTGTATTTTATTCCATCTTCCGAGCGCACCACCAAATACCCGCTGGTTATGGCGGGCGGCGATCAGGTGGATTTGATCTATACCGCCAACTGGTGTTACTATCAAGAGCAGGTGAACAAAGCGGGCTTTAAAGAGCTGACCGAGGAGTTCCTGCAGAAGTATATGCCTCAGACCTGGGCCACTCTGCCGGAGGCCGCTTGGAAAGAGACCCATATTAACGGCAAGATCTATATGGTTCCCCGTAATACCGCTGCCATTTTCCCGGATCGCGGACCTGCGGTCAATATGGACATTGCGGAGAAATATGGTTATACCGCAGATAAGATTAATACCTATGAGGATTTTTACAATCTGCTGTTGGCTATTGGTACCAATGAGGTTTCCAACGGTATGTATGCGTTCTATGCGTCCGCTTCCGCTACGCTGTATGACATTGGACTGCGCTATCGCTTTAATCTGATTAACAATCAGGCCTCCGACTATGTATACTACAGCCAGCTGAATGATCCGAATTTTGAGAACCCCTTCTTCCTGCATACTTCTGAGCAGTACAAAACCTATGTGATGGAGAATGCGGCTTTGGCAAAAGCCGGTATTTGGCCGTCCGACGCGATTTCCAACACCAACGGCATTACGACTCTGTTCACTAATAAGCAGTCTGCGACCGCTTACAATAACTACTATAACGGCATCACCACCATTGCCAACCAGCGTACGCAGGGCATGAACGTTGAGCTGTTTGACATTTATCCGGAAAATTACCGGGCTTTGCGTGACTCCTATGTAGGCGACGGCATGGCGATTACCACCTTCTGTAAGAACCCGGAAAGAGCCGCGGTTCTGCTGGACTTCATTAAAAACGACCACGATACTTATATGCTGCTGGCTGGCGGTATTGAAGGCAGACATTACGTTTACGATGAGGCCGCCAACACCGTTTCTCCCGGTGAAGAGGCTGGGGACTATGAATTCGACGTGTGGGCTTGGGGCATCCGTCACAAAGACTTCCCGTGGCCGGCTACCGACGACGAAAGAATCAATGCGGCGAACAAGCATCTGAAGGACACCCAGATCAAAGACGAGGAGTGGCCTTACTGGGGCTTCAACTTCGATTACAACCCAGTTTCCGCTGAGTGGGCGGTTATCTCTGCGCTGATCACCGAATATGGCACCTCCTTCAACTTGGGCATGTTCGGCGACAAGACAGAAGAAACCTATGAGGACTTTGTACAGAAGCTCAAGGACGGCGGTCTGGAGGCTTATATGGCTGAGTGGAACCGTCAGAGAACCGAGTTCCTGGCTAATAATCAGTAAGGATCCAAAAATAAACCGGCATAGTAAAGGGGCTGTCTTTAGGGAGACGGCCCCTTTTGTTGTCCTCAGCAGGTAAAATTTTACACGAACGGGGACTGCAAAAAATTTGGGGGGACGAAAAAGGATCTGGATGCGGCCGCATCCAGATCCTTTTGATGGGCTCGTTGTAAAGCGCGGGCAAAAAAAGTTTTCGATATAGAAACACCTTTGGTGCGTGACATAAGCACCAAAGGTGTGGGTTTGCGCTACAAAAAAGATATCCGCCATAGACGCGAGTGAAAAGACAAATAAAAAACTGAGCCTGAACGCGGATTGCGTTCAGGCTCAGCCTGGTGGTGCCGGTAGTCGGGGTCGAACCGACACGGTATCGCTACCACTGGATTTTGAGTCCAGCACGTCTGCCAATTCCATCATACCGGCGTTACTCTCTTTATTATACACAAAAATCCAAAAGAATCAAGAGCTTTTGCGAGGATCAAGCAGTTTTTCTTCGATAAAAATCAGATACACAACAGATCGGCGCAAAAGGAAATTTGCAAAAGATACTTGCATATAGGAACAACTCATATTATAATGTTATAAAACGATAAAACAACTTTGAAAAAACAGAGAAGAAAAGGTTAGAAAAAGGAGGGGAACCCATGGGCTTTTGGGTAAAAGATAAAGCTTTTTACAAAAAAATGGCGGCGATTGCCATTCCGCTGGCCCTACAAAATTTGATTAATGTTGGGGTTGGCCTGCTGGATACGGTTATGCTGGGGCAGCTGGGCGAGGTGGCCATGAGCGGATCCTCGTTGGGCAACCAGATCGGGTTCATCTATCAGATTATGAACCTGGGCTTAACTGCCGGCGCCGGTGTGCTGACCAGCCAGTATTGGGGCAGAAAAGATCCGGCGTCGATCCGGAAGGTCATGAGCATGGCATATAAAATTTCCATGACACTGGCGACCGTTTTTACAATTCTGGCGTTGACCATTCCCGACACGCTGATGCGTTTTTACACAGAAGAGCCACAGGTGATTACTGAAGGCGCCCGCTATCTGCGGGTGATTGCGTTTACCTATTGGGTCAGCGGCTTTACCATGACATCGATGAGCATTCTGCGGACAGTGGGAACGGTAAAAATCACCCTTTACATGTACATTGTCTCTTTCTTTGTCAATGTGTTCTTTAATTACTGCCTGATTTTTGGGCATTTTGGCTTCCCGGCTATGGGAATCGTAGGCGCGGCCATTGCCACCGTCATTGCCCGCGCGGTGGAATGCGCGATTATCGTTGTGTATGTTTTTCGCATCGACAAAAAAATCTGCTTTCAGGTACGGGATTTGTTCCAAAAAATCGATCGGAATATTCTGGGCATTTATATGCGGTACGGCGCACCGGTGCTGTGCAACGAAATGCTCTGGTCTATTGGCAGCACCATGCTGTCGGTCATTATGGGACATATGGGCTCCAGCTTTGTGGCGGCCAACAGCATTTGCCAGGTGATTTTCCAGTGTACCTCGGTGATTAACCAGGGTGTGGGACAGGCGGCCGGTGTTATGGCGGGCAACACAATCGGCGAGGGAAGGTACAAACGGGCCCGCAATCAATCGCTTACCCTATTTGTACTAAGCGTTGTATTCGGTATCGTTTCCTCCCTGGTGATGTTTGCCATTCGCACGCCGGTAATCGATCTGTACAAGGTGACCGCAGAAACCCGTATGATCGCTTTTTCTATCATGGATATGATGTGTATTTTGGTGGTCTTCCAGGCAATTTCCAGTATTAATATGTTCGGGACGCTGCGCGGCGGCGGAGACAGTAAGTATGTGCTGTTTTTCGATGTAACCTCCATGTGGTTTTTCTCCGTACCGCTGGGCTGGCTGGCGGGACTGGTGTTTAAGTGGCCGGTCTGGCTGGTTTATCTGTGTCTTCGCTCCGGGGATATCTTTAAATCCATCGGCTGTATTTTCCGGATTATATCCGGAAAGTGGATCAAGGATGTAACGAGAAACGACGAAGAAAAGCAAGAGGCTCTGGCAGAGGAAGTATAGAGCGGGCCTGATTCAAAAAACGTCCGGGTTTTCCCGGGCGTTTTTTGTCCCGACAAGTGGGATTGCCGGTGATTTTATACATGTTTCAGCGCCAGACAGAAGCTGAACAAGCAAAAAGCAGAGGGAATCAAAGGATGGATAGGCCCCCTCTTGACATTAGAGTAAATCTAAGGTTTATAATAATTTACATTCCCTCCCTTGTCTAGTGAGATAAATAGAAGGAAGGGGAAGTTGGCCTGCTTTCCGTAATGGGGGGTATGGACAAGGACTTCGGCTTTGGAAGAGGTCCTGTTCTTTTGGCGTAAGGCAGGCTTTATTCGCACAAGGAGGATTTATGAGTCTGATAGTGAAAGACAAAAATTTCTACAAAACGGTTTTGGCCATTGCGGTACCGATAGCGCTGCAAAATATGATAACATCCGCAGTGGGTATGCTGGACACGATTATGCTTGGCCAGCTGGGCGAGGTAGCCATGAGCGCCTCATCCTTGGCAAACCAGGTAGGCTTTATTTTTATGATGATTAATTTTGGCCTGACCGGCGGCGCGGGTGTTTTAACCAGTCAGTATTGGGGCAGGCAGGATACCGATTCCATCCGTAAGGTTATGAGCCTGACCTACCGTATTTCCATTGGAATTGCGCTGATCTTTGCCGCAGGCACGACCTTCTTCCCAGAGATGCTGATGCGGATTTTTACCAATGACGAAGCCATTATCTACGAGGGAATCCGCTATTTGCGCTACTGTGGCGTGATTTATCTGGCAAACGCCTTTGCCATTACCACCACCAGCATTCTGCGTACAGTGGGAACGGTAAAGATTGCCCTATATAGTACCATCGCATCTTTGGTCGTGAATGTGATTTTCAACTATGCTTTGATTTTCGGTAAGTTTGGCATGCCGCAGATGGGGGTTGCCGGTGCGGCATTGGCGACGATGATCGCCCGGCTGGTGGAGCTTTTCATCATCATTGTTTTCCTGTTCCGCTTTGACGAGAAAATTGGTTTTCAGGTTAAGGATTTCTGGCGGAAGATTGATATGGGAACCTTAAAGCTGTTTATGAAATACGGCGCGCCGGTGCTGTGCAACGAGCTGTTCTGGTCGCTGGGGAATTCCATGGCGGCGGTTGTTTTGGGCCGCTTGGGCGCCGAGGCGGTGGCGGCCAACAGCATTTGCGACATTGTGTTTCAGATGACCTCGTTCTTCATTTGGGGTGCGGCCAACGCCGCTTCGGTCATGACCGGCAACACCATCGGAGCCGGCGAGAAGGAGAAGGCCCGGGCACAGTCCAAAACGTTTATTGTCATCAGCCTGGGGCTGGGGATCATCGCTTCGTTGATGATTTTGGGCCTGCGCGGCTTTATGATTGATTTTTACAATGTGGCGGATTCCACAAAAGAAATCGCTTACTCCATCATGAACCTGATGTGCTTTATCTGCATTTTCCAAGCAATGGGCAACATCAACATGTTCGGAACGCTGCGCGGCGGTGGAGACAGCCGATTTGTTCTCATCTGCGACGTGGGAGCCATGTGGGGCCTGTCAGTGCCGCTGGGCTTTTTATCGGGGCTGGTTTTCCATTGGCCTATCTGGATTGTGTATCTTTGCCTTCGCTCGTCGGAAATTTTTACCTGTATCGCCGGCCTGGTGCGGCTGTGCGGCACCCGCTGGGTTACAGATGTGACCAGAGAAAAAAAGAAAGAGCCCTCGGATCTGCTTACGGCGGATGGGGAATAGATCCTTGGACTGGCAGAGAAATTTTACCGCGTGATTGCTCTTGACTTTTGCCGCCGTACGGTATACACTGAAAGAAACTGGATTCAAGTGTCAGTGGGAAAGTATGCCTATGGAAAAAACGAATGAGCGGGTCCCCAGTATCGGGATAGATGAACAGCTGTGGTGGGCTTTGCAAAAGGGAGACGATCAAGCGCTGAGGTGCCTGATTGACCGCTACGCCAGCTTGGCGGAGGGGTTGTGTGTTAGCTACTGCGCGGCTGGCTTAGAGCAGGACGACCTTTTGCAGGAGGCTTATCTCGGCCTTTTGAAGGCAATTCGATTTTTTCGGCCGGAAAAAGGCGTCCCCTTTTCTGCATTTGCCGGTATTTGTATGAAGCGGCAGTTAATTTCAGTGGTCCGCCGTCAGAATGCGGGAAAAAACCGGTTGTTTTTTGATTCGATCTCACTAGAGGAAACAGAGTCCGCAAGGGTTCCCCACGATTGGCAACAGCCGGGACCAGAGGCGGCCGTTATTTTAGCAGAAGAATCCCGTTGGAGAAAAGAACAGGTCGTTATGCTTTTGTCCCCTTTGGAAAAAGAGGCGCTTCGGCTTTACCTCAAAGGCTTTAGCTATGAGGAAATGGCGCAAAAGCTGCAATGTTCTGAAAAATCGGTGGATAACGCGATGCAGCGGGTTCGCCGAAAGCTGCGGCAGGCAAAAAGCTGCGGCAATCCATAAACCGTTAGCCTGGAAGCAGGCTAGAGGATATAATGCCTTTGAATATCAGGTGAAGCGTTGTTTATCAATGTCGATGCGGTATATCGATGGGCAAATTCTAATTCATTAAGCGAGGTAAGAAAAATGTACCAGGACAAAACCCTAATTTGCAAGGAATGCGGCGCGGAATTTGTTTTTACTGCCGGTGAGCAGGAATTCTACGCGGAAAAAGGCTTTGTGAACGAGCCCCAAAGATGCAAAGCATGCCGTGACGCACGCAAAAACAATGCAAGACCTGAAAGAGAAATGTTCACCGCTGTTTGCGCGGGCTGCGGCAAAGAGGCGAGAGTTCCCTTTAAGCCCAGAGAAGACAGACCTGTATATTGCAGCGAGTGCTTTGCCAAAATGAAAGAGGAAGGCTAATTGTCCTTTCGCCGCACTTGGTAACAAAACCCGCCGGTTTAACCGGCGGGTTTTTCTTCTCCGTTTTACGCAGGGATGGGAAAAATCTGTTTTACAAAAGCACTTGCTAAAATTGTTAATGGAAGAGCCGCCTTTTATGAACCGGAAGTTTTTCCTTTTTTCAGTTGCAAAGCGGATGCATTCATATTATAATGTCACCGAACAAACGAAGTCCATCAAATGAAACAGAAGGCAGGAGAATGAGATGAAAGACAGAGGAAACCGCTTTTTAGCCCGAGCAGAAGGTTTACTGGGATTGGACCGGCTGACCGGAACCTTTCGCACCTTTGCACTGCTCCATTTCGGCTTTTTGATTTTTAACAATCTGCAAACGGTATTTATCAACACCCTGTTTTTTCGTCTCACCGGCGGGGCGGATGCCACCCTGCAGTATAATCTGATCACCTATGTTTTCAATCCCATCGGGACGACGCTAGCTATGTATTATGCCAGCAAAAAAGGGTCCACCAAGGCCATGCGGCTGGGTTTTTTTACCTTTATCTTTCTATATGCTTTTTTCCTTTGCGTCATGGACGCGGCGGTATGGTTTATGCCGGTGATCGCTTTTTTGGTGTCCTGGGCTGGCGGTTATTACTGGATGGGCTACAGCATGAAGGTCCCCTTGTACACCACCGACGAAAACCGGGATGTCTCCCTGTCGGTGATCGGCATGGGCACCGGGATTGTCAACCTGATTATGCCCACCATTACCGGCGGGATCATCTCCGCCTGTGAAGGAGTGATGGAGGGAGGCCTGCTGGGATACTATATTATGTTCGCTCTGTCCATTGGGGTGGCGCTGATCACGGTTTTTTATCTCAAAAAGCTGCCGGCGGACCAGATCGCCACCACTCGCGTCAGCCTAAAGCGGGGATTTGGAAAGACCTTCCGCAGCCCGCTGATGTTGGAGACGGTCTGCGCCGAATTTCTCAAGGGAATCCGGGAGGGAACGCTGGCCTTCTACTTGAATATCCTGCTGTTTGAGCTGATCCAAAGCGAGGCGCTCATCGGCGCCAATGCCCTGCTGACCGGACTGTTCTCCATTTTTGCCTACTGGGTGCTGGGAAAAAGGCTAAAGCCCTCCAACCGGATCCGCTATATGACCGGCGGTGTAACGACCATGCTGGTCTGCACGCTGATCCTGTTTGTCCGGATGGACGTGACGACCATTTTGCTGTTCAGCATCATCAATGCGTTTTTTAACAACTTCCTGATTTCTCCCGGCAATGGGATCTATTACAGTGTCCTGCAAAGAACCTGCCAGACCAATATTGAATCGGCGGAATACGCCACGGTTAAAAGCTTTTTTCTCGATTACGGACGGGTTTTTGGCGTGCTGCTGGTCATGTTGATGCCAAAAACAACCTATGGAAGCGTTTGGGGCCTACTTCTTTTGACCATCTTGCAGTATGCTGCGATTTTTGTAAGCACCCTTGCGGCGAAGCATCTGGAGTCTTATGTGTATCCGGTTGTGGCTGCAGAGCGCTGACCGGGCCATCCCGCCTTTTTAAAGGCCCGATAAAAGCAATCTATTTGCAGCGGGAAAAGGCTTTCTTTTTCCTTTTCCCCTTTTTGCCGTACAATACAAAAGGAGCGGAGGGATGGCTGGATGGTTTCTTTGGATGAAAGACTCGCGGCGGTAGCGGCGCTGGTCCGGCCGAACAGCCGGGTAGCCGATATCGGCACGGACCATGGTTATCTGATCGCCTGGCTGCTGCTGGAGAAAAAAGCAGTGTTTGGCTACGCCTGCGATATCCACCAAAAGCCCTTGGATAAAGCGCGGAAAACCCTGAAAAGCTGCGGTCTGGAGGGTTGTTCCCGGCTGATTTTGGGAGATGGGCTGTCTGGCCTTTTGCCAGAGCAGGTGGACGATATCGTCATCGCCGGGATGGGCGCGGAGACAATCCTGCACATTTTGGACAAAGCCGGCTGGCAGGATCCTGGCCAGAGATTTCTACTCCAGCCTATGAGCAAGCATCAGCTTCTGCGCGCGGGCCTGTATCAGCGCGGCTATGAAATTATTCAGGAGAAGGCCGTAATCGCAAAAGGGATTGCTTATACGGTGATTCAGGCGCGCTGGTGCGGCAGGGTCCGGACGGTGGACGTTTTTTTTGCGAGGACCGGCCTGCTGCCTTTATCTTACTCGGCGGCGGCCGAGATCTATTTGGAAAAGCAGGTGCATGCTTTAGAGAATATGGCAAAGGGACTGGAAAAATCCAATACGAAAAGTAATAATATAAAAGAATATTATAAAATCTCGGAAAAAATCCTGGAGATTTTAGCGCGATGGAAAAGAGAGAAGGGGTAAACGATGGCTTTTGACGGAATGTTTTTATATTTTTTGCGCCATGAACTGGAGGAAAAGGTCATGGGTGCTCGAGTGGACCGGATTCATCAGCCGGCCCGGGACGAAATCATTATCTCCCTTCGCTGGAAGGGCGGTGCCGGAAAGCTGCTGCTTTCGGCCAACGCCGGCGGGGCTCGCGCGCATTTTACCCAAGCGGCTCCGGAAAATCCCAAGCAGCCGCCTATGTTCTGTATGCTGCTGCGAAAGCATCTGGGGTCGGCCCGGCTAATCCGGCTGGAACAGGCGGGGATGGATCGGATTCTCCGGCTGGTGTTCGAGTCGGTCAACGAATTGGGGGATTTGGTGGAGCTGACCCTTGTGCTGGAAATCATGGGGCGGCATTCCAATATTGTATTGGTAGACCAAAACGGAAAAATCATCGACGCAGTGAAGCGAATCGACGCGGAAATGTCCAGCGTCCGGCAGATTTTGCCGGGCATGACCTATCAGATGCCGCCGCCTCAGCCGGATAAGCTGGATTTATTATCGGACGGCGTTTTTCCCATTGTTGAGCGGGTGACGGCGGCAGGCGGCAGAGGGGTTTCCAAGGCGCTTTTGTCAGCGGTGCAGGGCATGTCGCCGCTGATCTGCCGAGAGGCGGAAAACTATACCATCCGCTCAGAAAATGTGCTGGCGGGGGAAATGAACGAGCAACAGAAAAAGCGGCTGGAGGAGTGGCTTTCCATGCTCAGGCTTCGCCTGCGGGAATACAGCGGGGTTCCGACCATTCTGCTGGAGCCTTCTAAAAAGCCGCGGGATTTTTCCTTTTTGCCCATCCATCAGTTTCGCGGCGCGCTGGTCAGCCGAGAGGAAGCGAGCTTTTCAGCACTCCTGGACAGCTTTTATGCGGAAAGAGACCTGATGGACCGGATGAAGCAGCGCTCCCACGATCTTTTGCGGCTGCTGGCCAATACCTCTGATCGGATTGCCCGCAAGATTACCGCACAGCAGGAGGAGCTGAGGGAATGCGCCAATCGAGATCGGTTGAAAATCAGCGGCGATTTGATCAACGCCAACCTGTATCAGCTCACAAAGGGAGACACGGTGCTGCACACCCAGAATTTTTATGACGAGGCGCTGTCGGTGGTGGATATCCCGCTGGACCCTGCCCTGACACCAGTGCAAAACGCCCAGAGGTATTACAGCGAATACCGAAAGCAGGATACGGCGGAGAAAAAGCTTCAGGAGCTGATCGCCCAAAGTCAGGAGGAATTGCAGTACCTGGATTCAGTGTTCGACTCGCTGGCCCGGGCGGTGAAGGAGTCGGAGCTTTCCGCCATCCGGGAAGAGCTGAGCCAGACGGGGTATATCAAAAGGTACAAGGACAAAAACAAAAAGCCGGAAAAGCTTTTGCCGATGGAGTACCGGTCCTCCGACGGCTTTACTATTTTGGTAGGGAGGAACAATGTGCAGAACGACCGGCTGACCTTAAAGGACGCGCATCATTACGACATGTGGTTTCATACGCAAAAAATTCCGGGCTCCCATACCGTTGTTGCGGCAAAGGGAAAGCAGATTCCCAACCGAACGCTGGAGGAGGCGGCGGTAATCGCCGCCTACCACAGCCGCGCACGGGATTCGGCGCTGGTGCCGGTGGATTATACCATTATCAAAAATGTCAAAAAGCCCTCCGGCGCAAAACCGGGAAGGGTGATTTACGATAGGTTTGAAACGGCGATCGTTACACCGGACAAGGACCGGGTGGCGGCGCTGCTGGTAAAGGGATAAGCAAGTACAAAAGCAGAGGAAGGCTTTTCCTCTGCTTTTGTATTGGCGGCAAAGAGCGGATCCAAATCCTTTGGCAATGGATTTACAGCTCCTCCTCTGGCACGGATACGTCTGCGACGCCTTTTTCCTTACGTTTTTTCTGCCTGTTATGGTAATGCAGATAAAACAGTGCACCGGCAGAGAGCAAAAACAGCACCGCGCAAATCCAGGAGACATAATGAAAATTGATAAACCACAGCTTATGAAACTGAATACCATCCAGAGGAATATCCATGCACAGAACGGTCAGAACCTTTTCCCCGTCCATAACCGGCGCGGCGGCGACGATGATCGTGCCTTCCTCAGATTTGATCGCCTTGCGGACGAAGCCGCCGGTGCTGTTTCCGTCAAAAATGTCGTCCAGCAGCTGCTTGACCTCCTTGCCGTACCGTTCGAAGGAAAAATCCGAGCCGATGGGATGATACCCCTCGGTTTGGGACTGGACATATTGGGAATCCAGCACGTAGAAATATCCCATATTGTTCCGGGTTACCGTATATACATCCTGAAAATGATAGTGAGCCCGCATCCGCTCCAGCAGTCCGCATAGACTCCGATAAGCGGAGGAATCGCTGGGATATTCCTGCAAAAGCCGCAGAGAGGTGGCGCTGTAATGGCCCATGGCAATGGCAATAGCGTCGCCTGAAAGCATACTTTGGCTGCCGGCCTCCTCGATCTTATCAGACTTCCGGCTAATGGGCAGCGTAATTCCCACAATAGTCAGCAGAAGGCTGAACAGCATTACCCCAATGAGAATAAGGGTAAGATTTTTGGTTTTAAACATAAAAGCTTCCTCCTTTTTGGGAACAGCCTGAACCTGCTTTGATGAAAAAGGGAAAACCCATCTTGACGAGAGCGAGAGAGTCATATGAAAAAACAGACCCCTTGCCGGATTGCCGCATGTCTTTTGTTTTTTTGGTCAACAATCCTGTGGATGGGCAGCCCAAAACGCAAAAGCCGGTTTTTATTTTTGAGGTCATTATAGCATGCAAAGGGCAAAAACACAATTGCGGCCGCTTGTTTTGTGTAAAAAACTGTGTTAAAGTAAAAAGAACACAGAAAAAAGGAGCGAGGCCCCATGCGGATGCGAAAAAAAAAGTGGGCGGTACCGGAACTGGAAGCGAGCCCATTGTATATAAAGGACCCCGTCGGTTTTAGGGGACGCTGGCAGCAGGCGTTTGCCCAGCCGCAGCCGCTGTATCTGGAGCTGGGATGCGGCAAGGGCGGATTTGCCGCTGGGTTTGCGCTGGAGCATCCCCAGGTGAACCTGCTGGCGGTGGATATCAGCAGCAATATGCTGGGGGTGGGGCGCCGAAAGATCGACGCGCTGTTTTGCCAGGCAAACCGGCAGCCGGATAATGTGCGCTTAGCCGCTTACGACATTGAACGGATTGGCGAGATGATGTCGGACCAGGACCCGATAGAAGGGATTTTTATCAATTTCTGCAATCCCTGGCCCCGCCCGCGGCATTTTAAAAAGCGGCTGACGCATCCCCGCCAGCTGGAGAAATACAAGGCTTTTTTGCGTTCCGGCGGGGAAATCCGCTTTAAAACAGACGATGATATGCTGTTTCGCCATTCTCGTCAGTATTTTCTGGACTGCGGTTTTTCAATTCGATGGGAGACCTGGGATTTGGCTCACAGCGATTTTACCGGCAACATCCGCACCGAGCATGAGGATATGTTCGAGGCCGAGGGGATCCCGATCAAGGCGCTGATTGCCGTATGGACAGGGCGGAACGATGGATGAAAAAAAAAGAAATCGGCGGATTTTTCGCACAGGCCGGCTTAAACCATTGGGGAGTGGCCTCCTTTGCGGATACGCTGCCGCTGCTGGAATGCCGCGGACGGTCCCGGCTGCCGGAGAACGCCCGGTCGGTTATTGTCTGCCTGCTGGGGTATTACGCGGGGGAGCGGCCGCATAATATTTCACGATACGCCTGGGCCAGAGATTATCATCTGCTGGCCCAGGAACTGATTTCCCCGGTGGTACGCCGGATGAGGGAGCGGTGGCCGCAGCGGAATTTTGCGTTTTTTACCGATAATTCGCCGGTCCGCGAGGTGACGGCCGCCTATTTGGCGGGATTGGGCTTTATAGGAAAAAATGGTCTGCTGATCAGTCCGGATTACGGTACGCATCACTTTATTGCTGAAATTGTCACCGATCTTTGGCTGGTGCCCTCCGCGCCGCTGACGGGAGCGTGCGGCGACTGCCGCCTGTGTCTGGACGCCTGTCCTCAGAGGGCCCTGTCCCCCCAGGGGGTCGATAAAAGCCGTTGCCGCTCTTACATCACCCAAAAAAAAGGGGAGCTGTCCCCCTGGGAGGAGGCGCAGGTAAGGCAGGGGGGCCTTGCCTGGGGATGTGATATTTGCAGCGATGTCTGCCCATACAGCCGCCCCCCCAGACTGACGGATATCCCTGCGTTCCGCCAGAATCTCAGCGGGCTCCTTCGCGAGGAGGATTTGCCAAAGCTTTTAAAGGAAAAGGCCTTTGGATACCGGGGTCAAAAGATTTTGCAGCGGAATCTGCGCATAATAGTGAGAAAACCGTCCGGCAGCGGAACGGAGATAGGAGAGTAAGCATATGACGGAAATTTTGCGGCCGGAACAATATGAGGAGTACGAGAAGTTTTGCCAGGGCCATCCGCAGGGCGGCTTTACCCAGTCCACCCGGTGGTTTCAGGTGAAAAATAACTGGAAAGGCGAGGTTGTAGTCGTACGGGATGATGACGGAAAAATCGCCGCCGGCTGCGCCGTATTGGTGCAGAAGCTGCCGCTTTTTGGCGCTGCGCTTTTATATGCGCCCCGCGGTCCGGTGTGCGACCTAAACGACCGGCCGCTTTTAAAAGAGTTAAAAAGCGGTTTGGACCAGCTGGCAAAGCGCCATAAGGCCTACCAACTGAAATGGGACCCGGAGGTCCTTTCATCGGATGTATCCACCGCTCAGGCCATGAAGGAAATGGGGTTTACCCTTTTTGCGGGTCCGGAGGGCTTTGAGACCATTCAGGCGCGGTTTAACTACCATCTTTTTTTAAATGGCCGCACCGAGGAGGAGCTGTTTAAAAATCTGACCCAGAAAACCCGCTACAATGTGCGGGTGGCCCAAAAGCGCGGCGTACAGATTCGGGTGGTCGGGCAGGAGTATTTGGACGATTTTGTTCGTATTATGCAGACTACCGGCGAGCGGGATGGCTTTCGCACCCGGCCCAAAAGCTATTTTGCTCGGATGCTGGAGGCCTTGGGAGAGCATGCGCGGCTGTATATGGGCTTTTACGAGGGAACGGCCGTCTGCGGTGCCATTGCCACCAACTATGCGGGAAAGACCTGTTATGTATACGGCGCGTCGGACAATGTCTATCGAAATGTGATGCCCAATTACCTGATGCAGTGGGAGATGATTCGCTGGGCGGTGGAAACCGGCTGTACGCTGTATGATTTCCAGGGAGTATCCGGCAATCTGGACGAAAACGGGCCCATGTATGGACTGTACCGCTTCAAAAAAGGCTTCAATGGTCAGCTGGATGAGTTCGCCGGCGAGTGGAATTACACCTATCGCCCGGTAATCGGCAAGCTGGTGGATTTGGCCATGGTCCTCCGGGGAAAATGGAAAAAGCATTGATTTTTCACTAATTTATACAAATTTTACAGCTTTGTAATCAAAAAACCTATGGCAATCTCCGGAAAGTTGTGCTATAATAAATACAAGACATAAAGTCGTGCCAAAAGGAGGGCTATATATGAAATTGATACTTGCGATTGTTTCCAGCGACGATAGTTCCATGGTTTCTTCCGCGCTGACGAAAAATGGATTTTCGGTCACAAAGCTGGCCACCACCGGCGGCTTTTTGATGAGTGGAAACACTACGTTCCTGATTGGTACTGAGGACGAAAATGTGGAAAAAGCTATCGGCGTAATCGGCGAGCACAGCAAAAGAAGAAAACAGATGGTTCCTTCCTCTGCGTCTTACGGCGTAGGGATGTACACCTCCTTCCCGGTAGAGGTTACTGTGGGCGGGGCAACCATCTTTGTGTTGGATGTTGAACAGTTTAAAAAGCTGTAGGCTGGAGCAAAAAGAAAATGCCGCTGTTCGATGGGTTTTACGGAAATAGCAAAGCGAAAGAGGCGCTCGTCTTTTACCAAAGAGACGGGCGCTTTCCGCATGGGATTTTGCTGGAAGGCGAGGAGGGCACAGGCCGGCGGACCTTTGCCCGGCTGATTGCGGCCGCCGCCCTTTGCGAGGGAGAAAAACCGCCGTGCGGTCAGTGCCGCCACTGCAAAAAAATCCGAAAGGAGATTCACCCGGACGTGCAGACAATCGGGCCGGAGCCGGGAAAAAAATCCTTTAAAAAGGAGCAGGTGGAATGGCTGCGGGCCGACGCGTGGATTAAGCCCAACGAAGCGCCGAGGAAAGTGTACATCCTCTGCGAAACCCAATATATGACCGCCTGGGCTCAGAACGCTCTGCTGAAGCTATTGGAGGAGCCGCCTGCAGGGGTGCTTTTTATCCTCACCTGCGACAATCGCTTTAAGCTCTTGGAGACGGTGCGTTCCCGGGTGGTGACGCTGCCGCTGGAGGGACCGGGCCCGGAGCTGACCGCCGTGGCCCTATTAAAAGAAAATCCGTCGTTGGGCGAAGAGAAGGCCGCGCAGACGGCGGTACAGGCTGGCGGCAATCTGGGGCGGGCCAAGCGGCTGTTGGCCGACCCTGCGTTTTTGTCGCTGGGGGAAAAGGCGGGGTCGCTGTGCGAAAAAATCGACGGCGCGGATTGGTTCGGCGTTTTGCAGCTTCTTTCCAGCTTCGAGGGCGACCGGGAAGGTCTTATCGCGTGCTTAGAACAGGTCCGGCAGACGCTGACGGAAGACACAAAGCTTTCCTATACGGCGGAAAAGAGCCGAAGATACCGAATTCTTCCGTTGCAGGCGGCCAAAGTCCTTGGTATAATAGACAAGGGTATGGAATATGCTCGCCAGAATATGGGTATGCCGCTGCTGACCACCTGGCTGGCCGCCGGAATCGGCAGCGCTTTTGAAGAATAGAATGGAGGAGCCATGGCGGAAGTAATTGGAGTTCGGTTTAAGCAGGTAGGAAAGGTGTACTATTTTGACCCCGACGGCATCGAGGTGCAGAAAACGGACAGCGTCATTGTAGAGACAGCCCGGGGAATAGAATGCGGCGAGGTGGCGATGGAAAACCGTCAGGTAGGCGATGAGAGCATTGTGAAGCCGCTTAAAAAGGTGATCCGCAAGGCTACGGGGGAGGACTTGGCCCAGGTGCGGAAAAACCAGGAAAAAGAGGCTGCCGCCGCAAAAATCTGCAATGAAAAAATTGCAGCCCACAAGCTGGATATGAAGCTGGTGGATGTGGAGTATACCTTTGACAATAACAAAATTCTGTTTTACTTTACCGCTGACGGGCGGGTGGATTTCCGGGAGCTGGTTAAGGATTTGGCGTCGGTCTTCCGCACGCGTATTGAGCTGCGGCAGATCGGCGTGCGGGATGAGGCCAAGATGCTGGGCGGCCTTGGAATCTGCGGCCGGCCCTTCTGCTGCGCCACCTTTCTGGGCGAGTTTCAGCCGGTATCCATCAAGATGGCCAAGGAGCAGAGTCTTTCCCTGAATCCGGTCAAAATATCCGGCACCTGCGGGCGGCTGATGTGCTGCTTAAAATATGAGCAGGAGGCATACGAGGATCTTTTGCGCACCACGCCGAAGGTGGGCGCGCTGGTGGGAACCGCTGACGGAAAGGGCAAGGTGGTAGAGGTCAATCTGCTATCCGGGCTGCTGAAGGTCCGACTGGACGCCAATCCCGACGCGCCGGCGCGGATTTACCCCAAGGAGGAGGTTCGTCTGCTGCGGGATGGGAAAATCAAGGTGGATAAAAAAGAGATGGAAGCCTTTAAGGAAATGGCTGATATCCAGTAAAACGAACAGCGCTTCTTGAGCGCCGAAGCAGGTCCCCCCTTGTCTTTTTGGCAAGGGGGGCTTGTTATTCAGCAGTTGACCCTGTTCCCTGGGTGTACGAATTGTCCTGAAGCACCTCCAGCATCAGCCGGGCGCCCAAGCGAAAGCCATCGGCAAACATTTGAGAAAGCTCATAGGGCAGCTCGTCAATCTGCTCATCCAAAATCTGGATGAACCGTTTGTCCAGAGGGGGGTTCAGCTTTCGAAGGCTCTCGGTAAAATCCCTGTAATGGCGGCGATTTCTTTGGCGGATTTCCCAGTATTCCTTTATTTGGGGAGTGTATTGTTCTGCTGGGTGGAGCTCTCCGTCGTACAGAGCGGACAGAACACTTTTCATCTGTAGTACTTCCTTTCGTGCTTGTTTTACGTCTTGGGTAGTTGCCTATTTGTTGTCTATTATAAATAGTTGCCATTATGTTGTCAATCGCTTTTCAAAGAAATTTTTTGATGATATCCTGTCGTTACAATAAAAAAGGAGGCCAGCGTTATGCCGAATGCACCGTATAAGAATCCCCACTATGCTCTGCGCATTCCAACCGAAACGATGGATAAGCTCAAATATATTGCGGCCCGTTCCGGCCGCTCGGCCAATAAACAAATTGAGTTTCTCATCCTCCAGCATATCGAAGCGTGGGAAAAGGATCATGGTCCGATTTTGTTTGACGATGGGTTTGTGCCGTGGTCCAGAACGAAAGAGAAAAAAGAAAATGTACAAGAATAGAGCAGTGGATGGTCAGAATAATATTTGTGGCCAAAAAATCAAGGTAATCAGAGAAAAGCTTCTGGGAAAGCCCTCTTAGCGGCAGTTGGCGGAGAGGCTTCAGGCGTTGGGGCTGGATATAGACAAAATGCGGTGCAGAGAATTGAGAGTGGAAAACGGTTTGTAACGGATATTGAGCTCAAGGTGATTGCACAAGTGCTGCGGGTGGACTATCAGGCGCTTTTGGATTGTGAAGACAGCTGACGCATTGTCTCCATACATTCTCGGCAACGAAAAAGCCCATGACGCGATTAAGGTCCCGGTGCGCTCGAAGGGAGAATCCTCTCGCAGTTAGAGGAAAATCGCCGGAAACGGTTGATTTTTTTGTAGAACGTGATACAATATTTTCAAAATGATAGGAGGTGGATGGAGAATGGCATATGTAATTTCTGACGAGTGCATCAGCTGCGGCGCTTGCGAGGCTGAATGCCCGGTTTCCGCAATTTCTGCCGGTGACGGCAAATACGTGATCGACGAGGGTACCTGCATCAGCTGCGGCGCCTGCGCCGGCGTTTGTCCGGTTGGCGCTCCTGCCGAGAAATAAGACTCGTACATAAAAAAGGGTTCCTGCCAAAGCAGGAACCCTTTTTTACTGGAGAAGATGAGCGGGCAAAACAGCTCAGCCTTCTTTTCCTTCGGTAAGGCCGAGATTTTTGAGCATGTTGGCGGCCGCCATCCCGATATGATCATTGGTAGCCAGCTCCGCCGCAGCGGGGTCGTGAGCGGCGATAGCGTCCACAATCCGCTGATGCTCTCCCATCACCTTCTGGGCCCGGCCCTTGGTGGCGAAGGACATCTTTCGGTACCGCTGGACCGAATGATGCAGGCTGCTCAGGGTCTGGCGCAGGGTGCGGCTGCCGCTGATTTCGTAAATCCGCTCGTGAAACTGAGAGTCTAGATTTCGCAGCTGCTCCAAATCCCCTTTATCGGTGTAAAACTGCTGTAGCTCCAAAATGTCCTTTAGGGATTTGGCATCTTCATCGGTGATTTGCTCCGCCGCCCAGCGGGAGGCTAACCCCTCCAGCTTCATGCGGATGTCGTAAATATCCCGCAGGTCCTTTTCGCTGACACCGACGACCACCGCCCCTTTGTTGGGGGTCAGCTGTACCAGCCCCTCCTGCTCCAGCCGGTGAATGGCTTCCCGCACCGGTGTGCGGCTGACCCCTAAGCGCGCGGAAATCCGCAGTTCCGTGAGATTTTCTCCGGCCTTTAGGGCGCCGTTGAGAATTTCCTCCTCCAGCTTTTTAAAAACCTTATCCGCTAAAGAATAACCGTTTGACAGCATATTGTCCTTCATTTCTTCCATCCTTTTTTTGCGTAATGGGCTTTCCCTATTATAATACGCCGGACGCTGTTTCGCAACCAAAAAAGCCCAATTATCCGGAGAAGATAAGAATATATGTTCGATTTTTTGCGCCAATCGGTTGCATCTTCCGCCCGGATATTGTATAATAACCAAAGAACGGCAACGACCGTATCGAAGGCTTTGCAGACGGCAAAGAGAATCAGAGGAGATTACAACGACGGCGCCGGCGCGCGGAATGGAGAAAAATGATGGTCGATAAACAAAAGGCGATTGAAACGGCGATCAGCCAGATTGAAAAGCAGTTCGGAAAAGGATCGATTATGAAGCTGGGTTCCACGGCTACGCTGAATGTAGAGGCGATCTCCACTGGTTCCATTTCTCTGGACATGGCGCTGGGAATTGGAGGCGTGCCGCGGGGGAGAATCGTGGAGATCTATGGGCCGGAAAGCTCTGGTAAAACGACAGTGGCGCTGCATATTGTCGCCCAAGCCCAAAAGGCAGGAGGAGAGGCGGCTTTTATCGACGTGGAGCATGCACTGGACCCGGTTTATGCCAAGGCTCTGGGGGTGGATATCGATTCACTGCTGGTTTCTCAGCCGGACACTGGAGAGCAGGCGCTGGAAATTGCCGAAGCGCTGGTTCGGTCCGGTGCGATCGACGTGATTGTGCTTGACTCGGTGGCTGCTATGGTGCCAAAGGCGGAAATCGAGGGAGAAATGGGAGACTCTCATGTGGGTCTGCAGGCCCGGCTGATGTCCCAGGCGCTTCGAAAACTGACCGGAATCGTTTCCAAGTCTAATACGGTGGCGCTGTTTATCAACCAGCTGCGGGAAAAGGTCGGCGTGGTGTATGGTAGCCCGGAAGTAACCCCTGGCGGCCGGGCGCTGAAGTTCTATTCCTCTGTGCGGATGGAGGTCCGCCGGATTGAGCAGCTGAAAAACGGCACCGAAATGATCGGCAACCGGACGCGGGTGAAAATCGTAAAAAACAAGGTGGCGCCGCCCTTTAAAGAGGCGGAATTCGATATTATGTACGGCACCGGTATTTCCCGGGCCGGCGAAATTCTGGACTTGGCCGTAAAGCTGGACATTATTAACAAATCCGGCGCATGGTTCAGCTACAATGGTGAGCGTTTGGGCCAGGGCCGGGACAATGTGAAAAAATATTTACAGGAGCATCCGGCGTTTACCGACGAAATGGATAAGCTGATCCGCGCGGACGCCGACCGGCTGAGCTTTGCCCGCGGCGGTAAGACTGCTGCTCCGAAGAAGGAGACCGCTGCGCCGGCGGCAGAACCCGCCGATCCGCCGGCTTCCCCGGTCAAGGGAAAAAGTTCAGTGAACATCGACGTGGAAGTGGATGAATAATGCTGCGGATTACAGCTGTTGAAAAAGCCAAAAAGGGCTATCATCTGTTTGTGGAGGGGGAATATGCCCTGACGCTTTCTGCCGAGGTGCTGGCGCAGGCCGGTCTGCGGGCTGGCCAGGAAATTACCCCGCAGCGTCTGGATGAGATCAAACAGGCCGGCGACCGGCGCAGGGCCCGGGAGCGGGCGCTGTATCTGCTGGAAAGCCGCAGTCACAGCCAAAAGGAGCTGTTTGACAAGCTGTGCCGTTCGGTTCCGGAGGAAATTGCCCGAGAGGCGGCTGACCGGATGGTCGTGTTGGGTCTGGTGGACGATGAAAGCTATGCCCGCCGCTGGGCTGCTATGCTCTGGCGGGAGAAAAAATACGGCCCTCGCCGCATCCGTCAGGGACTGATGCAAAAGGGCTTCGACCGGGAGCTGATCGACCAGGTGCTGGAGGAGATGAACGATTCCTTTATGCAGGAGGAAGCGGCCGAACAGCTGGAGGGCCTGATTCAGCGCAAATACGCCAGGTATCTGTCAGATGGGGATCCAAAAGGGCGGAACAAAACAGTAAACGCGCTGCTGCGTCTGGGCTATGATTACGATCAGATCCGCGCGGCCCTTCGCAATTTTATAGAAATAGAGGAGTAAGTTATGGCGGTTAAAGTGGGAATGGTATCTCTGGGATGCCCCAAAAATCAGGTGGACGCGGAAATGCTGCTGGCAAAGCTGCGGGAAAGGGGATACCAAATCCATACCGATTCCGGCACCTGCGACGTGGTGATTGTCAACACCTGCGGCTTTATTGAAAGCGCAAAGCAGGAGTCGATTGAAAATATTTTGGAGTTTGTCACCTTGAAAAAAGAGGGGCGTATCAAGGTGATCTGCGTGACCGGCTGTCTGGCCCAGCGCTATCAGGAGGAGATGGCCAAGGAAATTCCGGAGGCAGACGTGATTTTGGGCATTGGATCCAACGACCGAATCTGCGACGCAATAGAGCGGGCGCTGGCAGGGGAAAAGGTCCGCCTTTTTGGGCCGAAGGAGGCTCTTTCGCTGGAGGGGGACCGGATCCTTTCCAACCTGCCCTTTTTTGCCTATTTAAAGATTGCCGAAGGGTGCGATAACCACTGTACCTACTGTGCGATCCCCATGATCCGGGGGCGGTACCGCAGCCGGGAGATGGATCGTATCGTGGCGGAGGCGGCGCATCTGGCGGCCCACGGCGTGACCGAATTGATTCTGGTGGCCCAGGACACCACCCGGTATGGGGTGGATGTATACGGCCGGCCGATGCTGCCGGAGCTTCTGCGCCGCCTAGCAAAAATCGAAAACCTTCATTGGATCCGAGTCCTTTACACCTATCCGGATTGGATCACCGACGAGCTTTTAGAGGTGATGGCCGAAGAAGAAAAGATTGTAAAATATCTGGATATCCCGCTTCAGCATTGCGATGAAAGGGTTTTGCGGGAGATGAACCGCCGCGGCGACCAGAAATCCCTTACGGCGCTGGTGGAAAAAATCCGCGCTAAGGTGCCGGGGATTGTGCTTCGCACAACGCTGATCGCCGGATTCCCCGGGGAGACCGAGGAGCAGTTTGAGGCGCTTTGCCAGTTTGTGCAAAAAATGCAGTTTGAACGGCTGGGCTGTTTTCCCTATTCGGAGGAGGAGGGGACCCCTGCCGGCGAGCGGGCTGATCAGCTGGAGCCCCAGCTGCGCCAGCGTCGGGCGGATATCATCATGGAATTGCAGATGGGTATTGTAGAGCAGTACAACCAGGGTTTGGTTGGCTCCGACCTGGAGGTAGTTGTGGAAGGCTACGACCGCTACGCCTCCAGCTATTTTGGCCGCAGCGCGGCGGATGCGCCGGATATCGACGGAAAAATCTTTTTTTCCAGTAAAAAGAAGCTGGCGGTAGGGCAGTATCTGACCGTTCATGTAGACGATGTGCTGGATTACGATTTAATTGGCAGTGCGCTGTAAGATGGACATATATGTAAAATTTGGAGAGGAGATTTGTCCATGAATCTGCCCAATAAGCTGACCTGCCTGAGGATGCTCATGGTTCCGTTTTTTGTCGCGGCCATGGAGCTGTCCTTTTCCAACCACTATTTGTGGGCGTTGATTTTGTTTGCGGCCGCGTCCTTTACCGATCTGCTGGATGGGAAAATTGCCCGAAAACGGGGGCTTATTACCGATTTTGGAAAGTTTATGGACCCATTGGCCGATAAGATCCTGGTTACGGCGGCGCTCATTTGCTTTGTGGAATTGTGGATTACCCCGGCGGCGGTGATTATTGTGATTATCGCCCGGGAGTTTATCGTCACCTCTTTGCGGCTGATCGCCGCGCCCAAGGGGATTGTTATCGCGGCGGATATTTTTGGCAAGATGAAAACGGTCTGCCAGATGATTTGGGTGGCGGCGACCATCCTGCAAATGTACCTGGAGGAGGAACGGCTGACCGGTATCCCGGCGCTGTCCGGTCTCAATCTGGTGCTGATGTGGGCAACGCTTTTGCTGACGATAGTAAGTGGGATCAACTATCTGTGGAAGAACCGGTCAGTGCTTAATGATATGAAATGACGGGTTTTCGGAAGGGAGATCAGCTGTGAAAATCATCAAGATCGTTTTGTCGGTGATTACGATTCTTTTTGCCGTATTGGGTTTGTTGAGGGTTTTATCCTTTGACATAGCAAATCCCGTTATGCTGACGGCCCTTGCTACCTTTTTACTGCTGCAAAGCATAGAATATCAAAGCGACAGAAGAAAAGCGGATTTTATCCTTACCATCGGGGCGGCGTTATTTGTCTATGCCGTTGTGGCCTACAATGTCTTTATCGGATAAAAGCTTTTAAAAAGCGGGGCGAAGGATGTTTGGCAATGCTGTTTTAGCGGGATATGTGTGAATGTCAAGAAAAACATCCAAAAAGATTGCAAGAAATAAAAAAATCGGTATAAT
>CAJTZM010000006.1 GCA_910583935.1 uncultured Oscillospiraceae bacterium
TGGTGACCCTGGGCGGCGAATCCTACCGGGCGCAGGCGGCGGACGCGCCCGGTCCGGCTCAGTCGGGCTACACCGCCGCCGAGCTGTTTCAAATCGGCCTGAAGGAGCTGGATCTGGAGGGGCCGCCTTCCCTCACGCTGCTGTGCCCGGATCGGGATGGGATTCCCCTTTTGCTCAGCCATCTGCAGCGCCAATGGCGCGACGCCCTGGGGATTTTTATCAACATCGAGCCGGTGGACGCCCAGACCTTTTCCCAGCGTCTTTCCAGCCGGGATTACGATTTGGTTTTTTGCCCGGTAACCGCCTCCTACGACAGTCCCGAGGCTGTTTTATCCCAGCTGTGCGGCGAAAGCTCCCTGACCGGCTGGCAAAGCGGCGAGATGGCCGGATTTCTCGCCCAGGCCAAAAGCTCCTCCACCGCCGCGGGGGTGCTGTCCGCCTACCGGCAGGCGGAGCAGGCACTTTTACAAAACGGGATCGTCCTGCCGCTTTTTTACGAAACCTCTTACTACGCTGCCGCGCCGTCGGTCACCGGCCTGCGCTTTTCCCCCTTTGGCTGCCGCGTTTACTTTTTAGCGGGCCGTAAGGACGGATGATTTTCTCTATCGCCCAAAAGCCCTCCGGCAAAATTGCCGGAGGGCTTTTTTAAACAGAACAAAGGGTTCTGGCCGCGCCCCTTTCTCCGATCTTCCTTTACAAAAAACGCATCATTTCCATGCGTACCTCATGCCTTTGGATATCCTCATTAGAATAATGGAACAGGTCGAAGCCGCCGATGGCGTACCCCATAGACTGATAAAACCGGATGGCAGGCAGGTTGCAGCTTTGGGTCTCCAGCACCATCATCCTGGCTCCGGCCCTTCGGGACACCGAAAAGGCGTGCTCCATTAAGCAGAATCCGGCTCCCTGGCCGCGAAACGGCTCCTCCACAAACAGATTGGTCACCCGCATCCGGTTGTTCCAACGCTCCAGATTTAGCTCCAGATAGCCCGCCACCTCCCCCTGGCCGGTCATTGCCGCAAACAGCCGGGGATCGCGCAGAAAATCCTTCATCCAGGACACTTCCAGCTCCTTTTCCACCGGCTTTGGAAACAGCCGGGGACAAAACGCGATCCGGCTGATCCCCTGCTCCTCGGTCAGCTGGATGTCCAGATAGCCTTCTGTCCTGTACCGAAACAACCGGGTTTTTCCCTTCCAGGATCGGTCCAGCTCCACGATCTGAAACGCCGCCATACGCACCACCTCCTTTGGAAAAACTTCGCTCAGCCAATCAGCGCCTTGACCGCCCGGGGAATCTCTGCCGCCGCCGAAACGCGAAGGTCAGCCTCATCCACCTCCCGGGGCAGATAGCCGTATTGGCACCCCACAAAGGGCAGCCCGTTGTCCCGGGCCGCCTGCAGATCGTGGTGGCGGTCGCCCACCATCACCGCCTTGTCCGGGCGGATTTTCTCCAGCACCATTTTAAGCGTATCCGATTTGGTGCAGCCGGGCTCGGCCCCCTGTAAATAGGTAAAATAGGGGGCCAGCTCCAGGGCCTGTACGATTTTTTTTACATAGCCGTTGGTCCCATTGGTACAGACCGCCAAAATATATCCGCTGTCTGAAAGCCGCCGGAGCATCTCCGGCACCCCGTCAAAGGTGCCGTGGTACCGGTCGATGTTGCGGTACTCCGCCTCGGCGGTCAGGGCCATAAACTCCTGGAACCGCTCCATGGGCGCACCGGGCAGAAGGCCCTGATAGATCTCCTCGTCTACGCAGCCCATCAGCCGCAGGACCGTGTCGTCATCCGCCTGGGTACCGGAAAATCTGCGCAGAACCTCCCGATAGGTGGGGATGATGAACAGCTCAATGCGGTTTAAGGTGCCATCCATATCAAAAACCACCAGCTTTTTCTCCTTCATCTTCCGCACCTCATTCGCCTAATATAAATCGTTCCACCACCGCGGCCACCCCATCCTCGTCGTTGGAGGCGGTAATGTAGTCGGCTGCTGCCTTTACCGGCTCCTGGGCATTGGCCATGGCCACGCCCAGCCCCGCAAACTCGATCATCGACCGGTCGTTAAAGCCGTCGCCGCAGGCGATCATCTGATCCTTGTTCAGGCCCAGATGCTCCAAAAGCTTACCGAGGGAATAGGCCTTGTCGATGTTCTTGGGCATAATTTCCAAAAAGAACGGCTCGGACCGCAGAACGCTTAGGGTATCCCCCAGCCGGGCCTTAACCTTCTGTTCCACCTGGGCAAGATACTCTCCATCCTCCACCATCAGGCATTTGGTCACCGGGAAATTGACAAAGCTTTTAAAGTCCTCAACCTGCCGCACTTCCATTTGATTGATGCGCGATTCCAGCTCCACATATTTGTCGTCTTTTTTCGGGGTAATCACCGTCCGGTCCAGATAGGTCATGATATTGGTTTTGTACTCTTTTGACAGATCGTACAAAAGCGCGGGCATTTCCGGCGGCAGGGTTTTTTGGTAGATGACCTCGCCGGTCTGGGCGTTGATAATCCGCCCGCCGTTAAAGGACAGGATATATCCGCCAAATCGCTCAAGCGCCAGCTGACCGGCCACCGGCATAATCCCGTAGGTGGGCCGCCCGGAGGCCAGCACGATTTTGATCCCCTTTTCCTGCGCCTTTTGCAGCGCTGTCCGGGTCCGGGGGGTAATCTCTTTTTGGGAATTGGTCAGGGTGCCGTCAATATCCAGCACCAAAATTTTGTAATCCATATTGCTTCTCCATTCCATCAGAATGATAAAAATACCGCAGTCAGTATAACACATTTTGGCCCAGCATGTCCATTTTTTCCACCGGATTGCTTGACTTTTTCCTTTCAACTTGTACACTGGAAAACAGAAAAAGGGGGGCTCAGCTTATGAATCAGGAGAATTTTTTTCCGCGGGTGTGGGAGCTGGTGGCCGAAATTCCCTACGGGCGGGTAGCCACCTATGGGCAGCTGGCAGATATGCTGGGCTATCCCCGGCACGCCCGGCTGGTGGGCGCCGCCATGCGCTACGCGCCGGAGGATCTGCCCTGCCACCGGGTCACCGCCGGCGACGGACGGTGCGCGCCCCATTGGCCCGAACAGCAAATTCTGCTGCGGCAGGAAGGCGTTGCCATTTTGCCCGGCGGCAAGGCAGATCTTGCGCATTTTCGCTGGCAGGGTTTATGAAAATTGGCAAAATCGCGACAAAATGGCAATTTCTTTGTATTGAAGCAAACGGTTTCTTCGTGTTAGGCTGAACGCGGACCCAAAAGGTCAAATCAAAAACGGAGGAATCCTGATGAAAAAACTGTTTGCATGTATACTGGCGGCGCTGGCCGCCCTCTCTTTGACCGCTACCGCCTTTGCAGAAGGTGGAGAAGCGGACGGCGTCACCCTGTCGGTGGCTGGGGCCGACGGCTTGGAATTAGACGGCAGCGCCCTGCTGCATCCCGGTGAGGAATACCGTTTTCCCCTGATGATCAAAGAAAAGGATGAGGAAGCCCGTCCTATGACCGTAGAGGACATGGAAAGCTACGACATCAAGGTCACCGCCAAATCCGGCAGCTCTGTCATGGCCGAGGCGGGACGCCTGGAATCGGGGCGGCAGCAGTATCTGTCCTTAACCCCCGGCGGCTATTTCGGCGTATCCTCCCAATCGGTTCAATACACCGTGTCGCTGCATAAAAAGGGCGGATCGTCCGTTTTGTCCGAGTGTACTGTCCGCTGGAAGGTCGGCTACCCGGCTATAGACGACGCGAAGCTCGGCGCCTCCACCGAAATCGACCCGTCCGCGCCGGTGCTCACCCGTGAGCAGCTGGCCGCCATCCAGAAAATCACCGGCGACAAGCAGGCCTCCTTTGTCGGCAGCGGCTGGCAGTACGATGTGCGTCTGCTCCAGCAGGCCGCGGTCAACTTCCACACCTCCACCGCCAACATCAAGGCCATCTCGGACAAATATCCGGATGCAGACTTCCGCTTTTTGACCTTTGGCGGCAAACCGGCCTTTGACTTTTCCGGCCGCCTGACCCTGGACGTATCCGAAATGCTGGAGGAGCACGACGACATTTACCTCTACCGCTATCTGGACGGGGTGCTCTACTCTTTGGGCTATCAGCTGGACGAGGAAAACGGAACCCTCTCCATCCAGACCAAGCAGCTGGGCAGCTACGCGGTTTCCAATGTGAAAATCCCCAACGGCACCGTTGTGGGCGGCTCGGTACCCGGCTCCAGCTCCGGTTCGGGTTCGGGCGCAGGCTCCGACAAGGATAACCCTGTCACCGGCGGCGCGGACTTTACCGGCATCGCGCTGGCATTCGGGTTCGTCTCTCTGGCGGGCGCGGCCATCGCGGTAAAATGCCGCAGAAAATAGGCCTGGTCTTTTAAACCGATGCAAAACAGCGCGGGACGAAAAGTCCCACGCTGTTTTTTGTATCCCGCAAAAAAACTATTCCTCTGAGAAAACCGGCAGCGGCTCCAAAAACAGGATGTCGTCCCGCTTGGCCGCGTCCCCCTCGGCCAGCACCGCCGCCCGGCCCACAATGGAGCCGCCGGCCTTGCGGACCAGTTCCTCCAGCGCGTGCAGAGACTCGCCGGTACTGATGACGTCGTCCACCACCAGCACCCGCCGGCCGGAAAGATACTCCAGATCGTGCTGGTCTAAATACAGCGTCTGCATCCGGGTGGTGGTAATGGATTTTACATCCACCCCCACCGGGTTGTACATATAGAGCTTTACGCTTTTTCGGGCCAGGATATACTTGATCCCGCTCTGGCGGGACATCTCGTAGGCCAGCGGAATCCCCTTGGATTCAGCGGTGAGGATGACATCGAACTCCGGCGCCTTTTTTAAAAGCTCGGCGGCGCAGGCAACGGTCAGCTCCACGTCGGAAAACATGATAAACGCCGCGATGGAGGTCCGGTCGTTAATCGGGCACAGCGGCAGATAGCGGGTCAGGCCCGCTACCTGCAATTCATAGGTTTTCGCATCGTTCATAAGAAAAACTCCTTTCAAAAAAATCCGGCGTATACACGCGAAAAAGCGAAGGGTTTGGAATGTGGGGCTCTTTCTAGGCCATTGTCAGGCGCAGGGGCTTGCCGCCGAGAATATGAAAATGCAGGTGAGGCACCGTCTGGCCCGCGTCCGCGCCGCAGTTGGAGATCACCCGGTACCCACTGGAAAGACCAAGCTTGGCGGCGATTTTGGGGATTATCTCAAAAATATGGGCCACTGTCTCGCTGTTTTCGGCGGTAATGCCATCCACAGAGGGGATATGCTCCTTGGGGATCACCAGCACATGGACCGGCGCCTGGGGCTCGATATCGTAAAAGGCCAGAATTTCCGCGTCCTCATACACGGTTTTGCTGGGAATTTCCCCAGCGGCGATTTTGCAAAACAAGCAATCCATAAAAGCCGCCTCCTTACTCTTTGATCATTTCTGCCAGCATGGCCGGAACGCCTGCCAGCACCTCATCCAGCCGGAACAGATCGGCAACGCCGCCCTGGGCCTGCTCGGGCCGGCCGCCGCCCTTGCCGCCTAACTGGGCGGTGAGATGGCGGATCAGGTTGCCCGCATGGGCGCCCTTTTTCACCGCCTCGTCGCCGCAGGCGGCGAATACCGTCGCCTTTTCGTTTAACACGCTGGCGAATACGGCCACCATCTTAGGCGCATTGGCCCGGACCTGGTCGCACATAGCCTTGACCGCCTCCGGCGCGGTGCCGGTAAAGCCGGCGAAGATCACCTTGCAGCCCTTAACCTCCGACGCGTTTTCAAAAAGTCCTTCAATGCGCATATCGGCAATTTTATGCTGTAAGGCTTCGATTTCCTTCTCTTTTTCCTTTAACTGCGCCGCCATGGCTTCCGCCTTCTGCGGCAGCTCCGAGGGGCTGCCCGCCTTCAGGCTCTCGCAGGTACGGGCCAAAAGGCTTTCGTCCTGGCGGATTAACTCCAGCACGCCGGTTCCTGTGGCCGCCTCGATCCGGCGCACGCCGGCTGCAACCGAGGCTTCGGAAACAATTTTAAACAGACCGATGCGGGCGGTGTTGGAAATATGGGTACCGCCGCACAGCTCCACCGATTTGCCGGACACATTGCACACCCGGACGGTTTCGCCGTATTTTTCCCCGAACAGAGCCATGGCGCCTAACTTTTTGGCCTCGGCAATGGGCATTTCGGTAACCGATACATCATATGCGCCTAAAATCAGCTGATTGACCTTTTCCTCGGTTTGGGCAAGCTCCTCCGGGGTCATGGCGGAAAAATGGGTAAAGTCAAACCGGCACCGGTGCTCGTCTACCATCGAGCCCGCCTGCTGGACGTGGGTACCCAGCACCTGACGCAGCGCCGCCTGCAAAAGATGGCAGGCCGTGTGGTTGCGCATAATGGCAGCACGGCGCTCCTCGTCTACCGCCGCCTCGACCGAGTCCCCTACGTTCATAAGTCCGCTTTTCATAACGCCCAGATGTAAAAACTGGCCGGTTGGGGACTTTTTGCAGTCCCTGACCCGAAAGATGGATTTGCCCTGGATCATCACGCCGCTGTCTCCCACCTGTCCGCCGCTTTCGGCGTAGAAGGGGGTCGAATCCAGTACGACAGTGGCCTTCATTCCCTCGGTCAGCGATTCAACCGATTTGCCGTCCTCGTCGAACAAAGCCAGGATTTTTGCGGTGTGCCGGATCTTTTCGTAGCCGACAAAATCCGCCTTTCCTCCAATCTCCGGCGCGTCGTCGGTATCCCAACCGCTGACGTCCTTTCTGGCGTCGCGGGCACGCTTTTTCTGCTCGCCCATCAGCTGGAAGAACGCCTCCTCGTCCAGCTGCAGATTCCGCTCAGCCAGAATCTCTTTGGTCAGATCCACCGGGAAGCCGAAGGTGTCGTACAGGCGGAACGCGTCCTCCCCGGAAAATACCGCGTTGATCTGATCGGCGCTGATTTTATCCATAATGCCGGTTAAAATCTCCATGCCCTGGTCGATGGTTTTGGAAAAGCGCTCCTCCTCCACCTTCAAAACCTTGATGATGTAATCCCTTTTCTCCTCCAGCTCCGGATAAGCAAAAGCGTTTTCGGCAATCACCGTCTCGCAGACCTGATACAAAAACGGACGGGTAATGCCCAAAAGCCGCCCGTGACGGGCTGCCCGGCGCAGCAGGCGGCGCAGCACATAGCCGCGGCCCTCGTTGGAGGGGACCACCCCGTCGCCTACCATAAAGGTGGTGCTGCGGATGTGGTCGGTGATCACCCGCAGGGAGATATCCGCCTTTTCGTCCTCGCCATAATGGACGCCGGCGATGCGGCTGATATGCTTCATGATATTCTGGATGGTATCCACCTCAAATAGGTTGCCCACATTCTGCATCACGCATGCCAGGCGCTCTAAGCCCATGCCGGTGTCTATGTTAGGCGGGTTTAACGGCGCATAGTGGCCCTCCCCGTCGCTGTCGTATTGGGAAAAGACCAGGTTCCAAACCTCCATATAGCGGTCGCAGTCACAGCCTACGCCGCAGGTGGGCTTGCCGCAGCCGAATTCCGGACCCCGGTCAAAATAAATCTCCGAGCAGGGGCCGCAGGGACCGGACCCATGCTCCCAGAAATTGTCCTCCTTGCCCAGGCGGACCATCCGCTCCGGCGCGACTCCCACCTCCTTGGTCCAGATGTCGAACGCCTCGTCGTCGTCCTGATAGATGGAAACCCACAGCCGGTCCACCGGGATTTCCAGCACCCCGGTCAGAAATTCCCAGGCCCAAGCGGTGGCCTCCTTCTTAAAATAATTGCCAAAGGAGAAGTTGCCCAGCATCTCAAAATAGGTGCCGTGGCGGGCGGTATGGCCGATGTTGTCGATATCCGGGGTACGGATGCACTTCTGGCAGGTGGTCACCCGGCGATTGGGCGGGGTCTCCTGTCCCAAAAAGAATTTTTTCATTGGGGCCATGCCGGAGTTAATGAGCAACAGGCTCTTGTCGTCAATGGGCACCAGCGGATAGCTGGGCAGACGGGTATGGCCCTTCCCCTCAAAAAAAGAGAGGAACTGCTCGCGCAGCTCGTTTAAACCGGTCCACTTCATTTTGTTCATCCTACTTTCCTTGGTTTTTCCGGGCGGCGAAAAAAAACGCCCCGCCCCAGAAATCTGGGACGAAGCGATTGGCTCCGCGGTACCACCCGTATTACGCCGCCTTTTTCGGCAGCGTCGCTTAAACGGCCTGTAACGGGGCCAGCCGTCGGCGCTTATGGTCGCGCCGCTGCTCCAAGATGGCGTATGCCCGCGCCTTGGAAGGGCTTGCAGCCGACGGCCCCTCTCTCTTTTTGCAAAGCCTGCGAGCACTGGTCTTTTCAGCGCATTCTTATAGTCCTTATTATAACCGCAGCGGACCAAAAATGTCAATGGAAAAATCGCGGCTTATCCTTTGGCGGACGCTGTTGGGCAAAGATTTACATCAAAAATCCAAATTTAGGGGTTGGCGGTGTAACAGGAGGGCAGACAGGCTGGTTTTTTTGATAGAAGGTGGTGAACAAAAGGATGCGGGATTTGAAAATTTTATGGGCGTATTTTAAAGAGCATATAATCGGAGCCCTCATTGTTCTCCTGGCCATTTTCATAGGCGCGGCGCTGGGGGCGGCGGCCTATTACCACCGATGGCTCGGATAAAGTGGAAAATTCCACCGAGAAATGGCCGGCGGCGTTTAATCCTTTCGGGGTTGGACGCCGCCTTTTTGAGCGTTGGGGCTGGACCCGGCGCTTTTTGCCTGCTATACTGAGGGTAACCGCCGGTCCAAATGAAAGGACCGACACGGAAAATCCGGACAAAAACGAGGTGCAAAAAGCATGAAGCCCTATATCGTAGCGCTGGACCAGGGCACCACCAGCTCCCGCTGCATCCTGTTCGACCGGGAGCAGAATATCGTGGGGATGGCTCAGAAGGAGTACACCCAGTATTATCCCCAGCCGGGCTGGGTGGAGCACGACCCGATGGAAATTTATTCCTCCCAGTACGGGGTACTGATGGAAACGCTGGCCCAAACCGGCGTTTCGCCGGAGGAAATCGCAGCCATCGGCATCACCAACCAGCGGGAGACCACCATCCTCTGGGACAAAAACACCGGGCGGCCGGTATACAACGCCATCGTCTGGCAGTGCCGGCGAACCGCCGGATTGTGCGAGCAGATTCAGGCTGACGCGGATTTGAGCGCCTACATTCGGCAAAAGACCGGTCTTTTGCCCGACGCGTATTTTTCCGCCACCAAGATCAAGTGGATTCTGGACCAAGACCCCAGCCTGCGGGAAAAGGCCCGGCGTGGCGAAGTGCTGTTCGGCACGGTGGACAGCTGGCTTGTTTGGAAGCTCACCGGCGGAAAGATTCATGTCACCGATTACACCAACGCCTCGCGGACCATGCTGTACGACATCCAAGGGCTTTGCTGGGATGAGCGCATCTGCCAAAAGCTGAATATTCCCATGCAGATGCTGCCGCAGGTGAAAAACTCCAGCGAAATCTACGGCTTTCTCAACATTCAGGGGGTGCAGGTCCCTATCGCGGGCATTGCCGGAGATCAGCAGGCGGCGCTGTTCGGGCAGGCCTGCTTTTTTGAGGGTGAGGCGAAAAACACCTACGGGACCGGCTGCTTTTTGCTGATGAACACCGGAGAGCGGATGGTCCAAAGCAAAAACGGCCTTCTGACCACCATCGCCGTGGGACTGGAGGGCCGGGTCCGGTACGCGCTGGAGGGAAGTGTTTTTGTGGGCGGCGCGGTCATCCAGTGGGTGCGGGATCAGCTGCGGTTTGTCACCGAGGCGGCGGACACTGAGTATTTCGCCCAGAAGGTACCCGACAGCGGCGGCGTATATGTGGTGCCCGCCTTTACCGGACTTGGCGCGCCCTATTGGGATATGTACGCCCGCGGGGCGATTTTAGGCGTCACCCGAGGGACAAGCCGGGAGCACATCATCCGGGCGGCGCTGGAATCCATCGCCTTTCAGACCTGCGACGTACTAAACGCCATGGAGGAGGACACCGGCGTCACCCTGGAAAGCCTGAGGGTAGATGGCGGTGCCTCGGCCAACCGGTTTTTGATGCAGTTTCAGTCGGATATGATCCGCCGACCGGTGTTAAGACCCCGCGTCGCCGAGACGACGGCGCTGGGCGCGGCGTTTTTGGCGGGTCTTGCGGTAGGCGTTTGGGACAGTCTTGACCAGATCCAAAACACCTGGAGGCTTCAGGACCGGTACGAGCCGCAGATAGAGCAGCAGGCGCGGCTGCGGCAGCTGCGGGGCTGGCACAAGGCGGTGGGGCGCGCTCTGAGCTGGGCCAGGGAAGAATAGGCGGGAGGGCTAAAAATGCGTATAGGCCGCGTCGGGAGCGCTCGTTCCCCTAAGCCCAAAACGCCGGTGATCCGGCGGCCTCTTTGTTGGGCAGGGCTTATCTTCTTCCTCTGCGCCACCTTGTTCTGCCGCCTTTACCCAGCGGGCAGATGGCTGTTTCCCATCTGCCTTCTGTTGGGGATTGGCGGGCTTATTTGTCTGGCCTTTGTCCGAACCCGCCCCCTTGCCGGCTTTTTCCTCGCCGCCATCCTGATGCTTTGCTACTGCTTTCTTTTTGGAAAGCTCGCCGCAGACCCGGCCCTATCCCTGTCCGGCCGGACCGTCCTTCTTACCGGCGACGTTGCCGAAGCCGGACGCTCCTCCTTTTTGCTAAACGGCGAAACCCAGGATGGGCAGCGCCTGAGGGTGCAGGTATGGTGCGGCACCGATATGGCTCCCGACCGGTTCCAGCGGTTTTCCGGCTCGGTGCAGCTGTCCGCCATTTCCTCCACCGACCGGTTTGACAGCCAAAGCTACTACCGGTCCCGGGGCGTCTATTTACAAGGACAGCTGGTTTCCGGGGACTTTGCGTCCCCTTCGTCTTACCCAATCCGCTCCTGGCCGGGGCGGCTGAGTGATTTTCTCTGCAAAAAAGTCCGCGCCGTGCTGGATGTCCAATATAGCGGTCTTGTCTGCGCGGTGATTTTGGGGAACCGGTCCTATCTGCCCTCGGAGCAGTACCAGCTGTTCGAGCGGCTGGGCGTCGAGCATCTTCTGGCGGTCAGCGGCATGCACCTGACGCTGTTTTGCGGCATGTTCTCCCTTTTGGCCGGCCGTTTTGTAAAAAGAAAGTCCCCACGGCTTTTGCTTTCGATGGGCTTTGTCCTGTTTTATATGCTTTTAACCGGTCTGGGGCCCAGCGTGTCCCGGGCCGGGATTATGTTGCTTTTGTCCTATCTGGCGCAGCTGATATCCCGCCAAGCCGATCCGCCTACCAGCTTGGGCGCCGCCGTTTTCCTGATGCTTTTATATAACCCCTTTTTGGCTATGAACACCAGCTTTCAGTTTTCTGTCTGCGCCACCATCGGGGTCCGGATTCTGGCGGAACCCTTGGGAGAGAAGCTGTTGTCCCTTAAAGGAAAGCGAGCGGCGCCCAAGCTTCCCGTTTCTTTCGTCAAGGCCCTTTGCGTCGCCTTCTGCGGCTATATGTCTACCCTGCCGCTGACCATGGTCTACGACGGACGGCTGGTCCCCATGGCGGTCCCCGCCAATCTTCTACTCTCGTCTGTGTTTACCCCGGTGCTGGTCTTTGCCGCCGGGCTTACGCTTTTTTCCTTCGTCCCCTTTTTAGGATCGGCCTTTGCTTTTTGCGCGCGCTTTATGATCGGCGTCTTTTTGAGATTGGCCAGCCTGCTCGCCCAAATTGGGCCGGAGCCGGTTCATTGCAGCGGCTCCGCGCCGGTGATCTGCGCGTTCCTTCTTACAGCGGCGGTGGCCTATGGCGCGCTCAAAAGGGACCGGCGGCGTTTTGCTGCAGCTTTATGTCTGGCCACAGTGGCCTGCGGCTGCTCTGTCAGCACCCAGGCGCTGGTCACCAGCCGCCAGGCCGTCTTATACACCGCCGCCTTCGGAAAAAGACTGGTCCAGGTCATCTCCTACGGCGGACATGCGGTGGTCCTCGGCCACCTGTCCAGCGAAGCGCAGATCGAGCAGACGGTGCTGGAGCTGGATAGGCAGGGCGTTTCGGTCATCGACGCGCTGATCCTTCTGCCGACCGGCGGACAGCCCCGCGTATCCTTTTCCGGGCTGACCGAAAGCTTCTCGGTAAAAGCCGTTCTCCTCTCCCCTTCGGACAATCTTTCCACCCAGTCGGCGGAAAGCCTTGCTGGAATCGACCGATACGATTATTCCGCCGCCGTTTCCTTTTGGCAAAATGGCAGTATCCGCCTTTCGCCGGACGGAGCGGCCCATCTTCGCATCGCCGCAAAAAAGCTGTTAATTTTGCCTGCGGATTGTGCTATACTGGAGGAAGAAAAGCTCTGCTGGGATCTTGTGGTCACCGCCTGGGACACCCCACCGCCGGTCAAAGCATCCGCTCTTTTTTGCGCCCGGCCTTTCTGGGGAAGGGAAAACGAAAACCCCAACGCCTATCTGCTGAGCTATGGGCGCGGAGTCCGCTGCCGGATCCCGTTGGAATGAAGCATCATTTTTACTAAAAGGAGAGAAGACCGGTCATGCGCTTTGAAAACGAACAGGCGTTTTTGCATCATCTAAAAGAGGATCCCTGTCTGCCGGTTTACCTTTTATACGGCCAGCAGGGGTATCTGGTGCGGCTATACGCCAAAAAGCTGCGGGAAAAGATCCTTTCCCCCTCCGCGGCGGATTGGAATTTTACCCGGTTTGAAGCCGCCCGCACCGGCATCGACGAGATCTCGGACGCATTGGAAAGCGTTTCCCTTTCCGGCGGGACCCGATGCGTACAGCTGACCGACCTGGAGGCGGACAAGCTTTCCGCCGCCGAATGGTCCAAGCTTAAAGAGCGGCTCTCTGCCTTTCCCCAGGATGCGGTGCTGATTCTCTGCCAGCCAAACGTTTTGGTCGACACCAAAAAATCCGCCCGTTGGAAGGCGGTAATCAAACAGGTGGAGCGCGCCGGGGCCGTCGCCGTTTTAGACGGACGCTCCCGGCGGGAAACCATCCGGTTCTTAGGCGCTCTGTGCCAGAAAAACGGCTGCACCCTTCCCCCGGCAGCGGGCGAGGCGCTCATAGACCGCTGCGGCGACGATATGCTGGCGCTGACCCAGGAGGTCCAAAAGCTGTGCGCCTACCAGGGCGAGGGGGAAATCCCCGCCGAGGCTGTCCAGAAGCTTTGCATCCGCCAGCTGGACGCCAACGTATTCGACCTGTCCCGGCGGATTCTGGGCAAAAACCTTTCCGGCGCGCTGGAAAATTTGCAGGAGCTGTTCGACATGGGAAACGAGCCGGTGGCAATTTTAGGGGCGCTGAACACCTCTTTTATTGACCTGTACCGCTGCAAAACCGCCCGAGAGCAGGGCCTGTCCGCCGCCGACGTCACCGCCTCGTTTTCCTACAAGGGGCGGGAATTCCGGGTCAAAAACGCCATGCGGGAGGTGGACCGGTTTACCCGAAAGCAGCTGTCCCACTGTATTTCTCTGCTGGCCGGAACCGACTATCAGTTAAAAAGCGGCCGCGCCGATCCCCAGATTGTATTGCAACAGACGGCGGCCCGCCTGTTTTTGATCCTGCACCGGCAGGAGGAATTGGTATGATTCATCTTCGTCAGGCCATTGTGGTCGAGGGAAAATACGATAAAATCCGGCTGGCGCCCTTGGTAGACGCGCCGATTCTGGTCACCGGCGGCTTTCGGATTTTCAAGGACCGGGAGCAGCTGGCTCTTTTGCGCCGACTGTCCCGGCAGGACGGCATTTTAATCCTCACCGATTCGGACACAGCCGGCTTTCGGATCCGCAACTACATCAAGTCCGCCGTCCCCAAGGGGAAAATTTACCATGCCTATATCCCCGAAATCCTGGGCAAGGAGCCTAGAAAGGACCGGCCCTCCAAAGAAGGAACGCTGGGGGTGGAGGGGATGAGCCTACAGGTGCTGGCCGCCGCTTTAGAAAAAAGCGGCGTGCTGTTTGCCGAAGGGCCAAGGAAGGATCCGGTCACCCGGATGGATCTGTACGAAGCCGGTCTTTCCGGCGGGCCGGACAGCGCTAAAAAAAGGCTGGCCCTTTTGCAGGCGCTAAAGCTTCCCCATTACCTGTCCGCCACCGCGCTGCTGGAGGCGGTCAACGCCCTGATGGATCGGGAAGGTTTTTTCGAACTGCTAAAGCGGCTACCGGGCGGTCCCGGACAGGAGGGCTGACGCGGCGGCGTGCAATATGAAAGGAGAATTCCCTATGCTTTTTACAGGCTACGGCCAAAAATTTTCTACCCGAAACGCGGTCCAGTACGACGCCATCGGCGCCTTTTGGGATCGGATGTCGGAGCGTTTCGGCCGGGAAAATTTAAGAGGGCTGGGCTTCGGCTGGACCGAAGATACCATCGAGTATGTCATCGGGCCAAAGGAAGGGGACATGGACCCTTCCCTGGGCTGCGAGGGTGCCGTTTACCGGCAGATCTCTTTGCCGGACGACGGCTGGATTCGGTATACGGGCCGTACCGAAAACCTGCCCGAACTGTACGACGAAATTTACAAGGACGGCCCGCTTTTGTACGAAATTGAGACCTTTGGGGAAGACAGCGGCTGTGAAATTCTCATCCGCCGCTAAAAGGCCTTATTAAAATAAAAAAGGAGGGGATTTCCATGCCGTTGACATCGCTTTCTTTTCTCTATCTGTTTTTGCCCGCCTCGCTGGCGGTCTACTACCTGTTTCCCCGGCAGCTCCGGTATGGGGCGCTTTTGGGAATCTCTCTTTTCTTTTTTCTGCTCGCCGATCTGCCCGCTCTTCTTCTTTTATCCCTCTCGGTCACCGCCGACTACGGCCTGGGCTTATTGATGGAGCGCTTTGAGGAACGCAACCGCCGCAGAAAAGCCATTATGCTGCTGATCGTGGGCAAAAACCTCTGCCTGTTTTTCGGTGTGTTCTGCTTTTGTCAGCTGCGCGGCGCTCCGGTACCGCTGGGCCTTTCGGTCTGCACCCTGCTGGGGGTGGGGTACGGGGTGGATATCTACAACGGTGAGGCGCTGTACGAGCACAACTGGTGCAAATTCCTGCTGGCCCACATCCTGTTTGTCAAGCTGCCCGCCGGGCCGCTGGTCCGCTACCGAACCCTACGTGAACAGCTCGGCGAAAAAAAAGCGGATTTGGCCGGGATGGCCGGTCCCATCTGTCTGTTTATCCAGGGAGTGTCCAAGCAGGCGCTTTTAGGTGCGCCTATGCAGCGGATGTACCAGTCTCTGACTGGCTTCGCCCCGGCGAAACACTCGGTTTTTTCCCTGTGGCTCATGCCGCTGTGCGCCGCCATGAGCCTGTATTTTACCCTTTCCGGATACTGCGATATGGCCCGGGGCTTAGGCGGAATGTTCGGCGTGGAGCTGCCGAGGAATTTCTACTATCCGTACCAGTCCCGCTCGGTCACCGACTTTGTGGGGCGGTTTAACATCTCGGTCACCTCCTATTTAAAAACCTACATCTACCATCCGTTGGGGGAGGATTCGGGCGGGTTTGTCTCCACTGCTTTGAACATTGGGGTGGTAACGCTTTTGTGGGGTCTTTGGTTCGGCCTGCGGATCAATTACCTTTTGTGGGGCCTTTATTTTTTGCTGCTGATTTTGCTGGAGCGCTCTGTCTGGGGGAAAATCCTTATCAAGCTGCCCACCTTTTTTTCGCGGATCTACACCTTTTCACTGGTGCTTTTTTCCTTTGTCATTTTTAACGGAAAAAGTCTTGGGGAAAGTCTGTTTTTCTTTCGGGGGATGCTGGGCCTTGGCGGTCTTGCGCCGGCCACCTCGTCCTCTATGTATCTTGCCAGCCAATACTTGCCCTATCTTATTTTGGCGGTACTGTTCAGCACAAGCCTTCCCCATTCCATAAAAAGCGCACTCCAAACAAAATCCCCGGCGGCCGCCTGCGCCGCCGGCGCGCTGTGCTACAGCGTACTGCTGGTTTTGTCCACCGGCTTCATTCTGCATCCATGAAAGGGGAGAAAAATCTGTGCGTTCTCAAAAGCGATTGTCCCTTTTTCTGCTGCTTCTCTTTTTTATCCCAGGTATTTTGTTCCTTTTGGGCGGCGGCTTGGGGGATCTTCCGCTCCCTTCCCTATCCGAGCTTTGGGACGGCGGCGCAAATGACGCGGCAAACGCCGCGGTAGAAGAGTCCTTTTTCGGCCGGGATGCACTGTCCTATATGGCTGCTTCCCTACAAACCATGCTGGGCCGCAATCAGCAAAATGGCTGCCTTTACAGCACAGACGGCATTTTGCAGAACCTGCCGGACGCCGATGAGAAGATCACCGCCGAAAATTTAGCCGCCCTGCAGGATTATGCTGCCGCCTCGCCGGCGCCCTGCTATTTTCTTCTGTCCCCCACCTCAGTTGCCATCCAGCAGGACAAAATCCCCAGTCTGGCCCTGGACTCTCTGTTCAACCAAAAGCAGTATATCCAGCGCTGCTACAGCGCCCTGTCCTCTCGTTTCCACACCATCGACGGATACAACAATCTGTTTGCCCACCAGTCGGAGTATCTTTTTTACCGCACCGATTCCCGCCTGACTGCCCTGGGCTGTTATTATCTGTACGCCAGCGCCGGGGAAAAGCTGGGCTATTCCGCCCGTCCTATCGACGATTTTTCCATCGCGCATCCACTGCACGATTACTGCGGCAATTTGTCGCCGCTGGTCCCTTACGCACAGGTCAAGCCGGACATCCTCTCGCTGTTTTTTTACCAAAGGCACAACCGGGAAATCCGCCTAATCGAAAATCCACTGGAAAACACCTCCTCTAAGGAGCTGTACGACCTCTCCCTTTTAAACGGCGCGGATCCTTTACAGGTCTATCTGGGAGCAAACGGCGGCGTTGCCGATCTTGTGGCGGACAATACCCCCTTTAACGGCCGTCTGCTGGTTTTTACCGACGGCGGCTGCAACGCCCTTTTCCCGCTGATGGCCATCCATTATCGGCAGATTCGGGTAGTGGATTTTCGGTCCGCCACTGCCTCCCAGCTGGCCTTGATCCAGCCGGAGGAATTCGACCAGGTGCTGTTCGCCTTTTCGCTGGACAGCTTCGGATACGAGCGCATACTCAGCAGTATTTCGGGGAAAAAATAGCCCTTCGGCTTTTTCCCGTACAAAAAAAGGACCCGGCCGCTGCCGGGTCCTTTTTTTGTCTGCCAGGTCTTCCCAAAGCCGGACGCTCCCGCTAATTTTTTAAGCTTTGCAGCGGTGCCGGAATCCGACCGCCTCGGCTTATAAATTTGGCGGGGCTCACCTGGTTTACGGGCATCACCGGACCGCTGCCCAAAAGGCCGCCGAATTCCAGCTCCTCCCCTTCCTTTTTGCCGATGGCTGGGATCACCCGCACCGCCGTGGTTTTCGTGTTGACCATGCCGATGGCCGCTTCGTCGGCGATCATGGCGGAAATCACCTCCGCCGGGGTGTCGCCGGGGCAGACGATCATATCCAGCCCCACCGAGCAGACGGCGGTCATAGCCTCCAGCTTTTCCAGCCGCAGGCAGCCGCTGCGGGCAGCGTCGATCATGCCCGCATCCTCCGAAACGGGGATAAACGCGCCGGATAAGCCCCCCACGTGGGAGGACGCCATCACCCCGCCTTTTTTCACCGCGTCGTTTAAAAGCGCCAGCGCGGCGGTGGTGCCGTAGCATCCGCACTGGGCCAGGCCCATCTCCTCCAGGATGTGGGCCACCGAATCGCCCACCGCCGGGGTCGGCGCCAAGGACAGATCCACAATGCCGAAGGGGACCCCCAGCCGCCGGGACGCCTCGGTCCCCACCAGCTGGCCCATCCGGGTGATTTTAAAGGCGGTTTTCTTGATGACGTCCGCGATGTCGGTCAAATCCCCGTCAGGACATTTGGCCAGCGCCGCCCGGACAACGCCGGGGCCGGATACCCCCACGTTGACCACACACTCCGGCTCGCCGGGCCCGTGAAACGCCCCCGCCATAAAGGGATTGTCCTCCGGCGCGTTGCAGAATACTACCAGCTTGGCTGCACCGATGCAGTCCCGATTGGCGGTCAGCCGGGCTGCCTCGCAGACGACCTTGCCCATCATGCCCACCGCATCCATGTTAATGCCGGTTTTGGTCGAGCCGATGTTCACCGACGAACAGACAAATTCGGTTTGGGCCAGCGCCCGCGGGATGGACTCGATCAACTCCTTGTCCCCAGCGGCAAAGCCCTTGTGGACCAGCGCCGAATAGCCGCCGATAAAGTTGACCCCCACCGTCCTGGCCACCCGGTCCAGCGCCTGGGCATATTTCACCGGGTCGCCGCCGGAGGCTGCCGCCAGCATGGCGATGGGGGTGACCGCAATGCGCTTGTTGATGATCGGGATACCGTACTCCGCCTCGATTTGCTCGCCCACCTGCACCAGATTCTTGGCATAGGTCGTAATTTTATCGTAAACCTTCTGGCAGGACCGGTCAATATCCGGGTCGCAGCAGGACAAAAGGGAAATTCCCATGGTGATGGTACGGATGTCCAGATGCTCCTCCTCGATCATCTGGACCGTTTCCATAATATCCTTCATATTGATCATGGACCTACACCCCCTTTAAATGCGGTGCATCGAGTGAAAAATATCCTCGTGCATCACATGGATTTTGAGGTTCTTTTCTTCGCCCATCTCGTTCATCGACTGGGCCAGCCCGTTGATACTGCCGGACAGATGGTCGATGTTGACCAGCATCACCATAACGAACATCTCCTGCAATACCGACTGGGTCACCTCGATAATATTGGCGTTGTGCGCGGCGCAAACCTGGCTGACCGAGGCTAAAATGCCCACCGTATCCTGTCCCACTACCGTAATAATCGCTCTCATCTGCTTTCTTTCCTTTCCATTTTGATCGCCAATCCGGAAAAAATCCGCCTTCGTCGAACGGCCGGTCCGTCCTTACTTTATCGAAAGCGCTTTTCCCCGTTATTTACAGCTTTCCACCAGCCAGCGGAACAGGCCCACATAATCGCCGAAGCGCTGGGCCATGTTTTCCGGGTGGAACTGGACGCAGAGAATTTTTCTGTCCATACACTCCATTGCCTCCACAATGCCGTCGGCAGCGGCGCCGGTAACCGTAAAGCCCCGGGCGATATCCTTGACCGCCTGGTGATGGTAGGAGTTGGTCATGATCTTCTGGGTCCCCATCAAATCCCGAATAACGCTGCCCTGCGTCAGCTCCACCCAATGGAACGGCTCGTCCCGCGCCTCCATGCTGCCGAAATGGGCCTGAGGGCTCTGGGTTTGGGAGGGGATGTCCTGAATCATGCTGCCGCCAAAGGCCACATTGGCAAGCTGCATACCGCGGCAGATGCCGAATACCGGCTTTTTGGCCGCCACACAGCCCTTGATCATCTGGATCTCGAATACATCCTGATCCATATCAAAGCGGCTCATCCCCCGCACCGGGTCTTCGCCGTACAAATGGGGGGCAATGTCTCCCCCGCCGGGACAAAGATAACCGTCAATCGAATCAATATACTGAGCCACCAATTCCGGATCGTCGGTCGCCGGAAGGATAACCGGACAGCCGCCTGCCATCCGCACCGATTTGACATAGTCGCCGCCGATTCCATAATGGCCCCGGGGGCCAACCTTTTCCATCAATATACCGGTAATGCCAATCAATGGTTTTTTGCTCATGAGATAATTTTCGCCCCTTTTTCGTGGATTTGCCCGAAGGCCTGCCGAATTGTGTTCAGTATAGCATATCAGCGCCCTGGTTGCAATTGTTTTCCCCGCCGGCGAAAAAGCTTGTAACACCGCCGCTTAAATGGTATAGTAATAGCGAGTTTAGGAGGCGATTGTATGAAGGTGAATAAAAGCTTTTGGATCTGTTTGGGCGTGATGGCTGCCGCGATGCTTTTACTGCCCTGGGTTCTGTTTTCCTTTGCGGGACCCACCGACCTGATGGGGGTCGCCTGGCTTTTGTTTTTCGCGGTGGATCCCTTGTGCGCCGCAGCCGTCGGGATCTTTGCGGGGCTGCGGCTGCGGCAGCGGTGGAGCCTGCCGGTCTGGTGCGCCCTTTTGTACCTAGTGGGCGCGTGGCTGGTTTTCTCTATGGGTGAGCCGGCGTTTTTGCTGTACGCGGGATGCTATCTTCTGCTGGGCCTACTTTTTATGCTGCCCTGCGCGTGGCTTCAAAAAAGAAATTCCAAAGCTTGAACCGGTGCAAAAGGAAATTGCGGCCATTGTGAAGCCACGTTAAATATGGTATACTGTCTTTTATTAGGCCTTTTGGGGGAAGGGGATTTTCCATGTATCTGAATATATTCGACAGCCACACCCATAGCGACACCTCCTGGGACGCGGAGCACTCCATTACCTTTTTGTGTGAAACGGCGGTGAAAAAGGGAATTCTGGGCTTTGCCATTACCGATCACTGCGAGATCAACGAGTACCAAAGCCGGGACATCGGCGCCCGAATTCAGCAGGGACATTTTGAAATGCTCAAGGCCCGGGCGGCCTTTGGCAAAAGCCTGATGCTCTGCTACGGCATCGAGCTGGGACAGATGAATTACGATTTGGATTTGACCCGGCGGGTATTAAACGGCAAGCCCTATGATTTTGTTTTGGGCTCGTTGCACTGCATCCGCGGCACCGAAGACTTTTACTATATGGATTTTGAAGACTTGGACCCTTACGTCCTGCTGGAGGAATACTATCAGGAGCTGTACGAAATCTCCAAGCTTAACCTGTTCGATTCCCTTGCTCATATCACCTACCCCATCCGCTATATGAACGGCAAGCATCACCTAGGGGTGGATTTATCCCGGATGGACGACCAAATCGACCTGGTCCTGCGCACCCTTGCCCAAAACGGCAAGGCGCTGGAAATCAATACCTCCGGCCTGCGCGGACCCATCGGCGAAGCCTCCCCCACCTTAAAATACGTAAAGCGCTTTCGGGAATTGGGCGGCGAATTTGTAACGCTGGGGTCCGACGCTCACTCCGTCGATGAGTTGGGCGAGGGTATTCCCGAAGCTATGGAAATGGCCAGTCAGGCGGGCTTTTCGTATTTTACCTTTTACAAAAAACGGCAGCCGCGGCTGCTGCAAATCTATTAGGAGGAATCTTTATGGATCAACTGCTCTCTCTTTTGCAAAACAACGCGCGCCTGACCAACAGTCAGCTGGCCGTTATGCTTGGCCGGGAAGAGGCGGACGTGGCCAAGGCCATAGAAGCCTATGAAAAATCCGGCGTAATCCGCGGCTATCAGGCAGTCATCGATTGGGACAAAACCGACTCTCCAACGGTGTTTGCCCGCATTGAAATCAAGGTTACCCCCAAAAAGGATTTTGGCTTTGAGGAAATCGCCCGGACTATTATGGAGCTGGAGGCAGTCCAGTCGGTCAGCCTGATGAGCGGCGGCTATGATTTGGCGGTGACCGTATCCGGCAAAGACTTTCGGGATATCGCCATCTTTGTGGCGCACCGGCTCTCCACCATCGAATCGGTCAACTCCACCGCCACCCACTTCATCCTTAAAAAATACAAAGAGCGGGGCGTAATCTTCGAGGAAGAGAGCAAGGATGAGAGGAGGCTGACGCTGCTGTGATGGATTACGACAAGCTTCTCTCCCAGCGGGCGGTCGCCATCAAGCCCTCGGGCATCCGCAAATTTTTTGACATTGCGGCGCAGATGGAGGGCGTGATCTCTTTGGGGGTGGGCGAGCCGGACTTTAAAACCCCCTGGAGCATCCGCCACGCCGGCGCCGAATCTTTGGAAAAGGGCCGCACCTGGTACACCGCCAACGCCGGCTTAATGCCGCTGCGTCAAGAAATCGCCAACTACCTTTCGCGGCGCTTTTCCCTTAAATACAACCCGCAAGACGAAGTGCTCGTCACAGTAGGCGGGTCGGAGGGAATCGACATCTGCATTCGCGCGCTGATTAATCCCGGCGACGAAATCCTGCTGCCGGAGCCCTGCTTTGTAGCATACGCGCCCATAGGCGCCTTAACCGACGCTAAGGTGGTCTCTATCCCCACCCGTGCCGAGGATGGCTTCCGCCTGACTGCTGAACAGCTGCGCGCTGCCATCACCCCCAAAACTAAGCTTCTGGTGCTGCCCTTCCCCAACAATCCCACCGGGGCGGTCATGCGCCGGGAGCATCTGGAGGAAATTGCTCAGGTACTGCGCGGCACCGATATTTTAGTGCTGTCCGACGAAATCTACGCCGAGCTGACCTTTGGCCAAAAGCGGCATGTTTCCATTGCCGAAATCGACGGCATGAAGGAGCGCACTATCGTTATCAACGGCTTTTCCAAGGCCTACGCCATGACCGGCTGGCGGCTGGGCTACGCTGCGGGACCCGCGCCGATCATCGCCCAGATGACCAAGATCCATCAGTTTGCCATTATGTGCGCGCCCACCACCAGCCAGTACGCGGCGGTGGAGGCACTAAAAAACTGCGACAGCGAGATCGAGTCCATGGTGGTGCAGTACGATATGCGCCGCCGCCTGCTGGCCGACTCTTTAAACCAGATGGGTCTTTCCTGCTTTTCGCCGGAGGGTGCTTTTTACGTCTTCCCCAGTATCCGCTCCACCGGTCTTACCTCCGCCCAGTTCTGCGAGCAGCTTCTGTACGCCCAGAAGGTGGCGGTGGTCCCCGGCGACGCATTCGGCGCGTCGGGAGAGGGCTTTGTGCGGATCTCCTATTCCTATTCGGTGGACCATCTTTTGGAGGCGCTGCGGCGCATTCAGGCGTTTTTGGACCAGCTGCCCAAATAATCCAGTCTTCTTAAAGGCCGGGCCCGCCAGCCCGGCTTTTTTACGGATATCGTTTTCCGCTAAAAGGGAGGTTTTCTGTTTTGCTCCAGGTCAGTGTGTACAAAACCCCATCCTATGATCTCGCCCAGATGCAGGAGGCGGTCCGCGCCCATTTTGGGGCGCTGGACCTTGGCCGCCTGATCTATCCGGAGCAAAAAATCGTCGTCAAGCCCAATCTGGTGATGAAGCGAGACCCCCAGGATGCAGCCACCACCCATCCGGCGCTGGTGGAAGCGATCATCCGCCAATTGCAGGCGTTGGGAGCTCTAGACATTACCATCGCCGAAAGCGGCGGCGGCCCTTACGCCGAACCGCTTTTAAAAAGCCTGTACGAAACCTGCGGCATGGCCGAGGTTGCCCGCCGCTGCGGCGTAAAGCTCAATTTTGACACCGGCAGCCGGCCGGTAGAAGGCTGCGGACAGATCACCCGCCGCTTTACCGTCATCGGTCCCGTGGCGGACGCTGACCTTGTCATCAACGTCTGTAAGCTCAAAACCCATTGTATGACCTATTTAAGCGGCGCGGTTAAAAACCTGTTCGGCTGTGTTCCCGGGCTTATGAAGCCGGAGCTGCACATGCGCTACCCGCAAAAGGAGGACTTTTGCCGGATGCTTTTGGACCTTTCTGCCGCCCTGCCCCCGGTCGTTTCCTTTGTGGATGCGGTCGAGGCCATGGAGGGAGACGGGCCCACCGGCGGACGCAAAAAGCAGGTTGGGCTGACCCTTTGCTCCGCTGACCGGTACGCGCTGGATCTGGTCAACGCCGCCGTACTGGGGGTGGAGCCCGCCCAGGTCGTCACCGTGCGCCAGTCCATCGAACGGGGACTTTGCCCGGATTCGCTGGAAAAAATCGAGCTTTTGGGCCATCCGGACGCCTTGACCCAGGCGGGTCCCTTCCTTTCACCCCGCTCTAAGCAGACCGACTTTTCCAGCCAGTTTCCGGCCCCGCTGCGGCCGCTGGCTCAAAAGCTCGCCCGGCGGCTGGGCCCCCGTCCGGCGATCCGCAAAAGAGACTGCGTAGGCTGCGGCAAATGCGCTGAAAGCTGCCCGGCCCACACCATCCAAATCGCGGACCGCAAGGCCCAAATCCGCAATCAGGACTGTATCCGCTGCTTTTGCTGCCACGAGATGTGCCCAAAGCAGGCGGTGGATATCCGACGCTTGGGAATTTTTAACCTGTAGCCGGGCATACTGCTTGTAAAATCAACCGGCAAGAAGGAGGGCAGGTCCATGACAAAAAAACGGCTCCTTTTCTATTTGTGCGCGCTGTTGGCCCTGTTTGGCCTTTCTTGGCAGGCCGCGGCGGCGCAGGAGCCCTCCGGCGAAAACGGGCAGATATCGGTCCGGGCCCAGGTGGAGGAGGTTTTGTCCGACGAAATGGTCTCTTCCCCCTATTCCGGCGGGGAAATTACCACCCGGGTGCTGACCCTGCGGGTCCGCATTCTGGAAGGCGCTTTTCAGGGGCAGCAAGCGGTGGTCCGCCAAACCTTCGACGAGATCAGCCTTCCCAGCGCCTATCCCGCCAAGGCCGGGGACCGGCTGTTCATCTGGCTGGAGCTGGATGAACAAAACCAGCTGACCGGGTCCGCCGCCGACTACGTCCGGGAAATTCCCATCGCGCTGCTGACCGGCTGCTTTTTGCTGTTTTTGCTGGTGTTCGGCCGCTGGCAGGGGGTAAAGACCATCCTGTCGCTGGCGGTCACCTGCCTGGTGGTGTTCGGCCTGTTTTTCCCGCTGGCGGTGCGCGGCGCAGGACCGGTGTGGCTGTCCCTTCTCTGCGCGGCGCTGATGACCGGCTTCACCCTGTTTTTGGTCTGCGGCTTTACCCGCAAGGCCCTGTCGGCCATTTTAGGCTGCCTGGGCGGCCTTTGCGCCGCTGGGATTCTGGCGGCGGCCTTCTCCTGGGCCATGCGCCTGTCCGGCATGGTGGACGAGGAGGCGGCGTTTCTGCGCTTTCTTTCCGACCAGTTCGTGCTGGATTTCCGGGGTCTTCTTTTTGCCGCGATTATCATCGGCGCCTCCGGCGCCTCCATGGACGTGGCGGTGTCCATCGCCTCTTCGCTGGAGGAGCTGGCCCGCAAGGCGCCGCAGCTGAACGCCCGCCAGCTGTTTTTGAGCGGCGTGGCCATCGGCCGGGACATTATGGGCACCATGGCCAATACCCTGATCTTAGCCTATGTGGGCGGCGCCATCCACCTAATTTTGCTTTTATATGCCTATCCGGTGCCTTTTTCCAATGTGATCAATCGGGAGACGGTGGCGGCAGAGATTTTAATCTCCCTGTGCGGCAGCATGGGGATGCTGAGCGCGATCCCCTTAAGCGCGCTGGCTTCAGCGTTTTTATACCGCCATAAGGCAGCCTCCCCCTCCGCCAACAAAATCCCCGAATAATGGGGGATTTTGGATGGAATTTTGAGGAAAACGCCTATTCTTTTCCCTAGCGGGAAAAGAATAGGCGTTTTTGTTGTTTTTAAAAGGCCGGCTTGCTATAATACGAATAAATTAGGATGCGGCTTATCCGCAGGCCCGCCGTTCTATCGAAATCGGTAAAACCGGTTTTTCAACAGCGCCGCGCCATTGCCGCTATCAAATCCCCAAAAAAACAGGATAGAGGTGTTTTTGTCATGGAGCAAAACCGAAGCAAAGCGGCCGTATTTTTGAAAAAAGCCTTTCAGCGTTATTTTATCGATGCCATGGGCGCCATGGCCCTGGGGCTTTTTTCCTCTTTGATCATTGGTCTGATTCTATCCCAGCTGAGTAAATTCTCCTTTCTGGCGTTTTTGGCGCCCTACGCCTCGATGGTCAGCGCCTCCTCCCCGGTGGTGGGTGCGGCCATCGGCGTTGCCATCGCCCACGGGCTAAAGGCAAAGCCCCTGGTTCTGTTTTCCTGCGCGGTAACCGGCGCATACGGCTATGCGGTGGGCGGGCCGGTAGGCGCCTATATCGGAGCGGTATTCGGCGCGGAAATCGGTGGGCTTTTGGCCGGCAAAACCAAGGTGGATATTATCGTCAGCCCCATTACCACCATCGTCAGCGGCTGCGTTGTGGCCCAGCTGGTGGGCCCCGGCATCCAGGCCATAATGAACGGTCTGGGCGCTGTCATCAATTCCGCCACCCAGCTGACCCCCCTGCCTATGGGGATCCTGGTTTCGGTCATCGTCGGCATGGCGCTGACCGCGCCCATTAGCTCGGCGGCTCTTTGCATTATGCTGGATCTTAGCGGACTGGCCGCCGGAGCAGCGGTGGTAGGCTGCTGCTGCCAGATGGTCGGCTTTGCGGTGGCCAGCTTTCGAGAAAACGGCTGGGGCGGCTTGATCAGCCAGGGAATCGGCACCTCTATGCTTCAGTTTTCCAATATTATGCGCCACCCGCAGATCTGGATCGCCCCAACCCTGTCCGCCGCCGTTTTGGGTCCGGTGTCCACCTGCGTTTTCCAGATGACCAACACCGCCTCCGGCGCCGGGATGGGGACCAGCGGCCTTGTAGGGCAGTTCGGCGCGTTTGCCGCCATGGGCGGCGGCGCACAGGTTTGGCTGCAGGTGCTGCTTTTGCATTTTCTTCTGCCGGCGGTCCTTACCTTCCTGTTCGATTTTTTACTGCGCCGAGCCGGTTTGGTCAAAGAGGGCTATATGAAAATCGGCTGACCTGCCGCATTTTGTCGGAAAAATCCCTTGAAAAACCCACACCTCCGGCTGACAGCGATTGAATATTCCAAAAACATGTGTTATACTGGGTAAAAGGCAAATGGTGGCATGCCGCCGTTTCGCCGCCGCGCTTCGTTGTATGGCCGCCGCATCCCGCGACAGTCAATTTTTTCCTCTGATGATGGGATTGGCCGGACAGCGTGCGTTTTTATGCGCGATCGGTCCAAATCAAAATGGGAGGAGACGTCTTTTTATGCGAAGAAAAAGTATTAAACGAACGATCGTTATCCGGATTATCGCCGCCTTGGTCTCAGTTTTGCTGTTCAGCGGTATGACAACGGTAAACATCATGCGGATGGACAGAGCCGAAGAAGCCAGTGTCCGGGACAATGATTTGCTGTCCCGGTGCCAGAAGGCGCAGGCGGCCCACTACAAATGGTCCAGCAATCTAAGCAACGCTCTTTATACCGGCTCAGAGTTTACCGGCAGCACCGATCCTACCACCTGTGTGCTGGGCCAGTGGCTTTACGGCGACACGAATACCGACGACGCCAAGATCCTGGAGCTGCGCCAGAAGCTGGAGCCGCTGCACAAGCAGCTGCACCAGTCGGCGGTAGAAGCGCTGGACATGTATGAGACCAGCCCTCAAAGCGCGCAGCAGTATTACCAGGGGACCATCCTGACCAATTTGACCACCTTGGTCGGCTATCTGGACCAGGTGATCGAGCAGGGCAGCCTCTTAATCGAAACCAGTAAGCAGGCCATGGAAAGAGCTGTTCTCATTATGCACGTCACAACGATCATCGGCCTTTCCCTTTCCTTGTTCTGCCTGATTAGCCTGGTGATTTATGTGCTCCGGCAGGTGGTCAATCCGATGCTTAAGATCACCGAGAAGATTCAGCCGCTGCAAGAGGGACGGCTGCGTATTGATCTTGATTATACCGCCAACAACGAATTGGGTGATTTGGCCGGCGCGCTGGAAAAATCTATCCAGCTGATCCTGTCTTATATTGAGGATATCAACCACATCATGGGCCAGCTGTCCGATGGAAACTTCGACGTGTCCGCCGCTGATTATATCGGTGATTTCCGCTCTATTGCGGAATCTATCAACAGCTTTACCGAAACGCTGTCTCACGCGATGAAAAATATCCGTCAGGCGCAGAATCAGGTCTCCGGCAGTGCGAAACAGCTTTCCAGCGGCGCTCAGGCCCTGGCCCAGGGCGCAACCGAGCAGGCCAGCTCGGTGCAGGAATTATACGCTACGCTGGACGGTCTTTCTAAAAGTGCCAATCAAAATGTTCAAATGGCTGCAGGCGCGCAGGAAAATGCCCGCCAGACCAGCCAGCAGGTTATTATCAGCAGCCAGCAGATGGAGCAGATGGTCAACGCCATGAGCGACATCACCCAGGCTTCGCAGCAAATCGACCGGATCATCACGACTATTGAGGATATCGCGTTCCAGACAAATATCCTGGCGCTGAACGCGGCGGTAGAGGCAGCCCGGGCCGGAACGGCAGGCAAGGGCTTCGCCGTCGTATCCGAGGAGGTGCGCCGGCTGGCCGCCCAGTCTGATCAGGCGGCTAAGGCCACCAAAGAATTGATTGACAACGCGGTTGCCGCCACTGAAAAGGGCAACCAGATCGTTGGAGAGGTTTCCCAAACGCTGCAAAAGACGCTGGCCCTGGTTACCCAGTCCAGTCAGGAAATCGGCTCGATTGCCCAAGCTGTTGAAAGCGAGGCAGCAGCCATCGGCCAGGTCGCGGAGGGGATTGGCCAGATTTCGGCGGTGGTGCATACCAACTCGGCCAGCAGCGAGGAATCGGCGGCGGTCAGCTCCGAACTGTTCGACCAGGTGCATCTGCTGGAGGAACAGACGCAACGGTTCCGGCTTAAGGAATCGAAGAGTACAGTCGGCGTATACAACGCATAAGCCTTTTTCTATTTCCAAGGGAACCGATGTTTCGTATCGGTTCCCTTTCTTTTGGGGCTGAGCGGAGGGAATAAACGCCGGTTTTTTTTGGAACTCATACAGGTTTTTTCCGGTTTTCTGTGCAAATAGTCCATTGATAGCAGAGCCTTATTATGCTATAATAGACTTGTCCCAGAATAATGGTCAGAGGAGGCGGCAAGAATGCGCATATTGGTTCCGGCGTTTTTCTTTTCTCCTTTTTTGGTTTTTGTTCAGTAAACGGCATTTCTGTTTCCTTTCAGAAATGCCGTTTTTTACTGTCCGCCTGCAGCTTGATCCTTTCAGGCGGACGGCGGGGAATGGGGTGTCTTCCCTTTCAGCTCTGCTGGAAGGGGTCGCGTTACCGTACGCGGCGAAAGAAAAAACAGGGAGGAAATTAAATGAGCAAACAGGCAACCGCCTCTTCCGAGCCCATCCGCGACGCGCGGGCACTGGGCGCGGGGAAAATGCTGGTTCTAGGCATCCAGCATATGTTCGCCATGTTCGGCGCGACGATTCTGGTGCCGATCATCACAGGGCTGAGCGTGCAGGTCACCTTACTCTGCGCCGGCCTTGGAACATTGTTCTTTCACCTTTGCACCAAGTTTAAGGTACCGGCCTTTCTGGGCTCGTCCTTTGCGTTTTTAGGCGGGTTTACCGCTGTAAAGATGCTGGATACCGGCATTTACGCCAACCTGACCGAAGCGGAAAAGCTTCCCTATGCCTGCGGCGGCATCGTCGTAGCCGGACTTTTGTATCTGGTGATGGCGGCGGTGGTTCGGGTTGTGGGGATCCAGCGGGTCATGCGCTTTCTGCCGCCGGTGGTCACCGGCCCGATCATCATCCTCATCGGCTTGATCCTGGCTCCCAGCGCTGTGACCAACGCTTCGGATAATTGGTGGCTGGCCGCCCTTTCCGTAGCGGTTATCATCGTCTGCAATATGTGGGGCCGGGGCATGATCAAAATTATCCCTATCCTGATGGGCGTCTTGATCCCCTATGTCGTTGCGCTGTGCTTCGGCATGATCGACTTTACCGAGGTGGCGAAAGCGGGGGTTGTAGGGCTTCCACCCTTTGAGCTGGCTAAATTCGATCTGTCCGCCATTTTGATTATGGCTCCCATCGCCATCGCCTCCATGATGGAGCATATCGGTGATATGTCCGCCATCGGCGCTACCTGCGGCGAAAATTATATTGAGCAGCCTGGCCTGCACAGAAGCCTGGTGGGTGACGGTTTAGCCACCTCTTTGGCCGCTCTGTTCGGCGGACCGGCCAACACTACCTATGGGGAGAATACCGGCGTTCTGGTTCTGTCCAGAGTGTACGACCCTCGCGTGGTGCGTATCGCGGCCTATGGCGCCATCATCCTCTCCTTCAGCCCCGCCTTCGCGGAAATTATCCATTCTATCCCCACAGCGATTATCGGCGGCGTTTCCTTTGTGCTGTACGGCATGATCTCTGCGGTGGGGGTACGCAACGTTGTGGAAAACAAGGTGGATTTCACCAATACCCGCAATCTTCTGATCGCCGCGGTCATCCTCGTCAGCGGGTTGGGCTTTAACGGCTTCGGTGGGCTGACCTTTACCATCTTCGGCAGCAGCCTGACCCTGACCGGTCTTGCCATCGCCGCCATCCTGGGGATTTTACTCAACGCGATACTTCCCGGAAAGGACTATCACTTCGGTGAGGACCTGCAGGGGGATACGTCCGTCACCTTCCAAAGCAATGTGAACAAATAAGCCTCGGCAAAAAAAGCAGTAAAAAGGAGCGGAAAACCGCTCCTTTTTACTGCTTTTTCCTGGAAAGCCCGGTCGTTATGAGGTGGGGCAGCGTCAAGGCTTTCTGTCGGGCGGCCGCCATCCTCCCGTTTTGTTACAGGATCTTCACCACATACCCCTCTTTGCGGGGTTTAGGCTGGGGCAGTTCTCCATCCGGATAGCCCAAAGCCAGCCCGCCAACGCCGCACAACGGCTGGGTGATCCCCCACTGAGCCAGCAGCTGTTTCCCCTCGTCGGAATCAAACATCTCCCGCTCCCGGTGGATCCAGCAGCTGGCAAGTCCCAGGGAATGGGCTGCGAGCATCATGTTTTGTAAAACGCAGCTGCCGTCCTCCACCCGGGTGCCCCGTTCCCGGTCCGCCAGCACCAGCAAAACGGTGGGTGCTCCATAGTAGGGATTTCCGTCCCGCCCCATGATCTTCGCGTTCAGCTGCGCCAGCCTTTCAATCGTTTGGGGATCCTGCACTGCGACGATCACCGGGGACTGCATCCCCATACCGGTAGGTGCATAGGTACCCGCCTCCAGGATGAGGTCTAGTTTTTCCTGTTCCACCTGCTTGGGCAGATACTTTCGGACCGATCGCCTTGTTTTAAGATTTTCCAATATCGGATTTGTCATAGAAAAGCCTCCTTCTGCTTTTTTCGTTCAGTGGGCGGAATGATCTTCCAGTACCCTTTATCCAGTATAGGCGAATCGGAACAAAAAAGCAAAGGGACCTTTTCGTCCAAAAATCTACAGCCGCGCAGCCTGGCCTTGTTCTTTACGCAAAGGTCTGGACCAGCTGGCGCCGGGCTGCCGCATCTGGAACAAACACACCAGCTTTATTCCAGCCGCCAGTGAGGGTGTAAGCCTGCGCCGGCTCTGCGCTGAGTTTTGAGAGGAAGGTCAGCGCAGGCAGGCGGGATTCATAATCCAGGTAGGAAATATTGGTATCCACCAGATCTAAAAGACCGCCGACCAGCGAACCGGCATTCTGGCCCAGAACCGCCTCCAGCCGGCTGTTGATATAGCTGGCGATAAGGCTGGCTCCCTCTCGGCACTGCTCCAGCTGCCCGTCCTTATAGTCCGGGTAACGCAGAATATCCAGAAATTTCTGTCCGTCGATCAGCTGCCGGCCGGCGGAAAGGCTGATGAACATCCCCTCATCATGATAGGAAAGGTCCTGGCCTAATTCGTATTCGGCAATGCCAATGCGGTTGACCGCATCGATCAGCGCCTGAGCGTCCCCGTCGGCATACCGGTCCACCGGGATGGAGTAGGTGTCGGACAGCGCCTTTGCCACCGCTGGCGCCCCGCCCGTTTGATATGCCTGCGCAAGAGTAACAAAGCCCGTCTGTTCCTCCAGCGACGTCTGCAAGGGGAAAAGGATTACCGGGATCCGCCCGCTGAGCATGTCCAGCCGCACCAGCGCGAAAAACACCGCCTCCCCCTCCTGGGGGCCATGGCAGGTGAGCAGCACCGTCAGATTGTCCTCTTCGCCCGGCAGATAAAAAGCGTCGGCGGAAATCTGACTGGAGGAAGGCTGCTCCTGTACGGGATTTAAAACAAAAACCACAATCAGACCCATCATGGCCAGCACAAAAAAGGACAGCGCGAAAGCCAGGACAAAGAAGCGGATCTTCTGCTTTTTGGGGGATTTTGGGGACATTTTCTTCTCTCCTTTTGTCCAGGTTTATTTTTTGTCCAGACTGCGGCAGAGGTTTTCCCACCATTCTACCACCGCCAGCTTCGCCCGGTAGCGGGGAAGCTCCTGCTGCTTTAACAAACTGTCACCGATTTGGAGCTCCGCCTCGGTAAACCCTGTTTCCGCCGCGCTGACACACAGCGGCGGGTAGAGAACGCACCACCAATTTTTTCCCGCCGCCTCCCCCAGCTCAATGCGGACCGCCGTATAGGTTCCAGCGGGCAGAATGACGTCGCCGTACTGTCTGGTCTCAAAAAACATATCGGTGACCGAGACCTTCACCGGCAGATCATAGCCATTGTGCATGGCGGTCTGGCAAGCTGTTTGCCGAATGTCGGACAGCCGTTCTCTGGCCGCACCGATCATTTTTTCCCGTGTATCGCAGCCGGAAAACAAATCCCCCGACTGGGCCAGTACCGCGTCTCGTATCTTGAGCTTCAACGCCTGATCCGCAGAGGAATCGGAGTTGGCCAGAATATGCAGCCGCAGGGTATTTTCCCGGATAAAGGAGCACTGTTCGCCAAACGAGAGAAATCCTGCGCACAGAAAGCTTAAAATGCAGGCAATAAGCACAAACCATTCTTTTTTTCGCATATGTAAACCCCGTCCTTACCTTCAATTTCTGAGCGTAGTATGGACGGGGTTTTTCTTTTCTATACAATTTTTTTGCAAAAGCGCTGCCAGGCAAAGCATCAGACTAGCACAGAGATAAAACTCTTGGGCCGTAATCCGCCGGCCGGACTAAAAAGACGCTGCCGCCGCGCTGGTACAGCTGCCGGGCGCAGCGAAGAGCCGGCTTTTTCTCTGCAAAAAGGCCGAAGACTGCCGTGCCGCTGCCGGTCATCCGGCTGCCCAGGGCGCCGTTTTGACACATCTGCCGGCGAAGCTCCTGGATTTCCGGCAGGGAAACCGCCTGCTCCAGAACGTTTTCCAAAAGCACTCCCAGCGCCGGCAGATCCCCCTGGCAAAACGCCCGCAGCGCCTGGGCCGTTTGGGGATGACGGACTGTATCCAGCGCGTCATACGCGGCAAAGCAGCTGCCCGTTTTGATCCCTTGGTCCGGCTTGGCGATGACCAGCCACCCCTTTTTAAGCGGCGGCAAAGGGATAATGCTCTCGCCGATCCCCCGGACCAGCCCGGCGCCGCCCAACAGGCAAAAGGGCAGGTCCGCACCCAGAGGCAGCCCGATTTGGCACAGCTCCTGGGCAGAAAAGGGGTGGCCTGCCAGCGCGTTGAGCCCCGCCAGCACACCGGCTGCGTCGGCGCTGCCGCCTGCCATTCCCGCCTCCATGGGGACCCGCTTTTCCACCTGAATTTCGACCCCCCATTCCCGGCCAAACGCTTTAAAAAAGGCCTGGGCCGCCTGATAGGCCAGATTTTTTTCGCCGGTGGGGACAGCGGGGTTAGAGCAGGAAAGCCGGATGCCCGGCTCTTGCCGCTTAATCAGGCGGACGGTATTTTCTAAACTGACCGCATGCATGAGCATCTCCATCTCATGATAGCCGTCCGGCCGCCGTCCTAAAATATCCAGCGTCAGGTTGACCTTTCCCGGCGCGGATACCACTGCCATTGCCATTTTGCCCACACCTCCTAAACGTCCGCTGCCTCCGCCAGCAGCGCGTCCTCCACCAGTGCCTCTAGATCCCGCAGTGTCTTTAACGCGCCGGTGCGGCCTCGCAGACGGGCGGCACCGTGTACACCCTTTAAGTACCAGGCGGCGTGCTTTCGTGCCTCCTTCAGCGCGACAGACTCCCCCTTGTAGCAGACAGCCCGGCGAGTCTGCTCCAGCAAATACCCCAGCCGCTGAGACAGCGGCGGCGCCGGAAGGAGTACGCCGTCGGCAAAATAGCGGCGGATCTGGGTGAAAAGGTAGGGGTTGCCCAGCGCGCCCCGGCCGATCATCACCAGGTCGACGCCGGTCTGCTCATACATCCGCACAACAGATTCCACTGAATCCACGTCGCCGTTGCCGATAACCGGAACCGATACCGCCTCTTTTACCGCCTTGATGATCTGCCAGTCGGCCGAAGGGGCATACATCTGCCGCCGGGTGCGGCCGTGAATCGTCAGGGCCGCCGCTCCGCTTTGCTCTGCCATTTTGGCGAATTCCACCGCGTTGACCGACTGTTCGTCCCAGCCCTTGCGGAATTTAACCGTCACCGGCACCGGCACCGCTCGGGACACCTCTCGGATAATCCGAGACGCCCTCGCCGGATCCTTCATCAGCGCGCTGCCGCCTCCATTCCCCGCAACCTTTGGCGCGGGGCAGCCCATATTGATGTCAATGATGTCCGGATGGTAGGTCATCGACAGCTCGGCGGCGCGAGCCATAGTCAGCGGGTCATCGCCAAACAGCTGAACACCGCCGGGGTGCTCCTCCTCCCCCAGCAGCAAAAGATCCGCTGTCTTTTTATTCTGATAGGTGAGTCCTTTAGAGCTGGTCATCTCTCCCACCGTATAGCAGGCTCCCAGGCTGCGGCAAAGCTCCCGAAAGGCCCGGTCGGCCACCCCGGCCAGCGGTGCCAGCGCAGCTGTTCTTTGCAGCTCGACAGTTCCGATTTTTACAGTCATCCGGCCCATTGCCCCTTTGCCTTCCAGCGTCCGCTCAAATCCGCCGAAGCGGATACGGATGCCGGGATTTCCCAATTGTTTTGCATGCTCGTATTGTTTTTATCATACCAAAAAGAAGCCTTTTTCGCAACGGGACCGGCACAGAAAAAATCTGCCGGGCAGCGGCGATCCGATTACAAAGGGAAGATTTTATGGTATAATAGCGACAAAGACGCTATTATACTAAGATTTCTATGAGCGTTCATCGGCTCCGGCAATTTCCGCCGGCGTTCTCGGGAAAGAAAAAAGCCTTTGCAGGAGGAAGCGACATGTCCCAGCTTTCCAACATGAAAACCGTGCGGGAAATTTTATCCCGCTATGGATTCACCTTTTCCAAAAAGCTTGGCCAAAATTTTATTGTCAACCCATCGGTCTGTCCCCGTATTGCCGAGGAAGGCGGCGCCGGGCCGGATACCGGCGTGCTGGAAATCGGTCCGGGCATTGGGGTGCTCACCTGGGAGCTGGCGGCGCGGGCCAAAAAGGTCGTGGCCATTGAGCTGGACCAGCGGCTTTTGCCGGTGCTGGACGAAACCCTGTCGGAATTTTCCAATGTAACGGTCCTGCACGCAGATGTGCTGAAGCTCCAGCTGGAGGAGCTGCTCCGGCGGGAATTTCCGGAGATGGAGGTGGTGGTCTGCGCCAACCTTCCGTACTACATCACCTCGCCGATCCTCATGAGACTTTTGGAGGCGCGGCTGCCGGTCAAGGCGATCACCGTTATGGTACAAAAAGAGGCGGCTGTCCGGATCTGCGCCGCGCCCGGCGAAAGAAATGCCGGCGCGCTGTCTGCCGCCGTTCGCTACTACGCACAGCCTCGGGTGCTGTTTTCCGTGTCCCGAGGGAGCTTTCTGCCCGCGCCGGAGGTGGATTCGGCGGTGATCCGGCTGGATATTCGCCCAGAGCCCGCCGTGTCCCCGCCGGATGAGGCGCTGTTTTTCCGGGTGATCCGGGCGGGCTTTTCCCAGCGCCGCAAAACGCTGGCCAATTCTCTTTCCTCAGGTCTTGCCATGGAAAAAGGGCGGATTGGCGCGGCACTGGAGCAGGCGCGAATTTCGTCCGGCGCGCGGGCAGAGGAGCTGACGCTGGAGGATTTCTGCCGACTGGCCGAGGCGATTTTTGCCATGAAAGAGGCGGAAAAAGTTTAAAAATCCCCAGTTTTTTGGGCATAAATTATTCATATTTTAGTGTTATTTTCAAAGAGATCCGTATTTCCGTTGACAGGCCGCCAAAGAGGAAGGCAATTCCAACGACGTTTTTGAAACGGAGGTATTTTATGAATCGTTTGATTTTATCCCAACCGGCGCAGCATCCCCTGAAACGGTACACCGTTGTCTGCATAACCGATCAATTCCACTGTGAAAAGCTCATCCGCGCAGGGCGCCTCATTGCGGATCTTTCCAAAACGGCGCTGGCAGCGGTCAATGTCTCCAGCCCTGATCTTACCAAAAACGATGCCAAGGCGCTGGAGTACCTGTTCCAGATCTCCAAGGAAAACGGCGCGGAAATGACCGTTTTATATGCGGACAAGCCGTTGCAGGAGCTGGAAAAATTCATCCATGAGCGAAAAGCCAAAAATGTCGTAACCGGCGTGGCGGCGCAAAAGGAATCGATGCTGCCGGAGCTGTGGAAAAAATGCACCGACGTCCAATTCTTTACCGTAAAAAAGGACGGCTCCTTTTCCGAAACAGAGGAGCCTTCCTTCATCGCATAAAACGCAGCCCCTGGGGCAGGCTCCCTGCGGGACCAGCGACAGAATCCCTTTTAATCAGGAGGAGAGCAAAAACATGAACCACGAGGAAAAGCGGACCTTTTCTTTTCCCAGCGCGGACCGGGTTCACACCATCCAGGCGGTCACCTGGATGCCGGTGGACCAGCCCTGCCGGGCGATCATCCAGGTATCCCACGGGATGACCGAATATTTTGGACGGTACGAGGAATTTGCCCGCGCCATGACGAAGCAGGGCTTTGCGGTATCCGGCCACGACCATCTCGGACACAAAACCAGTGTCCGAGAGGACGGTGAGCTGGGGTATTTTGCCGACAGGGACGGATGGAAGCTGGTCATCGCCGACCTGCGCACCCACACGCTGGAATTACAAAAGCAATATCCCCATATGCCGGTTTTTCTGCTTGGGCATTCGATGGGATCGTTTATCGCCCGCTGTTATCTGGCCCGCTACAGCGACCTTTTAGACGGCGGGATCCTGGTGGGGACCGGCGGCCCGAATCCCGGCGCTAAGGCTGGAAAGCTATTGGCCGAGCTTCTTTGTAAAGCTGGAAAAGGGAAAAAGCCCAGTGCGCTGCTTCAAAAGCTGGCCTTTGGCAGCTACAACAGCCGTTTCGACGGAAGAACGCCCTATGACTGGCTGAGCCGGGATAATCAGCTGGTAGACCGTTATGCCGCCGACCCATACTGCACCTTTTTGTTTACTGCCGCCGGATTTCGGGACCTGTTTACCCTATATGATTTCGCCAACGATCTGCGGGCCTTTCGGGCGGTGCCGAAGCAATTCCCTTTGCTTTTGCTTTCCGGCGGGGACGATCCGGTGGGCGCTTACGGGGAGGGTCCGAGCAAGGTCTCGGAGCTGTTTCAGCAGACCGGCCACATCGACGTGACACTGCGGCTATATGCCGGCGCAAGGCATGAAATCCTCAACGAAACAAACCGAAACGAGGTATACGACGGGCTTGTCCACTGGATCGAACGGCGGATCTGACCGTTCGGGCGCGGAAGACTTCCCTTATTCCGCACCCTATAAAGCCCGATTGCCGGCTTCCTTTTCCAAAGTCTCCCGACGGACCGGCCCAAGGGCGAGACGAACAAGCAGCCTTTGGACCGGCTCGGGAAGCTGATTAAAATCCGCCGCATAGCCCTTGACGTCGGCAAGGCTTTTTTGGTCCGCCGTGACATGGGCAACGCAGGGCTGCCTTGTCGGTTTCCTTTCCATAAGCGCTCCCCCTTTTTATAAATAAATTCCTATGCGCCCCGCCGCCTGTCCTATACCGGACCAAGGGACAAGAAAAAAGACCGCTGCCTTTAAAAAAGGCGCGGTTTTTTTGTCTTTTTAAAGCTTTACATAATCCGCCCGGGAAAAAAATAGGATAAAAACGGCAGGCCGAAGCAAAATCTGGTAGGGCTTTTGGTGTTTGTCCTGCGAAAAAACGCCGGCAAGACGGCAAAAGGAGGAGGATTCTGTGGAGGTTTTTGGCTATACCCGCGTATCTACCGAAAACCAGCTGGAAAACTACAGTATTGACGAGCAGGAGGAACGGATCCGTTTTTACTGCCGGGCCAAGGGCTGGCGGCTGCTGAAAATTTATACCGACGGCGGCTATTCCGGCTCCAACACCTGCCGTCCCGCCCTGCAGCAGATGCTCGCCCACATCCGGGAAGGGGAGACCGAAGCCGTCGTGGCCTGCAAGCTGGACCGGCTCAGCCGGTCCCAAAAGGATACGCTGTATTTAATCGAGGACCAAATGCTGGCCTACGGCGTGGATTTTATCTCCATCCAGGAGAATTTCGACACCTCCAGCCCTTTGGGCCGGGCGATGATCGGCATTTTATCCGTCTTTGCCCAGCTGGAGAAGGACCAGATTGCCGAGCGCTTTGCCATGGGCCGGATTGGGCGGGGCAAGGCGGGATACTATCACGGCGGACCGACGGCGCCGCGAGGGTACCGGTACGAGGGCGGTGAGCTAATCCCGGACGAGGGGCAGGCAATCCAGATCCGGGAAATCTTTCGGCTGTTTTTAGACGGAAAATCCATCCACGCTATTGGGCGAATAATGGAAGAAACCTACGGCGGCGCCTGGAATGCCGCCGGGATCCGGCGGATTTTAGGCAACAGCGTTTACACCGGCAAGGTCAAGTTTGCCGGGACCGAATACCCGGGGCGGCACCCGGCGCTAATCCATCAGGAGGATTTTGAGAGGGCTGGGCAGCTGCTGCACACCTTTTCGGCGCAGACCCAAGAAACCTCCGCCGCCAAAAGTCCCTTCCGGGCGGGGACCCTGCTTTCAGGACTGCTGATCTGCGGCAGGTGCGGCGCCCGCTACGCCGGAAGCCACGGCTATTACAAATGCTATTCCCGCGCCAAGGGAAACCGGCGCTACATAAAAGACCCGGACTGTAAAAATGAAAGCTGGCCCGTCCCCCAGCTGGACGCTCTTGCGGTTTCGTTTGTGCGGCGGATGCTGGAGGACATAGTCCAGGCCCTTCCCGAAGCGGAAAGCCGCCGTCTTTTCGCCGGCCTGCAAGAGGAGGAAAAAAGCGCTGAAGTCCGGTTGGCGCAGATTCATCGCCAAACCCGCCGGCTACTGGACCTATATCAGAACGGCGCTTTCCCCGCCCCCATTTTATCTGAGCGCATCGTGGGTCTTGAGGGGGAACGGGCAGCTCTGACCTGCCGGCTGGAAAATCTGCGGCAGCAGGAGCGGCAGGCAGCAAACATCTGTCCAAAAAACCTTTGGGACCATTTTGAACAGTCAGATCTGGACGCCAAAAGGCTGCTTATTCACAGCATGATGGAAGCCATTGTCCTGGATGGGGAAAATATCTGCATTCGCTGGCGCATTTAGTGCAAAATTGGCAGGACCATGCACATGGTGAGGCTTTGCTTTCCGCAGGCGCTGCATTTTTTAAAATAGCGGTCCAGATTAAAGGCCACCCGCGGCAGATACCCCAAATCCTCCAGCAGGGTAAATAGTGGAAAAAAGATCGCCATAGGCGGCAGCATAACCGAGACGACCCAGGCCAGAGTCCGATAGGCGCCATGCACCAGCATATCGCATAAAAAGGACGGCGCGCCAGTCCAGACGAAAAAGTCCGCCAGCCGATCCTCGACCCAGAACAGGCCGGTGCTCAGCCACTGGGAGGGATAGTTCGCCCCGGTGATAGTCAGCCAAAACACGGCGGCCAAAAGCAGCAGCATGATGGGGAATCCGGTGGCTTTACTGGTCAGGATCCGATCGATTTTCCGGTCGCGGCTGCTGTAGCTTCGGTCGGCGTACCGCACAGCACCGGCGCAGATTTTTTCCGACTGCCGGACCAACGCCGACACAACCGCATCCTGCAGCGCGTCGCCCAAAAGGTCCGCTTTTTCCAACCGGTCCCGGGCCTGTTCCAGCATTTCTTGTACCGCGGGGTCCTCTGAAAAGGGGACGCCCAAATACTGCTGAGCCGACTGAATCAAGGCCTGGTCTTCTTCCAAAAGGCGCAGGGCCAGCCATCGGGGGCTGAGCCTTTTCCCACAGGGCTTCTCCAGGGCCGGTTCCAGAAGCGCGATCGCCTCCTCTATTTCGGGGGCGTATGGAACACGCAGGGCGTGATCGGTGGAAAAGGAGCCCACGACAACCGAATCCACCGCGTCCATCAGCGCATCCAGCCCTTTTTTGCTGCGGGCAGCGGCGCCGGTTACCGGAACACCCAGCCGACGGGACAGCTCTGCCAGATCCACCTGGATGTTTTTCTTTTTCGCCTCGTCCATCAAATTGACGCATACAACGGTACGGGGGGTAATCTCAATAGTCTGCAAAACCAGGTTTAGGTTCCGCTCCAGGCAGGTGGCGTCGCAGACAACCACCATCGCATCCGGGCCGCCAAAGCAGATAAAATCCCGGGCTACCTCTTCCTCCGCCGAATGGGCCATCAGTGAATAGCTGCCCGGGATATCCACCAGGATAAAGCCCTTCCCGTGATGCTTACATCGGCCCTGGGCATTAGACACCGTTTTACCTGGCCAATTTCCTGTATGCTGATTGAGATTGGTAAGTCCGTTAAAAACGGTGCTCTTTCCCACATTCGGGTTTCCTGCCAATCCCACCACCCGGTCCTCTGGGGACTCCCGGCAGATGAGCAGGCCTTCATCTATCGCTTTTCTTCCTGTTGAACCGCTGGTTAATCCCAACGTCGGTCACCTCTTTTTGTAAAATATAACGCGCTGCCGCCGGAACAAATCCCCGGAAAGCGGCGCTTGGCGCTGCGGGGCGCAGAGATTACCCGCAGGATACCAAAACGCCCGCCGAATCCTCAGCCCGCAGGGCGATAACCGCGCCGCGGATTAAGTAGGCCACTGGGTCTCCTGCAGGGCTTTTGTGTACGCACTCTATCTGCGTTCCTTCAATCAAACCAATATCCTGCAAGCGGCGGCGCATGCTTCCTTGCAGGGTGAGCGCGTCCACTCGGGCGGTTTGGCCGCATTGCAGGCTGGTCAATGGCTTTAATGTATGCATAAAGAGAATCTTCCTCTCATAAAATGAAGTTAGGGATCGGAAACTTTGTTTCCTATTGCCAAGATATGTCGTTTTTCCGGTATGTGTGCAAAAAAGGAGGGGGAGGAGCTTGGATACACCGCAATTTTACACCTTAAAGGGATATGAGCGGGAAAAGGGGGATTTTGTCACCGCCGCCATGGAGGATTATCTGGAGATGATCTGCCGGTTAAGCGGCGAAGGGGACGGCCCCGTCCGCATCCGCGCCCTTTCCCGGCAGCTGCACGTAAAGCCCTCCTCCGCCTCCAAAATGGTTTCGAACCTGCGGGAGAGGGGCTTGATTGAAGCGGAAAAATATGGAGAAATCCATCTTACCCCAGACGGAAAAGCGTTCGGGGAATATCTTTTATACCGGCACGCGCTGCTGCACCGATTTTTCTGCTATTTAAACCAAACGCAGGATGAGCTGGAGCAGGTGGAAAAAATTGAGCATTTTGTCGAAGAAAGAACGGTCCGCAACATCCAGGCGTTCTTAGACAGCCTGGAAAGGGTACAAAAAGAAGCTCCGCTTTCCAAAAAGGCCAGCGCACCATAAAAAGGCTCTGAAACGGAAAATTCCGTTTCAGAGCCTTTTCAATGAAAGGGGGTACAGCAAAGGAAGGAGGCTCTTTATCGGCGGCCATCTTCTTTTACCGGGCCGTTCATCAAATAAAGCGCTGTGCGCATGGTATGGATTGGCTCTTCCTTCTCTGCCACCCGCACCGCCACATAAGGCTTAGCGCCCGCGCCGATGGAAACCCGGCTGCGAAGGGCCGCCGACACCCGGCTGGCCCGCTCAAAGTCAAAGACCGACGGGTAAAACACAATCATGTCGTTTTTCTGGGAAATTTCGTAAATGCCCAGGCCCGCGGCGATATTGCGCAAAAGCGCCACATCGATCAGTCCCTGCACCGCCTGGGGCGGCTCGCCGAACCGGTCGATCAGCTCATCGGTCACATCCATGGCATCCTCCTCATTTTGGATGGAGGCGATCTTTTTATAGACGTCGATGCGCTGGGACAGGTTGTCGATATACCCTTCGGGAATATGGGCGCCGATGCGGATATCCACCAGACACTCTTTCTGGGGCGCTGCGGCTTCACCCCGCTGCTCGCTGACCGCCTCGGACAAAAGCTTTAAGTACATCTCATATCCCACCGCTTCCATATGCCCATGCTGGCTGGTACCCAGTACATTGCCGGCGCCGCGTATCTCCAGGTCCCGCATGGCGATGCGAAAGCCCGATCCGAAGGAAGTAAACTCCCGGATGGCGGAAAGGCGCTTGGCCGCCACGTCGGTCAGCTCCCGGCCGGGGAAAAAGGTAAAGTACGCGTAAGCCCGCCGGTTAGACCGGCCCACCCGTCCGCGGATCTGGTACAGCTGGGAAAGGCCCATTTTGTCCGCCGATTCGATGATCAGCGTGTTACAGTTGGGCACGTCTACCCCGGTTTCGATAATGGTGGTACAGACCAGAATGTCGATTTCATGGTCCAGCAGCTGCCGCCAGACCTCGGAAAGCTGTTCCTCGTTCATTTTGCCGTGGGCAGTGGTAATCCGCGCTTGGGGCAGCAGCTGGCCCAAGCGGTACGCACAGGAATCAATGGACTCCACCCGGTTATGCAGGTAGAACACCTGACCGCCCCGGCGCAGCTCCCGGTTGATCGCCTCCGCCAAAATCCCCCAGTTATGCTCGATCACATAGGTTTGAACCGGATGCCGGTCCATAGGCGCCTCCTCGATGGTAGACATATCCCGGATGCCGGACATGGCCATATTTAAGGTCCGGGGGATCGGCGTCGCCGACAGGGTCAGCACATCCACCGATTCGCGCATTTCCTTGAATTTCTCCTTATGAGCCACCCCGAACCGCTGCTCCTCGTCGATGATGCAAAGGCCCAGATCCTTAAACTGGACGTCCTTTTGCAAAAGGCGGTGGGTGCCGATGATGATATCCACCTCGCCCCGGCGCAGCTTTTTGATAATCTGCTCCTGCTGTTTGGGACTGCGAAAGCGGGACAGCAGCTCTACGCTGACCGGGAAGCCCTGCATCCGCTCCAAAAAGGTCTGGTAATGTTGCCAGGCCAGGATGGTGGTGGGGACCAGCACCGCGCACTGCTTGCCGTCCATCACGCATTTAAACGCCGCACGGATAGCCACCTCGGTTTTGCCAAAGCCCACGTCGCCGCACAGCAGCCGGTCCATCGGCCGGGGAGATTCCATATCCTCCTTGATTTCGGCGATACAGCGCAGCTGGTCATCGGTTTCCTCGTAGGGGAAGCGCTCCTCAAAATCCCGCTGCCATTCGGTATCCTCTGAAAAGGCGAAGCCTTTAGCCTGCATTCGGGCGGCATAGAGCTTAATCAGCTCCTGGGCCATTTCAGCCACCGCTTTTTTCACCCGCTGGCGGGTCTTCTGCCACTCCACCGAATTGAGCTTATTGAGCTTGACCGCCTTATCCTCTTTAGGCCCGATGTATTTGCTCACCAAGTCCAGCTGGGTGACCGGAACGAACAACGCGTCGGTCCCGGCGTAGCGGATTTTGATATAATCCTTGGTCACGCCGTGGATTTCCCGCTTGACCACCCCCTCGAACACGCCGATGCCGTGGGAGGCATGGACCACATAATCCCCAAAGGTCAAATCAGATAGGGAGCGGATCTGTTCCCCGGGCTTTTTGGACTTTTTTCGCTTCACCGTTCGGGCGGCGGCCTTTCCATGGGTGATCAGGGCAAATTTCTGCTCCGGCAGCTCCATGCCGCTGGACAAGGAACCGGCTAAAACACATACCCGGCCGGGGGACCAGTCCTTTTCTCCGGCGGACACAGGGATTTTTTGGGCGGTCAGATCCTCCCGCAGGGCGGCAGCGGCCTTTTCGGTTCCGGCAAGAACCGCTACCCGGTAATCCCGGCGCAAAAAGCTCTCCAGATCCTCCTCTAAAAGCTTCAGATCACCACCCCAGGCGGACAGCGCCACCGCGTGAACGGAAATCAGCTGGCTGAGCCGCACCTCCGGCAAGGAGCGGGTGAAGTTTTCTAAAATAGCGCAGGGGCGGCCGTCCATTGCCGCCAACACCTGCGGGAATTCCATGGCAAAGGTATCGCACCCCTTAAAGAGGATCCCCTCCTGCAAAAGCTGTGACACATCCTCGTAATGCTGCCACATGGCGGTTTTAGACGACTCCTTGACCGAAACCATTTCGCAGAAGATCAGCCCGGCATTTGGCAGATAGTCTAGCAAGGTCGCGGGCTTTGGATAAACAAGCGGCAGAAATTTGTCGATGTTGTTTAAGGACCTGCCCGCCTCCAGCTTTTCCATGTCGGACAAAAGGAGCTCCTTTGCCTTGACCCCCTGCTTGCCTCGCAGCCCGTCGTAGGCCTTGCCGATTTTTTTGAGCAGCCATCCGTTGTCCGGGTAAAGCACCTCCCGGGCCGGGGTGACAGCAGCTTCCTTAACCGTATCGATCCGGCGCTGGGAATCCAGGTCGAAGGCGCTGATGGTATCGATCTCGTCCCCCCAGAATTCCAGTCGGTAGGGAGTCGGCGCATGGGGTGGGTAAAAATCCAGAATGCCGCCCCGCTGGGAAAATTGGCAGACACCGTCTACCTGGTCCCGCCGCTCATAGCCGGCGTGCAGCAGCCGGGCGCACAAATCCTCGATGGAATGGGTCTGGCCAGGGCGCAGCGTGAGGATGTTTTTTTGCAGAACCTGCGGCGGGAGGGTATACTGCAAAAGCGCCTCAATGCTGCAAACCACCATGGAAATGCGGCTCTGAACCAGCCCGTCCAGCACCTTTAAGCGGGCAAACTCGTATTCACGGCTGGCGCCCTCCACATCCCGGAAAACCCATTCCCGGGCGGGATACAAAAAGGCCCTCTCCTCTTTGAGAAAGGCGTTGATATCCTCGCACAGGCGGGTGGCCGCCGCCTCGTCCGGCGTGACGACCAGAAATGGCCCGGTTTCGGACAGGGCCGCCGCCACCGCCGCCTTATGAATATGGCTTAAGCCGGTCATCTGGGCGGGCCAGCCCCGTTTGGCCATAGCCGACAGCAACATCCGGTATTGGGGCGCGGATGAAATCACCTCCAGCAGCATCGTTTTTCTCTCCCTTCCATATTGCAAAATCCGGCTGGGCCTGCCGGTGAATCAGCAAAGGCGGCCGCTATTTTCCATTATATACGTTCATGGCCTCGTCCATTCGGCCGGAAAGGATCAACCCGGCCATATCCGCCGCATGGTCCAAAACGCCGTCTAAGGCCTTCCGCTCGTCGGCAGAAAAGCGGCTGAGCACCCATTTGGCCAGATCGTAATCGGGATGCGGCTTGGCCCCCACCCCGATTTTCACCCGGGGAAACTGGTCGGACCCGGTGAGGTAGATGATATTCTTAATCCCGTTATGGCCGCCGTCGCTGCCCTTGCGGCGGATGCGGACATGGCCGGGCTCCAGCGAAATGTCATCCATGAACACCAGCGTCCGCTCCATGGGGATTTTGTAAAAGGAGGCCGCCTCCTGCACCGCCTGGCCGGACAGGTTCATAAAGGTGGAGGGCTTTAACAAAAGCACCCGGCGGCCCACCAAGGTCCCTTCGGCACACAAGGCTTTGAACTTCAGCCGGTCGATTTTAACACCCATCTCCTCGGCGATGTGGTCCACCGCCATAAAGCCGGCGTTGTGCCGGGTATTTTCGTATTCCCGGCCGGGATTGCCCAGCCCGACGATCAGAAAATCCACCGGGCCACCGGGCCGTTCTATTTTGTGAAAAATATGGAACATGGCTCCTCCTTCGCCGGACCTCTCCGGCTTTTTAAGGGACAGACAAGTAAGGCGGGATATTGCTTCTACCCCGCCTTGCAGATGATAAAGGATAACGGCCGCGCGGCCCTTGCGCCATACGAGCAGCCGAAAACCGACGTTTTTGTCTTAGACGAACAAAGGGGAGACCGGTTTGTCCGCGTAAATGCGCTCGATGGCTTCGGCGAATACCGGACCCACTGGCACCATGGTGATTTTGGAAAGCTTTTTCTCAGGCGGCAGTGCGATGGTGTCCAAAAGCACCAGCTCCTTGATAACGCTTTGGTCAATGCGCTCAATGGCCGGGCCGGACAGCACCCCATGGGTGGCGCAGGCGTACACCGCGGTGGCGCCGCCGATTTCAATAATCGCTTTCGCGCCGTTGCACAGTGTGCCGGCGGTATCCACCAGGTCATCGACGATGATCGCCCGTTTGCCCTGGACGCTGCCGATGATGTTCATCACCTCAGAGACATTGGCCTTAGGGCGGCGCTTATCAATGATCGCCAGCGGCGCGTTCATGCGCTCAGCAAACTTTCTTGCACGGGTAACGGAGCCTAAGTCCGGAGAAACTACGACTACGTCCTCCTGGTCCTTAAACCGCTCTTCAAAATACGGGGCGAGAATCGGCACCCCCAGAAGATGGTCCACCGGGATGCTGAAAAAGCCCTGAATCTGCGCCGCATGCAGGTCCATAGTCAACACCCGGTCAGCGCCGGCGGTGGTAATTAAATCAGCCACCAGCTTAGCGGAAATCGGGTCCCGGGCCTTGGCCTTACGGTCCTGCCGGGCATAGCCCAGATAGGGGATCACCGCTGTAATCCGGCCGGCCGAGGCGCGCTTAAACGCGTCTATCATAATCAAAAGCTCCATCAAGCTGTCGTTGACCGGCGTACTGATTGACTGGACCACAAACACATCGGAGCCGCGGACCGACTCATGGATGGAAACGGAAATCTCACCATCGGAAAAATGGGAAACATCGCACTTGCCCATGGGCAGGCCCAGTACCTTGGCAATGTGCTCCGCCACTGCGGGATTGGCGTTGGCAGAGAAAATTTTAATGTCCTTGCCGTGAAGATTCATGTTTTTAACTCCCTTTTCATAGTGTCCTGTTTGGCGTTTGTATACTCCACCGTCCCCCAAAGACGGCAAAAGACGATTATTTTTTGCGCGGACCCAGCCGCAGCCGCCGGGCCTTGGCCCAGCCGGGCTTTACGATCTGCCTGGCCCGAGCGATGGCCAAGGCGTCCTCCGGGACCGGGTCCGTAATGGTGGACCCGGCGGCGATATAGCTGCCGGAGCCGATGGTCACCGGGGCGATCAGGTTGCTGTTGCAGCCGATAAAGCAGTCGTCTCCGATGACGGTGCGGTATTTGTCGTGCCCGTCGAAATTAACGGTCACCGTACCGCAGCCGAAGTTGACGTTTTTGCCCACGTCGCTGTCCCCTACATAGGTCAGGTGGGCCACGGCGGTATTCTCACCTACCACCGCGTTTTTTACCTCTACAAAGTTGCCGATCTTTACCCCGGCCATCAGGTGGCTGCCCGGCCGCACATGGGTAAAGGGACCGATTTTGATCCGCTCCTCCAGCCGGGACTGTTCGATCTGGCAGGCGTTGACATGGCATCCGTCGCCTACAAAGCTATCCTCAATCACCGTATGGGGGCCGATGACGCAGTTTTTTCCGATAACGGTTTTCCCCTTTAAAATCGTACCCGGCAGAATGACTGTGTCCTGCCCAATCTGTACCCCCGGCTGGATGATCACACCGTCATCGCAGACGATCTCCACCCCGGCGGCCATCTGACGCTCCAGCTCGGCCTGGCGGGCCAGCTGGTTAAGGTGCAGAAGCCCCTTGCGGTCGTTAGCGCCCATGGCAATCCGGCTATTGGGCGCCTCGTAGCCGCAGACCCGCCGGCCCTGGGCGGCGGCGATGCCGACAACGTCGGTCAAATAATATTCCCCCTGGGCGTTATTGGGACGAAGTTCTTCCAGCGCATGCAGCAGAAAATCCACCGAAAACCAGTAGGTTCCGGCATTGATCTCACGGATTTTCTGCGTCCCGGCGTCCGCATCGGCCTGCTCTACAATCCGCGCCACATCGCCCCGCTCATTCCGCACAATGCGCCCATATCCGGTAGGATCCGGCAGGCTGGCAGTGAGAAGGGTGACCGCCGCGCCGGATTCCTTGTGAAGCCTGTAAGCGCCGCAAAGGGTCTCGGCGTCGACAAACGGCGCGTCGCCGTACAAAACGGCGCAGTCCCCGCCCCGGCGGCTTTGCAGAAAGTCTTTCGCCTGCATCACCGCATGGCCGGTGCCCAGACGCTCCTTCTGCTCCACCCAGGAAAAATCCGGGACCGCCGCCCGCACCTGGTCCGCGCCGGCGCCCAGCACCGCACACACATCCTCAATGCCGCACTGGGCCAGCGTGTCGGCAATCCAGCCGATCATGGGGCGAAACAGCACCTCGCACAAAACCTTCGGACGGGCCGAACGCATTCTTTTTCCGTCTCCTGCGGCCAAAACAACCGCACACAGCTTTTCCAAGCGTTTTCCACCTGCCTCTCTCGCAAAATCCCTGTTCTATATTTATACGCATTTCTTTCCGATTCTATTATCGCAATTTTCCCGCCTGTTTTCAAGTCAAATAGCCCAACTTTTCACCGGACAATCCCAAATTCGTATAATTGTAAAAAAAAATGTGAAATATATAGAAAATCCTAGAATTCTTTGCTATAATGACTTTGTGCCTATTGCTCATTTTGAGGATGGGCTTTGGGGTTGCGCGGCTCGTACTGGGAAAAGCCACCGCGCAATAAGACGCAAATAAAATAGGAGGTTGATTCCCTTGAGCAAGAAGTATGTTTACCTGTTCAAAGAAGGAAATGGCTCTATGAGAGAGCTGCTCGGCGGCAAAGGTGCAAACCTGGCCGAAATGACCAACCTGGGCCTGCCGGTTCCGCAGGGCTTTACCATCACCACGGAAGCCTGCACCCAGTATTACGAGGACGGCCGCAAGATCAACGACGAGATCCAGGCGGAGATTATGGAGTACGTCGGAAAGATGGAGGAGATCACCGGCAAGAAATTCGGCGACCGGGAAAACCCGCTGCTGGTTTCGGTTCGTTCCGGCGCCCGTGCTTCCATGCCCGGCATGATGGATACAATCCTGAACCTGGGCCTCAACGAAGAGGTTGTAGAGGTTATGGCGAAGAAGTCCGGCAACCCCAGATGGGCTTACGACTGCTATCGCCGCTTTATCCAGATGTATTCCGACGTTGTTATGGAGGTCGGCAAAAAATACTTTGAGCAGCTCATCGACAAAATGAAAGAGGAAAAAGGCGTAACCCAGGACGTGGAGCTCACCGCCGATGACCTCAAGGAGCTGGCCCGCCAGTTTAAAGAAGAGTACAAGACCAAAATCGGCGAGGAATTCCCCACCGACCCCAAGGAACAGCTGATGGGCGCGATCAAAGCGGTATTCCGCTCCTGGGACAACCCCAGAGCAAATGTATACCGCCGCGACAATGACATTCCTTATTCCTGGGGTACCGCTGTCAACGTACAGATGATGGCGTTCGGCAACCTGGGCGACACCTCCGGCACCGGCGTTGCCTTCACCCGCAACCCCGCTACCGGCGAGAAAAAGCTGTTCGGTGAATTTTTGATGAACGCCCAGGGCGAGGACGTTGTAGCCGGCGTTCGCACCCCGCAGCCCATCGCACAGCTGGCCGAGGTTATGCCCGAGTGCTATGAGCAGTTTGTTAAAATCTGCGACACTCTGGAAAAGCACTATCACGACATGCAGGACATGGAGTTTACCATTGAGGACCGCCATTTGTATATGCTCCAGACCAGAAACGGCAAGAGAACCGCTTCTGCGGCGCTGAAAATCGCCTGTGACCTGGTAGACGAGGGCATGATCAACGATGAGCAGGCTGTCTTGATGATTGACCCCAGAACGCTGGACGCGCTGCTGCACCCGCAGTTTGACGCAGCGGCGCTGAAAAAAGCGACCCCGGTGGCCAAGGCGCTGGCCGCTTCTCCCGGCGCTGCCTGCGGCAAAATCGTCTTTACTGCTGAGGACGCCAAGGAATGGGCGGCCAAAGGCGAAAAGGTGGTTCTGGTCCGTCTGGAAACCTCTCCGGAGGACATTGAGGGCATGAAAGCCTCCCAGGGCATTCTGACCGTCCGCGGCGGCATGACCTCTCATGCGGCGGTAGTTGCCCGCGGCATGGGTACCTGCTGTGTATCCGGCTGCTCTGACATCAACATGGATGAGGAGAACAAGAAGTTCGTTCTGGCCGGCAAAACCTATGTGGAGGGAGATTATATCTCCATCGACGGTTCTACCGGCAACATTTACGACGGCATCATCCCCACGGTAGACGCTTCCATCGGCGGCGAGTTTGGCCGCGTAATGGACTGGGCTGACAAATACCGCAGCCTGCAGGTCCGCACCAACGCCGACACCCCTGTAGACGCGAAGAAGGCCAAGAGCCTGGGCGCTGAGGGCATTGGCCTGTGCCGTACCGAGCACATGTTCTTTAACGACGGCAGAATCGCCGCTATCCGTGAAATGATCTGCTCCGATACCGTTGAGCAGAGAAAGGCCGCGCTGGCAAAGCTGGAGCCGATGCAGCAGGGCGACTTTGAAGAGCTGTACGAGGCGATGGAGGGCTGCCCTGTAACCATCCGTTTCCTGGATCCGCCTTTGCATGAGTTCGTTCCCACCGACGAAAAGGACATTGAGGCGCTGGCGAAAACCCAGGGCAAGACCGTGGAGGAAATTAAGGCGATCATCGCTTCTCTGCATGAGTTTAACCCCATGATGGGTCATCGCGGCTGCCGTTTGGCTGTCACCTATCCGGAGATTGCCGAAATGCAGACCGAGGCTGTGATCAAAGCGGCCTTGAACGTACAGAAAAAGCACGCTGACTGGACCATCGTACCGGAGATCATGATCCCGCTGGTGGGCGAGATTAAGGAGCTGGCTTACGTCAAGAAGGTAGTCTGCGAGACTGCCGACGCCATCATTAAGGCGGCGGGCTCTGATATGCACTATAAAGTCGGTACCATGATCGAGATTCCCAGAGCGGCCCTGACCGCCGACGAGATCGCCAAGGAGGCGGAGTTCTTCTCCTTCGGCACCAACGACCTGACCCAGATGACCTTCGGCTTCAGCCGTGACGACGCCGGCAAGTTCTTGGGCGCGTACTACGACAAGAAGATCTACGAAAACGATCCGTTTGCCAAGCTGGATCAGACCGGCGTGGGCAAATTGGTCGAGATGGCCGCGAAGCTGGGCAAAACCACCCGTCCGGACATCAAGCTGGGCATCTGCGGCGAGCATGGCGGCGATCCGTCCTCTGTGGAATTCTGCCACAAGGCGGGCCTGACCTATGTTTCCTGCTCGCCTTTCCGTGTGCCGATTGCAAAATTGGCTGCGGCGCAGGCGGCAATCAAATTCCCCAGATAAGAATCGTTTTCTCAAACAAAAAGGGTCCGTCGTACCGGAAAAATCGAGAGGCTTCCGGACGGCGGCCCTTTTTTTGCAAAAACGGCACAGAATTTTGCAACCGGCGAGGAAAAAAAGGAAGTTCATGGATTGAAAAGACATAAAAGGGAGGGAAACAGGTGGAGGACTTTGAAATTGTCAATCTGTACTGGGCCCGTTCAGAAGACGCCATCTCCCAAACGGCAGAGAAATACGGCCATTACTGCCGCGCCATCGCTCGCCGGATTTTATCCAACCGGGAGGACGCCCAGGAAAGCGTAAACGATACCTATTTCGCCGCTTGGAACGCCATGCCGCCCCATCGACCAGCGGCGCTGCAAATTTTTTTGGGCAAAATCACCCGCCGGCTGTCCTTGAAAAAATGGCGGGACCAAAACCGGTGCAAGCGCGGCGGCGGGCAGACGGCGCTGGTTTTGGACGAGCTGGCTGAATCGATCCCTGCCGGGAACGGCGTTGAGGATCAAATTCTTGGAGCCGAGCTGGTCCGGGCACTTAATGGCTTTTTGGAGGACCTTCCACAAACGGAACGGCGGGTCTTCCTTTACCGGTACTGGTACCTAAACTCCATCGGCGAGATCAGCCGGGAATTTGACTTTAGCCCCAGCAAAATAAAATCCATGCTGCACCGAACGCGGGGAAAGCTGCGCTCTTTTTTACAGAAGGAGGGATGGGAATGAACGCATATCAGCTTCTGGAGGCTCTGAGGGAAATCGACGAGCGGCATCTGGCCGGCGTAAAGTCCGGTTCCCCTTTGGGACGGGAAAGACGGTTTAAGCGCGGCTGGATCCTTCTCGCCGCCGTCATCGCAGTGCTGGCGCTTTGCGGCTTTGCCGCTTACCGGCTGGCACTTTCGGATCTATGGCTGCAAAATCCGTCGCAAAATCCGATAGAAACGGTGCAAAGCGCCCTTCAGAATCAGCTGGAGAAGGAATATGCGCTGGAATTGACCATCGAACGAATCGAGATCGACCAAGGGGAAACCACCCGGGCGGCGGAACGGTACCGGGGAAGCGAGCTGGCCCAGGCCCTAGGGTGGACCGACCAATATCTGGCCGAACATTTTGTGGCGGTCCGGGCAGAGTATCGGGCGGTCTACGACCACACCAAAACCTTTTTGGACGACGGGAAGGTCTGCCAGTATTTCTATCTGACCCGAGACCCCAAAACCGGCCGATGGACCATTTGGGATAATATGACCGCCGCCCAAAACCATCCGCCGGAGGGTTAAACGAAAAAGAATCGGGCGATCTGATGGAATAAAAAGCATACGGCGAAGCCGATGCCGGTGGGAAGCAGGAAAGACAGCGCCGTCCATTTGACGCTTTTGGTCTCCTTGTAGATCGTCAGGCAGGTGGTGGAGCAGGGCCAATGCATAATCGAAAAGAGCATAACGCTGACGGCGGTCATCCAGGTCCAGCCGTTTTCTACCAGAAGCTGGCGAAGGGCGGATAGATTTTCCATGTCCACCAGATTTCCGGTGGATAGGTAAGCCATAATGATGATGGGAAAGACAATTTCATTGGCAGGAAGCCCCAGGATGAAGGCCAGCAGGATCACGCCATCCATCCCCAGCGCCCGGGCAAAGGGATCCAAAAAATTTGCGCAGTGGGCCAAAAGGGTCAGATCCCCTACCGTGACGTTGGCCATCACCCAGATCAAAAGCCCCGCTGGAGCGGCCACCGCCGCTGCCCGTCCCAGGACAAACAGAGTGCGGTCCAAAATGGAGCGGACGATGACCTTGCCGATTTGGGGGCGCCGGTAGGGCGGCAGCTCCAGCGTAAAGGAGGACGGCACCCCCTTCAAAATCGTTCGGGACAGCATTTTAGAGGTCCAAAAGGTCATTAGGATACCCAAAAGAATCAGGCCGGTCAGCAGCAGCGCCGATCCGGCCGACTGGGCCAGGCCGCCGGAAACACCCACAAAAAACATGGACAAAAGGGAAATCAGGGTTGGAAACCGTCCGTTGCAGGGGACAAAGTTGTTGGTGAGCATGGCGATCAGGCGCTCTCTGGGAGAATCGATGATGCGGCAGCCGACAATACCCGCCGCATTGCACCCAAAGCCCATGCACATGGGCGTGCCAATTTTGCAAAATCTAGCCGGCGGATAAAAAAATCCCCGCAGGAAAGCCATTTTCCCTGCGGGGATTTTTGCGTTTTAAGAAAGCTCAAACATTCCGGTATAAAGCTGATAGTATTTTCCCTGTTTGGCAATCAGCTCCTGATGGTCGCCCTCCTCGATGATTTTTCCGTGCTCCAGCACGATGATGACATTGGAATTTCGCACCGTTGACAGCCGGTGGGCGATGACAAACACCGTCCGGCCTTCCATCAGCGTATCCATCCCCTTTTCAATCAGCGATTCGGTGCGGGTGTCGATAGAGCTGGTGGCTTCATCCAGGATTAACACCGGCGGATCGGCTACCGCCGCCCGGGCAATGGCCAAAAGCTGCCGCTGCCCCTGACTTAAATTAGCGCCGTCGGCGGTGAGGACTGTATCATAGCCCTGCGGCAGATGACTGATGAAGAAGTGGGCGTTGGCCAGCTTTGCCGCCGCCTCGATTTCCTGGTCGGTGGCGTCCAGCCGGCCGTAGCGGATATTCTCCCTCACGGTGCCTGTAAATAGGTGGGTATCCTGCAATACCATGGACAAGGAGCGACGAAGATCGGCTTTTTTAATCTTGTTGATGTTGATGCCGTCGTAGCGAATCTTTCCGTCCGGCACGTCGTAAAACCGGTTGATCAGATTGGTGATGGTGGTCTTCCCCGCGCCGGTAGAGCCTACAAAGGCAATCTTCTCCCCTGGCCGCGCCTGTAGGGTGATGCCGTCTAAAACAATTTTGTTTTCCTCATAGCCGAACACCACATCCTCGAATTCCACCGCGCCGCGGACCTGCGTATAGGTCAGGCTTCCGTCGCCGTGGGGATGCCGCCAGGCCCATAGGCCGGTACGCGCATTCGTCTCTTCCAGCGAACCGTCCGGCAGGCGGCGGGCGCGAACCAGCGTTACATATCCGTTATCCGCTTCTGGCTGCTCGTCAATAACCGCAAAAATTCGTTCCGCGCCGGCCAGAGCGGCCAACAGGATGTTAAACTGCTGGCTTAGCATGGAAATCGGCTGGTTAAAGGAACGGGTGTACTGTAAGAAGGATCCGATGGTACCCAGATCCAAAACTCCAAAAATCGCCAGTGCGGCGCCGGCCGTAGCGGTTACCGCATAGCTGATATGTCCCATATTGTTGGAAACCGGACCCATGATGTTGGAGAAGGTGCCGGCGTTCGACGCCGCGTAGCACAGCTCCTCATTCATCTGGGTAAAGTCTTCCTTGACCGCGTCTTCATGGCAAAAAACCTTTACAACCTTCTGCCCTTCGATCATTTCCTCAATGTATCCGTTCACCTGGCCCAAGGCCCGCTGCTGCTTGATGAAAAAGCTGGCGGATTTTCCGCCGATGATTTTGACCAGCCACAAAAGGATTATCAGTAAAAGCACTGCCAGAATGGTCAGCTGCCAGCTGAGCACCAGCATCATGGTGAAAACGCCTGTTACCGTAATCACCGAGGAGATCAGCTGGGGAATGCCTTCGCTGATCATCTCCCGCAGAGTATCGGTATCGTTGGTGTAGCGGCTCATCAATTCGCCGTGGGTATGGGTATCGAAATACCGAATCGGCAAAGACTGCATATGGGTAAACAAATCGGTGCGGATTTTCCGCATGGCGCCGGTGGATATGTTCACCATCAGCCGTTTATACAGATATCCGCTGCCCACGCCGATAAGATAAATAACCGCCATAACCAAAAGCATCGACGCGAAAGCGGTCAGGTCGGGATTTTCCCGGCCGATAAACGGCACAATATAGTCATTGATAATCGGTTTTAAAAAATAGGTGCTGGCTACGCTGGCACCGGAACTGCCAATAATACCCAAAACCACCAGCAGCATCTGCAGCTTGTATTCCATCAGATAGCCTGCCAGACGGCGGATGGTTATCTTGGGATTTTTGGGTTTTTCCAACGCCGGTCTTCTGCCGGGACCATGGCCCATGGAGACGACACGTGCTTGCCTCGCCATAGTTAGGCCACCCCCTTCTGCTGGGACTCATACACTTCCCGATAAATCTGATTAGAGACCAAAAGCTCCTCATGGGTGCCCACTGCGTCAATCCGCCCGTCGTTTAAAACAATGATCCGGTCCGCATCCTGCACCGAGGTCACCCGCTGTGCAATAATAAAGGTGGTGGTGCCGGACAGCTTTTCCCGCAGGGCCTGTCGGATCTTGCTGTCGGTAGCGGTGTCCACTGCGCTGGTGCTGTCGTCCAAAATAATGATTTTCGGCTTTTTCAAAAGCGCCCGGGCGATACAAAGCCGCTGCTTCTGCCCTCCGGACACGTTGACGCCTCCCTGTCCCAAATCGGTGTCATACCCGTCCGGGAAGGACTGGACAAAATCATGGGCCTGGGCGGCGCGGCAGGCCTCCTCTATCTGCTCGTCGGTGGCGTTTTCATCTCCCCAACGCAGATTTTCCTTAATCGTGCCGGAAAACAGCACATTCTTCTGCAGCACCATGGCCACGGCGTTGCGCAAAGTTTCCAGCGGATATTCCCGCACATCCCGGCCGCCTACCTTCAGGCTGCCGCTGTAAACATCATACAGGCGGGGAATCAGCTGCACCAGCGTGGTTTTGGCCGAACCGGTGCCGCCGATAACGCCGATGGTCTCGCCGGAGCGAATGTGCAGATTGATGTTTTCTAATGTCAGGTTATCTCCCTGCTTAGCGTAGCTGAACGAGACGTTTTCAAAATCCACCGACCCATCCGCCACCTGGATCCCCCAATTATCCGAATCGGTGATGTCCAGCGGTTCGTCCAGCACCTCCACAATTCGGTGAATCGACGCGCGGGCCATCACCAAACCCACAAAGTTCATGGAGATCATCATTAAAGACATGAGTGTCTGCATCAGATAGCTTAAAAAGCTGAAAAACTGGCCAGTGAGCATATTCCCGGCGATGATCTGCTGGCCGCCGAACCAGGAGATGGCGATCATACAGGCGTAGACTACAAAGTTCATCAGCGGCATGTTGACGATTAAAAGGCATTCCGCCCTTTTTTGGGCCTCCTGCAGCTTAACCGCCGCCTGGCGAAATTTTTCGCTCTCATGGTCGCTGCGGACAAACGCCTTGACCACGCGGATTCCCACTAAATTTTCCTGCACCGACGCGTTCATGCTGTCGTACTGATCCAGCATCCGCTGGAACCGGGGATAGGCCCTCGCGATCACTAGGGAAAGCACGCCCACCAGCACCGGAACAGCTACCAGAAAGATCAGGGATAGCTGGGCGTTGATATTGACCGCCATAAAAATCGCGCAGACAAACATCAGCGGCCCGCGGATCATGCCGCGGATGATGTTTGCAAATGCGTTTTGGGTGTTGGTCACATCGGTGGTCAGCCGGGTGATCAGCGATGCGGTGGAAAAACGGTCCACGTTGGCAAAGGAGAAATCCTGGATCTTATCAAACAGCGTTTTCCGAATGTTTTTGGCAAAGCCGGAGCTGGCTACTGCGGCAAAGCGTCCGCTTCCCGCGCCGAAGCACAGGGAGGCTATCGCCATCAGCACCATGAACAGGCCGATTTTTGCCACATAGGGCAGGTTGCCGCCCGCAATTCCCACATCAATGATTTTCGACATGAGAAAGGGGATAAGAATTTCCATACTGACCTCGCCTACCATACATAGGGGGCTGAGGATGGCCGGCCACTTATACTCTCCTACAAAAGAAAGCAGCTTGCGCAGGTCGCCGGTTCCCTTTTTTGGGGGTTGTCTGGATGACATTTTATCACCTCTTCTATTCATTTCCATCTTATTATACTATTTTGTGTATATTATGTCAACGCTTAATTTAAGCAAAACAAAAAAGTGAATAAAAGCGTAATATTCTTGACATTTCTATCCATATTGCTTATAATGAAGACAGTACAGTGAAAGGAGAGGTTGCAGGTGGAGAAGGTAGATCGGAAAACGGTGGTCCGGGAACTGATGTCCATGCACCCGTTGTTCCGGAAAAAATTCCTTAACCGGCCGGACCATCCTTTCGGCGGAATGTCCAAATCCCAACGCAATGTGGTTATGGCGCTGAATCTTTATCCGGCCATGAATATGGGGCAGCTGGCGGTAGAGGCAAATGTTTCCCTACAGCAGATTACCAAAACGGTCAATGCCTTAGAGGATATGGGGTACGTGCGACGGTACATCGACCGGGCGAACCGGCGGCAGATTTGGGTTTCGCTCAGCGAGGAGTGCCAGAACATGATCCGCAATAGTTGCGATGCCAACGACGGGCTGCTGGTGGAAAGCTTTTCGTCCTTGTCCGACGCGGATATGCTCCAGCTGCAGGAAGCGGTGCGTACGGTCCTGCGCATTGTCAACAAAATGGAGGACCGTCCGTTACAGGATTTAAACGAAAAAGGCCATCATCCGCATCAGGAAAAGTAAAAGTCCGCACAGCCAAAACAACCGGAACAGAGTAGCTCTGTTCCGGTTGTTATTTTGTAAAAGAAGTCTTGCCGGGGATCCTGCATCTTCAATGAAAATTCCCCGGCAAATTCGGAATTGCGCAATTATTTCTTTATGCTTTTCATATATAAAGTATAGTCACTCGGATCAAATTCATCACCATAACCTTTATCAATCGCTTCAGTGAATCCAAGCTTAAAATAAATATGCTTTGCTCTTTCATTGTCATCCTCAACCCCAATAGTGAATTCTTTATAGCCTTGTTTTTCTAAGTCAGATAAAACAAACTGCATGAATTTTTGCCCAAGCCCCAAGCCCTGATATTGATTCTGTAATCTAAATGCCTGGAAATAAACTCTTTGATTGGGTATTGCCTCTGTTTTTAGGTCATGGCTTATATAGCTTACGGTCAATTCTCCTATAAAAGCGCTATTTAATTCCATAACATATACATCAATTTCTTGGTTGTCAAATTCTTCTAATCTCATTTTTCTATATTTGATCCACAGCTGCTCATCATCAGGGAATAAATCATATAATTGATCAAATTCTTCTTTTGCTATCTTTTTTATGGTATAATTCAATTCCTTTTTATTCACCGTATTTTACACATCCAATCACCTTTACAAATGCCGGTTCATCCGAATGGCAGCAAAACAGATCGTCATAAGCGGCCCTTCCCCCTTCGGTTAAAAGCACCGAAGGCCGCAGCAAACACTGGGAAAACTCGGCTCAGCGGCTGCGCCGTTCCGCCAGCAGCAGGTCCACCATCCGCCCGTAGCTTTGCACGCCGTCGGTCTGGGCGTTGGCCTTTAAATAGCCGTCGTTTAAGGAGGTGGAAACCTCGGCCACCTTGGTTTCAAACTGCTTCCAATACGCGTTGGAGAAGCGGTAATCGGCCTTTGCTTTTTCCGGCAGCGATTCGTAGATACGCCAGTAGCTGTCCTGCCAGCCGGCGCCATACAGGGCGTTCATCGCGTAGGAAAGGGCGTTGAGGGTCCCGCTGTAGCGCAGGGCTGGATCGTCCGATCCCCGGCAGGCCAGATAGGCGATAAAGCCCGCCTCGTCCTCCCGGATCCAGCCCTTTAAATGGGCCAGCTCGTGGCAGACGGTATAGGGAATCTCATAGTCGGGAATGTTCCGATTGTAATTGGCCTCGATGGTAAAGGGGGAAAACATCCCGGTGAGCCGCAGATGGGACATACCCCAGGAAAAGGCCACCGGCTTGGGATTGGGGTAATATCCGCTCAAAGAAGGGTATTGCTCCCCCAATTTTGCCATCGCCTGCTTTGCCTGCTTTCGGATGTTAACTCCTTCCAGAGAAAGACAGCCGGAGGGTTCGGTAGGGATCTGCGCGGCAAATTCGTTGGCCTGCGCCGCCAGCTCCTCACACAGCGCCGCCAGCTCCGACACAGAGGAATCGCACAGCGAATACCCCGCCGTCTCGCCGAAGGGGATCCGCCCATAATTGATTAAGCAGGTCAGGGTCAACATGAGAAAGACGGCGGATGCCCCGCACAGCAAAAACCGGAAAAACCGGGACAAAAGCTTTCCCAGTCCGGACCGGCGGTAAAAAGCAAAAAACAAAACCGTCCCCAAAAAGCAAAGAAAGCCCAACGATAAAGCATACAGCGCAAATTCATAGACGGAAAAGGGAAGCGGTGAAAGAATCCGCCCGATCGTGTTGGGGAAGATCGGAAAAACCCAAACCGCGTACCACTGGGCAAAGCCCGCCCCGCTGCGGGACAGCCAGATAAAAAGCAGCGCTGCCGCCGCCATAGAGCCCGCCCATATAAAGCATTTTACATGCCGCCGGCAATAGGATGCGATCATACTTTTCCTTCTCTCCCTTTTAGATTGACAGAATTTTTTGCGAACAACGAAAGCTGGCCGTTCTGATTGGACCCCATCCTTCGATCCCGCACCGTATCCTCCGGGCGCAGGCTGCTGCAAAGCAGCGGGGATAACGGATCGTAAGCAGCCAGATTTTTCCGAAGCCTGCCGGCCCCGTGGTCGGCATAGCAGTACAGACAGCCGGCGGGGCAGCTGTCGTATACGCCGATATCCACGCTTTGGACACAGCCGCAGGCTGGCCGCTGTCCTCGATCCTTTTTGAGCGAAAGCGGCCGGCCGCCGATCTGCTCCAGCAGCGCCTGATCAATACAGCAGCCGTGGCCGATCCCGTATGAGGACAGGTCGGCGGCCTCGGCGCAGGTGTTAACCCTCATTCCATTTTCCCGGGCGGCTTGTCCGAAAGCGGCGGTCAGCTCCAACATTTCCGCTTCTTCCGGCGGCCGCGGCGACAGCGGAGCCATCCGCCTTTCCATGGGCCCATACCAGTCCAAAAAACTGATTATGCAGCGGAAGGACCGCCCTCTCAGCGCCCGCGCCAACTGGGCGAACGCCTTTTTGTGAAAGTCCACCGAATAGTTCCCGGTGAGAAAAACCGGGTCGTACCGCCAGACGATCCGCTCCGGCCCAATCCGGCGGGACAGCTGGCATATCGCGGACAAAATTTCTTGCTTTTTTGGGAAAAGCTGTGGCTCCACGTCCGGCCCATAGGGGGTCAGGGTGATCTGGAAGTAATACGGACAATCCGGAAGCTGGTCCAGGTCAGGGAGCATGGGACCGGGATTTTTGGTCCAAAATACAAAGCCGTCCACCGCTTGGGGGGAGAGACTCACCCGGCTGACCTGCCGGGGATTGACCGGGTTGCGGACAAGGGCGTACCCCTCCCGCAGACGGGCGAAAAACCAGCGGCTGTAATAAGCGGGCAGGTCGGTCCGCCGGCTGGCGCTGATGATCAACCCTTTTCGCCGTCTTCACAGGCGGCTTTCCCCCCGTTCTCCTGGGCCTGACGGCGGATTTCCTCCTGCCGCTGCTTTTTGGTCTCCCATTCGTCCAGGATGCCCTGGGCCTTTTCCACCAGCGGCTCGATATAGCGCCGCTGTACAAAATCCATCTGCATGGACAAATACGCCTGGGCGTTGGCCGGATCCTTTTGGGCGCGGTCCTTCATTACCGCGCCCATCACCCACCGGTGGAAGCGGCTGAGCCTTTGACCGTCCACCGCGCCGGGAAAGGCGAAGAAGTGGATTCTCCGGCGCATTTTTTCGGTGAAGTTTCGAGTATACAAAAATGTGTAGTACCCATCGTCCCCCGGCTCGGTGAGCCCGGCGGTAAAGACGAAAAGCGTTTTGTCCTTTAACTCCTGAAACCGCCGGGTCAGCGCCGCCACGCCGTTGATCCGGCCCATGTACAGCCCGCCGCCGAAGATCAGCATCCGATACTCCGCCAGCACGGCGGATTTCGCTTCTTTTACCGGCAGCGCCTGGCAGCCCAGGGCCTCGGCGATCCACTTAGCGTAGCGCTCGGCGGCACCGTACCGGGATTTATAGATCACAAGCACATCCTTCATACATTTTCCCCCTTTTTCGTCGTTGCCCCGCCGCGCCCGGACAAAAAGGATCCAGCAGAATCGCGGTTATAATGCCATTATAGCATAAGGGCGGAAGAAACAAAAGATCTTCCCCGATTTGCGACACGGCCACAGCCTTCAGAAAGGCTTCCGCTAAATCCGTCGTTATGGATACAACCAGACCGACACATTCTTCAAAAAGAGGAACCAGCCAGGGTTAAAGCCTCATAAAGAAGCAAAAGGACAGGGCAGACCGCAATGGTCTGCCCTGTCCTTTTTATCCGGTTGAATCCAATATACTATTTTAGAGAAAGGCGCCCGTGGGCGGGAAAGATAAACAGAAAAACATCTTCTTAAAACTTTGATTTTTCATAATTGTAGGGAATGCTTGTGCCGACAACAACATCTTCGATCTTTTCGATGATCAGCCAATCGTCCATGTTGCCCTGATGGTCAAAGGCAAGGGGGGTTATTTCTTGAACCTCTCCAAACTCCACTAAGCATAGACACTTTTTATGCCACCGTACTTTTTGTTTATCCGATAGGTTTAACTTGCTCTGATGATCTGCAAGGGTTTTTGTGATTTCTTCGTCAGACAGCTTTACAAAATTCTGCACTTCTTTTACAATAGCGGTTGCCGTGATGAAAGCGCTTCCTTTTTCCATGAAATAAAGCCGTTCTCCCGCAAAAACTCTGCTATGGGGGATTTTTCTTCCTGCTGCTCCACGCACAACCATAGTTTTTGTTCCCGCCAAAATCTTATCCAATACTTTTTCGCCTTTTTTACCTGCGTTGTCGCAATACACCAAATGCACCATCTGAATATCCTCCTCATATTATGATTTTCTCTATGCACAATTCATGGCAAATCACAATTTGTTGGACAATTCATTATAAAACAACACCCGCCGAAAAGCAAATTTTTCAGCGGGTGTTCACTTTTATTTTTTCAGCTTCAAGCCGTCTTTGAACGCTTCACCAACGCGTTTCGTTACCTTGTAATATCCATGGGTGTACGGGTCAAAGGCAATGGCGTTCACCAGCGACATATCGACCTTTCCATTTACCATGACGCTTTCGTCTGCGGTAACGTTGACGACCTTCCCGATCACACCGCAGCCATATCTGCCGTCCTGATATTCAATAAACTCACACTCAAGGCACAGCGGAAATTCATTGATCACAGGAGCATCCACCATTTCGGCTTTGCCGGCGGTAAGTCCGCTGCGCAAAAACTTGTCAGCGACCCTATTTCCGGATTCCACGCCGAAATAATCGGCCTCCGCCACATGGGCAGCATCGGCTATACTGACAGTGAAAGCGCCCCGTGCCTTGATGTTTTTCACAGTCTTATGGGTCTCGGTCAGGTTGAGGGCCACATTTCCCCGCTCCTGCATCATGCCCCAAGCGGCGTTCATCACATTGACACTGCCGTCTTCATTGTAGGTGGCAACCATCAGAACGGGCATTGGAAAAATACCCTCTGTGATATCCAGTTTTGTTCTCATAGCAATTACCTCACTTTAGCGATAAAATTGACAGGATCAACTATCCTGTGTATAATTATACCATTGGCCAAAAATAATTCAAGTACTATCATTTTTGATAGGTACTGTCTTAATGGATCGTTAATTATGATAAAAAACTTTATTGAAAATGCAAATTTTGAGGATACTGGATTTAGCTATACGATGTCCCTCATATCTGGCAAGCACAAGATGGTGATTCTCTATTGCCTTATGGAGTATCAGGTCGTTCGGTTCAACGAACTGAAACGGTATCTGAAAAACATATCCGACAAAACCCTCAGTACCAACCTGAAAGAGTTGGAACTGGATCGTCTGATTGTAAGAACAGCGTATCCGCAAATCCCGCCCAAGGTAGAATACAGCCTGAGTGATCGAGGAAAATCCTTGATGGGTGTTTTGGATCAATTGTGCGTCTGGGGCGAAAAGAACAAATTGGTTTAATAGCAGATATTCTATAAATTCTCTTTACAGACACTTTCCGCAAAGTGGTCCGTAAAAAGAAGAAGCTTAAATTGGTTGGACCGTGCATTATAAAATAACACCCGCCGAAAAAATTTTTTCAGCGGGTGTTATTTTCCTTACGGCGGATTTTTCAACGCCAGTCCCTCTTTTGGCGTTATTTTTCCTCGCCGCCCAAAGCGTCCTTGAGCTTTTCAAAAAAGCCCTTGCGCTTTTCATAGTTTTTCTCGGTGGTCACCTTTTCGAATTCCTTCAGTGCCTGTTTCTGCTTTTGGTTTAGATTCTTCGGTACCTCCAGCACCACCGTTACGTACTGATCGCCCCGGCCCCGGCCGTTGACATAAGGGATGCCCTTGTTGCGCAAACGGAAGACCGTCCCCGGCTGAGTCCCTTCCGGCACGGTGTATTTGACCTTGCCGTCGATGGTGGGAACCACCACCTCGTCGCCTAAAGCCGCCTGGGTAAAGGTCAGCGGCACCTCGCACAGCACATGGTACCCGTCCCGCTCAAACAGCGGATCCGGGCGCACCGAAACGGTTACGTGCAGATCCCCTGCCGGCCCGGCGTTAACGCCGTGATCCCCCTGCCCCTGCATGGCAAAGGTTTGCCCGTCATCGATGCCCGCCGGCACATTGACCGTCATTTTGCGGGTGTGACGCACCCGTCCCTTGCCGTTGCAGGCGGTACAGGGGGCGCTGATCACCTTGCCGGAGCCGCCGCACTTCTGGCAGGGGCGGGTGGACTGGATCACCCCAAAGGGGGTCCGGCTCTGAACCCGCACCTGGCCGGTCCCCTTACAGTCTGGGCAGGTTTCGGGGCTGGTCCCTTTGGCGGCGCCGGAGCCGCCGCATTCTGCGCACTGCTCCAGCCGCTGGATGGTCATTTCCTTTTTGCAGCCGTGAGCCGCCTCCATAAAGGAGAGGTTCAGGTTGACGTTTACGTCGTTGCCCCGGATGGGCGCGTTGGGGTTGCGGGTCCGGGTGGAGCCGCCGAAACCGCCAAATCCGCCGCCAAAGAAGGTATCGAAAATATCTCCCATGTCAAAGCCGCCCATGCCGCCGAAGCCGCCCGCTCCTGCGCTGCCCGCACCATAGGACGGGTCTACTCCCGCGTGGCCAAACTGGTCGTAACGGGCGCGTTTTTCCTTGTCGGAGAGCACCTCGTACGCCTCGTTTACCTCTTTGAATTTCGCTTCGGCTTCCTTATCACCAGGGTTTAAGTCCGGATGATACTTCTTTGCCAATTGGCGGTATGCTTTTTTCAATTCGTCGTCAGAACAGCCCTTTTGAACGCCGAGGACCTCGTAATAATCTCTTTTATCGGCCAAAAATACCACCCTTTGTTTCGATTTTGTCTAAGACCGCAAAGGCTGCCGCAAAGGCGCAATCCCGCGTCCCTACGGCAGCTTGCTGCGTGTTTTTTTGCGCGTTATTTTTGAGAATCGTCCACATCTTTATAATCGGCATCCACATAGCCGTCATCCGCTGCGCCGTTACTCTGAGCGCCTGGCTGCGGCTCGCCCTGGGGCGCCTGCTGGGCGCCGGCTTCGCTGTAGACCTTGGAGGAAACCTCGTAGAATTTCTTCTGCAAATCCTCCTGCTTCGCCTTGATATCCTCGACACTGGAGCCCTTCAGCGCCTCTTTTAAAGCGTTGATCTTGGTCTCCAGCTCACCTTTATCGGCAGCGTCTAGCTTGTCGCCTAAATCGGCAATAGATTTTTCCGACTGGTAAATCATCTGGTCGGCGTTGTTGCGGGCGTCGGTTTCCTCCCGGCGCTTTTTGTCCTCTTCGGCGTATTTTTCCGCCTCCTTCACCGCTTTTTCCACATCCTCCTTGCTCATGCTGGTAGAGGACGTAATGGTAATGTTCTGCTCCTTGCCGGTTCCCGTATCCTTCGCCGATACATGAACAATGCCGTTGGCGTCGATATCAAAGGTCACCTCGATCTGCGGAACACCCCGAGGCGCTGCGGGAATGCCGTCTAAATGGAACATGCCAAGGGTTTTATTGTCCTTTGCCATCTCCCGCTCGCCCTGCAGAACATGGATTTCTACCGAGGTCTGACCATCGGCGGCAGTGGAGAAAATCTGAGATTTTTTGGTCGGGATGGTGGTGTTGCGGTCGATGATTTTGGTGAACACGCCGCCCAAGGTCTCCAGGCCCAGGGACAGGGGGGTTACGTCCAGAAGCAGCAGGCCCTTGACCTCGCCGCCCAGTACGCCGCCCTGAATAGCCGCCCCGATGGCTACGCACTCATCCGGGTTGATGCCTTTAAACGGCTCCTTGCCGGTAAAGCCCTTGACCGCCTCCTGCACCGCAGGAATTCTGGAGGAACCGCCCACCAGCAGAATCTTATTGAGCTCGGACACGTTCAGTCCCGAATCGGCCAGCGCCTGGCGGACCGGACCCATGGTGGCCTCTACCAGATCATGGGTCAGCTCATTGAATTTGGCGCGGGTTAGGGTCATGTCCAGATGCTTAGGACCGGTGGCATCGGCGGTGATAAACGGCAGGTTGATCGATGCGGTAGTCATGCCGGACAGCTCGATTTTTGCCTTTTCCGCCGCTTCCTTTAACCGCTGCATAGCCATTTTGTCGCCGGTCAGATCAATGCCCGACTCCGCCTTAAAGCCCTCAACCAGCCAGTTGATCACCCGCTGGTCAAAATCGTCGCCGCCTAAGCGGTTGTTGCCGTTGGTGGCCAGAACCTCCTGCACGCCGTCGCCCATCTCGATGATGGACACATCGAAGGTACCGCCGCCCAAATCGTAAACCATAACCTTCTGGTCCTGCTCTTTATCTACACCATAAGCCAAGGCGGCGGCGGTGGGCTCGTTGATAATCCGCTTTACATCCAGGCCCGCGATTTTTCCCGCGTCCTTGGTGGCCTGGCGCTGCGCGTCGGTAAAGTAGGCCGGCACGGTAATGACCGCCTCGGTGACCTTTTCGCCCAAATAGCTTTCCGCATCTTCCTTGAGCTTAGTCAGAATCATAGCGGAAATTTCCTGGGGCGTATAGCGCTTTTCGTCAATCTGGACCGTATGGGCAGTACCCATTTCCCGCTTAATCGAGGCGATGGTCCGATCCGGATTGGTGATCGCCTGCCGTTTGGCCACCTGACCTACCATTCGCTCGCCGGTTTTGGAGAACGCAACCACCGACGGGGTGGTTCTGGCGCCTTCCGCGTTGGCGATAACGACCGCCTCACCGCCCTCCATAACAGAAACGCAGGAGTTGGTAGTCCCCAAGTCAATACCGATAATTTTTCCCATAATAAATTCCTCCTTATAGTGCCGGCGCTTGCGCGCCTTCTCCCTTATCTATACCATATTTTGGTCCGGCAAAATCAATTCGCCACCTGGACCATTGTGTGGCGGATCACCCGGTCACCCAACCGGTATCCCTTTTGAAAAACCTGCGCGATAACACCCGCTCCCAGGTTTTCGTCCTCTATGTGCATGACCGCGTTGTGCACAGCCGGATCAAAGGGCTCCCCTACCTCGGCGGGAATTTCCTCTGCGCCAGCGGCGGCAAACGCTTCATAAAAAGAATGGATAATCATGTCCACCCCTTTTTTGTACTCCTCATCGCTGCAGGCAAAGCCCGCCGCCCGCTCCATGCTGTCTAAAACCGGCAGGAACTTAGCCACCGCCTCTGCCGCGGCCTCCGGGTAAATCGCCTCTTTTTCCTTAACCGACCGCTTGCGGAAATTGTCGTATTCCGCCAACGTCCGCAAAAGCTTATCGTTTAAGGCCAATACCTGCTCTTCCGCCTGCTGGAGCTTTTCCTCTACCGGATCCGGCTCCGACGGCTTTTCACAGCCGGGGGTTTCCTGTTCGATTTTTTCCTCCGCAGGCTGCTGCGGCTCTTTTTTCTTTTGGCTCAATTTCAGTGTCCCTCTTTCCCTGTTTTACTCTTCTTTGGGGTTCATGGTGTCGGACAAAAGATTGCCCAGCATTTTCGCAAAATATTCCAAATGGGGGATCAGTCGAGAATAATCCATCCGCACCGGGCCAATGACGCCGATAACGCCGCTGCTGTCCTGCCCTACATTATACCGGGCCACCAGCACGGTGGAGTTTTCCAGCTGCGCCAGATGATTTTCCTTGCCGACCTTGATGTTTAAGGCGCGCGTTTCCGGCCCCTCCAGCACATCCTGCAAAAGCGCCCGGTTTTCCAAAAGGGTCAGCAGATCGTGGGCCGACTGGCGAAATTCCGGATAGCCTAACAGATTGGTTCCGCCCTGGGTGTAAAACTGCCCGTCGCGGATCTGGCGGCACAGCTCAAAAATCCCCGCCAGCAAAGGGGTAAACACCTGGGAATATTCCCCCAGCGCCACCGCGATAGAATGGAGATACCCGGTGGAGATTTCGTCGATCGACCGGTCGGCAAAACGGTCGTTGGCAAACTTGTTGAAAAAATCCAAAATTTCCGGCGTGCAGAGCATATCCAGCCGGTAGGCCTTGTTCTTAATGACCCCGTTGGAGGCCACCACCACGATCATCACCACATGGGCGCCCAGCGGGATCAACTCGATTCGCCGCACCGTCACATATTTGGGCGGACGAGTGGCGGAAACGGTTGCGCACCCCGTAAACCGGGCCAGCGCCTCGGCGGCGTCCGCCAGCAGGCGGTCCGGATCCGGGTTGCGTACGTTAAACAGCGCGTCGATCGAATCCTTCTCCGCCTCGGTCAGCGGCGCACAGGTCAGCATCTGGTCGAGGTAAACCCGAAAGCCCAGATGAGACGGAACTCGCCCCGCCGATGTGTGGGGCTGCTCTAAAAGCCCCAGATCAAAAAGCGAAGACATTTCATTTCGGCAGGTGGCGGGCGAAATCTGCGTATCCAAAAGCTGCGCCACCCGTTTGGAACCCACCGGTTCCCCGGTCCGGATGTACTCGCTGACAATGGCGCTGAGGATCTTCATTTTCCGTCGATCCAAATCCATAGCAGGGTTCCTTCCTTCTTAAGTTTTCATCTTTAGCACTCACACCTTTTGAGTGCTAAAGATAATTTATCACGTATTATCCAGTATGTCAAGACTCTTCATAAATTATTTACTTTTTCCTTTTGAAATTTTCTTTTAAAAAAGGATGTATAAAATTCTTGGCCCGCCGCGAGGAGCCGTTCTTTTTTTGGACAGGGCCCGTCATCCTTCACAAGGACCTGACGGTACCATTTGGCGCGCTATCCAAAAAGGCGCGTTCCTTTTGTTTTTCAGTTGCCTTTGAACCTTCTTTCATGCTATGATAAACGGGAAACGGAACCTTAAACGAAAGGCGGTCTTATTATGATTCGTACCATTTCCATCGGCTTTAACACCATGGATGCATATGATTTTGTCAAAACCATGTATCCCGGCGGCAACCAGCTGAATACGGCGATTTACGCCAAGTGGGCCGGCGCAGACGCGGCTTATCTGGGCTATTTTTCCGACGATGTGCGCGGTAAACACCTAAAATGGGTGCTGGAGAAAAACGGCGTGGATTTAACCCGCTGTAAGGTGCTGCACGGCCAGTGCAGCTATGCCATGACCACGCTGGTCGACGGCAACCGGACCTTTCACGGCACCCGAAAAGGGGTCAACGCCATGACGCCCATTGTGCTGGACGACGAGGACCTAAACTATATCAAGGGCTTCGACCTGGTCATTTCCGACTGCTACTCCAATCTGGATACCGAGCAGATCCAAAAGATCAACCGTCTGGGCATTCCCTTCGCCTATGATTTTTCCGAGGAATTTACCGAGGAGCTGTTAAAAGAGTATTGCCCCCATGTCGACTACTGCTTCCTTTCCTGCAACCGGCAGGGCAGCCAGTCGGACATTGAGGCGCTGCTGCGGCGCATCCACAGCTGGGGGCCAAAGATCGTCGTGGGCACCCGAGGGTCCCAGGGGCAGATTGTCTTTGACGGCGAGCAGTTCTACGAAGGAAAGGCTGCCGAAGCGGTGGTGGTCGACACCATGGGCGCGGGGGATTCCTTCACCTGCTCCTTCTCGGTGGCCTATACCGATTCCAAAAAAACCGGGCCGGCGCGCGTTCGGGAGGCGATGGATTTCGGCGCCAAATTCGCCGCGAAGATCTGCGGCGTCAACGGGTCGGTGGGCGACGGTCTGCCCTACGAGGGGAATTTAGAAGATCTTTACAGCAGCGAGGACGGCTACGCCTACAAGCCTTATATCAAGCCGATGGGCTAAACAAGGCCCATACATCATGGTAAAAAAACAGGAGGTTTTCTATGAGCTTTACTCTTCCGCGCTTCACCCCGCCGGATTTTTCCGCGCCCCGATTTTCCCAGGCGCCGGACGTGACACTTCTTCCCGCGCCAAAGGATCAGACCGCGCCAAAGCAGTACCACGCCACGACGATTTTCCCCGAATACTTTAAGATCGGCGGCCGCTGGCTGCTGGCAAAGGAAAGCCGCATGGACTGTGTTGCCGTCTATGAAAACGAAAGCATCGCCATCCGGGAATTCCGCCGCTTAAAAAAGGGCGACCTGGTGGTCGTCGGCCGGACCGAGGACGCCTCCGAAGGGATCTATGTGTATCCGGACGGGTTTTGCGCCGAGTCCCAAAATCCGGCGGAGGCCTTTGCCTTCCGCCAAAGCCGCTCCCGGGAGACGGCCTATTCCCGGGATTACGACTCGTTGTATGAGCTATTGCGCCACGAAAAGGAGCACGGCTTCGTCACCTGGGTGCTGGGACCAGCCTGCGCCTTTGACCAGAATTCTCGCAACGCCTTTTCCGCGCTGGTGGAAAACGGCTATGTCCATGCGCTGCTGGCAGGCAACGCGCTGGCCACCCACGATCTGGAGGCCGGATACAAAAAAACTGCTCTGGGCCAGGACATCTATACCCAAAAATCCCAGCCGGGCGGCCATTACAATCATATCGACACCATCAACCAGGTCCGGTTGGACGGCTCTATCCCTGCTTTCATCGAAAAAGAAGGCGTCCAAGACGGGATTATCTACAGCTGCGTACAGAAAAAGGTCCCCTTTGTGCTGGTGGGCTCCATCCGGGACGACGGCCCTCTGCCGGAGGTGTACGGTGATGTTTACGAGGGCCAAAACGCCATGCGGGAATGTGTGAAAAAATCCACTACCGTCATCTGTATGGCCACCACCCTTCACTCCATTGCCACCGGCAACATGACCCCCTCCTACCGGGTCACAGCGGACGGTACGGTCCGTCCGGTCTATTTCTACAGTGTGGATATCTCCGAATTTTCGGTCAACAAACTGCGGGACCGGGGCAGTCTCGGGGTGAAGACCATCGTGACCAATGTACAGGATTTTGTGGTCAATATCCGCAAGGGGCTGGGTCTGTGAGCGGGGAAGCCATCCATTGGGATACCCTTACCCCCTGCGGCGAATGCTGTACAGGCTGTGCCAAAAAGCGGGACGGCTTTTGCCGCGGCTGTATCGAATCCGACGGCCACTGCAAGGAATGGGAGCAGTCCGGCGGCTGTCCCATCTACCGTTGCGCCAAAGCCCATAACGTGTCCTTCTGCGGCCTGTGTCCGACCTTCCCCTGCGACTGGCTGCGGGAAAAGGTCACCTGGAATCCCAACATTGTGGCGCATCTTTTTGCCCTCGCCAGGGAATACGAAAAGCAAAAGCTTTAAAAGGAGAGATTGGTATGTGGGAGGAACTGGGAATCAGCAGCGGAACGGCGGTAGTCCTGCTCGTCCTTTTGTATTTCATCGTAAAGTGGGCGGTGAAAAACGGGATAAAGGCCGCTTATGAGGATATCCGAGAAAAAGCAAAAACCGATCAGGGGGCAGGCCCCCCAGCCTAAAAACAGATGCAAAAAGGCGGCGAAGCCAATCGGCTTCGCCGCCTTTTGTTGTCAAAATTCTACTGTGCGTCCACCGGCAGGCTGGCGACCCCGTTGAGGTCGAGCCCAGCGGTGTGCCCGGCCAAGAATTCGTAATAGCCCTGGGCGCCGATCATGGCCCCGTTGTCCCCGCAGAGGGAAAGGGGCGGCTGGTACAGCTGCCAGCCTTTTTTTTGGCAGATGTCCTCCATGGCGCGGCGCAGGCCCGAATTGGCCGATACGCCGCCGGCGACCACCAACTTCCGATAGCCCAGCTCCTGGGCCGCCATCACAAACCGGCTGGTCAAAATCTCCACCGCCGCCTGCTGGAAGGAGGCGGCCAGATCATTTGTGCAGACCGTTTCGCCCTTTTGCGCCGCGTTGTGCAAAAGGTTGACCACCGCCGTCTTGAGCCCCGAGAAGCTGAAATCGTAAGGGGAGCCCTCCACCCGGGGACGGGGCAGGGAATAAGCGGACGGGTCCCCTATCTGGGCCACCCGGTCTAAAAACACCCCGCCAGGATAGGGGAAGCCCATAGCTCTGGCCGCCTTGTCAAAGGCTTCGCCCGCCGCGTCGTCTCGGGTGCGGCCGACAATCCGAAAGCGGGTGTAATCCAGTACCTCGATCAGATGGCTGTGTCCGCCGGAAACCACCAGACACAGAAAGGGCGGCTCCAGCTGAGGATGGGCGATGTAATTGGCGGCGATATGTCCTCGAATATGGTGGACCGGGATCAGCGGCTTTTGGGCGGCCATCGCCAACCCCTTGGCAAAATTCACCCCCACCAGCACCGCGCCGATTAAGCCCGGCGCGTAGGTGACGGCGATGCCGTCGATCTCCTCCAGGCTTTGGCAAGCCTCGTCCAGCGCCCGCTGGGTCACGCCGATGATGTTTTCGGCGTGACGCCGGGACGCCACCTCCGGCACAACCCCGCCGTATTGCCGGTGCTCCTCTATCTGGGAATGGATCACCGACGAGAGAACCCGCCGTCCGTCCTCCACAACGGCGGCGGCGGTTTCATCGCAGGACGATTCAATGGCAAGCAGCTTCATTCCGCTTCCTCCTCCTTTAAGCTTCGGGTCATGAGGACAGCGTCCTCCTTGGGGTTTTGATAATAGTTTTTCCGAAGACCCACCGGGGAAAAACCGTGGCGGCAATACAGCTGCTGCGCGCCCAGATTGCTTTCGCGGACCTCCAGCGTCAAAAAAGAGAGGGCCGTGTCCCGGGCAAAGCCTTCCGCGTCGGACAAAAGCGCACAGGCAATTCCCCGGCGGCGAAATAACGGGTCCACTGCAATATTGGCAATGTATCCCTCGTCCAGCACGTGGTATAGGCCCAAGTACCCCAGGATCAGCCCCGTACCATCCTGCGCCACCATAAAGCGGGCGCTGGGATTGCCAAGCTCTGCGAAAAACGCATTCTCGCTCCACGGATCGGAAAAGCAGATCCTCTCCAGAGCCGCCAAGGCCGGGATGTCCCTCTCCTCCATAGGCCTCAATTGATATTTCATCGCGTCCTCCCCTATTTGGCCTCATACCAGCTGCTGCCGACTCCGCAGTCCACGCTCAGCGGTACCGCCAGGGCCACAGCGTTTTCCATCTCCTGCCGCAGCAGGATCCTGGCCGCCTCCACGTCCTTTTGCGCCGCCTCAATGATCAATTCGTCGTGGACCTGCAAAATGATGCGGGCGTCTAGCCTTTCCTTTTCCAGTCGCCGGGCCGCCTTCACCATGGCGATTTTGATGATATCCGCCGCCGTGCCCTGAATGGGGGTATTCATAGCCACCCGCTTGCCGAAAGCCTGCAAATTCTTGTTGGAGGAGGAAAGCTCCGGCAGATACCGGCGGCGGCAAAACATCGTCTGCACGTAGCCGTGCTCTTTTCCAAAGGCGACGATGTCCTCCATATATTTTTTTACACCCGAATAGGTGCGCAGATAATCCTGAATGTACCGGTCCGCCTCCGCCACCGAAACGCCGATGTCATGGGCCAGCGAGAAAGCGCCGATTCCGTAAACAATGCCGAAATTGACCGCCTTTGCCCGGGAACGCATCAGCGGCGTGACGAACATGGGCGGCTGGTCAAACACCTGCGAGGCGGTTACTGTGTGGATATCGGTACCGTCTAAAAACGCCTGCTGCATGGTCTTATCGTCCGCCATATGGGATAAAACCCGCAGCTCGATCTGGGAATAATCCGCGTCTACCAGCCGATAGCCCGGACGCGCCTTAAAAAACCGGCGCAGATTGCTGCCCAATTCGGTACGCACGGGAATATTCTGCATATTGGGTTCGACGGAGCTGATCCGGCCGGTGCGGGTCTCGGTCTGGTTAAAAGAGGAATGAATCCGCCCGTCCTCCCCAATGAGCTTCATAAACCCGTCCACATAGGTGGATTTTAGTTTGGTCACCGTCCGATATTCCAGAATCAGCGGCACGATGGGGTGCTTATCCTTGAGATAATCCAGTACGTCCGCATTGGTGGAATAGCCGGTCTTGGTCCTCTTTCCCGCGGGAAGCTGCAATTGATCAAAAAGAATGACCCCCAGCTGCTTGGGCGAGGCGATGTTAAACGTCCCGCCGGCCAGCAGGTAAATTTCCGATTCCAGCTGGCCGATGCGCCGGGCCAATTCCTCGCCGAAGGCGGCCAGCTCCTCCCGGTCGATACCAAAGCCCACCTGCTCCATCTGGGCCAGCACGCGGGACAAAGGGATCTCCACCTCCCGCAGCAGATATTCCTGCTGGTTCTGCCTGATTTCCCGTTCCATCGGCTCCCATACGGCCAGCAGCCAGCCCAGACGCTCCATCGGACCTTCGAACCCCTCCACCTGTGGCAGCGCCAGATTCTGCGCCCCATAGGCGGCGTTCAGCCGCTCCAGCTCATAGCTGCTGGCGGTGGGATTCAGAAGATACCCGGCCAGGCATGCGTCAAACTGGATATTGGCCGGCTCCATCCCCCGGTCCTGCGCCCAGCGGTACAGCTCCTTGGCGCCGGCCACCGCCTTGGGATGGTCCGAGGCCAGCATCTGCTGCAAAAGCGCCTGGTCGCCGGCCAACATACAGGCGGCCTTGTCCGCGCAGCACAGGGAGAACCGGGAAAATTCGTCGTCCCAGCTTACAAAGAGCGTTCCCTCCGCGGCCAGAACCTCCTCTACCGGCGCAGATAAGATGGTTTTAACCGGCGCTTCGTCCGTTCTTTTTAAAGCGCTTTTGTCCGGGTGCAGTCCCAGCCGCTCGATCATAGAAAACATCTCCAGCCGGTTGAGGGTCTGCGCCGCCTTCTCCCCGGCCGGCGGCCGAACCATATATGCGTCCATTTTGGTTTCCACCGGCGCGTCCAGCCGGATGCGGGCCAGATCCCGGCTCAAATAGGCGGTTTCTCTGTCCTTTTCCAGCTTTTGCCGGACCGCCGGCCGAATGGACGGATCGTCCAGATGGTTATACAGATTGTCCAGATCCTGGAACTGGTGGATTAAGGCGACGGCGGTTTTTTCGCCGATACCCGCCACGCCGGGGATATTGTCCGAGCTGTCCCCCATCAATGCCTTTACATCGATGAGCTGATAGGGCAGCACCGTGTATTTTTCCACAATGGCAGGGATATCGTATAGGGTGGATTCGGGCCGCCCCATTTTGGTGGTGGCAAGGCGCACCTGTACCTGCTCGGTGACCAGCTGCAGCGCGTCCCGGTCGCCGGTGGCGATGACGCACTGGCCTCCCTGCTCCTGGCAGGCGCGGCTGAGGGTGCCCAAAATATCGTCCGCCTCGTAGCCCTCGCACTCTACCACCGCGTAGCCCAGGTCGGCCAGCAGCTCCTTGAGGATCGGAAGCTGGCCCGCCAGCTCCGGCGGCATCCCCTTGCGCCCGGCCTTATATCCGTCAAACTGCTGATGGCGGAAGGTGGGTCCCTTTTTGTCAAAGGTCACCGCCACCCGATCAGGAGCAGTTTCCTCCAGCACCCGCAGCAGGATGCTTAAAAAACCGTAGATGCCGTTGGTGTAAACCCCTTCCTTGGTGGTCAAAAGCTTGATCCCATAAAACGCCCGGTTTAAAACAGAATTTCCGTCAATCGTTAAAAGTTTCATACAATCCCCTTTTTGCTTTTTGTGCGCCGTACCCCATTTTGCAGCGATCTGCCCTGCGGTCCTGCAAGCGGCGTTTCCCGGCTCGATAGAACCGGCCGCCGGCAAGGCGGCCATAGAAATCTTAGTATAATAGCGGCTTTGTCGCTATTATACCATGAAGGCGAAGCCATACATGGTATAATCGGCCATGCCCGTAGGGCGGCCATAGAAATCCAGTTTAATAGCGGCTTTGTCGCTATTATACCACATCCTTTTCCCGTTTACAAAATGCCCATTGCAAAAGACGGAAAAATCTTTTATGATAAGGATAAGAAATGAAGGGCAAAGCCCGGAAAGGTGGTTTTTGCTTGTGACGCGAAGGGATAAAACCAATTATTATCTGGATATTGCAGAAACGGTGCTGACCCGCGGCACCTGCCTGCGCCGTTTGTATGGGGCGATCATCGTAAAAAATGACCAGATCATCTCCACCGGTTATGTGGGCGCCCCCCGGGGACGGGCCAACTGTACCGATTTAGGCTACTGCACCCGGGAAAAGCTGCAAATTCCCCGAGGGCAGCGGTATGAGCTGTGCCGCTCAGTCCACGCGGAAGCCAACGCCATCATCCACGCCGACCGGGCAGATATGATCGGCGCTACCATGTACCTGGCGGGCCGGGAATGCGCCACCGGAGAATACATCCAAAACGCCAACTCCTGCGCTATGTGCAAACGGATGATTATCAACGCCGGGATCGATACGGTCGTGATCCGGCAGGACAAGGATCACTATCGGGTGATCTCGGTCCAGGATGAATGGGTGCAGAACGACGAATCGCTGGAAGGCCCTTTGGGATATTGACCCTTGTGGACAAAAGCGTAACATGGTATACTATTAAAACTGGTCGAAAAAACTGTTTAGAATGAAACGTAAAAGGATGATGAATCTTGCCGAATTGGAACCTTTCAAACGAAGCGATGCTTGGGCTGGGCCTGGGCGCGGTCGCGCTGGCGTTTTTGCTGATCCTGTGGCTGATTAAGCGCAGCACCAACCCAAAGGTCTGCCAAAAAAAGGTTACCGGTATTTTAAAGCGTTTTGCCGGCATCCGGCAGTTTAAGGTGCTGACCGACCTGGATCTGACCTTCGAAGGGCAAACCGCCCATTTTGACCAGGTGCTTATTGGATTTTACGGTATCTCGTTTATCACCTGCCTGGGAGAATCCGCCGCCTATTATGGGCAGGAGCAAGACGCCAGCTGGAGCCGGGTCGACGATGGAAATAAAAAGGTCTCCTTCCCCAATCCGCTGCTGACAGGGGAAAAGGGGATCGATACCGTCCGACGGATATTTTCCAAGAATGATGTATATAATATTCAAATGGAGCATCTCCTGGTCTTTGCCGGCGCCCGCAAAAAGACGGAGGTCTATGTTAAATCCTCGGTTCCGGTTCTCAAGCGCAAAGAGCTGGGTCAGCTGCTTAATAAGGTGAAATATCAAAAGGACAACAGTGTGGATGTACAAAAGCTGGCCGAGCTTTTGCAGCAGTACGCGCAAAGACCCAGCGTCTCATAAATTTTCTTGACATTCTCTTTGCGTTTTTTTATAATGTGGTGGTAAAAGGGAGTAGCAGGCAGCGGCATGCTGTGGTATTTTGCGTCAATCCGGAGAAAGCTTCCCGCAGATACCCGAAGTTGCGAGACTTTTATTATGGAGAAACGGCCATAATAAAAGTCTTTTTTTGTTGTCCTTTGAAAAGAGGCTTCAGAGCTTCGCGCATTCCAGACTGTGGGTCTGCATCGCTGCCTTTCCCTAAAAGTTCCATCGCCGTCTACAAACGCGGCAGGAAAGGAGTTTTTAAAAAATGGCGGATCTTTTTAACAATGTCGCCAATATTCAGTGGCAGATGGCTGTCATGTGGGCCATCGGCGGTCTTTTGATCTGGCTGGCGATCAAAAAGGAAATGGAGCCGACCCTGCTTTTGCCTATGGGCTTCGGCGCGATTTTGGTCAACCTCCCCTTTTCCGGAGCGGTGGACCAAGCCTATCCCACCGGCGTGGAGCATGGTCCAATCGACGTGCTGTTTAATGCCGGTATCGCCAATGAGCTGTTTCCCCTTTTATTGTTCATCGGTATTGGCGCCATGATTGATTTTGGTCCTCTGCTGGCCAACCCCAAAATGATGCTTTTTGGAGCAGCGGCCCAGTTCGGCATCTTTTTCACCTTAAGCCTGGCGCGATTTTGGGGCTTTTCGCTGGAGGACGCCGCCTCAGTGGCGATTATCGGCGCGGCGGACGGTCCCACCTCCATCTTTGTCTCCCAGTATTTTCAGTCCAACTATATTGGGGCGATCATTGTGGCCGCTTATTCCTACATGGCGCTGGTTCCTATCGTTCAGCCAGCGGTCATCAAGCTGATCACCACCAAAAAGGAACGTCAGATCAAGATGGACTACGCGGCCTCGGCTGTTTCCAAGCCGGTTCGGATTCTGTTTCCCATTCTGATTACTGCCATCGCCGGCGTTATCGCCCCCCGCTCGGTGGCACTTGTGGGATTTTTGATGTTCGGCAACCTGATTCGGGAATGCGGTGTACTGGGAAGCCTTTCCCAGTCGGCCCAAAAAGAGCTTGCCAACCTGATTACCCTGCTTTTAGGGCTTACTGTTTCGACCAAAATGCAGTGGCAGGCGTTTTTGAACCCACAGACGCTGATGATTATGGGTTTAGGCCTGGTCGCCTTTATCTTTGACACGGCCGGCGGCGTGCTGTTTGCAAAATTTTTGAACCTTTTCTCCAAAAAGAAAATCAATCCCATGATCGGCGCGGCGGGGATTTCAGCCTTTCCCATGTCCTCCCGGGTGGTGCATAAAATGGGTCTCGCAGAGGATCCCAGCAACTTTTTGCTGATGCACGCGGCGGCGGCCAATGTCTCCGGCCAGATTGCCTCGGTCATTGCCGGCGGCCTGATTATCACCCTTGTCACCAACGCGCTGTAAAGGAGGTTTTTCCATTGTTTGATCTGCAAGCTCTGCTGGACAGCCTGCCTATGATGGGCTACGGCATGCTGGGAATTTTTATCGCGGTGGCGGTTATCATTCTGGTAGTGGCCGCCCTGTGCAAAATTTTCCCTGTAAAAAAATAAGATATTCGCCAAATTTCAAGGAAAAAAGCCGTGGATTCCACGGCTTTTTTCCTTTGTTTTTGCGTATTCGGGGATATGTTTTTATCAGGCGAGACCAACATTTATGCTCTTTTCGCTTTACGTGTCTTTTTCCGAGATTCTAATATATTCTACAAATCCGTTTTTATCGTAATAAACGGTGATGTGCCTGCCGGTTTTCTCGCCTAAATCCCATGTCTCGCCCCAAAAGCCATACAGAAAGCCATCCGGTTCGCCCCATACACCGCGAAGGCTGTCGTCATTCTGGCCGGAGAGCACTTCAAAAATTTCTTCGTCGGTATACCCCTCGCTCACAAGATTCCTAAGCTCGCTGATATCCGGGATACTGGCGTCGTCCGGCTTGCCCCAACAGCCTGCCTGGCACAGAAGAAAGACCAGTACCAGTACAGACAGGACAAGGCTTTTCCCATACCCTTTCATTTCTCACCTATCCCCAATATTTTCCCCATTCTTCCGAAAGCAAGCAGAGCAGGTCTTTCCTTGCCCTTTTTAAGGGCGGCACAAGCGCTTCCACCGCGCCAAAAGCCGCTATTCCCCTGCCGGCTCGCTTTCCCCCAAGGGTTCCTGCGGCGTTCGGATGGAAATATACACGCCGTTTTCACTGTCCCCCTCCAAGGCCAGCTGCAAAATCCGCGCCAGATTGCCGCCTTTGATTTGGGACGGCAGCACCTGTGCCACTGCAATCGCCGACCCGTCCTTTTCCAACTGCACCCCATAGGAGACAAAATCATATTCCGCCGTATCCATCTGGGCGTAGATCTGGCCCAGCAGCTGCGCCGCCGTATCCAGCGTGGGAGGGAATTCCGTCCCCTCCAGCATCAGATGATAGTGCAGCGGCCCCTTTTGGGAAAACGTCATTCCCAGCTGCACCAGTTCGGCGCTGGCCTCGTCCAGGCGGACCGTTGGGCGCAGAGGGGCCGGCAGCTCCAGTTCCTCCAGGCGCTTTTGCACCAGCTCGGTATAGGCTTCCTCCAGCCGGCGGATGGTGTTGCCCTTTTGGTTTACGTCCGCCTCGTAGCTGTCTGCAAAAACCTGTCCATCCTTAACCGACACGGTAAAAAAAGCGTCCTCCTGGGCCGGATCCTCCACCAGCGCCTGATAGCCGCGGGTAGACACATTATAGCTTGCCTTTTCGATTGTAAGCTCCCGGCCCGGGTAGGACAGCTGCACATAGGCCTGGATATCCCTTTGGGCAGCCGCCGCTGCCCATGGGCTGCCGAAAAACCACAAAAGCGCGCCCCCAATCCCTGCGGCAGCCGCCAAAAGCAGGAGCAGTCCTACGGTGCGTTTTACAATTTGAATGGTGTCCTGCTCCATGCCCTTTCCGCCTTTCTTTCCCAATTTCTTTCAGTATAATATACCCAGGCGGCGATGTAAAGGACAGCAAAGGACAAAAAGTGACAAAATTTCCATTCGGACCTCCGGCGGGAATTTCTGCGCGGGCCTTTTTTCACAGTCCGGCCGAATATTTTTCCATCCGATTTTTCGAATGCACCTTTAAAAAAGCGCCCGCTGAAGCAAAGACGCTTCTGCGGGCGCTGATTGTTCCGTTTTTTATTCGCCGACGATCATAAAATCCTTCGGGTAATGGTTGAGCACCTCGCAGCCGTTTTGGGTCACAATCACCAGGTCCTCAATGCGTACCCCCACCGAATCCGGCAGATAGATACCCGGCTCAATGGAAAAGCACATCCCCTCGACCAGCGGCATCTCGTTGGTAGAGCTGATATCCGGCCATTCATGGACCTCAATGCCGATGTTGTGGCCGGTGCGATGGGTAAAATATTCGCCATAGCCTGCCTTTTCAATGACCTGCCGGGCTGCCGCGTCCACATCGCAGGCGCGTACGCCGGGCCTAACCGCCGCGATAGCCGCCAGGTTGGCCTCCAGGACGATCTGGTAAATCTTCTTTTGCAGATCGGTGGCGGACTGATAGCAGACGGTGCGGGTCATATCGCTGTAGTATCCGTCCAGATTTTTGCCGATGTCAAACAGCACGTTGTCGCCAGGCTGTAAAAACACCTCTTTGGAGGGGCCATGATGGGGGATCGCGCAGTATTTTCCGTAAGCAACAATACACAGATTCCGAACCGATGCGCCCTCTGCCGCGAAAAACTCGTTGACCTTTTCGGCCAGGTCCACCTCAGACAGCCCCTCCCGGATCGCCTCAATGGATTTGGCCACCACCCGGTCGTTCATGGCGGAGGACCGGCGCAGCTTCTCCTGCTCCTCGGCGTCCTTGACCATTCGGGTCATATCCACAAAGATTGAGCCATTCATGACCGGCGCGTCGGGCCGAAGCTCCATCATATGGATTAGAAAGCGGGCGGGCCATTCCTTGTCCACTCCCAGCCGGCCGGGCTTGACCTCCTTGGCCAGAATCGCCACCGGATCCTCCGTATCGTGGAAAAAGACGACCTTCGCGCCGTCCAGCCGAATATAGTTATGCAGCTGGTTGACCACCAGCGTTACAGCCCCGTCGGTGTTCAGATACAGCGCCAGGCAGCGCTCCCCAGGGTGGACCATTTCGCCGGTCAGATAAAAAATGGAAATGGGGGAGGTGACGATCATCTGTGAAACGTCCGCCTCGGCCATTCTTTTTAACACGTTTTGGATACGGGTGCGGTTCAACTGGCTCATTTTTTGCTCTCTCCTTACTCTTTTTGGGATGCACTCGGCCTCTTTTTTAGGCCAAAATCCACCTGTTTTCCTTTATTTATTATAAAATCGGATGAGGAAAAAGTCAATGAGAATGTCCTAGGTCGTCCTCTGCCAGCCAGCACAAGAGCGCGGTATCCCGCCCACCTGCTTCCACCACCCGCCGGCCGTGGGTCATGACCCCCAGACCGTCCTGGTCCCACCGGCAGCCAAAGGCGTAGCCGATATAGCAAAGGCCCTCCCGCTCCACCGGCAGGATGTGGATTTCCTCCAGCTGGATCTCTCCCATCAGATCCTCCGCCGTCTGCGGACAGGGCAGGCCGGCAAGGCCGGGATCATCCTCCGTCTCGCCACCCAGCAGCGCCCGCTCCTGAAGGGCCAAAAAGGACAGAATACCCTTTAAAACGGCAGCCTTGACCGCATCCTGGTCGGCGAACAGGTAAGAAAGCGCCGTTTGGTAGCCTTCGGTCAGCTCCTGCCCCCCGTCTACGCGGTCCCCGCCAAAATCCAGCCGAATCCGTCCATCCTCTTTTGTATGCCAATTCTCCCACGCAGGCAGGAGGATCCTGCCCTCCAGCCCGTATTCCCCCGCTGTCAGCCGGATCTGCGGCATACCTCTCACTCCTTCGGGTTTTCCCGGTCGCACAAATCGAACAGCTCCATACACAAAAGGGTGTCTTTATGGGGGATTATATCGCTTTGCAGACAGCCCCGGCGTACATTCTCCATAAAATGCCGGATTTCATAGACAAATCCGTTTTCCTCCGGCGGCAAAAACCGCTGGAGCTCCTGCCGGTCCGGGCTGTACAGGATCGCGCCGCCGCCCTTGTGGCCGCCTAACAGCTGGATGCTTCCCTTCTCGCCGCAGAACCAAGCGGTTTCCGGCGCCACCGCCTGAAAGCTCACCTGGGTAGAGGCTACGGCATGTGCAAACCGCAAAAGCATGCCGACGGTGCCGTCCGAGCCAAAGGGGAAGCGGACCGCCATCGTCTTTGCCTCCAAAAGAGGCTGATTTACAAGATAGGACAGAATTTCGAAGGCGTAAACCCCGATGTCCCGATTGGCGCCGCCGCCCAATTCCGGTGCGTTGAGCCGGTGAGAGGGGTCCGCCCCGGACACAAAGCAGAAGTTGTAATTGGCCAGCGCAATCTGTCCGATTTTGCCTTCGTCAATCCACTCCTTGGCCTTCTGCACCGCAGGGGTAAAGCGGCTCCACATGGCCTCCATTGAGAAAATCCCCTTCTCCTCGGCCTTTTGGAACACCTCTTCCGCCTCTTTTTTCGTGATGGTAAAAGCCTTTTCGCACAAAAACGGCTTGCCGTATTCCAGGCAAAGCAGCATATTCTCATAGTGAAAATTGTTGGTAGTGGCGATATACACCCCGTCAATTTCCGGATCAGCCAGCATCCGGCGATAGTCGCCGTAAGCCTTGGGCACCCCGTTGGCCTGGGCAAAGCCTTCTGCCCGCTCCTGGCTTTTGCTGGACACCGCCAGCACCTCGGCCCCCGGCGTTCGGCGGACCGCGTCGCAAAATTTGGCGCCGATTTTCGCCGCGCCCATTATACCAAAGCGAAACGTTTCCATCCCATTCTCCCTTCCGCCATCCCGTTTTTCCCGGACAGCTCTTTTTTTCAGTTTACTCCTTTTCCCCTGCCTTTGCAAGAGAGTAAGGGACCCTTCTTTTCGCCGCGGCATAGAATAGGCAAAGAGGCGGTCCCGCCAAAACACTGCGAAAAAGCCGGGCACCGCCGCAGGGAGGCATTTTTCATGCAACAGTTTTGGCTTTCTCTTCTCCACATTTTTTTGCTGTGCGCCGCTGTCTGCGTCGATACCTTCGCCGCCGCCTTTGGGTTCGGCGCACAGAAAATCCGCATTCCCGCTCCTTCTGCGCTGGTGCTTTCGGTCGTTTCCTCCGCCGCTTTGTCTTTTGCGATTTTTGCAGGCGGCCGGCTGGCACCCTTTCTGCCGGCCGGAACAGCCAACTGGCTCTCCTGCCTGCTTTTAGGCGGGATGGGACTGTTTAAGCTGTTTGACAGTGCGCTCAAAGGGCTGGTGCGCCGCCTTCCGCTGCCCGGACGGGAGCTTTCCTTCCGCTTATTCCGCATGCGCTTTCTTCTGCGCATCTGGGCGGATCCTGCAGCCGCCGACGCCGACTGCTCCAACGTCCTGTCCGCCGCCGAATCGGTGACGTTGGCGCTGGCCCTCTCCAGCGACGGAATCGCTGCAGGCTTTGGCGGAGGCTTTTCCGGTCTGTCCGCCTGGGCTGTGTTTTTCTGCTGCGTCTTCATCAACTGGTTTTGTATCGCCGCCGGGAGCCTGGCCGGACAAAAGGCCGCAAGGCGTGCTTCATCCGATCTGTCCTGGCTGGGCGGCGGCATCCTTCTTGTAATGGGACTTTTGGCGCTGCGGTAGCCATCCGCAGCAGCCGGTCCGAACAGGTCAGCTTTATAAAAAACAGAGAAAATCTCGCTTTACTCTTGACTTTCTCATGCGGTCATTATACAATGGGAAACGTTCGCAAACCACAATATATTGTGGTGGGCTTTTGTGTATAACCGTACCAATAGTTTACAGTGGGGATATTTTCGACAAAATACAGCACCGCGGATCCATTTGTATGGATCGTATAAAAGTGTGTGATATAGCCAGAAAATAGAAAGGAATTGTGCAGCATGATTGAAATGATTGTCAAACGGGACGGACGGCAGGTCGCTTTTGATCCGAGTAAAATTACCGACGCCATTTATAAGGCGGCGCAGGTGCTGGGCGGCAGCGACCGGCAAACCGCCGAGGAATTGACCTGCAAGGTCATCGCTTACTTAACGGACGAGCTGCACGAAACCCGTCCGACGGTAGAGCAGGTGCAGGACGCGGTGGAAAAGATCCTGATTGAAAACGGCCACGCCCGTACGGCGAAGGAATTTATCCTCTACCGGGCGGAGCGCACCCGTGTCCGGGACATGAATACCAAGCTCATGCGAATTTACGAGGACCTGACCTTCAAGCCGGCGGCAGACAACGATATCAAGCGGGAAAACGCCAATATCGACGGCGACACCCCTATGGGGACCATGCTCAAATACGGTTCTGAAGGGTCCAAGCAGTTCTGCGAGATGTATGTGCTGGACCCGGTGTTTTCCAAGGCCCACACCGAAGGAGATATCCATATCCACGACCTGGATTTTTATACCCTGACCACTACCTGCTGTCAGATTGACATCGTCAAGCTGTTTAAGGACGGGTTCTGCACCGGACACGGCTTTCTGCGGGAGCCCAACGACATCGCCAGCTATTCGGCGCTGGCCTGCATCGCCATCCAGTCCAACCAGAACGACCAGCACGGCGGCCAAAGCATCCCGAACTTTGACTACGGCATGGCCCCCGGCGTGCGCAAGACCTACCGGCGGGTGTATTCCCGCAATGTAGGCCGCGCGCTGGAGCTGTTAGGCGGCCTGGAGGATGGCGAGGCCGCCGCCCGGCAAATCGCGGAAGCGGTGGAGGAGAAAAGCGGTCTTTGGCCGGTACTGGCGGACGACAACGATTACCACTCGCATGAAGCGGCGGAGCTGGTCCGGTATATCCCGGAGGAGCTGGTGGAAAAAATCCAGCGGTTCGCGGTGAAAAATGCCCGGAAGGAGACCTATCGCTCCACCTTCCAGGCGATGGAGGCGCTGGTCCACAACCTGAACACCATGCATTCCCGCGCCGGCGCGCAGGTGCCGTTTTCCTCCATCAACTACGGGACCGATACCTCGCCGGAGGGCCGGCTGGTCATTGAGTGCATCCTGAAGGCGGAGGACGCAGGCCTTGGCAACGGCGAAACGCCGATTTTCCCCATCCACATCTTTAAGGTCAAGGAGGGGGTCAACTACAACCCGGAGGATCCCAACTACGATCTGTTTAAGCTGGCCTGCCGGGTGTCGGCCAAGCGGCTGTTCCCCAACTTTTCCTTTTTGGACGCGCCCTTTAACCTGCAATATTACAAAGAAGGGGATTATAACACCGAGGTGGCCTACATGGGCTGCCGGACCCGCGTGATGGCCAACCGCTACGATCCTAGCCGGGAGGTCACCTGCGGCCGGGGCAATTTGAGCTTTACCTCCATTAACCTGCCCCGGCTGGCCATCAAGTCCAACGGCAGCGTGGATTTCTTTTTTGAGCAGCTGGACCGGATGCTGGATTTGGTCTGCGACCAGCTGATGGCCCGGTACAAAATTCAGGCGGCCAAAAAGGTCCGCAACTACCCCTTTTTAATGGGCCAGGGGGTTTGGCTGGATTCGGACCGGCTGGGCCCGGACGACGAGGTGGGCGAGGTGCTCAAGCACGGCACCCTCACTGTGGGCTTTATCGGCCTGGCCGAATGCTTAAAGGCCTTAATCGGCAAGCACCAGGGTGAGTCGCAGGAGGCGCAGAACCTCGGGCTTAACATCGTTGGCTATATGCGCAAGCGGATGGATGAAATGAGCGAAAAAACCGGCTTTAACTATTCTCTGATTGCCACTCCGGCGGAGGGCCTTTCCGGTCGTTTTATCCGGATTGACAAGCAAAAATTCGGGATTATTCCCGGCGTAACCGACCGGGATTATTACACCAACTCCTTCCATGTCCCGGTGTATTACGATATCTCTGCCTTTGACAAAATCCGGCTGGAGGCTCCCTATCACAATCTGACCAACGGCGGGCACATCTCCTATATCGAGATGGACGGGGATCCGTTAAAAAACCTGGACGCTTTTGAAAAGGTGGTCCGGTATATGAAGGAGGCCGGCATCGGCTACGGCTCTATCAACCATCCGGTAGATCGGGACCCCTGCTGCGGCTATACCGGCATCATCGACAACGAATGCCCCGGCTGCGGGCGCCATGAAGGGGACGGCAACGAGGCGTTTGAGCGGATCCGCCGCATCACCGGTTACCTGGTGGGCACCATGGATTACTGGAACAACGCCAAACGGGCGGAGGAAAACGACCGGGTAAAGCACGGCCTGTCCGGCGAGCTGGAAACCCTTTAACCGGCGAAAAACAGCGATAAAGGGCGGACGGCTTGGTCTGCCTTTTCTTTCAACGGGATTTTCGCGCCGCCTTTGATCGTCCTTTTGTCCAATCTGCCAGAAAGGCTGGTGTTTCTTTTGTCAACGCCTATCCGACTGGCCGGCGTTGTCCGGGAATCCATCGTGGACGGGCCCGGCATCCGGTTTGTTGTTTTCGTCCAGGGCTGCCCCCATCACTGCGAGGGCTGCCACAATCCCCAATCCCACGATTTTTCCGGCGGATACGACTGCGAGCCGGAAAAGATTCTGGCTGAAATCCGCAAAAATCCCCTGTTGGACGGGGTGACCTTCTCCGGCGGGGAGCCTCTTTGTCAGGCGGCAGCGCTGCTTCCCCTGGCAAAAGAGATCAAAAAAATGGGTCTCAACCTGTTTATTTACACTGGCGGCGTGTTTGAAACGCTGCTGGCGCAAAACGATCCGGATATTTTGGCGCTGCTGCGGGAAGGCGACTTTCTGGTAGACGGCCCTTACATCCAGGCCCAGCGGGATCTGACCCTTCGGTTTCGCGGCAGCCAAAACCAGCGGATTCTGGACCTGCCTCAATCCCTGGAACAGGGCGAGGGAATCCTAGCCGCCATCGGCCGGTAAAGCAGCAGAAAAAACAAGTCTAAAGGCCAAAGACTTTTGCCAAGTCTTTGGCCTTTTTTGCTGTTTTCATTTGCTGGACACAGCTATACCCGTCTGCAAAGAAGCCGGTTCCCGTCAAAAAAGGCCCACAGCCCCCCTTGCCCAACAGCCATGACAGATAGGAATAAACCGTGCTGCCTACCCACGCGTACTGCTCCAAGCGCATCGTCAGGCCAAAACCGGCAAAAAGCTTTTACAAAATCGTCTCAAAGCCCAACGACGCGCCGCAAAGGGCTAGCCATTGACGTCCAACACCCTCAGCGCCTTGCGGCCTGTATCCTTGTCGCTGCCGCTGTCAACTAAGCAGACATCCGTATCGCTTACCCTAATCAGCCCGATTTTTTGCCGGACATTGGATGTAGTAGTCGTTTAGGGAAACCTGCATCAGCTCGTACATTTTTCCCTCCGTTCCCAAAACGCGGTCAAAAAGTAGAGGAACCCGGGCGCGGCAGACGCTATCCCGGGTTCCTCCATTCCGAAAGGGCTATTCACCCCTGCGTGCCATAACAAAGGCACCGGCCAATATCCCGATGACAAACGAGATGGTTCCGGCTGCCGCCATGGAAAGGGCAACGATCCCTCTCCAGCGGACTTGTTTTCCAGCAGTGGGTTGTATCGGACGATGGAGCATGGCTTTTCCTCCTTTTTCCAACGGCTTCTCTCAGCCGTTTTGTTATTCAGATAGAATATCCACAAGCCTGTCGTATACAAAGAAAGCCCTGGATGGCCAGGGCTTTCTAAATCATTCGGACTTAGTCCAGATTCTTTTTCAGGGTTTCCAGCTCCGCTTTCAGCTCTTTCGGGAGCCTATCGCCGAATTTCTGATAGAATTCTTCAATACCGGCAGCGTCTTCCTTCCACAGATTTTTATCTACATCCAAAAGGCCCTTGACAGTATCCAGGTCAATATCCAAGCCCTCGATGTTGATATCCTCCGGCTTAGGCTCATAGCCGATGGGGGTCTCCACCGCGTCGGCCTTGCCCTCGCAACGGGCCAGAATCCACATCAGCACGCGCATATTGTCGCCAAAGCCCGGCCAGATGAAGTGGCCCTCGTCGTCGGTTCTGAACCAGTTGACGTTAAAGATCTTCGGTGCTTTGTCCCCCAGCTTTTTGCCCATGTCGAGCCAATGCTGGAAGTAATCGCCCATATGGTAGCCGCAGAAGGGCAGCATCGCCATGGGGTCGCGCCGTACAACGCCAACGGCGCCAGCAGCAGCGGCAGTGGTCTCAGAAGCCATGATAGAGCCTACGAACACACCGTGATCCCAGCTTCTCGCCTGATAGACCAGCGGAGCGGTTTTCGCGCGGCGTCCGCCAAAGATGATCGCGGAAATCGGCACGCCCTGGGGGTCGTTAAATTGATCGCTGATGCAGGGGCAGTTCACCGCCGGGGCAGTAAAGCGGGAGTTGGGGTGCGCGCCCTTTTCGGTCGAGGTGCTGCCATCCCAGGGCTGGCCCTTCCAGTCCACCGCGTTTTTCGGCGGGTTTTTGTCCAGCCCCTCCCACCAAACGGTGTTGTCGTCCAGATTGTGGCAGACATTGGTGAAGATGGTGTTTTTGCGGGTGGAGGCCAGCGCATTGGGGTTGGACTTCTCGTTGGTCCCCGGCGCTACGCCGAAGAAGCCGTTCTCTGGGTTGATCGCCCAAAGCCGTCCGTCAGGGCCAATGCGCATCCAGGCGATATCATCGCCCACCGTCCAAACCTTATAGCCTTTTTTCTTGTAGATTTCCGGCGGGATCAGCATAGCCAGATTGGTCTTGCCGCAGGCCGACGGGAACGCAGCGGTGATATACTTCACCTCGCCCTGGGGATTCTCAATGCCCAAAATCAGCATATGCTCAGCCATCCAGCCCTCGTTTTTGCCCTGATAAGAGGCAATACGCAGAGCAAAGCACTTTTTGCCCAGCAGCACGTTGCCGCCGTAAGCGGAGTTGATGGACCAAATGGTGTTGTCCTCCGGGAAATGGACGATATATCTTTCGTTCTCATCGACATTCGCCTTGGAATGGAGGCCTCTTACAAAGTCATTGGAGGTATCCCCCAGATTTTCAAACGCCTGCGCACCCATTCTGGTCATAATGTCCATGTTCAGAACAACGTAGATGGAATCGGTCAGCTCCACGCCGACCTTAGAGAAAGGAGAGCCGATGGGGCCCATGGAATAAGGGATCACATACATGGTACGGCCCTTCATCACGCCGCTAAACAGTTTGCCCAGCTTTTCGTACATAACCTTGGGATCTTCCCAATTGTTGGTGGGGCCTGCATCCTCTTTATTGCGGGAGCAGATGAAGGTTCTGTTTTCTACGCGGGCAACGTCGCTGGGACGGGTCCTATGCAGAAGGCAGCCCGGAAGCTTCTCCTGATTGAGCTCCTCCATCTCACCGGTGGCAATCGCCTCAGCTCTGAGTCCGTTGAGCTGCTCCTCACTGCCATCAATCCACACGACCTGATCCGGAGTGGTCAGCGCAACCATCTCTTCCAGCCATTTTAATACATTAGGGTTCTTCGTCAATGCCATGACTTTTTGCTCTCCTTTCAAAACCAGTATATTATGTGCCGGTTTTTGTTTATCCATTTAGCTTTTGTTCTCCAAAAACCAAACTTCTCACGTATATCATTATACCGAAGTTTTCAACCGTTTACAAGAGAAAGAATGTTAAATTCATAGCAATTTCACAAATAATGCTTTTTGCCGTTTTTACCTAGCCGTTCTCCTCTTGAGCCCCGAAAAAAACACAGCCCTTCTCCTTTTTTAGCAGGATGAATGAAACAACTCTATTGTATTATACAATTTGGAATAGGTAAAACTTCAGATAATTGGTCTGCGGCACATTCCATAAAATCGGGTGGTCCGCCGCCTGCTGGCGCGCCTCGATCTGCCGCAGAGAAACCTTCGCGTCAAAGGCGGCGCAGCGCAGCATCTGGCAAAACAGCTCCTCGGTCATAAAGTGGGAGCAGGAGCAGGTGGCCAGATATCCGCCTCGAGGCAAAAGCCGCATGGCCCGCAGGTTAATCTGCTTATACCCGCGCAGCGCTGCGTCCACCGTATGGCGGGACTTGGTAAAGGCCGGCGGGTCCAGAATGATGTAATCGTAAGAATGGTTCGGCAAAGCGGACAGAAGGTCAAACACGTTGGCTGTTTCAAAGCGCACTCGGTCCGACAGGCCATTTAAGGCCGCGTTTTGCCGGGCTAAATCCACCGCATCCTGGGAAATATCCACCGCGTGGACATAGGTGGCCCCCGCCTTCGCCGCATTTAAGGCAAAGGAGCCGGTATGGGTAAAGCAGTCCAGTACCCGCTTGCCCGGCGCCAGCGCCGCCGCGGCCCGGCGGTTGTATTTTTGATCCAGGAAAAAGCCGGTTTTCTGCCCGTTTTCAAAATCCACCCGGTACCGGACGCCGTTTTCGGTGATTTGGGTGTCGGTCCGCTCCGGCGGCGGAAGGCCAGGCAGCGAAAAAAAGCCTTTATACTCTTCCAGCCCCTCCAGCCGACGGATGGCTACGTCGTTTCGCTCATAAATCCCTCGGATCGTCTGCCCATCCTTCGCCAAAAGGCGGTACAGCTCCTCAAACAGCATGGGCTTGATCCGCTCGATTCCCAAGCACAGGGTCTGGGTTACCAGAATATCGCCGAAGCGGTCTACCGTAAGGCCCGGGAAGAAATCCGCCTCGCCGAAAATCAGGCGGCAGCAGTCGAGGTCCTTGCCCATCACCGTTTTGCGGTACTCCCAGGCGTGAGACAGCCGCCGCCGAAAAAAACCCCGGTCGAACCGGTCGTTGGCGTTGGTCGAAATGACCCGAACGCGAATTTTGGAGCGGCTGTTGTAAAAGCCGGCGCCCAGATATCGGCCCTTGGCGCTTCTGACCTCTACCAGGCTTCCGTCCGTACAGGGCTGTACCAGCGGCAGAACCTCAGTGTCGTAAACCCACGGATGCCCTGCCCTGAGACCGGTTTCCCCCTTTTGGGAAATTTGTATTTTCACTAGCTTTGGGGCCGTATTTTCCATAAAAGCTCCCCCTTTTTTGTAGAAAAATCGAATTTTACCGCCCATTTCGGTATCGGTCCAGCAAAATCCGGCTGGAACTGTCCGCCGGAATATGCATCCGCCAATACGCGCAGGGATATTCCCCGCAGTCTCCGCAGTGGGACAGCTTCCTTTTTTCGGCACAGGCGCGGATAAAGCATTCCCGGCAAAAAACCGGCGGCTCCCCTTTTTCCTTTCCACAGCCGCGACAGGAAATATCCGCCGCCGTCAAAGGCTGCTTTTCGGTGGAATACTGCTGGGCCAGCCGCTCTTTTTCGGCCGTGTCTGCGCGGATGTCCGCCTGATAAACCGGGCATTGGCTGCAAAAATACCCGCAATAGGCCATATCCTCCATTTTGGCTCCCCTTTTACAAAGCGTTTTTTTCATCATAGCATATTTCCCGGCGGAATTGAAGCCGAAACATCCGGACCTGCTCCAGCGGCAGGTCCCACCGTTTTTCTTGACGCGCTGCGGCCGCTTATGATTTAATAGAAGTATTAAGAAGAAAGAGGAGCCGGGTAGAAAATGCCATATCTGTTTGTACACGGACTGGGGCAGACCGCCGCCAGCTGGGAAAAGACCATCGGCGCACTGAAGAAGCCGCTGGACTTTGCCTGTCCCGACCTGCCGGCGCTTGCGGGGGGAACGGCAGGCGGCTATCCCGCGCTGTACCAGGCGTTTTCCTCATACTGCGGCCGGCTGAAGGCACCGCTTCATCTGTGCGGCCTGTCGTTGGGCGGCGTTCTTTCGCTGCATTACAGCATCGTGCATCCCCAAAATGTCGGTTCGCTGGTATTGATCGGGACCCCGTTTAAAATGCCAAAGGGTCTTTTACGGCTGCAAAACCTGCTGTTTTCCCTCATGCCCCCGGCGGCGTTTGGCCAAACAGGATTTGGCAAGAAGGACTTTCTGGCCCTCTGCCGTTCCATGTCGGCGCTGGATTTTTCCCACGATCTGCACCGGATATCCTGCCCGGCTTTGGTGGTGTGCGGCCAAAGGGACCGGCCGAACCGGAAGGCCGCAGAAGATCTGGCGCGGCTTTTGCCCGGCGCGGGACTGCAAATCATCCCAGGCGCCGGCCATGAGGTAAACGCCGATCAGCCCGGTCTGCTGGCGGCGGCGCTGGACGAATTTTATGCGAACACGGCAAAATAACGCCGTTTGGCCATTATGACAAATAGGAGGGATTATTTATGGCGGTTATCCGAATGAATCTGCTTTCCAAAAGTCTGGGGCACCAGACCAACATCACGGTAATTCTGCCCACCATGACCTATTACGAAATGGCGGCAGGAAAAACAGTCTACCAGCCGGGGATGCGCTATCAGCTTTTGTATCTGCTGCACGGCTCCCACGGCGATGAAACCGACTACCTGCATTTTACCAATATCGTCCGGTACGCCGACGAGGCTAAGCTGGCGGTAGTCATGCCCGCGGCGGCCAATTCCGACTACGCCGATTATCAGCAGGGGCCCCAGTACTTTACCTGGATCACCGAGGAGCTGCCGCTGGTCCTAAAAACCCTGTTCCCCATTTCTGTCCGCCGGGAGGATACCTTCATCGCCGGCCTTTCCATGGGGGCTAACGGCGCCATGAAGATCGCCTGCGCCTATCCCGACCGATTCGCCGCCGCGCTGATGATGTCCGGCTCCGCCCGGTCCGGCGAAAACATTGCGGAAAAAGCCCGCCGGCGAATGGACTTCAGCCCCGCCATGCCCAATATCGCGGATTTTTACGGCGACCTGACCCAGTTTGCCGGTTCTTCCTTCGACGCGTACGCCCAGGCCAAACGGCATGTGCGGGAGGGAACGCCGCTGCCCCGAATGTTTTTTACCTGCGGCAGCGGGGACGATCTGGCCCTGGCCGGGTGCCGCAAGGCGGCGGACTTTTTGACCGAGCTGGGCTGCGATGTTTTCTATGAGGAGGTCCCGGACTACAAGCACGAATGGGACTTTTGGGATTTAAGCCTGCGCAAGGCCATAGCCGTCTGGCTGCCGCTGCGCCGCGGACTCATCCTGCCCAAAGAAGAGGAGGAAAAATAAAATGGCGGTTCACACCATCCAAAACAGCCGGCTCACCGTACTGCTCAAGGACGCCGGCGCGGAGCTGTGCTCGGTAAAGGACGCGGCGGGCAAAGAGTATTTGTTTGACGCGAACCCCGCTTATTGGGGGCGCAGCGCGCCGGTGCTGTTCCCCTTTGTGGGAAGCTTAAAAAACAAGGAATTTCTCTACGAGGGAAAGCGCTATCCCATGGGCCAGCACGGCTTTGCCCGGGATATGGACTTTTCACCGATCCGGCAAACCCAGGACGAGATCTGGTTTCGGCTGGAATCGGACGCCGAAACCCTTTCCCGGTACCCGCTGCCCTTTGTGCTCAAAATCGGCTACCAGCTGGAGGAAAACGCCGTCCGGGTTTTGTGGGAGGTGGAAAATCCCTCTCAGCATAAGCCGCTGTATTTTTCCATCGGCGCTCACCCGGCTTTTCTCTGTCCGCCGGAGGGCGGCGGAATGGAGGGCTGCTATCTGGGGTTTGACCTGCCGGGCGATCTTCGCTACCGGCTGCTGGACGGCGGGCTGGCGGCTAAGGAGCAGTACGTCCTCTCCTTAGAGGGCGGACTGTGCCGGCTGTCCCCCAGCTTATTTGATCGGGACGCTCTGATTGCTGAGGGCAAGCAGACCGGCCGGGTCTGGCTGGCGGACCGGGAAAAGCGCCCGTTTATCACGGTGGAGTTTGACGCGCCGCTTTTTGGCGTCTGGTCTCCCGCCGGGAAGAATGCGCCCTTTGTCTGTATTGAGCCCTGGTACGGCCGATGCGACGAGGTCGATTTTTCCGGCGATCTGGACCAGCGGGCCTACAGCAACTGCGCTTTGCCCGGCCAGATCTTCCGGGCCGATTACCGGATCCTGGTCAACCAGGCGTAGAAAAATCAAAAGGCTTTGCGGAATCCGGAAGAACCGGATTCCGCTTTTTTCTGTTTGGACGCAAGGCGCGGCAGGTCCTTTAGCCAAAACCCGTCCCGATATTTTGTGTAACGTTTCGTGGAAAAATCCGGTTTCCTTTTTGTCGAATGTCCGCTTTTTTATAAGAAAACCGGACTTTGCATCCAATCGCTCTTTAAATGGGAAGGAATAAGGGAAATCTTCAAAATTTCAGAAAAAATTTCCCCTTGACAGGTTGAGAAATCTGTTGTAAGCGGGTATAATAAGTTTGTTATACAGCCATTTTGCCGCGATTGCCCCAAAAGAGCTCAAAAAGCTGCGGATAGTGAAAAAATCCCGCGCTTTTTGTTTTGCAATCCAGTTCATTTTGAATAAACAAGGAAAACCAAAGGAGGACGTATTTGTGCTTTTTACAAAAGACATCGGTATTGACTTAGGTACGGCGAATACCCTGATTTTCATGAAGGGAAAGGGTATTATCATGCGGGAACCGTCGGTGGTAGCGGTTGACGTGCGCAGCGATTCGGTAAAATTTGTCGGCCAGGAGGCCAAGGATGTCATCGGCAGAACTCCTGGTTCGATTGTTGCGGTCCGCCCGCTGAAGGACGGGGTCATCGCCGACTTCGATATTACTACCAGCATGCTGCAGCTGTTTATCAAAAAAGCGCTGGGCAATTCGATTTTTGTCCGGCCCCGGGTGGTTATCTGCATTCCCTCCGGCGTAACCGAGGTGGAGCGCCGGGCGGTGAAGGAGGCAACCCAGAAGGCGGGCGCCAAATACGTATCCATTATTGAGGAGCCCATGGCTGCGGCCATCGGTGCGGACCTTCCTGTGGCGGAGGCTACCGGAAGCATGGTGGTGGATATCGGCGGCGGCACCAGCGAGGTGGCGGTAATTTCACTGGGCGGCATTGTAGCGGCTCGTTCGGTACGTGTCGGCGGCGACGAGTTCGATTCCTCGATTATTCAGTATATCAAAAAGAAATACAATCTGCTCATCGGCGAAAGGACCGCCGAGGATGTGAAAATTCAAATTGGCTCCGCTTTCCCCTACGAGGGTGAGGCGCCCATGGAAATCAAGGGCCGCAATCTGGTGGACGGTCTGCCCAAAAACATCACGGTCGAGCCCCATGAAATCCGGGAGGCGCTGTCCGACCCGCTGGAGCTGGTAATGGACGCCATTAAAACAACCCTGGAGCGCACCCCTCCGGAGCTCTCGGCCGATATTATCGACCACGGCATTACCCTTACCGGCGGCGGCGCCCTGTTAAAGGGTCTGGATCAGCTGATTACCAAGGAAACCGGTATGCCGGTGTATGTGGCGGACAGCCCTCTTGACTGTGTTGCCGACGGCGCCGGTACGGTTTTGGAAAATCTGGAAAAGCTGCGGGACGTTCTTTCAGAGGATGACCGGCGCAATTAGCGGTTTTTCGGTATTTGTGTTTTTGGGCGGTGGTGGCGGCTGTGCTTTCCCCATTTTGTGCCGGAAACGGTATAAAATCTCTTTTCCCGTCAGCTGCGGGCAGGGGGAAAACCAACCCACGGCCGCTTTTTGCTTTTTGCAGACAGCAAAAGAAGGGCAAGGTCATGAAGGATTTTTTGAAAACAAAAACATTCAAGCTTATTTTAGGACTTGCCATACTGATGTGCGCCTTTATGCTTCGCGCCGCCTATACAGATGGTATAGCGATCTTCACACAAAAGGTGATCGGTGCGGTGGTCTATCCGTTCCAAAAGGCTTCTACCGAAATTTCCTCCGCCGTGACCAGCATGCTGCAGGGGTATCTGCGCGCAGAGCAGCTCAAGGAGGAAAACGAAGCGCTAAAGGAGGAGCTGCGCCAGCTGCGGGACCAGCTGGTGGATTATGAGTCCATTAAAAATGAAAATCAGCTGTATCAGCGATTTTTGGATATTAAGGAGCAGAACGCCGATTTTGCATTTTGTCCGGCTATGGTTATCGGCCGGGACGCCAACAGCCAGTTCGGCAGCTTCATCATCGACAAGGGGACACTGCAGGGGGTTGCCAAACGGGATCCGGTCATTACCTCTGACGGGCTGGTCGGAGTCATCGAGGAGGTGGGATTAACCTATTCGAGGGTGATCACCATCTATGACCCGGGCTTGAATGTCGGAGCCTATGTCTCTCGGACCCGGGACACCGGCATTGTGGTCGGTGCGGTAGACCTAGCGCAGGAGGGGCAGTGCAAAATGACCTACCTGCCCAGGGACAGCGGCGCCGCCATCGGTGATACGGTTCTCACCTCCGGCGGCAACGTGTTTCCCAAGGGATTGAAGATCGGCTCTATTAAGGAGATCCGGCAGGAGGATCACGGTGTTTCCCTCTATGCGGTGATCGAACCCTTTGCCTCTGCGTATGGGGTAAAGGATGTTTTTGTCATTACCGCGTTTGAGGGGCAGGGCGTGATGATCGGCGAAGATCTCATGGGCAGCGGCGCCGCAGAAAGCCAGACGGACGCCGGCAGCTTCTCTGAAAGTGAATCCTCTTCTACGGAGGCGGGCCAATGATTCGAAAAAAACGGATTTGGGTGTTTGCAAAATACTTTTTCTATTCGCTTCTTCTGGTTATTTTTTACGCGATGCAGACAACCGCCGGCGTCTTCTCCTTTTTCGGCGTCCGTCCGCTCTGGGTCGTGCCGATAGCGGTGTCCATCGCCATGTGCGAAAACATTTTGCCCGCCGCGGTGTTCGGCGCTGTCAGCGGTCTGCTGTGCGACTTGGGAAGCCAGGCTTTATTTGGCTTCAACGGACTGGTCATGCTCTGCGGCTGTACTGCCATCGCGCTATTAAGCTTTTTTTTGGTCAAGGTCAGCTGGAAAAGCGCATTGCTTTTAGGCGGCGGACTGGCTGCCATTCGAGCGCTTGTGGAGTTCTTTTTCTTTTATCTGATTTGGGGATACGAAAATATTCAGCTTGTCTTTATCCATTTTGTATTCCCTACCTTTTTATATACGGCTCTTTTAACCCCTTTCTTTTTGCTGCTGATCCAAAAAATGAAAGAAAAATGCGACGGGCAATGGAAAGAATAGTTTTTCCGGTTTTTTGCCGTGTCAACGCTGGCCGGCTAGGAGAAAAATATGGAGAAGAAAATCAATACAAAGCGCACATGGGTTTTGTTCGGGCTGATTTTGGCCGTCTGCCTGGTTTTTGGCCTGGTGCTAATCCAGATCCAGATTGTTCACGGCCAGGCCTATTCCGAGCTGGCTACCAAAGGCGCTACCCGCTCACAAATTATTCAGGCCGCCCGCGGGGAGATCACCGACCGATACGGCCGGCCGCTGGTACAGAATAAGGTTGGCTACAATGTTACGCTGGACAAGGCTTATCTGACCCGCGGCGAGGAAAACGAGATCATTCTGCGGCTGTTAAAGCTTTTGTCCGCCGCGGGGGACGAATGGATCGACAAGCTGCCGGTAACCGAAACCGAGCCCTTTTCCTTCCGGGAAGGACAGGATGCGGAGGTTTCCCGGCTGAAGGATTTTTTGCATGTAGGTCCTTACACCAGTGTAGAGGATGTAATGAGCTGGTTGGTTGAGCGCTACGGGCTGGCAGAATACGAGCCGCGGCAGCAGCGCCAGCTGGCGGGCATCCGCTACGAGATGGAGCGGCAGGGATTTGCCCTCACCACCCCCTACACCCTGGCGGAGGACGTGGCCGCCTCCACCGTTATCCAGATTAAGGAGCGCTCATACGAGCTATCTGGCGTCATGGTAGTAGAAAGCACCATCCGGGAATACGTGGCCGGGGATATCGCGCCGCACCTAGTCGGGCAGATCGGCCCCATTTACGCGGAAGAATACGCGCAGTTAAAAAACAAAGGCTACGCCATGAACGATATCATTGGAAAAAGCGGCGTTGAGGAGGCCTTTGAGTCCCAGCTGCGGGGGGTAAACGGCCGGCGGACCATTACCCTTAATTCCAACGGCGAGGTGATCGACGCGGCCGTCACTACCTCGCCGATTCCGGGTCATTCCATTATGCTCACGCTGGACATGAATCTGCAGAGGGTAGCGCAGGACGCGCTGGAGTCACAAATCCTTTGGCTACAGGACAACGGAGAAGAGGGCGAGGGGAAGGAGGCCACCGCCGGCGCGGTGGTGGCGATCGACTGCAAAACCGGCGAAATTCTGGCGATGGCCAGCTATCCCACCTATAATCTGGCCACCTACAGCCAGGACTATCACGATCTTTTGGCCAATCCGGATAATCCATTGTTCAACCGGGCTTTGCAGGGCGCCTACGCTCCCGGATCCATTTTTAAGCCGCTGGTGGGAACCGCCGGCCTGCAGGAAGGTACGATTACCCCCTCTTACACCTACACCTGCAACCACGTCTATACCTTTTACGAGGACTATCAGCCCCGGTGTCTGGGCTGGCACCCCAATTTCAGCGTGATGGAGGCGCTGCGGGTTTCCTGCAATATTTTCTTTTACGATTTAGGCCGTCAGCTGGGAATTGACACGCTGACCGATTACGCCAAGCAGTTTGGGCTGGGCGAACCCACCGGCATCGAGCTGCCGGAAGCTCTCGGTCATATGTCCAGTCCTGCGTACAGCGAATCCATCGGGGAAATCTGGAATCCCGGCGACGTGCTCCAAACCTCCATCGGGCAGGGGAAGAGTCTCTTTACCCCTTTGCAGCTTGCCACCTATACGGCGACCTTGGCCAACGGCGGCGTTCGGATGAAATCCCACCTGATCAAAAGCATCAAAAGCTATGGACTTGACGAAACGGTACAGGAAATGACGCCGGAGGTCATGATGGACATGGGGCTGTCCGAAACAGCGGTCAACGCCATTCGGGACGGCATGATCCGTGCCTCCGGCCAAAATGGCTACAGCGGTACCTCCGGCGCGTATTTTGGCAATTACCCTATTTCGGTGGCCTCTAAAACCGGTACGCCGGAAACCACCGGCTTTCCCAACGGTACCTATATCTGCTATGCGCCGGCAGACGATCCGCAGATCGCCGTGGCGGTGGTCATTGAAAACGGCTACCACGGCTATTGGGGCGCCGCAGTCGCCAGGGCTATTTTTGACGAATATTTCTTTGGCAAAACCAACGACCAGCAGCCTACCGCCGCTGATACGCTGCTTCCATAAACCGCCATTCTTTGAAAAAAGGGATCTTCCGCCTCTTGCGGAAGATCCCTTTTTTATTCGAAGCCTTCTTTTTTATCCTCTGATAAAAAGCCGCCGGCTCTCTCACCTTTGCATCTTTCTTACGCCAGCCGCATATTATTCCGCCAACATTTTGACCATCACAAATTCCTTGCGAAAACTCCCATCCCGCAGGCGAACGGCATTCGGCATCTCCGATACAATCCGGAAGCCCATCTTTTCATACAGATGCCGGGCTCGCTCGTTCCCCTCGATAAACTCCAGCTCCATCTGCAAAACTCCCCGGCGGGACGCGGCCTCGATCATCTCCCGGAACAGGGCGGTGCCGATACCCAGGTTCCAGTATTTTTGCAGCACGCTGATGGCGACTCTGGCCCGATGCCGGGTCTTCAGCCTCTCTTGGAACATAATCTGGCAGTTTCCGGCGATTTCCCCGTCGATTTCACAGGCGATCATCAGCTTTGTATCGGATTGGAGGATGCCGGTCAAAAAGGCAGCCTCCTCTTCTTCCGGGTCGTTGCATTCCTCCGGGTAACGCAGAATAAACTCCGTCTCCCCGGCGACCGTCTTGAGAAAAGCCATCATAGAAACCGCATCCTCCGCCCGGGGACTGCGAAAAAGCGCCTCTCTCCCATTTTTCAAAAGGATCTTCTTTTCTGGATAATACAACTGTTTTTCCTCCTTCGTACCGGATTTTATAACAGGTGGACCCCTCTGGCCTCGCAGGCGTCGATCATTTCGTCGGACCAGACTGCCGCCTGCACCTCGCCGATGTGCACTTTATTGAGCATCAGCATGCAGATGCGAGACTGGCCAATGCCGCCGCCCATGGTCAGCGGCAGCTGGCCTTCCAGCAGCATTTTGTGGAACGGCAGTTTTGCCCTGGATTCGCAGCCCGCCTTGGCCAGCTGCTCCTGCAGCGACTTTTCATCCACCCGGATACCCATGGAGGAAATCTCAAACGCCCGGTTCAAAAGCGGATACCAGACCAGGATGTCGCCGTTTAAGGCCCAGTCGTCATAGTCCGGCGCCCGCCCGTCATGAGACGCGCCGGAGGAAAGCTTGTCGCCGATCTGCATCAAAAAGACGAGACCGTGCTCCCTGCAGGCCGCGTCCTCCCGCTCCTTCGGGGTAAGGCTTGGATAGCGGTCCTCCAGCTCCTGGGTGGTGAGAAAGGTGATTTTCTCGGGGATCACCTGGTTTAAAACAGGAAACTGCCGGCAAACCTGGCTTTGGGTGCGCTGCAAAGCGCCTACAATCGCTTTCACCGTATCCTTTAAGTACGCTACGTTGCGCAGCTGCGGGGTGATGACCTTCTCCCAGTCCCACTGATCTACGTAAATCGAATGCAGATTGTCCAGATCCTCATCTCGGCGGATGGCGTTCATGTCGGTGTAAAGGCCGCTTCCAGGTCCAAATCCGTAACGCTTGAGCGCCAATCGCTTCCACTTGGCCAGGCTGTGCACCACCTGCACATCTTTTCCGATTTCCAAAACGTCAAACTGTACCGGACGCTCCACCCCGTTAAGATCGTCGTTGAGCCCCGATTCTGGCTGGACGAACAACGGCGCGGAAACCCGCACCAGCCCCAGCGCCTCGGCCAGCTCCCGCTCAAAGGTATCCTTCACCGCTTTAATGGCGATTTCGGTATTGAGAATATCCAGCTTCGTCGTATAATGATCTGGTAAAATCAGCTTTTGCAAAGACATGCTTCCCATCTCCCCATAAATTGTATACCGGTATTTTAGCACGGACCGTTCCCACTGTCAAGAAAAAGAAAGCACCTCCCGTCGATTTTCTTCTGGACCGAAACCGGTATGAGAGGATGGGCCGGGCATCCTATTGGACCTTTGCCGTTTTGGCGCTTTTCGCCTCAGCCTTGGAGAAGAAAACCAGTGCGCCGCAGCATAACGAAACGGCGATGGCGAATAAAAACGGATACAGCCGGTTCAGGTCGCTCATAGCCCCCATCACCGTGCCAAAGGGAGAGGTAATGGCCAGAGCAATCACGTGCAGCATGGCATATACACGGGAACGCTCCTTTTTATCCACATATAAAAACAACAGTGATTCCTTGCGCGGGATAACAAAGGCGTTGGCCACCGCCTCGAAAACAATGTACAGCACCGCCCCAAGCCAGGGAAGGCCCTGGAACAAAAGCGGGCAGGCAAAGGCCGCCGCATAGATCGCCAGCCCAACGGACAGTACGGTCCGATGGCTTTTTTCGTTGATTTTGCTTTGGGCGGTAAACATAAACAATAGGCATACCGCCGCCCGGATCATAGGGATATAGCCTAACGAGGCGGTGGGAAGACCCAGCCGCTCGGTGGCGAAATCGTAAAAGAAGGTGCCGATAATAATATTATCGATGCCGATGGTAATGACCAGCACCAATAAAAGCCGGGTCACCGGGGTGGAAAAGATCAGGCCCATCACCCGTCCGTATCCGGAAAGCATTTTATGAAAGGGGACGCCCTTTGTTTCAGCAATCCGCTTTTTCCCCTGCCCGGTCTCCTTCGCCATTAAAAAAAGCAGGGTGGATTTGAACGCCTGGGACAAAAATGCGAACAGGTAAACGCCCCGCAGCGCCGGGATAATGTCGAACTGCCGGACCAAAACAATGGAAATAGGCGTCAAAAAGGTCGCCGCCAGCTGCACCATGGTGATGCCGGAAAAGGCATAGGGGATTTTCTGCGGCGGACAGTCCTCGGTCAAAAGCCCGTTCCAGGCGTTGGTGTTGATCTGCCAGCAGCCACTGAATGCCATTGAGACAGCGAACCACCAGAAATTCTGCGCGCAGGCCAAAAGCAGCACCGACAGTGCGCCGGACAAAAGGTCAAAGTAATAGCAGGTTTTCCTGCGTCCCAATTTATCGGTAATGATGCCGCCTAAAAAGGAGCTGAGAAACTGCGCTGCCAGCTGGATGGTCACCAGGGTGCCCAAAAGAGTACCCAGATTGGCGTTGTCCAACCCAATGACCGCTTTGCGGTACTCCACCGCGTAAGCCACGTAAAGCGCGTTGGTAATCGCCCAGAAGGGCTCGCACAAAACACACCACTTGGCGTTGCCCTGCAAGCTCATCAACTGATTAATTAAAGCGTTTTTTCGCAAGATTCGGGAAACTGCGTTGGCCATAATAGGTTCCTCCCGCAAAAAGAATAGGACAGGTTATAACATCCTTTGCCATCATCATACCGGAAAAAGGTGGAATTTTCAAGGAAATCCTTCCAAAAAGCCAGGTCATCCCAACGAAAAATCTTCCGTCTTTTTAGGCAAATTGACAGCCGGACGCCATATGCATTCGAAAAAGCCGGAAGGATATTGTATGAAACCAGAAAAATAGTTGCACCGGCGCTATTTTTTGTCCGCTGTTTGTGCTAAAATAAATAAGAATCCTTTTATACTATCTGCGGCTGCCGGGACAGGCAGTCATTTTCTGTAATCGAGGTGCTCCAAATGAAAATGAAACTGGCCCTTTTGCTGGGCAAGCTGTTGTACCTGCTGGGCAAGCCGTTGGGCAAGTCCACCAATCTGCCCGGCGAGCTGGCGCTGAAAATCTGCCCGGATCTGATGGGCCGTTTCCAATTCGACGGCAAGGTGCTGGCGGTTACCGGCTCCAACGGCAAAACCTCCACCTCCAACATGATCGCCCATATCCTCAAAAAACAGGGATGTTCTGTGGCCCACAACGCCAAGGGCTCCAATCTCACCGGCGGGGTAGCTACCGCGCTGCTGGCCGCCTCCACCATGGGCGGGCAAATCAAGGAGGATTTTGTGGTGCTGGAGGTGGACGAGCGCTTTTCCCGGCTGATTTTCCGGGACTTTTCGCCGGATTATCTTTTGTGCACCAACCTTTTCCGCGACCAGCTGACCCGCAACGGCAATGTGGACGTGATCATCGAAAAGCTGCACGAGGCGATCAAGCCTCAGGTTAAGCTGATTTTAAACGGCAACGATCCCATCAGCGGGAATCTGGCACCGGAAAATCCCCGGGTCTACTACGGCCTTTCCAAAACCGCCCAATCGCCGGAGCGGTGCCAGAACATCACCCACGACGCCAAGGTCTGCCCCCGCTGCCTAGGGCGGATGTCCTACCAATATTATCACTATAACCACATCGGCGGCTTTTCCTGCGCCAAATGCGGCTATACCAATCCCAACTGGACCTATACCGCCGGGGACGCCGATCTGGCGACAGGTGATTTCACCGTCAATGGCTGTCCGGTCCACACCGATTATAAGGACCTGTTCAACATTCTCAATACCACCGCGGCCATCGCCGCCTGCACCGAGCTGGGCCTTCCCTTAAAGGACTGCTGCGAGGCGGCCTCCACCTTCGTGGCGCTCAAGCAGCGGTACGACGAGTTTTCGGTGGGGAACCGCCGGGCGGTGATGATCCTGTCCAAAAACCAAAATCCCGTCTCCTTTGACCAGTCCATCACCCATGTGCTGGAGCGGGAGGGGGATAAGACGGTGGTCGTGTTCATCAACAATATTAACCATACCGGCCATCGGGACACGACCTGGCTTTACGACATCGCCTTTGAGCGGCTGCTGGGCAAGGTAGATTCCATCGTAGGCACCGGACCCAGGGCTTATGATCTGGCGGTGCGGCTGAAGCTGGCCGGCTTCCCCACCGAACAGGTGCGCATTGAGCGGGATCTGTCCCAATTAAAGCCGGTGATTGACAAAACTCACGGCGATATCTGCATTCTCACCGAATTGTACGACGCCAAGTCCATCCTGGGGGTGATCAGCAAATGAATAAGGTGAACATTCTCTGGATGTATGACGATCTTCTGGACCTGTACGGCGACTGGGCCAACCTGCTGGCGGTGACCAAGGGGCTGGACGCCATGAAGCTTTCCTGGGAAATCGACCACAAAAGCCTGGATGACGAGATTGACTTTACTGCCTATCAGATGGTCTATCTCGGGCCGGGCAAGGCCCGGAACCTGGGCCAGGCCGCGCAGGATTTTGTAAAGAGAAAAGAGGCAGTTCTGGCAGCGGTAGAACGGGATACCGTTTTTCTGGTCACCGGCAACAGTCGGCTTTTGTTCGGCAAAAGTTTTATCGGGCCCGGGGGCGAAGTTTTCCCCGGTATCGGCCTGTTTGACTATACAGGGGAGGAAACCGGCAGCGTGTTTATCTCCGATGTGCTGGCCCATCCGGTTTTCGCGCCGGAAACCGCCTCCTACGGCTTTGTCAACCGCACCGCCCACATCCACGGCAGCGAGCGGGACTTTCTGTTCACGGTGCAAAAAGGCGCTGGGGACAGCGAAATCGAAGGGGAATCTCATGAGGGCAACCTGTACCGAAACTTCTTCGGCAGCTGGCAGTTAGGACCGCTTCTGGTCAAAAATCCTGCCATCCTAAAGGAGCTATGCCGCCGGCTGGTGGGCGAGCGCTTCTGCGACTGGAACACCACCGCCGAGGAGCTGGCCCTAAAGCTTACCCTAAACGAAATCCAGTAGATTTTACGACGCGGACTTCCCCTTTCGGCCGCCAGCCGGTCTGTCCGCTTTTTTACGGAGGGCCATATGGACACCAAAACCCTGTACCTTTCCGATTTAGACGGCACCCTTCTGCAAAACGACGCCACCCTTTCCCCCTACGCTATCCGGGAATTGAACCGCATGATCCAAAAGGGGCTGTGCTTTTCCATCTCCAGCGCCCGCAGCACCGGCACGGTCATCGGCATTCTGGACGGACTTCGCCTGACCATGCCCATCGCTTTGTTTAACGGGGTGATCTACTACGACTACAATACCGCCCGGTTTGTCCGGGTCATGGACATTGCCCCGGCAGCGGCTGTGCAGGTCGCCCGGATGATGGAAGCGCACGGCCTGCACAGCACCATGTACACCTACCAGGATCAGCAGCTGTTCGCCAATTACGTAAGCCTCGATACCCGGCGGGACCAGAAGTTCGCCGAGGAGCGGTCCCGGTTCCCGCAGAAAAAATGGCGGCAGGTAGAATCCTTCGTCCAGACCGCCCAAACCGGCCGGGTGGTGTTTTTCTCCATGTCGGGAGCCAAGGAAAGGATGGACCGGCTGTACCGGGAAATGAAGCAAATCCCCAACATCACCCTTTCCTACTATCTGGACACCTATGAGCCAGTTTGGTATCTAGAGGTCCAGGCAGGCGGGGTGGATAAGCGGCTGTCGGTGCAGATTCTGCGGGAGATGGCCGGGGCGGACCGGGTGGTCGCCTTTGGAGACAACCACAACGACCTGGCGCTGGCCGACGGGGCGGACCTGTTCTGCGCGGTGGAAAACGCCACGGCGGACCTTTTGGCCCGGGCGGACCGGATCGTCGGCCCCAATACGGCGGACGGCGTTGTCCGGTACCTGTTGGAGCTGGAGGCCCAGAGCGGCTGGTAGCCCCCATAGATACGGCAAGACAAAGCGCTTTTTCCCTTTGCACAGATGGGGGATAAGGCGGCCTTCCACCGTTCTTTCCGCATAAAAACCCCCTTTCGGTCCATACTGAAAATAACCGAAAGGGGGCCTTTTTATGTTGGAAGAAATGCTGGATATCCTCCAGCCGGAAAAATCCTTCGATTTGGTCCGCCGGGACCTGGAAATCGCCGGGCGCGAAGCGACCTTGCTGTTTGTGGACGGAATGATCAAGGATGAAGTGATGGAAAAAATGCTGGAGTACTTCCTCAAGCTGGAGCCTTCTGTCTGGGATACCGCGCCGGATATGCAAAGCTTTTCCCGCCGGATCATCCCCTATGTAGAGGTATCGCAGGAGGAAGATCCCCAGGCCGCCTGCACGGCGATTTTATCCGGCAATCTGGGACTGTTTGTCCAAGGCTTTTGCGCCTGCGCGCTCATTGACATCCGCACCTACCCGGCCCGCAGCGTGGAGGAGCCGGAGAAGGACAAGGTCCTGCGGGGCAGCCGGGACGGATTTGTGGAAACGGTAGTATTTAACACTGCGCTGATCCGCCGGCGCATTCGGGATCCACGGCTGGTCATGTCCATCCTCACCGCTGGGGAAAGCTCCCATACCGATATCGTTCTGTGTTACATGGAGGACCGGGCGGATCTGGAGCTGGTGGAGCGGATGCGGGAGCGGATTGGCCGCATCAAAGTCCAGGGCCTGACCATGAGCCAGGAAAGCCTGGCCGAAGCGCTGATTTCCAGCCGGTGGCGCAACCCCTTTCCCAAGGCCCGCTACACCGAGCGGCCGGATACGGCGGCGTCTGCCCTGCTGGAGGGGCGGATCGTCCTGCTGGTGGACAACTCCCCCTCCGCCATGATCCTGCCCTCGGGCATCTTCGACTTTTTCCGGGAGGCAGACGACTATTACTTTCCGCCGGTCACCGGCACCTATCTGCGGATCACCCGCATTGTCATTTTCCTTCTGACCCTGTTTTTAACCCCTTTGTGGCTTCTTTTGGTGGAGCATCCCCAGTGGATTCCGCCCTGGCTTACCTTTATCGGCGTGTCGCAGCCCAACGGCGTGCCGCTTTTAGCGCAGCTTCTGGTGCTGGAATTCGCAGTGGACGGTCTGCGGATGGCCTCGGTCAACACCCCCAGCATGATGAGCAATTCTTTAAGCATTATCGGTGCGCTGCTGTTGGGGGATTTTGCCGTTCAATCCGGCTGGTTTGTGCCGGAAACCATCCTTTATGCGGCCTTTACTGCCATCGCCAACTATACCCAGCCCAGCCTGGAGCTGGGCTTCGCGTTTAAATTTGTCCGGCTGGCGCTGTTAATTCTAACCGGCTTTCTGGGACTGTGGGGCTTTGCCGGCGGGATTCTCCTGTTTCTGGTAATCCTTTGCAGCACCCGAACCCTGTCCGGCAAAAGCTATCTGTACCCGCTGATCCCCTTTAACCGGCGGGATTTTCGCCGGATTTTTGTCCGGCGAAAGCTCAAAAATCAATAAGCTCCAATGGCTGTGAACCCCAAAAGGGTCCGCAGCCATTTTCATGTAAAATCCTTGTTTTTTTGTCAGGGGCGACCGAAATTTCTCTAATCTTATTAAGCCCTCTGCGTCGGGCTCCTTTACTCCATTTTTATACTCATACCCCCTCTTCCGATAAAAAGCGGTTCCCGTAATAGACGCAGGGATCTCGACTCTTTTTGCCCGCAAAAAATATTCATCCTGTTCAAGGGCCTGAATGATTTTTCTTCCGATTTCCATTCTCTGATATTCCGGCTGAACGAAAATGGTAAACAGACTACTTTCATCCTCCTTGTCCCCAATATAGACCGACCGCACCGCATCCGATTATTTTTTCTGTTCACATGCAACATAAAAATGTGTCCATGCTACACGTTCCAATATGTTCTCCGGCTGTAAAAGCCTCACATCGTTCTCAATATACTTCTAAGAATAGTCCTTACGATTGGATATCTAAGCGTTTTTACAATCAACGAAGAAACCTCTTCTGCGTCCTCATCCCGAAATCTTCGTATATTCACAGCCATCTCTCCCCTCTCCATCGCGTCAGTTTATATTATCTGATACTATCACATTGGCGCCGATAAAATTCAATCCCTTCACGCTTTTCCCAAAAGGACCTTTTCACCTTTCTCTTGCGCACCAGGTAAAAGTCATGTACAATAGAAAATAGTAGATTTATGTAAAGACAGCAGAAAAAGTATGGGAGTGATTGGTTTGACAGTGACGTCTGTCATTACCCTCTGCGGCGGAATCGGCCTGTTTTTGTACGGGATGAAGCTTCTCAGCGCTTCTTTGGAGCGCATTGCCGGCGCCGGATTGGAAAGAACGCTGGAGAAGCTGACCAGCAACCGCCTAAAGGGCGTTTTACTGGGCGCAGTTGTGACTGCGGCCATCCAAAGCTCGGCTGCTACCGCCATTATGGCGGTGGGATTCGTAAACGCCGGGATTATGAAGCTGGTCCAGGCGGTGCCCGTCATCCTGGGCGCCAATATCGGTACGACCATCACCGGCCAGATCCTGCGTTTGGGAGACATTTCCGACGATAATCTTTTTTTGATGCTGTTAAAGCCTTCCTCCTTCGCGCCATTGTGTATTACCATCGGCGCGGCAATTCTTTTGGTCTCCAAGAAAAAGCGGACCAAAGACTTTGCCTCCATCCTCATCGGCTTCGGCATTTTATTTGTGGGTATGACCACCATGGAAAACACTCTAGCCCCTTTAAAGGATTCGCCGGAATTCCAGCGGATTTTCTTCCTGTTTAAAAATCCGTTCCTCGGCGTTTTGGTCGGCGCGCTGGTTACAGCAATTTTACAAAGCTCCTCGGCGTCGGTGGGCGTTCTGCAGGCAGTGTCCTCCACCGGCACTGTTACCTTCTCTATGGCCGCGCCGATTATCATGGGGCAGAATATCGGCAAATGCGTGACCGTTTTAATCGCCAGCATCGGCACCAGCAAAAAGGCCAAGCGGGCGGTTTACATTGATTTAATGGTCAACCTTTTAGGCGCGGCGTTTTTCCTAGTCGCGGTGTATGGCTATCAGGCGCTGGTGGGCTTCCCTTTCTGGGACGATGTGGTCAACCGCGGAAATATCGCGGATTTCCACTCCCTGTTTAATATTGTCACCTGTATCCTGGTTTTCCCCTTTACCAATCAGCTGATCAAATTCTCCCGGCGCCTGGTGAAAAATGGGGAGGCCTCCAAAATTGAGGAGGGCCTGGCGGGGCTCAACGACATTTTCCTCAATACGCCAACGGTGGCGCTGGAGCAGTGTAAGAAGGCCATTCTGAGCATGGGTGAAACCGTGCAGGAAAATTTTGAGATCGCAGTGGACCTCTTCCGAAAATACGACGAAAAAAAGGTCCAAAAATTAGAGGAAAACGAACGGTTTTTGGACCGAACCGAGTCGGTTATGGTGGATTTTTTACTGAAAATCACCGCTAAGGACATCAGCACCACCGACAATCGATTGGCTACCGAGATCATGCATTCGGTCAGTGACTTTGAAAAGATCGGTGATTACTGCGGCAGTCTCGCCCAGGAGGCGGAGCTGCACCACGAGCAGAACGTGACCTTTTCCGCCGACGGGCAGCGGGAATTCTCCTACGCGGCGGAGGCGGTCCGGGCCATCATCAGCATGACGGTGCAGGCCTATCAGGAGGAAAACCCGGTGATTGCCGCCCGTGTGGAGCCGCTGGAGCAAACAGTGGACCTGATGGAGGAAACGCTCAAGAGCAAGCACATCGAGCGGCTGCAAAGCGGCGCGTGCAGCACCAAAAGCGGCATCACCTTTGTAGAGGTGCTCAACGATATGGACCGGATCGCCAGCCACTGCGCCAACATCGCCCTGCATTTAACCCAGCGGCTAAGCAGCAACGGCTCGTTTGACGCCCATGCCCATGTACGCGACGCCCACGACGAGCTGTCGGACGAATACAAGGCCCTGTGCCATTATTACGAATCCAAATATCTGGAGCCGGTTCGGTAAAAAACAGCTTTTTCCAAAACGCCTATTCCCTTTTGCGGGGGACGGGCGTTTGCTTTTTGTCTGGCTGTTTTTGAAAAAATTCCCCCATTCCCTTGACAAAACCTAACGACATGTGTAGACTATAGTCAAACTACAGACGTAGTCATCATGGAGGAGGGACCTATGAAACAGACAAAGATATCCGACGCGGAACTGATTTTGATGGAGCACATCTGGGAAAACGAAGGCATCCGGGCTACCCAGCTGGTACAAAGAGGAAAGGAGGAGATGGGCTGGAGCCGGAACACAACCTACACACTTTTGACCCGCATGGTCGAAAAGGCGCTGATCCGGCGGGAGGACCCAGGGTTTTCCTGCACATCGCTGGTCAGCAAGGACCAGGTCCGGGCGGGGCAGACCCACCGTCTCATCGATAAGCTGTACGCTGGATCCCGGCAGATGTTTTTAGCTTCTTTTTTAAAAAGCGAAAAAATAACGGCAGAGGAATTGGAGGAGATCCGCCGGATGATTGAGGAGGAAGGAAAATGACCGGCCTATTTTCCGCTATTTTAAGCATGAGCCTGGTGGCCACGCTGACGGCGGCGGTGGTCGTGCTGGTCCGCTGGTTTTTGAAGCGTCGAGCGCCCCGCTGGATCAGCTACGGGCTGTGGGCGGTGGTTCTAATTCGCCTGTTTGTGCCGGTTTCCATTGCTTCGCCCATCAGCCTGTTTTCCCTGGTGCCCGCTTTCCAAAGCGCCGAAAGCACCGGACAAACCGGCTATTTGTCCCGGCTGAATCTCGTTGGGGGCAGTCCGGCACAAACAGCCCAGGGGTTCCCGGACAGCACCAATCAGGCGGGGCTTGCGGCGACCCAAAATGTCTTGCCAAAGCAGGAGGAAAGGCCGCTTCCATCCGAAACAAAAACTCCGTCCGCCCAAAAGCCGCCGGCGGCAAATCCCAAAGGCGGATTTGCCTGGCTGCAGCTGGGCACCGTTGTCTGGCTGAGCGGCGCGGCAGTGCTTACCGGCTTTTTCGCGCTCAGCTACGCCGCGTCTGCCGTGCGGCTAAGAAGACTTCGGAAGCTTCCAAAAAACGAAAAAATCCTTCAGGCAGAAAAGCTGCTGCCTTTAAAAAGGGAGGTCCTCGTTTCCAGAAGCCACCTGTTTTCCATGCCGGTGGTGTTCGGACTGCTGCATCCCCGCATCGTACTGCCATGGGAGTTCGATTGGGAGGACGCGGCGGCACAGCACATCCTGCTGCACGAGCGGGTTCATATCAGCCGGTGGGACAATCTGGCAAAGCTGGCGGCCGTTTTCGCCGTGTGCGTCCACTGGTTTAACCCCTGCGTCTGGCTGTGCTTTCGCCTTTGCTCCGACGATATGGAAGCCTCCTGCGACGAGCGGGTACTGGCGCTTTTAGGCGAAAGCAGTCGGAAGGATTACGCACGAAGTCTCCTTTCCATGGCGGGAAAACAGGGCCGGCAGATCAGCCGGATATCCTTTCTTTCCTTTGGGGAAAGCAGTTTAAAGAAAAGGGTGGGGAATATTTTGAAATACCATAAAAAGACATTGCTGTCCGCTGCGGCGGCTCTGCTGGCAGTTTTGCTGGTGGGCTGCTCGCTGCTGACCAATCCTTCCTCCGGGCCGGAAAATTCCGATCCGGACCAATCGCAGGGCCCGTCTCGAACAGAATCCGGCGGGCAGGACCCGCAGAAACCAGCAGAACCGGGCATCCCGGTGAAAAACCCCCAGGAGACGACGCTGTATCTTTACAACACCAGCAGTATGTCGCTGGAGGGAGCGGAAAAGGTCTTCTATTTCCCCCTGCCGCGGCCCGGCGTCAGCGAAATTACCCCTTCCTGGCTGCAGGAGCAGCTGCAGGCGCAGCCCATCGGACTGGGCTCGGACCGGTTGGGCGTCGAAAGCCTGACTCAGGATGGAAAAAGCGTTACTGCCGCGCTGGTCCCTGCCGACAACGCCTATCTTTCTCAGGTGGACCCCTATTCGTCTGTCTATTTAAACACCGTCGCCACCATCCTGCTGCAAAACTGCGAGATCGACGAGGTGTATTTTACCCTGGACGAAAAGCCCTATCCTGAGGGACAAGACGGCCCTTACATCCCGGCGCAGCTGGCCCTGCCGAATCTGAGCCAGGCGGATATCCAAGCGCTGTACAGCGAGCTTAATCTGGAGCAGATGCTGTCCCGTATCGATCAGGGAACCGACACTCGCATTTCCTATCCGTCGCTGACCAACGCTGCCGGCCGGTGGGATATCAGCAGCGACGAAAAAGCCAGGCAGATCCTGGACGCCATCTACGAGGCGACCTTTTTAAACAATGTGCCGGAATCGGACTTTGACTCTATCGACCAGGCGCCCAATTCGTTTTTGGTCAACGCGGCGTACAGCCGGTCCCCCAAAATTTCCTGGTACCAGGACGATGTCAACCCCAACTCCGACGAAAAATTTTCGGCCTTGACCTCTTATGTCAATGATTATGAATGCGTCCCCCAAAAAATCGTGGAGGAAACCGCCCGGCAGCTGTTCGGCGACAGCGTGCAGATCAGTCATCAAAAGCCTATAGGCGGTTACTATCATGAGTACGCCATGGCTTATACCCCCTATCACATGGGCGGCTGGGCTCCGGATATCTTCCTTTTGGACTACACCGAGCAGGGGGATACGGTGGAGGCTACCGTCGCTTATGGAAGGATTTACGGCAGCGCCAAAGATCCCATGAAAACGCTCACCGATATGGACGAGGAAACCTCCATCCGCAACCGGGAGCAGCGCCACCGGTTTACCCTGCAAAAGGATGGGGACCGCTACCGCATTACCGGCTATCATGTGGTGGACAGCTGGCGCGATATGGCCTCTCGGGCGCCGGACTATTACGCGTATCCCGCCATCTGCGGGGGACTTGCCTTCTTTGACTGGGACGGTACGGACAATCTGACCCCTGACCAGCTGTATCAATGGTTCTTAGCCGGATTCAGCCCCGGGCAAAACGACGGCCAATTCCCGGCTAGTACAGTGGAGCCCTATTTCTATGCCTATTCCGGCGGCTACCAGCCGGAGGATCCCACCATCCTGCGCCAGTCTCAGTACTACGACGAGGAGCTGGAATCCTATCGCGCCGCGAAGATCGACGGGGTCATCGGCATCTACGACAGCGACCGACGATACTACTGCGAATATGGTCAGGTGACCTATCCGGACGAAGACACAGCGCTGGCGCCGGTAAATGTCTATGCCGACGAGGCCCATTCGCAGCTGCTGGCGGACGGCGTCATCAAGCTCAAGTACCGGGAGGATCCCAGCTATCCCTGGGTGGTGGACGGCTTTACTTCCAACTAGCCGAACATACCCTTTCCGAATTTTTGCCGAGAAACGGGGTAAGGTCCCCCTTTCCCCGCCTTTGAGGCGGCCCCCCTATAGGGGGACAAACGAAAAAGCCGCAGGACTAGAATGGGTCCTGCGGCTTTTGGTATTTTTACAGGGTTTATTCCGCCAGCTCCAGCATGGAAAGCAGCAGCTTGGCGGAATGGTCGGCGGCGATTTTTTCGAAGGTGTCAAAGGACATGCCCGCGTCACCATTGGCATTATCCGACATGCAGCGGATCACCAGGCAGGGAATCTGGTTGGAGTATGCCACCAGCGCGATGGCAGCGCCCTCCATCTCCACACAGTCCGGGTGGGTGCGCTCGATAATGGAGCGGCGAAGCCCCTCGTCCTCCACAAAAACGTCGCCGGTGGCAATGCGGCCCAGCTTGTATCCAATGTGCTCCGACATCCCTGCCAGCGCCTTTTGGGCCAGCGCGATCAAACCCGGGTCGCCGGGGAAGCTGCTGGTGTGGGGATGGTATTTCTCCTGAAGCTTCCAGTCGTAATCGTGGAAAACCAGGTCTCGGGAAAGGACCAGATCCAGAACGGTCAGATCGTCGCAGGTACAGCCGGCCACGCCGGTATTGATCATGCAGCCCACGTTGTACCGCAGCGCCAGCGTCTGCGCACACATGGCGGCGTTGACCTTGCCGATTTCGCTGCAGCAGAGCACCACCTCTTTGCCGCGGATGACGCCGGATTGGTAGGTTAAGCCGGATATCGTCTCTTTTTTCACATTGGACATCTGCGTTTGCAAAAGCGCGATTTCAGAGGGCATCGCCCCAATAATTCCCCAGATCATGCCTTATTTCTCCTTTTTCGTTTCTGTCCTTCATTGTAGCAATTTTTCGATTTCTTTGCAAGATTTGGGCAAAAAAAGATTGCTTATCCGGTATTAGAATGTTATACTACCAGATAAGAAAACTGGATATAAGAAAAGAGGGGTTCCAATGCGTTTTGAATCAGTAAAAGCAAAAAACCCAGGCGTGAAAATGTATCTGGTCACCGACCCGGCCTTTAAAAAATATGGGCGGGTGATCGAGGGCTACGATTTTTCTCCGTATGTGGATTATTTGAAGGAGCACACCGCCGTGCCGGAATCGGGCAACCAATATGTGGCTTCCATCCCGGAGATGGAAGCGCTGCCCATCACCAGCCAGGTACAGAAGTACCTCTACGCCGGTATGCCGGTACAGGTGGGGTACTGCAACGGCAATGGATCGCTTTTAAACGCTTTCGAGTACCACAAATGCTCCGAGGTCAGTGTGGGCCCCGACGACATGGTATTCATGATGTACAAGGTGGAGGACCTATCCGATGAAGGGACAGTGGATTCCAAGGATGTGTTAGCTTTCTACTGCCCGGCAGGGGTCGCGGTGGAAATCTATCCCCACACCCTGCACTACGCCCCCTGCAAGGTAGACGATAAGGGCTTTCGCTGCCTGGTCATCCTGCAAAAGGGGACCAACGGACCCATCGAGAAGCCGGCTCAACCGCTCAACCATGAGGATCGGCTGATCATGGCCTGCAACAAATGGGCCTTCGGCCACAAGGAAAGCTCAGTGGTCTCTTCCCGCGGCGGATTTGAGGGAATCCTGGGCGAAAACACCTGCATTCAATACTAAAAATGGCGGGCGAAGTCCATTCGCTGAATCCCGCCCAATTCCATCCAAAAGGACCAGCGCCGGACAAAGTCGGACGCTGGTCCTTTCTTTTAAATCCGATAAAAATTTTCTTTTGGTATTTTTGCCATAAAATTCTCCATATAAGTTGAAAAAAAGAATGGACTATGCTATACTAAATAAAAAGGCGGCTTTGCTGCCCTTTTCCTTTTTCCATGGGGAAGAGGTTCCGGAAGGAGTATGATTTATGGAAACCAGAATGAAAGAAATCAGCGCAAGAAAATCCAGCAAGGTAAAGATCGGTGTGATCCCCGGGCATTTTGCCACCAGTCATTCCCACGTTAACTATTACGTGGACATGACCTCGGTAAAGACCAGCTCCGCCACCGCCAAGGAAGCGGCCTCGCTGCTGGCCCAGGAGTATATGATGGGCACCAATATCGACACCATCGTCTGCTTAGAGGGGACCGAGATGCTGGGCGCATTTCTAGCGCAGGCTTTAAGCGATCCCACCATCCCAATGCTCAACGCCGGGCAGGATATCAACGTGATTACCCCCGAGCTAAACGCCAACAACCAAATGATTTTCCGGGACAATACCCAAAAGATGATCTGGGGCAAGCATGTACTTTTGCTGATGGCCTCTGTTTCTACCGGAAAGACCATTAACCGGGCGGTGGAGTGCCTGCAATACTACAACGGCAGCCTGGTGGCCATCTCGGCGATTTTCAGTGCGGCCAGCGAAAGCCGCGGCATTAAGATCAACTCTATCTTTACGCCTGGAGATCTGCCCGAGTACCACAGCTACGCTACGGCCGAATGTCCCATGTGCGCCGCCCATAAAAAGGTGGACGCCCTTGTCAACAGCTACGGCTATTCCAAAATCTAGCGGGATTTTTGCAGAAAGGCCCTTTCCAAAATGGAAAGGGCCTTTTGATATTTTCCACCCAGACAAAACAAAAAAGGCCGTCTTGCGACAGCCTTTTTGCTTTTCACTTCATGCGATATGGAGAGACACAAAGGAAAGATTCACTAAGCTGGATTATTTCTTCAGAGCAACTGCGCCAGCAGCAGCCAGAGAAACAACGCCCAGAGCAACAGCAACGTTTACGAAATCAACAGAACCGGTACCAGGGTTGTCCTTATTGTCGGTGCTGTCGGTGTTAACGGTCGCGTTGTATTTGCTTACATCCAGTTTAACGTCGGAAGCAACAGCGCCCTCGATCTTTCTAACGTTGGTCTCCCAGCACTCAGCCTCTTTGTTCCAGGTGAATTTGCCTTCAACCAGCTTGCCGCCCTCGATGAGGTATACGAACATATCCTGGTCAACGGTTACATGGAAGGTACCAGTGTAATCGAACTCGGGAGTGCCATCGAAGAAGATCATCTCCAGATCCGCATCCTCGTAGGTCTGCGCCATCTTCTTGTTGTCTCTGTGGTAGTAAACGTTCACAGTGAGCTTAGAGGAGTTCTTCACGGTGTACCAGAAGATCTCATCGGTATCGAAGTACAGCTCAGCAAATTTGGAGGTCTTCGGCAGAACAGCCAGAGCCTGGATGTTCGCGTCGTCGGTGTAATCGTCAAAGGAAGCACCCTTCTTCGCACCGATAGCCTCGTCCAGATCAATGCTATCGAAGATGATCGCTTCATGATCATTGCTAACGCCGGTCACGATTTCAGCCCACTGCTGAGCGATCTCTACATCCGCTTCGCTAACTTTGTACTTCTTGTCTCTTTTCAGAGTGATGGTCCAGTTAGCAGAAGTTTTCTTGGTGGTGTAGGTGGTTTTGGTTTTGACTTCGATTTTGTATACGCCGTTCTTCTTAACGATCGCATAGGAATCGATCATCTTGTCGCCGGACTCACGGATGGAAACAGTCAGGTGCTTTGCATACTCGTCGTCATCCAGCATCTCGTAATTCGTACCGCTTACAGTAACATCGCCAGCAGCATTGTTGGGGGTCTCTCTGAAGATGGTGTAGTAGTAGGTAGCACCAGGCTTGTCGGGATCCGCATCCGCGTTGCTATCTTTATCACCAGTACCGATGATAACACCTTTGTCCAGATTGTTGTCTGGATCACCAGTCCCCTCAACCTGACCAGGGGTGTTGGTAGCCGCAACTTCAGCAGCGAAAGCAACCACAGACAGGCTCAGAACCATCATAACGGACAGTACCAGAGCAAGTACTTTTTTCATGGGTTATTCCTCCTAAATATTATTCAGCATCCATCCCGTGCTTTCCGGCAACTCTCCCTTACCAGTCCGCGCAGGTTTCTTGGAACTGTAACCATACTATAGCACAAGAAAATCGATTTGTAAATACTTTGTAATAACTTTTTTTAATTTTTTCATATTTTTTGCATAGCCGGAAAAAATCCCGGCAGATCCTGCCTTATACCAGAATCTATTAAAAAGCTTTAAAAGCTTTTTATAGCGGCGAAGCGCGTTGGATTCTTATGAGACGTGTTTTTCGCCAAAATGGCGAAAAACAAAAACAATTTCGTTTTGTTTGAAATTAGTATCAGTATAGCACGTCCGGTCCAGAATATACAAGTCCCGCTCTCCTCCCTTTTGCACAAAAACAAAAAAGGGCGCTTATAATGAAGCAGGCGGGGCCCAAACCGGCGTTTTTCGGCAGAAAAAGACTTTTTTGGCCCGCCTTTCTTGAAACAGGCGTCCGGATCGTCTATAATGATAAGTATATGGAAAAATCCGGCCCCTGTTTTTGGTAAACCTTTTATAAAAGGGAGATGAGAGGATGAGAGAGATTTATCTGGATAACAGCGCCACCACCCGCACAGCGGAGCCGGCGGCCCGCGCTGTTTACGATATGCTGGTCAGCTGCTACGGCAATCCCTCCTCGCTGCATCGTAAGGGGCTGGAGGCGGAGAATCGAATCGCGGAAGCCCGCCGAAGCCTGGCGCGGCTTTTGGACTGTGACCCCCAGGAGCTTGTCTTCACCTCCGGTGGAACCGAAGCCAACAACCTGGCGATTTTAGGCGCGGCCGAGGCCCGGTGCCGCCGGGGAAGGCGGGTTGTGACCACCGCGTTCGAGCATTCCTCGATAGACGCTGCCGCCAGCCATCTGGAAAAGTCGGGCTGGGAGGTGGTCCGGGTGAAGCCGGACCGCATGGGCCATATTGACCCGCAGGAGGTAGCCGCGGCGGTGGACAGCCAAACGGTGCTGGTATCCTGCATGTGCGTCAACAACGAAGTGGGTACGGTCCTGCCCATTGGGCAGATTGTCCGGGAGGTGCGGCGCAAAAACCCCCATACGCTGATTCACTGCGACTGTGTGCAGGCCTTAGGCAAGCTGCCCTTGTCCATGCGCCGGCTGGATCTGGACCTAGCGACGGTAAGCGCCCACAAAATCTACGGGCCCAAGGGGTCCGGCGCGCTGTTCGTGCGGCGCGGGGTGCGTATCCTGCCCCGGCAGCTGGGCGGAAGCCAGGAAAAGAAGCTGCGTCCGGGCACCGAGGCGGCAGCGCTGATTGCAGGCTTCGGCGTGGCGGCCCAATTGGCCTGCGAACACCTGAAGGAGGACGCCGCCCGCATCGCCGACCTGAACCAGGAGCTGCGCTGCCGGCTTTTATCCATGCCGCAGGTGGTGATCAACTCCCCGGCGGATGCGCTGCCGGCGGTGTTAAACATCAGCGTGCCGGGCTGGCGGTCGGAGACGATGATGCACTTTTTAGAGGAACGGGGCATTTCGGTGTCCAGCGGGTCCGCCTGCTCTAAGGGGGCTAAAAGCCATGTGTTGTCCGCCATGGGACTGGACCCGTCGCTTATTGACAGTGCGCTGCGGGTAAGCTTTGGGCGGTACAATACAAAAGAAGACGTAGAGGATTTTGTCCTGGCCCTGCAGGATGCGATCTGCACCCTGGCCCATCGCTAAGGGCCGCTGAGACACATCCTATATCTGAATAATAGTAGAAAAAACAAAGGAGCGCCGGGATGAAGGAAATCATACTGATCAAAACAGGAGAAATCGCGCTGAAGGGGTTAAACAAATCCTCCTTCGAGGATGTTTTGGTGAAAAATACCAAGTGGCGGCTGCACAGTTTGGGACGGTTTTCGTTTTCCAAGGCCCAGTCCACCATTTACTGCGAGCCTCAGTCGGAGGAGATCGATCTGGATGAAGCCTGCCGGCGGGTGTCCCATGTATTCGGTATCGCGGCATTCAGCCGGGCGCGGGTGGCCGCCAAGGATTTTGCGGATATCTGCGGCCAAACGCTGGATTTTCTGGGCGAGGAGCTGGCGTACGCGGCTACCTTTAAGGTAGAGGCAAAGCGGGCAGATAAGTCCTTTCCCATGAAGTCGCCGGAAATCTGCCGGGAGCTGGGCGCCCGGATTCTGGAGCGCTATCCCCATCTCCGGGTGGATGTGGAAGAGCCCCAAGTACTGGTGATGGTGGAGATCCGGGAGACTGCTGCCTATATCCACGGTCGCCAGCAGCCGGGGGCGGGGGGCATCCCCATCGGCACCTCCGGCAAGGCGGCGATTCTCATTTCCGGCGGCATCGACAGCCCGGTGGCGGGCTACATGATGGCCAAACGGGGCCTTACGCTGTGCGGCGTGCATTTTGCCAGTCCCCCCTATACCAGCGAGCGAGCCCGGCAAAAGGTCATCGCTTTAATGGAGAAGATGGCCGAATACTGCGGCCGGATGCAGCTTTTTGTGGTCCCCTTCACCCAGATCCAGGAGGAAATCCGGGACAAATGCCCGGAGGAGCTGTTCACCATTGTCATGCGCCGGTTTATGATGCGTATTGCCAGCCAGGTGGCGCTAAAGCAGGACTGCGGGGCCCTGATCACCGGCGAAAGCGTGGGTCAGGTGGCCAGCCAGACGGTAAAAGCCATCGCCTGTACCGACGCGGTGGCGCAGCTGCCGGTGTTCCGTCCGGTAATCGGAATGGACAAGCGGGAGATTATTGCCATCGCCAATCAGATCGACACCTTTGAAACGTCCATCCTGCCCTACGAGGACTGCTGTACTGTCTTTACCCCCAAGCATCCCCGCACCCGTCCGCGTCTGGATCTTGTGGAGGCGGCGGAGCAGGCGCTGGATACGGACAAACTGACCGCCGACGCAATTGCAGGAATAGAACTGGTCGAGATAAAGAGATAGACGGCCGGTTTTCACCATAAAGGAGGATGTAGGATGAAGCTGGACATCATTTTTGCCGGCGAGGCAAAGGATCAGCAGCAAATGCTGTTGGATCTGCTGGCTCCGCTGGGGATTGACAAATATACGGTGACCGAAGCAAAATCGGATCGAAAAAATTTGGAACACACGCTGGTAGCCGCCCTTCGCCGCAGTGATACGGTCCTTCTCATCGGCGGGCTGGGCAGCGGACCGTCCGATTTTACCACCCTTCTGCTCTGCGAAGGGCTGGGCCTGCGGGAGGAGGTCTGCCCAGAAGCGCTGGAGCAGATGAAAAAACGATATAAAGTGGAGGAAGAGGCCCTGTCCCGGGAGGATCTGCGAAAGGTAAAAATTCCGGCGGGCGCGCATCCCTTCCTCAACCGTTGGGGGGACTGTCCCGGATATGCGTTGGCCGCGGAGGATCAGTGCATCGCGGCCCTGCCCGAGGGGTCGGCGGAGCTGGCGGCCATGACCGAGGAAAAGCTTTTGCCCTATCTGGAAAGGGTCTTCACCCCTGCCTCCCAACCGGTAGAGGGCGGCGCATTTGGCATTTCGCTGGAGCAGGCCGCTGCCAAGCTGGACTCGGCCAGAGAGCTGGCCAAAATCATTATAAAAAAAGAGGGGCTTGGTCTCTCGGTCCGCATTCTTCCCGAGGGGGACAAAAACCATACGGAAACCGCTGCGGGTCTTGTAAAAAGCGCTTTGGAGGGAGCCTTTTTTGCCGGCTCCAAAACGGTAGCGGCCGCGTTTTCCGCCGCAGCCGCCCAGTCCCAGACCACCGTTGCCTCGGCGGAAAAAGAAGGGCAAAACGAAATTCGCCGTCTGTTGGGCGAGTCGTTTACCCCGGGAAAAGAGCTGCCCAGCATGGAAATCGGGCGAAAAAGCGCCAAAACCGCCGGCATCCCCCGCCGGATTCTCAAAAAACACCGGGGCGTTTCCGCGCCGCTGGCGGTACAGATGGCCCATAGCGCCCGGGAGCGGTTCGGTGCCGCCTTGGGGATCGGCGTCACCAGCTTTTGCCCGGCGGGCAGACACTGCGATATGGCCTACGCCGCCTTATGCGATCGGGACCGGGCCTGGACAGCGCGGATCCTCGTGCCGGAGGAAAGGCTCAACCTTGACCGGGAGCTGGCTGCCTCGGCGGCGCTGGACATGGCCCGCCGGTACATAGACGGCGATCCGCTGCTTCTTTCCGCCGGTTCGCCCCTGACGACGGCCCTTGCGAGAAAAAGCGGCCAGCTAAGGATCTGCACCTTCGCGCCGGACGGGGCCGCTGTCTGGCAGCTGCCTGGGGAGTCACTTCCCCAACGGAAAAAATCGGAAGGCAAGGGCAGGGTGGGCCGAGAGCCTGTTCGCCCTCTGGCCTTCATGGGGAAAGCCGCCTTGGGCCTTTTGCTGGCGGCGGCGCTGCTGGCGGCAGGGGCCGTCGGCTCGTTTTACTGGCAGGCCCACCGGGCCGGGCAGCTGCGGGCCGCAATGTTCGGCCTTTATCAATCCGGCGGCGGCTCCGCTGTTCCGGATGGATATCCGCAAGAATACGACCAGCGCTTTGCGCTTTTGTGGGAGCAGAATCAGGATATTGTCGGCTGGCTGAGCGCACCGGATACGGATTTCTCCTTTCCGGTGGTGCAGGGAAAGGACAACACCTACTACACCCTTCGCAACTTTAAAAAAGAGCCCAGCTTATACGGGACCACCTTTTTAAATGCGCCAGCCAGCCTTTCAGAGGACGTCAACCTAACCCTGTACGGCAACCATATGCAGGATGGACAGATGTTCGCACAGTTAGAGGACTATCGAAAGCTCACCTATTACCGGGATCATCCCATTCTTTCCTTCGATACGGTATACGGCCAGAGCAACTATAAAATCTGCGCTGTATTTGTAACCGATCCGGCACAGGAAGACGGCTTTGACTACGAAAATTTTCAAAATCCGCAGGATGATGCGGAATGGGAGTCCCTTGTCAGCGAGATGGAGGCCCGCAGCCTTATCTGTACGCCGGTGGATATCCGCAAGGGGGACCAGCTTTTGACCCTTTCCACCGAGACGACGGATTTTGACGGCGCGCGCTTAATCGTCATGGCACGCCAAACCCGCAGCGGCGAGATAAAGGCGGTAGAAACCGACGACGCGGTCTACAACGCCCAGCCGCTGCTGCCCGAAAAAATGCAGCAGAACGGCGGGGATCTCCCCGCGCCGGACAAGGAAGAAAACCGTCCGCCTATGGAAAGCCTGCCACTGCAGGAAGCATCCGGCATATCCAGCCGGGAGGAGTCCTCCTCCAGCAGCGCTTCTTCTGTGGAGGAGCCCTCTTCTCAAAGCGAGGCCTCCTCTTCGGGCTCCAGCGGCTCCCCTGTTCTTTCCAGCAGCCAGGCCAGCAGTCTGCCGCCATCCTCTTCCCAGGTCTCGTCCTCCCTACCACTGGCGGAAAACTCATCCTCCTCCGAATCGGAACCGCCGGATGTGGGGGTGGACGAAACCACCTTATCCTCTCCCTCCCAAAGCGACTCCAGCGAGCCCTCCTCCAGCGGCAGTTCCTCCGCCAATTCTTCCTCCTCCAGCAGCACTTCAAATGAAAATTCCGGCAATGGGAACAGCGGCAGCTCCGTTCCCTCCCAGGGAGAGACCTTCCGGGTAAACGGCAGGGATTACGACGCCTTTGACGCGGTCTGCCAGGTGGTTGCCGCAGAGCTTGGAAGCGGAAATTACGAGTCGATCAAGGCTCAGGCGGTGGCAACCTATACGCTTTTGTATAAGCGCAACCAAAACGGGAACTATCCCACCGGGCTTAGTATGCGCTCCTCCTACAGCAACACGATCAAGCAGGCGGTGCAGGAGGTTTGGGGACAGGCTCTTTACGCCAATGGCCGGTTGATGGATGTATTTTATTTTGCCATCTCCGCCGGCCGGACCAACGAGCCCCAGGACGTTTGGGGGTCTTCGGTGGCAGGCTACGGCTCGGTAGACAGCTCCTGGGACGAGAACGTCTCCGGCGCTTTCCAAAAATCGGTGAGCATGAGTAAGGAGAAGGTTATCGACCGGGTATGGGAGTATCTGGGCATTGATTTAAGCCAGGTCCCAGTGGAGGATTGGTTCACTGTAGAATCCTACACCAGCGGCGGTTACAACGGCAAAATGACCGTAGGCGGGTATGATACGGTACAAAAAAGCGGCAGCTCCGCTTTCCGCACCGGCGCGCCGATCACCGGGCGCATGCTGCGCGAAAGCGTACTGAATCTGCGCTCCGCCTGCTTCAGCTGGGAGGAAAGCGGCGGCGATATCGTCTTTACCACCAAGGGCTACGGTCACGGCGTGGGAATGAGCCAATGGGGCGCTGTGGAAATGGCCAGGCAGGGGTACAGCTATGTGGAAATCCTGGAGCATTACTACCCCGGCGCTTCGGTAAAATAGAAAGCTGCACAGCAAAAAGCGGCCAATAAGGCCGCTTTTTTGTTCCCTTTATAAAGCTTTCATCGAAATTCCATTAAGCAAACGCTTTTTGGCCGATGCTTTCGTATCATTCGATTCCCAAAATCCCAATACCAAGCATAACCAGAACGATCATGGCATATTGGCCGCGGCTGAGCTTTTCCTTTAGGAAAATCCGAGACCAGAGCACCGAAAAAATGCTGAATGACGCGATCATCGGCGCCGCCACAATCGCGTTGGATGACATGGCGTACACATAGACAAACTGGCCCGCCGTCTCCAAAAGGGCCGCGCCGGTCAGTGGCTTAACTGCGGCGGAAAAAAGCTTTTGCCTGCGCACAAAAACCAGATAGAACATGGCGAAAACTCCAATGAGCAAAAAGGTCATCTCGTAGGCCATATTGGCCTGGTTTTCAGTAAAGATCGGGTTGTCGCCATCCAGGTAAAACGCGTCGCCAAAGGTGCCCAGCCCATCGATGATACAGTAAAGTATTGGGAAAAGAATGGCGATGGCGCTGACCGAATATTTTTTATCCACCGTCTCTCCCGCTTCGGCCCGCTCCCGGTCCGCATTTTTCTTTTCCACAATCGAAAGGCCCAAAATTCCGATGCAGATGGCAGCCACCGCACCAAACTGCATAGCGCTCATTCGCTGGCCCAGCACCAGAAAGCACAAAAGGGCGGCCACCGCGCCGGAGGAATTGCTAATCGGCGAGCAGACCGAAAGGTCAATATATCGAAGCCCCACATATCCCAGCGTCATGGACAGAATATACATGGACGACACCGGCAGATACCGGACCATATTCATCAGGGAAAAAGGCTCTTTACAGATCAACCCGTAATAAATGATCGCGTGCAGGCCCATCACCAGACCCACCATCATTACTGTTCTCCAGTGGCTGTATGGGTCTCCAGGGTCCGCGCCCTTTTTATAAAACAGGTCGGCTCCGCTCCACGCAAGAATCGTTAAAATTGCGAATAAAAACCACATTGACAGTCACCTCTCGTAAAATTTTGCGGAAGTCCTTTCCTATGGACCAAGATGATCCATACGCTGTACGTACAGAGAAATGTGCGTATTGCCTTTTGGGACAAGTACGCACTGACGCAATTTCTTATTATAGATACTGCCAGAGGTTTTGTAAAGAAAAATCTGCAAAATTCCGCCCAGGCTTACCTATTTTGACAGCATTTCTTTTGCGGCCGCACCTTTGTAAGGAAAAAGCCGGGAGACTCCTTTCTCCCGGCCATAAAACAACTATTTTCAATGCGGAACCGCCGCCTTACTAGGCTTCATCCTGCGTACTTCCCGTATAAGTATCGGTACGCTGAAGGATCTCGGTTTCTGTTTCCTCATCATAGGTGTAGATATTCTCGGTATAGGAATTGGTTTCCGGATCGTGGTCCTCGACTTTCGAATAATGGGTAAGCTTATTGTTATCGTCGTAGTATTCCACCCGAATCAGGGTCCCATCGTTTTCGTAAATGCTTGTAGTGTGATGGTAGGAAAACTCATAGGCGGGTTTCTGCTCCGGCTGAGACGCAGGCTCCGGCTGAGGCGCGGGCGCGGGCTCTGGCGCGGGCTGGACCGGTACGGTAGCCGCTGCGTCCACTTTGGGCGCCTGCTCCTGGACCTGCGGCTTTGAATCCGGCTGGGGAATGGTCTGCTGCGGCTGCTGAACCTTTGG
>CAJTZM010000007.1 GCA_910583935.1 uncultured Oscillospiraceae bacterium
TAATGAAAGCTGCCGCGCCCGTTTTTTGCGCAACAAAATAAAGTGAATGGCCTCCGCAACGCTCAACCCCTGCCGGCCTATGGCTCAAGGTTTTTTATCTATAAGAGGATGCACACGTCAATCCCCCCTTCCCATATTTCGTGGGCAGGAGAAAAAGTAGCTCCAAGCAGGTCTCCTGGCTTACGCCGCAGGAAGAGTCTCTTCCGCGCCGGACTCTGCCTTCCCGGTTTCCCAGTGACTGACTTTCGTCAACGAGCCTCGGCCTTCGCGCATACAGTGGCGGTACCGTCCGGGATTCGCACCCGGTTCCCTATTCTCCCCACAGCCTTTCCAAGACAGCGGGGCACTTAAAGCATCCAACTATTCAATTCTATTCCTCATTATACTGCTGATTCTTTTTTTGTCAATCGCCATTCTGCCAAAATTCGAGCAGATTTGCAGACCAATCGCTGCTTTTTGGCAAAGTCAGATTTCAATAGCAAAGGCGACAGATGTGAGCCCCTTACCCAAGGATTTCTGAAAAATAAAAGCCATAGTAGTTTCCAGCTTGCTTAAAGCACGCCAAGACCGAACAGGTGAGCGAGCATCCTAAGAATGGAAGGGAGCTGTTGGTATTATCCCATGAAAGCGAAGCCATACATAGGATAATCGGCGATGCTGGTACTTCATGGGATGCTCTTTTTTCTCATGCTCGGGTGTACCATAAAAATACAGTGGAGTAAAGGAGGCAATAGGACTAGATTGGACTTTAAAGCAGGATTTGAAGGGTGTATTGGCAGCTGGTATCGGCAAAGGAGCGGGAGATACGACAAAGTATTTTTAAAATTGGTAGAAGAGGAACAAGACTGGTTGCTGATGATACGCATATAAGCCTAATGTTGTTTGCCAGCTGGCCATGACCTCCCAGCTGGAGGCTTTTAAGGAAAGCTACCCCGAGGCTTACGAAAAAACGTAAGGGCTGTGCCGATGGGCCGCTTTGGCGATCCGGAAAGGGACATTGGGCGCGTTTGTGTTCTGCTGGGTTCTCCGGATTAAATATATGTCCGGCGAGACGATTACCTTGGAAGGCGGCATGGGTCAGCGCCCGTAAAGGGAATTAGAAAAAACGAGGAATAAAAAAACGGCGGATAAAAAATCCACCGTTTTTTTATTCCTCTTCAATGGCGTATTTTTCCGCAAACGCCTGAAGTTTTTGATTAAACGCCTCGTTGTCATGGCGAATTTCACGCAAAGACTGATGCAAATTCATGTTGTTGTGGGAAATATCCGTAATACATGCGGCAATATTTGAGCAGTGATCGGCGATTCGTTCTAAATCGGTCAGCAGATCCGACCAGACAAATCCAGCGCCGATGGAGCATTCTGCCCGCTGTAGACGCAGAATATGACGGGTACGCAGCTGCTCTTTCAGCCGGTCGATCAGCTGCTCTAAAGGCTCTGCTGTAAAAGCGGACTCCAAATCGTTCTTTAAAAAAGCGGCCAGTGCCAGATCCATCATCTCGTTTACCGCCGAAGAAAGCACCTTTAATTCGGATAAGGCCGCGCCGGTCAGGACCAGCTCCTTCTCCTGCATTTCCTCCGCAGATTCCAGCAGATTGACCGCGTGGTCGGCAATCCGCTCAAAATCCCCGATAATTTTTAACAGCTCCGCCTCCTGAGCGCTGCTGGATTCACTTAGCTGTTTTGCGCTCAGCTTCACAAGATAGGTACTCAAAATATCCTCATAATGATCGGTTTTTTCTTCTTTTTCCCGGATGGATTCGGCTAATTCCGGAGAATATTTCTGTACCGCAAGAATGCCTTCCTTCAGCGCGGCGGCCGCAGTTTTGGCCATTTCTGCCGTCAGGGCGCGGCAGCGCTCCAGCGCCACCCGTGGCGTTGCTAACAGGCGTTCATCCAATTCTGCATAGACTTCCGGCTTTTTTGCGTCCGGCACCATTTTGGTTACAAGCTTTTCCAAAAATCCGGAAAGAGGGAGCATCAAAACCGTACACAAAATGTTAAACACCGAATGGGCTGCCGCAATTCCCCACAAAGAAGCGGGACTGTCTAAAAGCGGTAGGTCCCAAAACGCATGGACCACTAGGAACACCGAAAGCCAAACCAGCGTTCCGATGGTATTAAAGGAAAGGTGGACCATAGCGGCCCGTTTGGCGTTTTTGTTGGCGCCGACAGAGGAAATCATCGCCGTTACACAGGTCCCGATATTTTGCCCCATGATGATGGGGATAGCTGCGCCGTAAGAAATCTGCCCGGTCACAGCCAGCACCTGCAAAATGCCAACCGACGCGGAGCTTGACTGGATGACCGCAGTCAGGATCGCACCGGCCAGCACGCCGAGGATCGGGTTTTGGAACAGCAGGAACAGTTTTTGAAAAGCGGGGAGCTCTCCCAATCCGGAAACGGCTTTGGACATGGTTTCCATACCAAACATCAGCGTTGCGAAGCCCAAAAGGATCATGCCGGTATCCTTTTTCTTTCCGCCTTTGCAGAAAAGGTAAAGGATAATACCTGCCAGCGCCAGCACTGGGGTAAAGGCAGCCGGCTTTAATAGCTGGACAAATAAATTGCCGCTGTCAATCCCCGATAGGCTGAGAATCCAGGCTGTAACGGTAGTTCCGACATTGGCGCCCATAATGACGTTGATCGCCTGTCGCAGCGTCATAAGGCCGGAGTTGACAAAGCCTACCACCATCACCGTCGTGGCGGAGGAGCTTTGTATGACTGCCGTTACCGCAAGTCCAGTCAATAGTCCGGCCACCCTGCCGGTTGTGAATTTTCCAAGCATGGACCGAAATTTTCCCCCTGCGCGGCGTTCCAAAGCTTGTCCCATTACATTCATACCGAACAAAAATAGGCTTAATCCCCCTAGCATCGTCAGAAGGTCGAAAATATCCAGAACCATCATTCCTTTCTGTTTGTCCCCAATAAAGGGAGCTGAAGCGATTCCTTGACGAACCGGTATATAGGACGTTTTTAACCTAAAAGGGTGGAGGGGAAAAATGGATTATAGTGATTTTTTCCCGTTTGGAATGATTTACTAACCGCGTCTTCTTTATCTAGCTGACAAGAGCCGCGGGGTTTGTCGAAAATGCTGCCCGTTTTCATTGGGCTCTCAAAAACCAATTATTGCCAGCTTGCCCTGCTTTTCCATATCCTATAGATCCAATCTCATTATAATGGGTAAAAAGGAAAATGACAAGTAAATTGCACGAATTTTCGAAAAGAAGCGGTATTGTGTTTATGAAAGAGAAGATGGAACTTTAATACTTGAACCAGATTTTTGTCAATGTAGTCTAAAAACGGCTTTTTCTTTCCCGTTTCGGGATAATGGATAAACCATTAAAAGAACTCATATAACCCGTTCTTAAGCGCATTTGTCTGGTGTTACCCTCGTGGAATATGTTTGATTTTTTTCCTTAACAATAAAGCGGTTTTGTCCTGACGAATATGCCAATAAAAGAAGCCTGTATATGAAAAATATACAGGCTTCTAAAACTTTTACTCCGAAAGAGGCTTCATCGTCGGGAACAGAAGAACATCCCGGATGCTGTCGGAACCGGTTAGGAGCATGACGCAGCGGTCGATGCCCATACCCATACCGCCGGTGGGGGGCATGCCGTATTCCATAGCGGTGAGAAAATCCTCGTCCAGCATCTCAGCCTCGTCGTCCCCGCGTTCCCGCTGCTCCAGCTGCTTTTCAAAGCGGAGACGCTGGTCGATGGGATCGTTTAACTCCGAATAGGCATTGGCCATTTCGCTGTGGCAGATGAACAGCTCGAATCGCTCGGTCAGCCGGGGATCGGCGGGACTGCGCTTGGTTAGCGGGGAAACCTCCACCGGATACATAGTGATAAAGGTCGGCTCAATCAGCTTTTCCTCCACCTTCTGGTCAAAGCAGGCGTACAGCGCGTTGCCCCAGGTCTTTTCCGCCGCCTCCGGCAGCTCAACGCCAATAGAGCGTGCCGCCTCCACCGCCTGGGCGTCGTCGGAGATGGCGCCAAAGTCAACTCCGGTGTATTCCTTTACCGCGTCGGTCATGGTTAAACGGCGCCAGCCGGGGGTCAGGTCCACTGTTTCGCCCAGCCATTGCAGCTGATAGGTGCCGTGAAGCTCCATGGCGGCAGAGGAGAGGATCCCTTCTGCGATGTCCATCATGGTATGAAAATCAGCGTAAGCCTGATAGAGTTCGATTGTCGTAAATTCCGGATTGTGCTTGGTGTCGATCCCCTCATTGCGGAAAAGACGGCCGATTTCATATACCCGGTCCATTCCGCCCACAATCAGCCGCTTTAAGGGTAGCTCGGTAGCAATACGCATGTACATGTCCAGATCCAGCGTGTTGTGGTGGGTAATGAACGGCCGCGCCGCCGCGCCGCCTACGATGGTGCTGAGTACCGGCGTTTCCACCTCGATATAGCCCAGCGCGTCCAGATAGTGGCGAATGTGCCGGATAAACTGGGAGCGCATGACAAAGGCTTTTTTCACCTCGGGATTTACAATCAAATCCACATACCGCTGGCGGTACCGCAGCTCTGTGTCCTTCAGACCGTGCCATTTTTCCGGCAGCGGCAGAAGCGATTTGGACAAAAGCTTTACCTGATGGGCTCGAATGGAAATCTGCCCTTTCTGGGTGCGGAATACCTCGCCCTTTATGCCGATAATATCGCCGATGTCATATTTTTTAAACCATTCGTATTCTTCGTCTCCCAGGCGGTCTTTCTGTACATAAGACTGAATGCGGCCGCTGTGGTCCTGTATATCGATAAAACCAGATTTTCCCATGCCCCGTTTAGACAGAATCCGCCCGGCAACGGAAACCTGTTTTCCTTCATACCCGTCGAAATTTTCGTTGATGTCTTTTGCGCAGGCATCTACATCATAGGTGGTTTCCACAAAGGGGTCCCGCCCGGCCTGCCGCAGTGCGGACAGCTTTTCCCGCCGAACCCGCAGGATTTCGGACAGCTCCGCTTCGGGCTGCCGCGCCGTGTTCTGCTCGTCCATTTTTTAGCCTCCTCATACGTTTTAGAGCATATTTTTATAATACTCCATATTCTAACATAATCCCTATGGGCATGTAAAGAAGGAGATAGACAAAAAACTTGATTTTTGCCATCCCGCCGAAAAAGGCAAAAAAAACAGCCGCTTTGCGGCTGTTTTTTCAGAGGAGGTTCATGATTTTTTTCGCGAATCTAGCTGTCCGGGCACCGGATATTTCCGCGATCACCGAACAACCTTAGTATATCTAACGGATATAAACAATTCGTGAGTAAAATAAAAACGAACCGAATCTATTTTATGAAAACTTTGTAAATCACCTCTACCGGTTAACGCATTGGGTGGCATGACCCTCCCGGGACAGATATTCGTATAGAGTGGCGATAAACTGGACGTTGCTTGGCTTGCCGGTTTTCCGGCTGACGGAGGAGCCGAAGAATTTCGTGAGGATTTCCCAATCTCCCCGGTCAAAGGCTGCCTCTACCGCCGTACGGATATTTCGTTCCACACAGCGGTAGCTGCCGTGTGTTTCTTCCGCAATCGCCTGATATAATCCTTTGGCGCCATAGGAAAAACGCCCCGGCTTTTCAAAAAGCAGCGTCAGTCCAAGCTTGATATAGTGGTAGCCCATCAAATGAGCGGGCACGCCGATTGTGGTTAAAAGCTCCGCCGCTTTGCAGGAAAAGTCCTGCGGCACAGAAAGATCAAGGCAAAGAAGATGGTCTTTCTGATCCTGCTGGTCCAGGTAGCGGCACACATGTTCGGCCAGCGCAGTCGTGTCGACAGGCTTAATAAACACATAAGCGCCGCCTGCGGATAGAAAACGGTCAAAAAGAATCTCGTTGTCAGAAGAAGAAAGGGCGATAAAAGACGGATAAGGCGCCGCTTTGCTGGCGCGCAGCCTCTCCATAATTTGAACCGCGTCGCAATAGGCCATAAAGATCGGACAGATGACTAGATCGGGACGTTCTTTTTCAATCGAATCCCAAAGCATTTGCCCGTGTTTAGGGACAAATGCCGTCTGCATTCCCAGGATGGAAAAAGCGTCCCGACAGGTCAGAAGAAATTCTCGGTCATTGTCTGCAATTAAAATTTTTCTTTTCTGTGGCAACTACACTACCTCCAAAACGTAAATGCATAATTGCCAATCCCGCCTCTCCTTATCGGGCTTTTCTGTCTTTCATAAAAATAGAATAAAACCGCATACCTCCTAAAAACTCCATTTATAGAAATGAAGCCTTCTCGGCACTGCACCAAAATCTCGCGTCCCAATCTTTTTTATGAAAACGCCGTTTTTGCAGCCATAAGGAGTTTTCGGTCTTTATTTCGCCATCCAAAGCTTTTTGACCGAATGGACGGCAAAATTTTTTAATCACCTTAATTATAACATATATTGACAGAAAAAGACAAATAATTTAATTTCTTTTAAGCCATTAAAAAAACAGCCATCCTTTCGAACGACTGTTTTGGTGCATCTGTCCGCTTGCCGGCCAGGCGCTTTTTCGATTTAGGGCTGCCTTTTCCTGTAAAAACAGTTGGGCCGTCTTTTTTGCCGTCGGCTCTGCCGCTTTAGCTGACCTGTCACCCAAACAGCTTGGCCAGGGGAGCCATCGCCTTTTGTATGTCGGCGATCGCTTCATTTAAGCGGTCTGCGTCGATTTTTTCCAGCAGCTGCGCCGCCTTTTCGATTGCTTCCAGGCTGTTTTGATCCATCTGCGCCAGCTGGTCGATGTCGGCCAGCAGTCCGGAAAGATCCGCGTCGGCCAGCTGAGCGCTCAGCGAATCCAGGTTGTCGAAAATCCGGTCGGCTTTTTTTAAGGTGCGATGCAGTCCAGGTCCCCATAAAAGCAGCGCCAAAAGGGCGCATACGGCCAAAAATGCCGTGAGTCCCAGCTGGATTTTGGAAAGAAAAAGCCGCTTGTGAGCCGCTTCGGCCGCCGTTTGACTGTTTTGAGCGATTTGTTCCAGAAGAAAGCTCTCTTCTTTGCCGCCGGTTAACGGCGGGTCGTTGTGCATGGGGGTGATATACATATTTGCTCCTCCTTTTTTGCGTGTTCAAAAGGCTCTTTGGCAAGGGAGAAATTTTGCCGTCGATTCTGCGGAACGAAGCTCTATCGGGTGAGCATGTCGATTGTCTCTTCCTGGGCTGCAGCAAAAAAACATCATGCCCCTTATTGCTTTCATAGATGAAATCCCTCAGCACTTTGCTGGTGTAATGGGAATAGTCTCCATAAATCGCAATACGGCCGCCGTAATTGACATACTTTTGCAGAATTTCCCCCGCAAGACCGGTGCGCAGGATAAAAAAATCCTCTGTAATTTGTGCTTTATCAATGATGATGTTGTGTGTACCCGCCTCGTGTTTTGCGCGCATAAGCAGCTCCAGCGCCGACTGGGAAGCTGTTATAACGACGCCGCTGCTAAAAAGGATCGCGCAGGCGGCATTGTTTTATTGACTGTCTTTAACTGCATTTTGCCTCTTCCTTTCTCAGCCCCTGCGCCACCTGGCCGCGGATGAGAAGACCGCTTATATAAAAGCAGCATGCGGTTCTCCGTAGCGTGAGCGGCAGCCGGGCATACGCCGTTTTGGATAAAACCATTATAGCAGAATCTGTGGCGGGATAAAACGTTTTTTGTAAAATAGGCAATGGTTTTTCAGGATAAACGGCGGCGGAAAACATATACTATTTTTCGGAATTGCCTGCGTTTTTCGCACAGGCCTTACCGGAAATGAGGCGCGGAAAAATCCTTTTGCCTTTATATGTATTACAAAAATAAGGAGGACGTCTATGAAAAAGCTGACGGCGATTGCCGCTGTATTCTGCCTTTTGCTGACAGCGGCTGGATGCAATGCGGCCGATACGGCGGATCCCAAAGGAGACGCCATCTACTTTCTGAATTTTAAGCCGGAGGTGGCAGCACTTTACGACGAAATTGCCAGCGCGTATCGGGAGGAAACAGGCGTTTCGCTGCGGGTGGTGACAGCCGCCTCCGGAACCTATGAGCAGACGCTCAAATCGGAGATGGCCAAATCCGACGCGCCGACGCTGTTCCAGATCAATGGCCCGTTGGGCTATTTAAACTGGAAGGACTACTGCGCCGATTTAAGCGATACCCAGCTGTACCAGCATCTGAAGGACAAAAGCCTGGCCGTAACCAGCGAGGGAAAGGTATACGGCATTCCCTATGTGGTGGAAGGGTACGGCATCATCTACAACAACGCCATTATGCAGAAATATTTTCGTCTGGACGGCGCGAAGGTCCGTTCCGCCGAGGAGATCAACAGCTTTTCTAAGCTGCGGGAGGTGGTGGAGGACATGACCGCCAAAAAAGAGCAGTTGGAAATCGACGGGGTTTTTGCCAGCACCTCGTTAAAGCCCGGCGAGGATTGGCGCTGGCATACCCATCTGGCCAATATCCCTATCACCTATGAGTGGGAGGAGAAGGGCGTGGACCTCACCGGCGCGGGGACGAAGGAAATCCAATTTTCCTTCGCGGAGAATTTTAAAAATATCTTTGATCTTTATTTGGACAACGCCGTTTCCGAGCGAAAACGCCTGGGCTCTAAGCAGGTGATGGACTCCATGGCGGAGTTTGCCCTGGGCCGGTGCGCCATGGTCCAAAACGGCAATTGGGCCTGGAATGATATTAAGGAGGTAGAGGGCAACACCATAAAGGAAGAGGACATCCGGTTTTTGCCCATCTACACCGGCGTCGAAGGGGAAGAAAATCAGGGCCTTTGCATCGGTACCGAAAACTTTTTTTGCATCAACGCCAAAGCCAGCCCCCAGGACCAAAAGCGGGCGGCGGATTTTATCTACTGGCTTTTTTCCTCGGATACCGGCAAAAGGTTTGTGACCGAAAAGCTTAAATTTATCGCGCCGTTCGATACCTTTTCTGCCGACGAGTCGCCGGACGATCCGCTGGCCAAGGAGGTTGCCCGCTGGATAAACCGGGAGGACGCCCAGAATATCCCGTGGAACTTTACCCTGTTTCCCAGCCAGACCTTTAAGGACCATTTCGGCGGCGCGCTGCTGCAATACGCCCAGGGAAACCTGGAATGGGACGGCGTCGTCGAGCAGGTGGTAAGCGACTGGAAAAGCGAAAGCGCCGGCCGCTAACCGCCGCTTCGGCGTTTTGGGACCGGCCCTGGATTTTGCGATTCCAATCAGTAAGGAGGGTGCGATATGCAAAAAAGTCTGCAAAAATACGCCGCGGTTTTCCTCTTTCCAACAGGGATTTGTTTTTTGATCGCTTTTTTGGTTCCGTTTGTGTTCGGCTTGTATTTGTCCTTTACCCAGTTTACCACTGTGTCCAATACTCGCTGGGTCGGTCTGGACAATTATCTTAGGGCATTTACCGATAACGGGGACTTTCTCAACGCCTTGTGGTTTACGGCGGCCTTTACCGTTGTGTCCGTCCTCACCGTAAACCTTCTGGCCTTTTCGCTGGCGCTGCTTTTGACCCGGGGAATTCGGGGGACCAACCTGTTTCGGACCGTCTTTTTTATGCCAAATTTAATCGGCGGCATTGTCTTAGGGTACATCTGGCAGCTGATGATCAATGGGCTTCTCTTGGGCGCAGGGGTCGATATCACCTACGATCCTCGCTACGGCTTTTGGGGGCTGGTCGTGCTGATGAATTGGCAGATGATCGGCTATATGATGATTATTTATATCGCGGGGCTGCAAAGTCTGCCGGGCGATGTGCTGGAGGCCGCGCAAATCGACGGCGCGTCCCCCTGGCAGAAGCTTTGGCACGTTACGGTTCCGATGATCATGCCGTCGGTTACCATCTGTACCTTTTTAACGCTGACCAACTCCTTTAAGCTATTTGACCAAAACTTTGCGCTGACCGCCGGCGCTCCTATGAAAAAAACAGCCATGCTGGCGCTGGATATCTACAATACCTTTTACGGCAGAATCGGTGACGAGGGGGTAGGACAGGCAAAGGCGGTGCTCTTTTTTCTTTTGGTAGCGGCTATTGCCTTTTTCCAGCTTTGGCTGACCCGTAAAAGGGAGGTGGAGCAGTGAAAAAACCGGTAAAGCAAAAAAACGGATGGCTAATTTCTCTTTTTCTGGGGGCGCTGTCCCTTGTTTTCCTGTTTCCCATTTTTCTGGTCCTTATAAACTCCTTTAAAGGCCAGTTTTATATTTCCGACGCGCCCTTCTCCCTGCCAAACGCTCAGACCTTTTCAGGGCTTGACAATTATAAAAACGGTGTCGAGAAGGTGGGCTTTATCTCTGCTTTTGGCTATTCCTTGTTTATCACCGTCTGCTCGGTGGCAGCCATTGTGCTTTTTACCTCCATGACCGCTTGGTATCTTATGCGGGTGAAGACTCGGGGGAGCAGTGCGCTGTACTACCTGTTTGTTTTTAGCATGATCGTGCCGTTTCAGATGGTAATGTTTACTATGTCCAAAATCGCGAACCTTCTACGTTTGGATAACCCTTTGGGCATCATCCTTTTGTACCTGGGCTTTGGCGCCGGTCTTTCGGTGTTTTTGTACAGCGGATTTATCAAATCCATCCCGCTGGAAATCGAAGAGGCCGCCGCTATCGACGGGTGCCACCCTCTCCAGATCTTTTTTCTTGTGGTTTTCCCGATTCTCAAGCCCACCTCTGTTACGGTGGCGATTTTAAACGCCATGTGGATTTGGAACGACTACCTGCTGCCCTATCTTGTCATCGGCAGCCGATACCGGACGATCCCCATCGCGGTGCAGTATTTGCAGGGAGGCTACGGCTCCCGGGATATGGGCGCTTTGATGGCCATGCTGATTCTGGCAATCGTCCCCATTGTCATCTTTTATTTGACCTGCCAAAAGTATATTATCAAAGGGGTGATGTCCGGCGCGGTAAAGGGGTAGAAATTTTCCCTTTTCCGGTTTGACGCAGGTCCTTTTGTGGAGTATGATATTCTTATATTCTTTCACCATTTTTTGGCCGAAAAATGGTGAAAGGCATCCTTTTGGAAGGGACGGTGCTTGGAAAAGTGAAAAAACAAAAACCCCTAGGCCGCGGCGCCGGCATCCTGCTGCCGGTGTCCTGCCTGCCGTCCGATTACGGGATCGGCTCTCTGGGAAAAGCAGCCTATGAATTTGTGGACTTTCTGGCGGCGGCGGGGCAAAGCTATTGGCAGGTGCTTCCCTTAGGCCCCACCGGCTACGGGGACAGTCCCTATCAAAGCTTTTCCGCCTTTGCGGGCAGCCCCTATTACATTGACCTGCAAACGCTGGTGGAGCAGGGCTTTCTGCGCCTGTCGGAGGCGAAAGCGCCGGATTGGGGCGAAAGAACCGATTGGGTGGATTACGGGAAGCTTTACAAAAACCGTTTCGAGGTGCTGAGAAAGGCCTGGTCCCGCAGCGGATGGGAGCGGGATCCGGCCTTTTGCTCCTTCTGCGAGGAAAACCGGTTCTGGCTGGAGGACTACGCCCTTTTTATGGCACTGAAGGATTCCTTCGACGGCCTGGCGTGGCAGTCCTGGCCGGAGAAGCTGCGCCTGCGAGAGCCTGACGCCTTAAGGGACTGCCGGGAGCGGATGAAGGAGCAGACAGCCTTCTGGCAGTATGTCCAGTACCTGTTTTTTACCCAATGGAAGAAGCTCAAGGTCTACGCGAACCAGAAGGGAGTCCGGATTATCGGCGACATCCCCATCTATGTGGCGATGGACAGCGCCGACGTTTGGGCCAACGCCTCCTTGTTCCAGATGGACCAAAACCGCCGGCCTCTGGCAGTAGCCGGTGTGCCGCCGGATCTGTTTTCCTCCACCGGGCAGCTTTGGGGCAATCCGCTGTATGACTGGCGCGCCATGGAGGCGGACGGCTTTGGCTGGTGGAAAAAGCGGATGGCCGCCAGCGCCGGATGGTACGATCTGATCCGGATCGACCATTTTATCGGCATCGTCCATTACTATTCCATCCCGGCGGGGGAGAAAACCGCCATGAACGGTCGCTGGATGCCCGGCCCCGGCGAAAAGCTGCTGGAAGCTGTCACCCCGGCGCTGAGCGGCAAAAAAATCATCGCCGAGGATCTGGGCGTCGTCACGCCGCCGGTGCGCAGGCTTCTTAGAAAAAGCGGCTATCCCGGCATGAAGCTGATGGAATTCGCCTTTGACAGCACCAGTGCCAACGAATACCTGCCCTGCCATTTCGAAAAGAATATAGTGGTCTACGGCGGCACCCATGACAACGAAACCCTGGCTGGCTTTTTCGGACCGGGCCAAAACCGGAGGATGCTGCAATTTGCCCGCCGGTACCTGAATGTTTCCCGCAACGCCCAGATCCCCTGGGAGCTGATTCGGGCGGGCTATGCCAGCTGCGCGGATACGGTGATTTTTCAGCTCCAGGATTTTTTGGGTCTTGGCAATGAAGCCCGCATCAATACTCCATCCACCCTGGGCGGGAATTGGTGCTGGCGGCTGGTCCCGGGGCAGCTGTCCGGCGGCTTAGCCGACCGGATAGAAGAATTGGTCAAGCTTTACGACAGATAGGAAGGAGGGATCCTGCTTGCAGGATTTTGAAAAGCAAATTGAGACAATTTTGGCGTTGGAGGATGGCGCTTCCCCTCAAACGGCCAGTGTGAAGCAGCTTTATCAGGCGGTTTCCAAGGCGGCGATGGCGCAGACCTTCCCCCGCTGGAAAAAACAGCCGGACCAAAAGCGAGCCTGCTATCTATCGGCGGAATTCCTGCTGGGGCGGCTCGTTTACAGCAACCTGATGAACCTGGGTCTTTTAGAGCGCTGCGGGCAATTCTTAAAGTCCTATGGGATTGACCCGGCGGTTTTCGAGCAAATTGAGGACGACGCCTTGGGCAACGGCGGTCTGGGACGGCTGGCCGCCTGTTTTCTGGATTCCGCCGCGACCCACCGCCTGCCGCTGGACGGCTTCGGCATCCGCTACCGGTACGGATTGTTCCGGCAGCGGTTTGAAAACGGATTTCAAAAAGAGGAGGCGGACGATTGGATGCGTTTTGGCGATCCGTGGAGCGTTCGCCGGGAGGAGGAGACGGTGCTGGTCCGCTTTGGGGATCAGACGGTCCGGGCGGTGCCCTATGACATGCCGGTGATCGGCTATGCAGAGGGGACGGTCAACACCTTGCGGCTGTGGCAGGCCGAAGCAGTAGAGGCGTTTGATTTCGACCGGTTTAACCGCCAGGAATACGACGAGGCGGTGCGCCAGCAGAATCGGGCGCAGGATATATCTGCCGTGCTGTATCCCAACGACGATACCGACGAGGGCAAACGGCTGCGGCTCAAGCAGCAGTACTTTTTCTCCAGCGCTACCATGCAAACGTTGGTCCGCCGGTACGCGGCGGAATGCGGAGAGGATTTTTCCCGGTTCGGGGACTGCTACGCGGTCCAGCTAAACGACACCCATCCCACTGTGGCCATTCCTGAGCTGCTGCGCCTTTTGATGGAGGAGCGCCTGCTTTCCTTCGAAGAAGCGTTCGCAGTGGTCCAGAAGACCTTTTCCTATACCAACCACACCATTATGGCCGAGGCGCTGGAAAAATGGAGCACGGCCCTGTTCTGCGCGGTCCTGCCGGAGGTTTACCCCTATGTAGTGCTTTTGCAAAACGGCCTGATGCGGCAACTGGCCGCCCGGGGTATCCCGCCGGCGGAGCGGGAGGCTTACCGCATCATCGACAGGGGGACGATCCATATGGCCCGCATGGCGATTTTTGCCGGCCATACGGTTAACGGCGTGGCGCGCATCCATACCGAAATCTTAAAGGACAGCGCACTGGCCGACTGGTACCGTTTGTATCCGGACAGGTTCCAGAACAAGACCAACGGCATTACCCAGCGCCGCTGGCTGGCCCTGTGCAATCCGGAGCTTTCGGCGCTGGTCACTGAGCTTTGTGGCGACGGTTGGCAGACGGATCTTTCCCGGATTCGCCGCCTGGCGGATTACGCCCAAGATGAGGCGGTGTTAAGACGCTTTGCCGAAATAAAGCGGCAGAAAAAGACGCAGCTGTGCGATTTCGTGGAAAAGCAGGAAGGGGTGCGTCTGAATCCGGACTTTTTGTTCGATATCCAGGCCAAGCGGCTGCATGAGTACAAACGGCAGCTGCTCAACGCCTTCTCCATCCTGGATATCTATTTTTCGCTGAAGGACGGCAGTCTGACCGGCTGGTCTCCGACGGTCTATTTGTTCGGAGCCAAGGCGGCGCCGGGCTACTACCGAGCTAAGGGGATCATCAAGTATGTTAACGAGATTGCCCGGCTGGTCAACAGTGATCCGGATACCAAAGACCGGCTTCAGGTGCTGTTTGTGCAAAATTATAATGTGTCCTACGCGCAAAAGCTGATTCCCGCAGCGGATATTTCTGAGCAGATTTCCCCCGCCGGGACCGAGGCCTCCGGCACCGGCAATATGAAATTCATGCTAAACGGCGCGGTGACGCTGGGTACGCTGGACGGCGCCAACATCGAAATTGTGGAGCAGGCGGGACAGGAAAACAACTACATCTTCGGCGCAACGGTAGAGGAGCTTTCGGCGCTGAAGCAGTACGATCCGGCAGGGATTCTGCGTGAAAACCCCCGGATCCGCCGGGTGGTGGAAACACTGGTGGACGGCACCTTCTCCGACGGGAAAACCGGCATGTTCCGCGAGCTGTACGACTCGCTGACCATCGGCGCCGACTGGCATGAGCCGGACCAGTATTACCTGCTTTTGGACTTTTTGCCCTACTGCGACGCCAAGCGCCGCGCCAATCGGGATTACGCCGACAAAACCGGCTTTACGCGAAAATGCCTGCTGAATACAGCTAATGCGGGAATTTTTTCCAGCGACCGGACGATCAAGGAATACGCCAAAGAAATCTGGCGGATTCAGCCAGAGGAAAAATAGGAAAAAAGAAGGGAAAAACGATGGATTTTCCCTTCTTTTTTGTCTGTTTTCTCCTGAAATGAGGATTTCCGCTTTTTTTTAAAAATTCTTGACAAAATTCTACGTCAAGTGTAGTATGTAGTTATACTTCAATTGTAGTAAATATTTTGCGAAGAAAGGAAAGCGGCGATGGAAAAAATGCGGCGGCTGCCGGATACGGAATTGGAGATGATGCTGGTCTTGTGGGAGGCGGAAGAGGAGGTTCCCCGCTCCTACTTTGACCAGCGGCTCAAGGAAAAAAACTGGAGCATCAACACCATCAACACCTATCTTTCCCGGCTGGAGAAAAAGGGGTTTCTCAGCTGTGAAAAACGGGGAAAGATGAATTTTTACCGTCCGGCGGTGGGGCGGGAGGAATATCTGGCCTTTGAGAGCCGGTCTGTGCTGGATCGGCTGTACGGCAGCTCGGTCAAGCGGTTTGTGACGGCGCTGTACCAGGACAAGAGGCTGGATGAAGACCAGTTGGGGGAATTGGAGGAGCTGCTTGAGGAGTTAAAGAGGAGGGATTGACATGCTGGAATCTGTATTTTTGAATGTGGTAGAAATTACGATGGCGGTTTCTTTGCTGATCCTTTTTTTGCTGGCGCTGACCCCTTTGCTGCGCCGGCAGTATACGGCCAAATGGAGGTACTGGGCCTGGATGGCGCTGGCGGTGCGGCTTTTGATTCCGTGGAATGTTTCTTTGCCTTCTGCGCCGGTACAGGTGCAGATCTCCAACCGAACGGTTCTGCCCGCGCCGGCGGCGCAGACGCCCGCCCCTGCGGTGCCGCAGATCCCTTCTCAGGCGGGACAGGCTGTGCCTGGACCGTCCGCAGCGGCAGCGGGCGGCGGGGTCACGATGGTAGAGATCCTGGCAGCGGTTTGGCTGGCGGGGACCGTGCTGTTTTTGCTGTGGCAGGCAGTATCCTACGGGGTTTTTCTTCGGCAGCTTCGCCGCTGGCGGCGCCCGCTGGCAAGAGACGAGGTTTTACAGCTTATCCAAGCGGTGCGGGAGGAGGAAGGCGTTCGCCGGAAAATACCGGCGTTCGTCTGCCCGAAAATCTCCAGCCCCATGGTCATTGGACTGCTCCGGCCGGTTCTTCTTTTGCCAAGGGAGGATTACGACCGGCGCTCTTTGTACTTGATCCTCAAGCACGAGATGGTCCATATCCGCCGGGGCGATATCTGGTACAAGCAGCTCCTGCTTTTGGCAAACGCACTGCATTGGTTTAACCCGTTGGTTTGGCTCATGTCCCGCCAGGCGGGCCGGGATGTGGAGCTGGTCTGTGACAGTGAGGCGGTCCGTGGGCTGGACCGGGAAGGGAGAGGACTTTACGGCGACGTCATCCTGGAGATTGTGCGCAGGGGTGAGAAAGCGCCGGCCTTTTCCACCTATTTTTCCGGCGGCGTCCGGTCGATCAAGGACCGGCTGCGCAATCTGTTTGACCAGAAGAATAAGCGCAAGGGGGCGCTGGCATTGGGGATGCTGGTGCTTTTGGCCGGTGCGGCGGGGTTTTTCGCCGCCTGCTCCTCACCCCAAGCGGAGGAGGAAGCGATTTTGCAGGAGGCCCGCCGCCTGGTGGAGGAAGCGCCGGCCGTCCTCAACTGGTACGATGGCAGCGGCGCGAGGGCGAACTTTGATGGCGAATCCCGGGAGGGGGACACGCCGGGCCAGCTTTACAACACCTATTATCCGGTAACCGAGTTCGCCGGCGCCGCCCAGATGAAGGAGGCCACCGAGCAGGTGTTCAGCCTTCGGTTCTGCCAGGAGAACCTGTATCCGGCGGCGTTCGACCGGCAGGTGCATCCCTGGTACCGGGAATTTGACGGCGCGCTTTACCTGTCCCAACGGTACCTGTCTGCCGTGGTCTTTTCCGGCGGCAGCCCGGATTGGGAAAGCCTGCAGCTGGTGGAATCGGACCGGTCCGGGGCGAAAATCCAGCTGGAGATTACCGGCCCGGACGGGCAGGCGCAAACGGTGCAGGCGTCTTTGGTCAAGGAGAGAGACCGCTGGACGCTGGACAGCTACTGGCAGTTGGCCGCCCAAGAGGAGCTGCCGGCCAACGCCGAGGCGGTGGATCCCGAGGAAAAAGAGGGAATTTTGACGGCGCTGCAGGGGATTATTCGAAGCTATCAGGAGGGAACGGTGGAAAACAATTCGCTGGAACCCCGGTACGAGGATTTTCCCAGGGGCGCGGATTATCCGCAGCTTTTGTCCGTCGGCGATTTTACAGTGGAAAAGGGCAACGAGATGTTTGGCTACAAAACGGTTCTGCCGGCGGGCGGGTACGAAATGGTCTGCTTTTTAGACTACTTTACCGCGCCGGTTACCGGCGGGGAGGAAGGCTGGCGAGTCACCGCTGTGACCTTTACGCCCTTGGCCAGGGACGCGAAGTTTTTAAGTGAATACCTTCCTTTTAACGAGGCGGACGCCGTGTCGGTGACCATTGAGCGGCTGACGGCGGGAGAGGCGCTGGTCGCGTCTTTGCCCGGCGATCAGGTGCGGCGGTTTTGCGGGACGCTGCTTTCCACCTATGTATCCGACGCGGAAAATCCGGACCCTGTAACCGGCTCCGCAAATTCTTACCGGATTACGCTGACGGACGGAACGGTTCACACCGTTGTCATGGCGGGGGATATTACCCTGGATGGGGAACTGATCTGCCGGGTAGACCGGTTAGTGTATGGGGATCCAGCGCCCTGGCAGTATTACGATCTGGTCTGGAGCCGGTATTCGGTGGATCCGATCACCGGAGCGCGAACACTGGTGGAAGAAGAGGTCCTGCCGGATTTTTACGCAAAGGCCTTTCTGGATTTTGACATGGAAGGGATATCGGGGACCCGGTACGCCGAAGAGGGCGACTGGGAGCGGACGGCGCGGCTTTTAGAGAGCTTTACCGCAGAGAATCTTCGGTCGCTGGTTCTGACCGGCGCGCCCACCGACCATACCGACCGGTTTCCCATGGACCGAAGTCAGGTGGCGCAGGCGCTGGAGGTGGTCCGGGCGCTTAAGGGAAATCCGTGGCCCTACGGGCCGGACGAGCCCCTCAATCCGCCCACCGGTGGGTACAGCGCGATGCAGCTGATCCGGGACGATGGGACGACAGTACAGCTTTATTTTAACGGCGAGGCGCTGATTGTATCGGTCAGCGGTGAGATCCAGCGGGTCACCTTCTACTGCGGGGACGGTGAGGCCTACCAAAGCGCTTACGGTATGGACAGTCTGTTCTGGGAGATCACCAATCCCGGTATATAGACAAAAAAAGACCGGTTTTTGCAAAAACCGGTCTTTTTGGCTGGATTTTCCCCGGCGCATCCCTTATAATAGGGTCTTAAAGAGCAAAGGGGGAGTGGATTTTGGAGCAGAAATGGGAACAGATGAAGGACGGCCTGCAGCTATGCGAACGCTGCGGCCTCTGCCGCACCCGCATCCAGGCGGTTTGGGGGGTGGGCAATCCCAAAAGTCAGGTGCTTTTGATCGGGGAAGCGCCGGGCCGAATGGAGGATGAGCAGGGCGAGCCCTTTGTGGGCCGCAGCGGCCAGCTGTTGGATAAGATGCTGGCGGTAGTGGATTTAGACCGGCGAAAAAACATCTACATTACCAACATCGTCAAGTGCCGGCCGCCGGAAAACCGCGATCCCGCGCCGGAGGAGGTGGCGGCGTGCTTGGACTATTTACGTGAGCAGGTCCGGATACTGTCGCCGAAAATCATTGTCTGCTTAGGAAGGGTCAGCGCCACACGGCTGATCGATCCGGAGTTTCGGGTGACTAAGGAGCACGGCCGTTGGGTGGAAAAGGACGGCGTTCAGATGATGGGTACCTTTCATCCGGCGGCTCTTCTGCGCAATCCGGGCAGCAAGCCTGCCGCGCTGGAGGATCTGCTGGGACTGCGGGAAAAAATCCGGCAGCTGTGCCCAGAGGTATACGAGCTGTAAAGGCGCACCGTTTTGCCCCGCCGAAAAAATGTACGTATAAGGGAAGGACGCTTTAGGGCAGAAAGCTCTGAAGCGTCCGTTTTTCTAAGAAATCAACGAAGAATCCAGAAAAAAGAACAGAAAAAAACGCGCCCAGCCAATAAAGGGATTGACGGGGCGCAAAACATATCCTATTCTATTATTTGACAGCAATTGCATTTTCCGGCGGCCAGATTTTCCGGCCGTGGGCTTTTCATCTTATGGATAGGGGAAGGTTTTACATGAAAGTCATAGATTTGATCGAGGCGGAAAAGCCCTGCTTATCCTTCGAGGTATTCCCGCCGAAAACCAGCGGCAATTACCAAAGCATCCGGGAGGCGACAGAGCAGGTGGCGGCGCTTAGGCCGGATTTTATCAGCGTAACCTACGGCGCCGGCGGCGGAACCAGCGATTACACGGTGGCCATCTCGGCCAATTTGCAGGAAAAATTCGGCGTGCCGACGCTGGCTCATTTAAGCTGCATCAATTCCTCTCACCAAGGGGTAAAAAAGCAGCTGGACGCCATGCGGGCGGCGAAAATTGAAAACATTCTGGCGCTTAGGGGAGATGTGGCGAAGGATACGCCCCCGTCCGAGTGGGACTATCATTATGCCAGCGAGCTGATTCGAGAGATCAAAAGCTATGGCGGCTTCTGTATCGGCGGGGCCTGTTATCCGGAAAGCCATCCCGAATCCCCCAGCCAGGCCCAGGACATCGCCCATCTGCGGGAGAAGGTAGAGGCGGGCTGCGCGTTTTTGACCACCCAGATGTTTTTTGACAACAATATTTACTACAATTTTCTGTACAAGATCCGGGAGGCGGGAATTACCGTCCCCGTGGTAGCGGGGATTATGCCGGTGACCAACCTAAAGCAGATCAAGCGGATCATCGAGCTTTCGGGAACGGCGCTGCCCCAGCGGTTTCGCTATCTGCTGGACCGGTTCGGCAGCACGTCAGCCGCCATGAAGCAGGCAGGGATCATCTACGCTTCGGAGCAGATCATCGACCTTTTGGCCAACGACGTTCCGGCAATCCATGTGTATTCCATGAACAACGCGTCGGTAGCCGCCCAAATCCAGCAAAACCTTTCGGAGATTCTCAAATGACCGCGCCGGTCCGGGGGATTTCTCCCGCACTGCCGGCGGTGCCGGTCAAAAGCGTTTTTCGGTACCTGGGAATGGGTAAAGCCCGGCCGGATCCGGCGGTAGCGGCGCTGGTGGAGGAATGTATGCCGGCGTTTTTGTCCGCTGTTCGCTGCCGGGCCTGCTACGCCGAGCTGTCGGTCCAAATCAAGGGCGAGACGGTGGATTTTGGCGGGGTGCAGGCCGTCAGCGCCAGCCTGGCGAAAAACCTGTCCGGCTGCCGGCAAGCGATTTTGTTCGCGGCAACACTGGGCGCCCAGGAGGATCTGTTGCGCCGTCGGGCGGCGGTCAATTCCCCGGCCCGGGCGCTGGTGCTGGACGCCATGGGCTCTGCTGCTATTGAGGCGCTTTGCGATACGCTTTGCGACGGCTGGGCGCGGGAAAATCCCGGCCTGCGGCTGCGCCCGCGCTTCAGCCCCGGCTACGGTGATCTGCCGCTGGATTTTCAGATCCGGCTGCTGGCGCTCTTGGACAGCGGGCGCAAGGCGGGGATTACCCTGTCCGAAGCGCTTTTGATGGTGCCGCAGAAATCGGTATCCGCCATTGTAGGGCTGGGGACAAACGGGTGTACGGCCCAGTTTCACGACTGCGGGGCGTGTGGGAAAACGGACTGCGCGTTCCGGCTATAGAAGGGGTAGACGTCATGAATGTGATGGAATGTGTAAAAAAAGGGCTGTTTTATTTAGACGGCGGGACCGGCACGTCCTTGCAGGCCATGGGCCTTGGACCCGGCGAGCTTCCGGAGCTTTGGAACCTGGAGCATCCCCAGCGGCTGACCGATCTGGCCCGCTCGTATTTTGAGGCGGGCAGTCACGCGGTGATCACCAACACCTTTGGGGCCAACGGGCTGAAGTTCAACGGGAAAGGGGGCCGTCCGCCGGTTGCGGAAATTGTGACGGCGGCGGTCCGGTGCGCGCAAAAGGCCCGGGACACCGCAAAAGGCGGCCAGCGGGACCGGTTTGTGGGGCTGGATATCGGTCCTTTGGGGCGGATGCTAAAGCCTTTGGGAGATCTTTCGTTTGAATCGGCGGTGGCGCTGTTTGCCGAGGTAGTGGAAGCCGGGGAGGCGGCTGGGGCGGATTTTATCCTCATCGAGACCATGAACGACACCTACGAGCTCAAGGCCGCCGTGCTGGCGGCCAAGGAGCGATCGGATCTTCCGGTATTCGCCAGCTGCGTATACGACGAAAGCGCTAAGCTGATGACCGGCGCGGGGCCGGAGGCGGTGGCGGCGCTGCTGGAGGGGTTAAGGGTAGACGCTATCGGCATGAACTGTTCGCTGGGGCCGGATCAGATGCAAAAAATCCTGCCGAAACTGGTGGCCTGCACCTCTTTGCCGCTCTTAGTCAAGCCCAACGCGGGGATGCCCCTCGCTCGGGACGGGCGGACGGTATACGATGTGGACGCGGACCATTTTGCTGCTTCCATGAGGGAGATGGTTCGGCAGGGGGCGCGGATCATTGGCGGCTGCTGCGGCACCAATGCCGTCTATATAAAAAAGCTGGTGGAAAAAACCCGGGGGATTTCGCCTGCCTGGCCGGCCCTCAAAAATCGGTCGGTGATCAGCTCCTACGCCCAGGCGGTGGATTTGGGCGCGGGTCCGGTTCTCATTGGGGAGCGGATCAACCCCACCGGCAAGAAAAAATGCAAGGAGGCGCTGCGCTCCCACGATATTTCCTACATCCTGCGGGAGGCTGTTGCCCAACAAGATCAGGGCGCCCAGGTGCTGGATGTAAACGTGGGGCTGCCGGAAATCGACGAGGCGGCCATGCTGGCCGAGTGTGTGCGGGAATTACAGGCGGTAACCAGCCTGCCGCTGCAGTTGGATACGGCGGATTCTGCAGCGATGGAGCGGGCCATGCGTATTTACAACGGCAAGCCGATGATCAATTCGGTCAGCGGCAAACAGGAGAGCATGGACGCGGTTTTTCCGCTGGTAAAAAAATACGGCGGGCTTGTTGTCTGCCTGACGCTGGACGAAACCGGCATCCCCGAGACGGCCCAGGGGCGGCTGACGGTGGCGAAACGGATTTTGGAAACGGCGGCGGCCTATGGCATCGGGCCGGAGGATTTGATTTTCGACCCGCTGGCTATGACGATTTCCTCGGACAACCGTGCGGCGCAGGTGACGCTGGAGGCTATCGGCCTGTTGAAAAAGGAGCTGGGCGTTCGGTGCCTGCTGGGCGTTTCCAACGTATCCTTCGGTCTGCCCAACCGGGAGGACGTCACCGCCGCCTTCTTTACGCTGGCGCTGGCCCGCGGGCTGGACGCGGCGATTCTAAACCCGTTTTCGGTCCAGATGCAGAAGGCCTATCATTGTTTTTTGGCGCTTTCCGGCAAGGACCCCAACTGCCAGCGGTACATCGGCTTTGCCCAGAGCCTATCGCCGCAGGCCAGTACCGTCCCGCCGGTGCAGAGCCCGGCTTTGGAAGCGGCGGACGGCTTACAGTCGGCTATTGTGCGCGGCCTGCGGGAGGAGGCGGCCTTTGCAGCCCAAAGGGCGCTACAATCGGCCCAGGGGATGGCGGTGATCAACGGACAGATTATTCCGGCGTTGGACATGGTAGGCCGGGGCTTTGAGGAAAAAACCGTTTTTCTGCCGCAGCTTTTGATGAGCGCCGAGGCGGCCAAGGCGGCCTTTGACGAGGTGCAGAAAACCATGCCCGCCTCGGCGAAAAAGGGGCCTGCGGTGCTTTTGGCCACCGTCAAAGGAGATATCCACGACATCGGCAAGAACATTGTGAAGGCGCTGTTGGAAAATTACGGCTATCAGGTGGTGGACCTGGGTCGGGACGTGCCGCCGGAAAAGATTCTGCACGCGGCGGCAGAGCAGGATATTCAGCTGGTGGGACTTTCCGCGCTGATGACCACCACAGTGCCGGCGATGGAGCAGACTGTCCGGCTTCTGCACGAAAAAAGGCCCGGCTGCATGGTTGTGGTAGGTGGCGCGGTGCTCACCCAGGAGTATGCGGACAGGATCGGCGCGGACCATTACGCACAAAACGCCATGGAGACCGTTCGGTACGCGGCGCAGGTTTTGGGCAAATCGGCGGAGGAATAAGGGCTTTGCTGTGGGAAAAACACCTGTATGCCAGGAGGGGCAGGCGGGTGTTTTTTTGTATAAACGCCGGGATTTTTGCGCATACTGCCGTTGGCCTGCCTGAAAAAAGCGGTTCCTGAAAGCGCTCCAGACGCCGCTTGGCCAAAAACAGGTTTTTACCGATACAGTAGAGCGCTGGGACCGATTTTGCCGGATCGGTATATACTGAATCAGCAATGGAAAAGGAGAGATGAGGATGAAAGAATGGCCTTTAGACCAGCTGCCGCTGGGGGAAGAGGCGGTGGTGCTCAGAATGGAGGAGGAAAGCCGGCTGAGTCTTCGCCTGCGGGAGCTGGGCATTACGGAGGGCGCCCACATCCGCCGAAAAAGGCAGGCGCCGCTGGGGGATCCTTCGGTGTATATGGTGCGGGGAAGCGCTCTGGCGATCCGTTCGGCGGACGCGGCGCATATCCTTGTCCGTCCGATGCATATACCTGTGTCGGGGGGATTTTCCGGACAGTCCCGTAAATAATGGAAAACCCGTCCCCAATCTTTCAAAAGCCGTAAGAGAGTAAAGAGCCTGCAGCTCTTTTTCGGCGAAGGGGGAACGGAATATGCAAAATCAGATGATTGGACTGGTGGGGAATCCCAACTGCGGTAAGAGCACCCTGTTTAACCGGCTGACGGGGGCCAGACAGGTCACGGGAAACTGGCCGGGCGTGACGGTGGAGCGCAAGGAAGGGCAGGTGCGGGGAAAGCCCTGGACGCTGGTGGACCTGCCAGGCACTTATTCGCTGGAATCCTACTCGCCGGAGGAAGGGGTGACCCGCGATTTTTTGCAGAAGACGCCGCCGAATCTGATTTTAAATATTGTTGACGCCACGGCGCTGGAACGAAATCTCTATTTGACCTTGCAGCTGCTGGAAAAGGAGATCCCGGTAATTGTGGCGCTGAATCTGTGCGACCAGCTGCGCCAGTCCGGCGGGGGCGCCGACTGCGAGGCTTTGTCCCAGCGGCTGGGCGTGCCGGTAATCCCTATATCGGCCCGGAGCGGTGAGAACGTCGACCGGCTGTTAAGGGAGCTGGAGGGGGAACACCGCCGGCCGCATCCGCCTAAGGCGGGGAAAACGCAGCAGGACCGATATGCGGTTATCCAGCGGATTTTGGACGGCGCTTACCATACCGGCGGGCTAAGAGAAGACCGGACCCAGAAGCTGGACGATCTGCTGACCGGAAAATACCTTGCCATCCCTATTTTTCTGCTGGTGATGCTTTTGATGTTTTCGCTGATCTTCGGGTATCCGGGCGCGAAGATGAAGGAGCTGGCGGAACAGGGGGTCCAGGCGGTATCCGTTTGGCTGGGTGCACTTTTGGAAGGAGCTGGCGCCTCCTGGTGGGCAAAGGAGCTGGTGGTGGACGGCATCTGGGCAGGGGTGGGTGGAATGCTCTGCTTTTTGCCGCAGATGGCCCTTTTGTTTTTGTTCCTTTCCCTGCTGGAGGATAGCGGCTACATGGCCAGAAGCGCCTTTGTTATGGACCGGCTTTTGCGAAAGGCGGGACTTTCAGGTAAGGCGTTTATCCCGCTTTTGATGGGGTTTGGCTGCACCACCCCTGCGGTGATGGCCACACGTACGCTGGAGCGGGAACGGGAGCGGAAGCTGACGGTGCTTTTGATTCCGTTTTTTTCCTGTGGGGCAAAGCTGCCGGTTTATATCCTGTTTGCAGCGGCCTTTTTCCCAAAAAATCAGGGAGCTTTGATTTTCGGATTGTACCTATTCGGCGTATTGGCGGGGCTTGTCTGGATCCGCCTGGCCGGCGGCGCGTACAAAGAGGAGGATCCGCCTTTTTTGATGGAGCTGCCGCCCTACCGTCTGCCGACTTTGTCGGGGACGCTGCGCCATCTTTGGGATAAGTGTCGGGGCTTTGTGGCAAAGGCCGGCACGGTGATTGTTTTGTTAAGCGCGTTGATTTGGCTGATGCAGCATCTGACCTTTTCGCTTGCGTGGACTAATCAGACCAGTATCAGCATGTTCGGAACCATTGGCGGCTGGCTGGCGCCGCTGTTCGCGCCTTTAGGCTTTGGCAATTGGCAGGCGGCGGTCTCCCTTTTGGCGGGCATTGTGGCAAAGGAGGCGGTGGTCAGCTCCATGGCGTCGTTGTACGCGTACCAAAACGCCGCCGGTCTTGGCGCCGCTTTGCAGGGGGCTTTTACCCAGGCGTCGGCCCTGTCCTTTTTGGTATTTGTGCTTTTGTATATGCCCTGTGTGGCGGCCTTTGCCACCATCCGCCGAGAGCTGGGCGGCTGGAAGCCGGCGGCTCTGGCCATGGCGGGGCAAACGGCTTTTGCCTGGGCCGCCGCCTTTGCCGTATATCGGGCGGCACTGCTTTTCTGGCCCGTTTAAAGCGCTTGGAAAAAGGATTTTTGCCGGAATCTACAAAAGAAGCTGGAAAAAGCTTGGATTTTTTCTGATTGTGTAAAGAAAAAAGCCTTGACTGTTCCAGCTTTTTTCGGTATAATACCCTCTGTAAGTTGTAAAGAAGGGACCTTTACACAAGCTGTGAGGATGAGCAAAGGAGAGATTTGGATGAAAAATCTGGATATTTCGGTGCTGCTCGACTTCTACGGCGATATGCTGACCGAAAAGCAGCGGGAGGTTATCGGCTTTTATTACAACGAGGATCTTTCTTTGTCGGAAATCGGTGAGTTTGAGGGGATCACCCGCCAGGGCGTTCGGGATTCGATTAAGCGCGGTGAGGCGGTCCTTTTGGAAATGGAGGAGCGCTTAGGGCTTGCCAAGCGCTTTCGGACGATGCAGGAGGGCATTGAGCGGATTGTTCGGTGCGCCCAGGACATCAGCTTTTACAATCGGGAGTATCACTACTCCCGAACGATCGAGGAAAAGGCGGAGGAGATTATCCGTCTGGCAAAAGAACTGGATGAATAGAGGTTGACCAATGGCGTTTGAAGGGTTGTCGGGCAAATTATCGGCCGCGTTTAAAAAGCTGCGCTCCAAGGGCAAGCTGACCGAGGCCGACGTCAAAGAGGCGATGCGGGAGGTCCGCTTGGCCTTGCTGGAGGCGGACGTAAACTATAAGGTAACCAAGGATTTTATCGCCGCTGTTACCGAAAAGGCCATCGGCTCCCAGGTGCTGGAGAGCCTGACCCCCGCCCAGCATGTGATTAAGATTGTCAACGAGGAACTATCGGCCTTGATGGGATCAGAGCAGGCGCGGATAAACCTGTCCTCCAAAATCCCCACTATTATTATGATGTGCGGCCTGCAGGGCTCGGGCAAAACCACCCATTCGGGCAAGCTGGCGCTGCATTTTAAAAAGCAGGGAAGGCGTCCGCTTCTGGCCGCCTGCGATATCTACCGTCCGGCGGCCATTGAGCAGTTGAAGGTTGTGGGCGGCAAGGTGGAGGTGCCGGTATTTGAGATGGGACAGGCCGACCCGGTAGAAATCTCCCGAAAGGCGGTTGCGTACGCCAAGGACTACGGCCGGGACATTGTGATTTTGGATACGGCCGGGCGGCTGCACATCGACGAAGAGCTGATGACGGAGCTGCAGCGGATTAAGGCCGAGGTAAAGCCGGACGAGATCCTGCTGGTGCTGGACGCCATGACCGGTCAGGACGCGGTAAACGTGGCCAAGTCCTTTGACGAGGCGCTGGGGGTCGACGGGGCGGTTTTGACAAAGCTCGACGGCGACACCCGCGGCGGCGCGGCGCTGTCCATCCGGGCGGTGACCGGAAAGCCTATCAAATTTGTGGGTATGGGCGAAAAGCTGGAGGATCTGGAGCCGTTTTTCCCGGGCCGGATGGCCTCCCGCATCCTGGGTATGGGCGATGTGCTGACCCTCATCGACAAGGCCCAGGAGCAGTTTGACGAAAAACAGGCTGCCAAAACAGCGCAGCGGCTAAAGGAGAATAAATTCGATCTCAACGATCTTTTGGATCAGATGCGGCAGCTGAAGAAAATGGGTCCTTTGCAGCAGGTGATGTCCATGCTGCCGGGGCAGAAGGTCCAGCTTAAGGATGAGGACGCCCAAAAAGGCGAAGAGGAGCTTCGACGGATGGAGGCGATTATCACCTCCATGACCGCCAAGGAGCGGGAGAAGCCCTCGCTTATAAACCCATCCCGCAAGCGGCGGATTGCTGCAGGAAGCGGCACCAGGGTGGAGGACGTCAATCGGGTGCTGCGCCAGTACGATCAGATGCAGAAAATGCTCAAGCAGTTTTCCAATCCCGGAAAAATGAGCAAAAAGCTGCGCCGAATGGGCGGCATGTCGGGAATGGGCGGAATGCCCGGCGCAGGCGGGTTCCCGTTTTAAATTTTTTTGGTATCAACCGGCTGACCGGTCAGTATACACAATCAAAGCATATGGAGGTGACAGGACATGGCTGTTAAAATAAGACTGCGCAGAATGGGCGCGAAAAAAGCCCCTTTCTACCGCATTGTTGTAGCGGATTCCAGATATCCCAGAGACGGCAGATTCATTGAAGAGGTCGGCTATTACGATCCCACCAAGGAACCTTCTGTTGTCAAGGTCGATGAGGAAAAAGCGAAAAAATGGATTTCCAACGGCGCACAACCTACCGATACTGTGAAATCCCTGCTGAAAATTGCCGGCGTGCTCTAATCGGTGAAAGGTGATAAGGCTATGGAAGAACTGTTAGTGACAATCGCAAAAGGCCTTGTGGAAGACAAGGGCGCGGTTTCTGTTACTGCCGACGCTCCGGACGAGGAAGGTATAATCGTGTACCATCTGCATGTAGGGGCGGACGATATGGGCAGAGTCATCGGAAAGCAAGGGCGGATTGCGAAATCCATCCGTTCGGTGATGAAGGCGGCCGCAACCCGGCAGGGGACAAAAATTGCGGTAGAAATCGATTAGTATTGCTTACAAAGGCCGAAAGGGACTGTAATAAAAGGGCAGGCGGGTATATCCGGATCTCCTTTTGTTGCAGTCTCGTTTTGTTTTGGCGCACGGTTTGCCAAAAGGAGATTTTATGAGGAAAGATTATCTGGAGATCGGAAAAATTGTGACCACCCACGGCGTCACAGGGGAGGTCAAGGTCTATCCCTGGTGCGACACGCCGGATTTTTTGGCCGGGTTTTCCCGTCTTTTTCTAAATAAGGGAAAGGATCCGGTGCTGGTGCAGCGGGCGCGTGTCCAAAAGAACATGGTGCTTCTCAAGCTGGAGGGGATAGACACGATGGAGGCGGCTCAGGCCCTGCGGGGGCAGATTTTGTACGCCGACCGGGCGGGCATGCCCTTGGAGGAGGGGGAATACTTCATTCAGGATCTGATCGGCCTGTCGGTAATCGACGCGGATACCGGGGAAGAATACGGGACGCTCAGCGACGTTTCTCAGACCGGCGCCAATGATGTGTATCACATCCAAAAGCCGGGGGAGGCCCAAAAGCTGATTCCGGCCATCCCGCAGGTGGTTGTTAAGACGGATATCGAAGGCGGCGTAATGCGGATTCGCCCGCTGAAAGGACTGTTCGACGATGCGGATTGATATTGCGACGCTGTTTCCGGATATGTGCGAGGCGGTGCTGAGCGAAAGCATTATCGGCCGAGCCCGAAAGGCGGGGCTGCTGGAGGTTTACTGCCACAATATCCGAGATTACACCCAAGACAAGCACCGCCGGGTAGACGACACCCCCTACGGCGGCGGAATGGGCATGGTGATGCAGGCGGACCCGATTTTTCGCTGCTATCAGGCGGTCTGTGAAAAGCTGCCGCAAAGGCCCCGGGTGATTTATCTGTCCCCCCAGGGGAAGGTATTGACCCAGCGGATGGCGGTGGAATATTCCAAGGAGGAATATCTGTTTTTGCTCTGCGGCCATTATGAAGGGGTGGATGAGCGGGTTTTGGAAGAAATTGTGGATGAAGAGCTGTCCATCGGAGACTATGTGCTCACCGGCGGGGAGCTGCCGGCGCTGGTTTTTGTGGATACGGTGGGCCGTTTGTGTGAAGGCGTGCTGGCGGACGCATCCTGCTTTATGGAGGAGAGTCATTTCGACGGGCTGCTGGAATATCCGCAGTTTACCAAGCCGGCGGTATGGCATGGCAGAGAGGTGCCTGCCGTTCTGCTCAGCGGACATCATGCGAACATCAAAAGCTGGCGCAGGGAGCAGTCGGTGCAGCGCACCCGGCAAAAGCGGCCGGATCTTTGGGAAAAGACGGAGAAAAAAGGGTAGGTTCTGCCGCGGTTTAGCGCTGGATTCGGCGGTCTTGACAAAGTGTGGTATAATAACGGTTGAAACGCTGTTATACAAGATTTTTATGGCTGTCCTACGGCCAAGCATGGAAGCAGAACGGCCGGAAGCGCTTGATTCCTGATAGGAGATGCTTATGAAAAAAGCCATTGGAGTTTATTTGCTGCTGCAGGCGGTGATCAGAGGGGTGTGCCTTTTTTTGAGCCTGCGAAGCGATGAATCGTCCTTGCCGATCGTGGTTCTGATCACCAGCGCCTTGCTGATGGCAGGGGCGGTCTATATGGTTGTACTGACCTTTTTAGACAAGGCAAGGCTTCGCCAGCTTTCCCGATTTTTTGTTTTTTTGATGGTTATAACGGTATTTAATATCATTTTTATGTTTTTCCAGCCGGTGGAGATGATCCCCACCGACAGCTGGGTGACCGGCAACCTGTTTGATCTTTTGATGGCGGGTATCATTCTGTTTTACCTCACGCGCCAAAAGTACTACATCCGCGCCAAGTATGTGTCCGATACACAAACTGGGGAAGAAAACGGGGCTTCATCCGGGCAAAAGGCCCGGCCGACCGCATAAATCCAGGCAAAAACCGGTACAGAGGGCCTTTCCGCAGGGGAGGGGCCCTCACTTTTTTTATTTGACTGGCATAGAATACAGTATCTTAGTGAAATCCTCCTGCAAGGGATCTTTCCTGGGGGCGATAAGATAAAACGCCGCCGGTTTCTGCCGGCGGTTTGTATTACATAGGACGGGCGGGAGAAAGATGACAATTTTGCGTTTTTTGGAAATTTGTCTGACCGGAATCGGCGCGTGGGCACTGGTAATGCTTTTATACCGGCTGTTTTTAATGCCGGCGAAAAGGGATTTTATGCCGCTGGTGCTGCCGGTAAAGGGCGGTGCGGATTCGGTGGAGGGACGGCTGCGATGGGCCTGCTGGCAGGCGCGAATGGGAGGAAGGTACGGGGTCCTGTACATCCTGGACTGCGGCATGGGGGAGGAAACCGCCCAAATTTGCAGGCGCTTTGCCCGGGAAAACGACAATGTAGTGATTGGGGATATGCAGGCGTTGGAGCGCCGAATTGCCGGTGAAGACGATTGCAACGGGGAAAAAAGTGTAGTATACTAAAGAAAAAACACATGGGCGGTTTTTCGCCCGTTTGAGGGATTATGGAAGCACAGGAATATATCCGGCTGACTGGCACGGTGGAGCACATTGTCTACCAAAAAGAGGAAAGCGGGTTTACTGTATTGGAATTGGCGTCCGGCGGGGAGCTGATCACCGTCGTGGGCGAAATGCCCGGCGTGGCCGAGGGGGAACAGCTGATCCTTACCGGAAATTACGCGGCCCATCCGACCTTTGGGAGCCAGTTTCGCGTGTCGCTTTACGAACGGCAGCTGCCCGCGACGGCAGGCGCCATCTATAAATATCTGGCGGCAGGCGCGATCAAGGGGATCGGGCCTGCTTTGGCGCGCCGCATTGTGGACCGATTTGGGGAGGATACGCTGGAGATCATGGAAAAGGTGCCCTCACAGCTGTGCCAGGTAAAGGGGGTATCCCAACGAAAGGCGGAGGAAATTGCCCAGGAATTCCAACGGATTTTCGGCGTCCGGGCGGTGATGCTGTTTTTGGCAAAGTACCAGATTCACTCCTCTATCTGCGTTCGAGTGTGGAAAAAATGGGCGGTGACGGCAGTGGACGTGATTCGGGAAAATCCGTATGTGCTGTGCCGGGGGGATATCGGGCTTCATTTTGACCAGGCCGACAGCATCGCCCGTTCCATGGAGATCCCGGAAGACGACCCGCGCCGGATTGAGGCGGGCCTGCGATTTGTACTCAGCCACAACCTGAGCAACGGGCATACCTGCCTGCCGGAAGAGACACTGCTTTCGGTGGCGCAGACGCTGCTTTCGGCGCAGCGAGACGCGCTGGAAGCCGGCCTGGAGCGTTTATCTCAGCAAAACGATTTGGTCCTTTGCAGCTGCGGCGGCCGGGGTTTTGTCTTTCTGCCGGAGTTGTACGCCGCCGAAACCTACATTGCCGGGCGTTTGTCCCTGATTTTGTCCTCTTATCCGGATTTAGGCAAAGCCTATGACCGGCAGATTGACGCTTTGCAGGAGCAGCTGGGGATTGTTTACGAATCCCGGCAGCGCAGGGCGGTGACCATGGCGCTTAACAACGGAGTGTTTATTCTAACCGGCGGTCCCGGCACCGGAAAGACCACCATCATCAATGCGATTATCGAGCTGTTTGAGCAGCAGGGCGACAAGGTGATGCTGGCTGCGCCCACCGGCCGGGCGGCGAAGCGAATGAGTGAGCTGACCGGCCGCCAGGCGAAGACCATCCACCGGCTGCTGGAGGTGGATTTCCGCGAGGGCGGCCTGCCGGTGTTTAAGCGGGACGAGAGAAATACCCTGCATGCCGACGTAATCATTGTGGATGAAATGTCCATGGTGGATACACTGCTGTTTCAAAGCCTTCTGCGGGCCATGAAGCTTGGGTGCCGGCTGATCATGGTGGGAGATATTGACCAGCTGCCGTCGGTAGGGGCGGGAAATGTGCTCAAGGACCTGATTGAGGCGGACGTTATCCCCACAGTGCATTTACAGGAGATTTTCCGCCAGGCCGCCGAGAGCCTGATTATTACCAACGCCCACGCCATCGTAAAGGGAGAGCAGCCGGATCTCAAAAGCCGGGACCGGGATTTTTTCTATCTGGCAGGCGGCGGATACGCGGCGGTGACCGAGACCCTTTTGGACATGGTGCAAAGACGGCTGCCGCGGCAGTACGGCTTTTCGCCGATGACCGACATCCAGGTGCTTTGCCCCAGCCGAATGGGGCAGCTGGGCACGATGGAGCTAAACCGGCGGCTCCAGGAACGGCTGAACCCTCCCTCTCCAGACAAGCCGGAGGTGAAAATTTTTGCAAATTTGTTTCGTTTAGGCGATAAGGTAATGCAAATTAAAAATAATTATGATATCATATGGAAAAAGGACGACGGGGAAAATGGTTCCGGCGTTTTTAACGGCGATATTGGGGAAATCCTTTTGATCGACAAAGGGCAGGGGGTCGTCAAGATCCGGTACGACGACCGAGTAGCCGATTATTCGCCGGACATGCTGTCCGAGCTGGAGCTGGCCTACGCGGTGACGGTCCACAAAAGTCAGGGGAGCGAGTTTCCCTGTGTCATCCTATCTTTGGACTCGCCCAACCGAAAGCTTTATTATCGGAACCTTTTGTACACGGCGGTGACCCGTGCCAAGCAGCTTTTATTGATTATGGGCAATCCCCGAAGCCTGCCGGCGATGGTGGCCAATAACCGCAAGACCCTGCGCTACACCAATTTGGCCGGATTTTTAATCGAGCAGACCCAGGGATGAGGTGATCGAGTATGGGAAAAACCAGCTTTTCCTTGGGAGGATTCCTGGCCGGGCTTCTGTTCCCGCCCCGATGCTTGTGCTGCGGGGAATTGTGTGGTCCCTCCGGACTGTGCGACACCTGCGCCGAAGGGCTGCACCGGGTGGGAGAGGATCCCTGCCGATTCTGCGGGCGAGATCGGGAACGCTGCCGTTGCCGCTGCGGGGAGGAGCTGCTGTTTGAGCAGGCCGTTGGCGCCTTTTACTATGAACAAACCGGCCGGACGCTTTTGCATCGTTTTAAATTCCGGGGTGATACCGCCTGCTACGATCAGGTGCTGGCCTCTTATTTTCTGGAGAGAACCGCCGCCGCGTTTGGGAAAATTCCCATTGATTGGGTGATCCCAGTGCCGATGTACGAAAAAGAGACAGAACGCTTTGACCAGACGCTTTATCTGGCGCGGTCTTTGTCCAGGGCGATGGGGATCCCTTATCGGACGGATCTTTTGAAAAAGATCCGGAAAACGCCGCCCCAGCACCGGCAAAAAAAGGAAACCAGAAAAGAAAATGTGCAGGGGGCTTTTCTCGCTTGTAAGAAACAGGCGCTGCAAGGAGTTTGTATTTTGTTGGTGGATGATGTAGCGACCACCTTTTCTACCTTGAACACGTGCGCCGCCGCTTTAAAAGAGGCTGGCGCCGACCGGATTTTGTGCGCCTCTTTAATGACCGCGGCAGAAAATAAAACAGACCGGGAGGACAATCATGGGCGAAATGACGACCGATATCGGTATTGATCTGGGAACGGCGACCGTTATTATCTATGTTAAGGGCAAAGGGATTGTGTTAAAAGAGCCGTCGGTGGCGGCATATGATACCCGCTCCGGCAGGGTGCTGTGTGTGGGCCGGGAGGCGTACGCGATGATTGGGCGGACACCGGACCGGATCAGGGCGGTGAGGCCGCTGGACGAGGGCGTTATCTCGGACAATGAAATATGTGAAAAAATGCTGCAGCTTTTTTTGAAAAAAGTATATAAAAATGCATTGCTAAAGCCGCGTATCGCGCTGTGTGTGCCGGCGGCCATCACCGATGTGGAGTCACGAGCAGTGGTGGAGGTGGCGGTCAAGGCCGGCGCGCGCAGGGTCTACCTGATTGAGGAGCCGGTGGCGGCGGCTATTGGCGCACGCATCGATATTTCCAAGCCGTCCGGCCATCTGATTTTAAACATCGGCGGCGGAACGGCGGATATTGCAGTGCTGTCTCTCAACGGCATTGTTCAGAAGGATTCCATCAAGCTGGGCGGGGACAAGTTTGACCAGGCGATCATCCGGTATCTGCGGGACCGTTACGGGCTGCTGGTCGGCGAAAAAATGGCGGAGCTGGCCAAAAAAGAAATCGGCACGGTGGCAAAAGATCCTCAAAACGATGTATTTGAGGTCAAGGGGAGAAATCTGACCACCGGCCTGCCGGAAAAGCGGACGGTTACGGCGGCGGAGCTGCAGCCCTGCCTTTTGGAGCTTGCGGAGCAGATCGTCGCCGCGATGCAGTCAGTTTTGGAGCGGACACCGCCGGAATTGGTGGGAGACATCCACACCGCCGGCACGGTTATGACGGGGGGAGGCTCCCTTCTGCGGGGGTTGGATGAGCTGATTGAGTCTCGGCTGCACATCGAAGCGCAGGTGGCGGAGTCGGCGGAGGAATGCGTTGCCATAGGTACCGGACGCTGCTTTGATTTGATCGATCGGCTGCCGGAGGATGTGCTTCGGCAGGGCGCGAACCGGTAAAAGGAAAATATTTTCCGGCGGCACTTGCCGGAAAAAGGGTTTTCCGGTATAATGAAGCTGTTGGAAGGCTTTTGCCCGATTTTTACAATTTGATTTTAGAGGTGACCGATTTGAAGCATAGAAGGAAAATTGCCGGCGTTTTGCTGGTACTGCTGCTTTTGTCCGGATGCGGCAAGGCGGCTGAGTCCTCCGCGCCGGAGCAGGACGTACAGCCTGCTGCCGCTCTTTTACAGTTCGATTTGCCGAAGGCTGGCGACGATGTGGTGGTGATCAACACCAGTATGGGGACAATAAGGGTGATGCTGTTTCCTGAGACGGCCCCCCAGGCGGTGGAAAACTTTGTAACCCATGCGAAAAATGGCTACTACAATGGGTTAAAATTTTACAAAGTCCAGAAGGATAAATGTCTGTATACCGGCGATCCCAAAGGGGATGGAACCGGCGGTGAGAGCGTTTTTCGGGATGATGAAGGGCGCGCCGCGCCGTTTGAGGATGAGTATTCTATGGATTTGTGGCATTTTAACGGCGCGCTTTCCATGGTGAACGACGGTCTAGAGGATAACAATGGCAGCCGCTTTTGTTTTGTGCAGTCCTCCGGCGTCAGCTCGGATATGCTGCTGGAAATGAAGAAGATCGGCTTTCCCGGCAATGTGGTGGCCAAGTACGCCGGCGTTGGCGGCGCGCCTTGGCTGGATACTAAGCAGGTGGTGTTCGCCCAGGTGTACGAGGGGCTGGAGGTGCTCGATGCCATCGCGGCGGTGGAGGTAGATGAAAACGGCGTTCCCAAAGAGAGCGTTGTCATCCATTCTATGTCGGTGGAAAAGTACCAGGGCTGATGGAATAATGGTAGGAAAGCAGGTGTGCAGGAAAATGGCGGCGGCAACCGCATATTTCTCCGGCCGCCTGCTTTTTCGGTGGTCAGCGGGTGTTAGTGGGGGCTGGCGGATTCAGGCTGTTTTTTGACTTGGAATCCGAATGGCTGAAGGTGCGGTGCGCAAAAGAGCACAGAAGACGGTATTTGCGCCTAGGGGCACAAATGGATCTCATAGAAAGGAGGATTTTTATGAAACGGATTTTTCTGATCGTTCTGGACAGCTTTGGCATTGGCAATGCGCCGGATGCGGCTCAGTTTGGGGATGAGGGAAGCGACACGCTGCGGGCGGTGGTCCGGTCGGAGAAGCTTTGTGTGCCGAATTTGGAGAGGCTGGGGCTTTTTGAGATCGACGGGACGCCCGGGCCAAAGGGGGGCGAGGCGGCCGGCATTTTTGGGCGGCTGACCGAGGCGTCCCAGGGGAAGGATACCACCATCGGCCATTGGGAAATCGCGGGGGTCCATTCGCCCAAGCCACTGCCGGTTTATCCCAACGGCTTTCCGCCAGAGATCATCCGGGCGTTTGAGAAAGCGACCGGCCGGGGAATTCTGTGCAACCGGCCCTATTCCGGCACCCAGGTCATCGCCGATTATGGAGAGGAGCATCTTCGCACCGGCAGGCTGATCGTCTATACCTCGGCGGACAGCGTTTTCCAGATCGCAGCCCACGAAAAGCTTGTGCCGCCGGAGCAGCTGTACGATTACTGCCGGGCGGCGAGGAAGATCCTGACCGGGGAAAACAGCGTAGGACGGGTCATCGCCCGGCCCTTTGACGGAGAGGCTCCGTCCTTTTACCGGACAGCCAACCGGCACGATTTTTCGTTGCCGCCGCCTGCTCCTACGATGCTGGATTTTCTGCATCAGGCGGGGCTGGATACCATCGGTGTGGGGAAAATCGGGGATATTTTTGCCGGACAGGGCATATCCGAAAGAATCCCCACCAAGGGAAACCCGGACGGGATGGAGCGGACCGAGCAGCTGCTGGACCGGGATTTCCGGGGCCTGGCGTTTATCAATCTGGTGGATTTTGACATGCTGTATGGCCACCGCAACGACCTGGACGGCTACGCGGCGGCGCTGAGTGCCTTTGATCGGTGGCTGGGCGGCTTTTTGCCCCGGCTGGGCAGGGAGGATCTGATGATGATCACGGCGGACCACGGCTGCGACCCGTCTACCCCTAGTACCGACCATTCTCGGGAGCGGGTGCCGCTTTTGATTTATGGAAAGGGTGTCCGGGAAAATGTGAAACTGGGGACACGAGACAGCTTTGGGGATATCGCCGCCACGGTACTGGACGCGTTTGGGCTGGATCCAACGCGGGTTTTTGGAACAAGCTTTTGGCCGCTGATCGAAAGGAAGGAGGCTTCGCATGAACTGGGATAGGCTGATTGAAAAAGCGTTTGAGGGAATGGAAAAATCCTATGCGCCCTATTCGGGTTTTCGGGTAGGAGCCGCCCTTTTAGCAAAAGACGGAGAGATTTATACCGGATGTAATATAGAATCCTGCGCCTATTCGCCGACCATCTGCGCGGAGCGGACGGCGCTGGCCAAGGCGGTCAGCGAAGGGGAACGGGTGTTCAAGGCGCTGGCCATCGTTTCCAGCGCCGGGGTTGACGGCGGCTACACCTCGCCCTGCGGCGTTTGCCGCCAGATGCTGTTTGAATTCTGCGGGGAGGAGATGCCGGTCGTTTTGGCAAAGTCCAAGCAGGATTACCAGGTGGTTTTGTTGGGTGAGCTGCTGCCCAGAGGATTTGGTCCCGACAAGCTGGGGAAGGAGAGAGCGAAATGCGAATGATCGACCTGATCGAGCGAAAAAAGCGGGGCAGGGAATTAAGCGAAGAGGAGCTTTGCTATTTTATCGAAGGTTTTACCGACGGGAAGATCCCGGACTATCAGGCGGCGGCCTTTTTGATGGCGGTTTGCTTTACCGGCATGACCGACCAAGAGATCGCATGGATGACCGGTGCTATGGCCCGGTCCGGCGATCAGGTGGATCTTTCCTCTATTCCGGGAATCAAGGTGGATAAACACAGCACCGGCGGGGTGGGGGACAAAACAACCCTGATTTTGGCGCCGCTGGTGGCGGCCTGCGGCGTTCCTGTGGCGAAAATGAGCGGCAGGGGTCTGGGGCATACGGGCGGTACGGTGGATAAGCTGGAAGCGATCCCCGGATTCTGCACCGTAATGGACCGAGCGGATTTTCTGCGGACGGTTCGGGAAACGGGCGTTTGCGTTGTGGGGCAGTCGGGGAATCTGGCGCCGGCGGACAAAAAGCTGTACGCCCTGCGTGACGTGACCGGAACGGTGGATTCCATCCCGCTGATCGCGGCTTCGGTTATGAGCAAAAAAATCGCCGCTGGGGCGGATGCGATTGTGCTGGATGTCAAATACGGCGGCGGCGCGTTTATGAAAACGCCCCAGGACGCAGTTCGGCTGGCGCAGAAGATGGTGGAAATCGGCGGAGCCTGCGGACGGCGGATGGCGGCGGTCATCACCAACATGGACGTACCGCTGGGCCACTGCATCGGAAACGGCCTGGAGGTGGCGGAGGCCATTGAGGTTTTGCAGGGAAAGGGTCCTGCCGACCTGCGGGAGGTTTGCCTTGTGCTGGCGGCGCAGATGCTTTCGCTGGCGGGCAAGGGACCGGCAGACCGGTGCCGGCAGATGGCAGAAGAAGCGTTAGACGGCGGCACGGCTCTGGAAAAGTTCCGGCAGATGTGCGCCGCTCAGGGCGGCAGTCCGGCAATTTTCACAAGGCCGGAGAGCTTGTATGAAAAGGCAGAAGTTTATGAGTTGGCCGCGCCCTGGTCCGGATACGTTCGGCGAATGGACGCCGAAGGCTGCGGCCGCGCCTCAATGCTGCTGGGAGCCGGACGGGAAACGGCGGCCAGTGTGATTGATCCGGCGGCGGGCATTGTGCTGTGCCGCAAAACCGGGGATGGAGTGAAGGCGGGAGAAATCCTCGCGCGGCTTTACACCAACCGTTCCGACCGGGTAGAGGAAGCGAAGAGGAAGCTTTTGGAAAGCTATGTGATCGGGGAGGAAAAAACGGCTGCGGTCCCACTGGTTTATGAAATCATTCTGGGAGAGACGGTTTAAGGAAAAGTCTGGGCTGGACAATTTTCCCTGTTGAGGCTAAAATAGAGGCAGAATCTGCGCCGCGAAAATGCGGCGGTTTGTGAAAGGTTGGTCGATATGAAAAAAATCACAGCCGATTATCATCTGCACAGCGACGTTTCACCGGACTGTAAGACACCAATGGAGGAAAGCTGTGAGGCGGCCCTGCAAAAAGGGTTGACCGAATTGGTGTTTACCGAGCATTTGGAGCTGTTCAGCGATGATTTCAAGCGCTATCCCGTCGAATATATGCAGCGGTATTTTGACAACCTGACCCGCTGCCGGGAAAAGTTTGCCGGCAAGCTGACCTTAAAGGCCGGTGTGGAAATGGGCCAGGGACAGGTGGACCGGGAATGGGAGAAAACCATCCTCGATTTGTTTCCCTTTGACTTTGTCATCGGGTCGGTCCACAAAATGGACAACGTGGATATGGGCAAAATGGCGTTTGCGGACGAAGCCGAGGCCCAAAGGATTGTCCAGCAAAACCTCGCGTATCTGTGGGAGCTGGTGGATACCTGCGATTTCGATTCGCTGGGCCATGTGGATTTGGTGAAGCGCTATGCGGCCAACCACGGGCTCAGGGTAGACCTGGCGGAGTATCCCCAGCAGCTGACGCCGATTCTGCGCCGGCTGGCCGAGCGGGGAAAGGCGCTGGAGATCAACACCTCCGGCATTCGCCAGTCGCCTAAGGAGGCGCTGCCATCGGTAAAAATCCTCAGGATGTTTAAAGAGGCGGGCGGCCGCTATCTGACCGTTGGGTCCGACGCGCATCTGGCAAAAGACGTGGGCGCGGACTTTGACACGGCGCGGGAAATGGCGCTGGAGGCAGGTTTTCGGCACATTGCCTTATACGAAAAGCGCAAGCCGATTTTGATTTGCATCGACGAATAAGCGGGAGGAGAAGTCTATGTATCGTTATGAGGAAAAGCTCAAAAGGTTTTTCTTAGAACACCATCAGGAGCTGGTGGATTTGATGGTGACCATCTGCCAAATCCCGGCCCCGTCGAACCAGGAGGAAAAGCGGGCGGCGTTCTGTAAGGAATGGCTGGAAGGAATTGGCGCGGAAAACGTGACCATCGACAAGGCGCTGAATGTGGTCTATCCTATGAACTGTGAAGGCTCCAGCGAAATTGTGGCGGTGATGGCCCATTCGGACACGGTGTTTCCCGATTTGGAGCCGATGCCCCTGCGCATAGAGGATGGGAAAATCTTTTCGCCCGGCATTGGAGACGATACGGCCAATGTGGCTATCCTGCTGATGATTGTGAAATTCATTTTGGAAAATCATCTGACGCCCAGGGGAGCCATGATGTTCGTGATCGATTCCGGTGAGGAGGGACTTGGAAACCTGAAGGGGTGCCGGCAGATTATGGAGGATTACGCCGGGCGGATCAAAGAGGTGATCGCCTTGGACGGAACCTATACCTCCATGGTAACCGGCGCGGTGGGCTCCATGCGCTACCGGGTAGAGGTACTGACCGAGGGAGGGCACTCTTACGGGCATTTCGGCAACCGCAACGCGATTCATCTTCTATCCTCCATGATTGGCACCCTGTACGACATGAAGGTGCCGGAAGGGGGACGGACCACCTATAACGTGGGGACCATCGAGGGCGGCACCTCGGTAAACACCATCGCCCAGCAGGCCAGTATGCTGTATGAATTTCGCTCCGACTGCAAGGAAAGCCTGGAAATGATGGACCGGTTTTTCCAAAGCGTGGTGGAAAGCTACCGAGCCATGGGCATAACGGTTAATGTCGAGCTGCTGGGCCTGCGGCCCTGTACCGGAAAGGTTGATTCGCAAAAGCAGGCGGATTTAATCGAGCGCTGCCGCAAGGTCATGACCTATTACACCCAAGAAACGCAGATTGGTACCGGGGCGGCTTCCACCGACTGTAATATCCCGTTGTCTTTGGGCATTCCGGCGGTCTGCTTCGGCGGATATGTGGGACATAAAGGGCACACCCGGCAGGAGTTTGTGGAGCTGGACAGCCTGCAAACAGGTCCGCTGGTAGTCGGTACTGTTTTGACGGAGTATTTTCACTAGGATTTCCCGCTTTTCGATTTGACAGAATAATAGAAAATAAAGGGGCTTTCGGTGTGTCCGAAGGCCTCTTTTTGTCCGGAAAAAGGCTGTCCGGCTGGGAGAGAAAAGAGGATTTTTCGAGATTTTTCGACCGTTTCCATGGATTACCACTGTACAAGTCTGTCATTTTATGCAATAATTTTGTAAAAAGTTGCCCGAATCTCTTGCTATTCTTTCGCATAGAGTATAAAATTAAAAATGGATATCTGGAGATATCCCCAGTGGGAGGAAGAAAATGAAACGAGTCAGACAGATTGCCAGCATTGTTCTGGCAGCGGTTTTCCTATTGGCGCTTTTTTCAGGCTGCGCAGAGCAAGCGGAGGGTTCGCTTCCGTCGCCGCAGATGGTGCTGCGGGAGGGGACGGTGCTTTCCCAACAGCCGAGCGCTGAAAGCTCTTTTAGCAGCGGAGAGACGCCGTCTTCCTCCGATCCGACGGTGCTTTCTTCACAGGCGGGCGCGCCGTCCCAGAGCGCTTCGGCGCCGGTAGCGTCTTCCCAGGCAGGGCAGCTGTCTTCTTCCAGCCAGGCGGCGTCTTCCTCACAGAGCTCAGCGGTTTCCAGCAGCTCCAGCACATCGAGCAGCTCCAGTACGCCGCCCAGCTCCAGTGTTCCGCCCAGCTCCGGGACCTCGAGCGGTTCTTTGTCCGGCTCCGGCAGCTACAGCGGGGACGAATACCGGGCGGTATGGTTTTCTTACCTGGATCTTTCCAGTATGCTGAAGGGACAAACGGAATCGGCCTTTCGCAAGAATATTCGCAGCGCATTTCAGAAGATTTCCGATTTGGGCTGCAATGTGGCTATTGTGCAGGTTCGGCCCTTTGGGGATGCGCTGTATGAATCGGATTATTTCCCCTGGTCCTACTTGTGCACCGGCACCGAAGGGAAGAATCCGGGATTTGATCCGCTGGACGTTATGATCGACGAGGCCCGGGATCTGGATTTGGAGATTGAGGCATGGGTTAACCCGTATCGGATTCGCCCGTCGGGCAACAAAAATGCGCTTTCCAGCTCCAATATTGCCAGTCAGTGGGAGAATGAAAAAAAGGATTATGTGATTCGATATGGCGGCGGTATCTACTACAATCCGGCCCGGCCCGAGGTGCGGGAGCTGATTGTGGATGGGGTGCGGGAGCTGGCGGAACGCTATGATCTGGACGGAATCCATTTTGACGATTATTTTTACCCATCCCCGGACGACAGCTTTGACAGCACTGCTTACAAAGAATATAAGAACGGCGGCGGTTCCCTTGGATTGGGCGACTGGCGGCGGGAAAACGTCAACATCCTCATTCGGGACGTATATTCTGCGATTAAGGCGGCAGATTCATCGATTCGTTTCGGCGTAAGTCCCCAGGGGAATACTTCAAACAATTATAACAGTCAGTACATAGATGTGGATAAGTGGCTTTCCAATAAAGGGTATGTGGATTACATCTGCCCACAGATTTATTTCGGATTTAACAACGCTTCCTCACCTTTTACTCAGACGGTGGCGTTGTGGAATAATAAAATCAAGGTTTCCGGTATTTCACTTTATGTGGGCCTTTCGCCTTACAAAATTGGATTGACGGATAACTGGGCCGGAAGCAGCGGTAAAAACGAATGGGTTACCGATTCTTCGATTTTGGCCCGTCAGGTGCAGACCGCCAGAGACTATAAAAAATACGGCGGATTCGCCCTGTTTCGGTATGCGTCCCTGTTCGCGCCGGATGCGTCGGTAAAAAGCCAGGTGGAAAAAGAGAGAAACGCTTTGGCAGACGTTTTATAAAACAAGGGATTAGGAGAGAAGCGGCGGCCAGCCGCGGGGGGAGGAGCCAAAATGGCCTATTTACTGAACAACAAAAAGATTTTTGGAATCATTATCGGCATTTTGCTGGCGGTCATCACCCTCACCGTTACAGTTGTAGCGGTGGTGGTTAACACACCGGAAAAGGATCCGGCCGGCCAGATCAGCCAGAGCGATGCTGAGCCGTCCGAGGAGGAGCCGGCACAAAGCGAACCGACAGAAGATCCGGGGGAGCAGCCGGATCCGGATACGCCGGACACGACGCCGGTTGTTTTCCGTAGCCCGGACGAGATGCGCGGCGTGTGGCTGGTACCCGGCACAGACTTTCTGACCAGCCTCAGCGACAGTTCTGCCGCAGTTAAGGCTGCGGTGGACAAGGCGATTGCCGACGCGAAAAATTTAATGATGAATACCATTATCATCGACTCGGTTTACGGAGATTATGTTCTGTACAAAAGCGGTACGGCGGCCAGCGTCCCCACCGATTTTGATCTGTTGGAATATATCATTGCCGAATGCCGGGAAAACGATTTGTATGTATACGCCACCTTTGACGTGATGAAAATTCAGCAGGACGGTAAAAACGTTCCGGCGGACAAGGTGGACGCACAAGCTTTAAGCGCTATTTCCGAAAACGCCAAGGCTTTTGCGCAGAAATATGACCTGGACGGCGTTTTGCTGGACAATTACTACCTGTCCTCCTCCGGCAATGGGACGGCATATGCCTCCTATTTAGGGATTGGCGGCGGCATGGGTTTTGAAAATTATATGTACAGCTCGACTAAATCTGCTATGCAGACGGTGGTCGACGCTTTCCATCAGGGTCGGCGCAGCATCCAGGTTGGGCTTTTATCCGATGCGGTATGGGCGAATAAGTCCACCAATGAAGCAGGATCGGACACATCTGCCGCTTTCCAGGCGCTGACCAACGGATATGCGGATACCAAGCAGTTTGTGGAGGAAGGGTATTACGACTTTATTGCGGTAAAGGCATTCGCTTCCAGAAGCAATCAGGCCACGCCCTTTGCCACGGTTGTAAAGTGGTGGGCGGCGCTGGCGCAGCAGAAAAATATTCCCCTATATGCGGTGCAGGCCTCCAGCAAAGCGGTCTCCACCGAATCCGGCTGGACAAGCCCCACCGAGCTGACCGAGCAGGTCATGGCGGCGCGGGAGGTTGCCGGGTATAAGGGCAGCATGTTCGACTCCCTCGGGCGCTTGAAGGCGGATCCTCAGGGAAGCACCGCCGCGCTGCAAAAGCTGTTTAACGAAGAACTGGATGTAGAATATTTTGCCACCAAGCTGGAAATTGCCAAGCCGAAGGAAAAGACCTTTACGACCTACGAGCCGACCGTTGTATTCAGCGGCTCCTCTGACCCGTATTTTGACGCGGTCTTCAACGGCGAAAAGCTGGAGCGGGATGAAAACGGCTACTTCAGCCTGGAGCTGGAGCTGAAGCCGGGGCTCAACACCTTTACCTTTAAGCACAAGGACCAGTCTGTTACCTATAACATCACCCGGGTGGTTAAGGTTTTGGAGAGTATCTCTCCGCAGGGGAATCTGACAGTCAACGGCGGCACGGAGGTCACCGTTTCGGCGATGGCGTATAAGGACGCTAAGGTTACCGCGACGCTGGGCGGGCAGACCATCCAGCTGGCCCGGGATACGGCGGATGACGATTCCACCGACAAGGATACGAACTTTGTCAAATTCAGCGGGAAAATTACCGTGCCGGCGGGGACCTCCTCGGTGCAGAAGCTGGGGAATGTCAACATCTCCGCCACCTGGAGCGGCGTGACCGACACGCTGCAGGGCGCTTATGTGACGGTCAATAAAAAGGTGCAGATCAGCGACGGCGTACTGGTGCAGGTGACCGCCGCCCAGGCGGAAACCTTCCCGGACAGCACGCTGGATGATCTGTCCCAGCCGTCCTACTTCCCCATCTGTAAGGGGAGCTTGGATTTTGTCGTCGGCGATGAGCTGATTTACAAAGAGGGAAGCAGCACCTATTCTTATTACAATCTGGCTTCCGGCCGGCGGGTGTATTCTAAGGATATCGCCACAGTAGGCGGTTCGCTGGAGCACAATGTCATTTCCGGTTTGCAGGTGGTCAGCGACAGCGGCCATACCTATGTCAAGTTAAAAATGTCGCAGAAGGCGGCATATACCTTCCAGTATTCCTCCAGCGCGATCACCATTGATTTCCATTATACCGACGAGGTGCCGGATGATCTGAGCCTGTCGAAAAACCCGCTGTTCAGCTCCGCCACCTGGAGCGGCAGTACTTTGAAACTGAAGCTGAAAGGCGGATTTTTGGGGTATAAGGCCTACTATGAGTCGGATACCGGCTATCTGGTGTTCCAGTGCAACAATCCGCCCGCTTCCATGAGTGCGGCAAGGATTGTCATTGATCCCGGTCACTGCAATACCGATCCGGGCGCCTTGGGATTCCGTGAGGACTACAACGAGTATGAGGTGAATTTGGCGATTTCTAAATACCTCAAGGCGGAGCTGGAGGCGATGGGCGCCTACGTTTACATGAATGATACAACCAACGGCAAGGTAGAGCTGTGGACACGTCTGGGCAACGGCAAGAGCGCCGACCCGCATGTTTTGATCAGCGTACACGCCAATTCCGCTACCAGCGCTTCGGCCAGCGGATCGGAGGCGTACTACTTTAACGCTTTCTCCAGCGATTTTGCCGCCAAGGCCAGCTCCGCTACAGCCAGTGCGCTGGGCACCGGGAACCGGGGGGCTAAATTTGGCCGGTTCTATATGACCCGCGACAGTGAGTTCCCGGCCATTCTGCTGGAGACCGGCTTTGTTTCCAACAAGGATGAGTATGCGAAGCTGATCAATCCCGAAAAGCAGAAGGCCATCGCGTCTTCGGTGGCATCTTCCATTAAATCCTTCCTGTCTTCAATGGGCATGGGCAATGTAGCCACCGGTACCCAGTCGGTCGGCGATATGGCGGGCGACTCCACTGTGGCGGTGAGCGGCATTTCGCTGGATCAGACCAAGGCGACCATCAAGGCAGGTGAAACGCTTACGCTGAAGGCGGTAATCAAGCCGGAAAACGCAACCAACAAGCAGGTCAGCTGGACCAGCTCGGACGAGTCGGTAGCGACGGTTGATGCAAATGGTGTAGTCACCGGCAAAAAGGAGGGCGACACAGCCATCATCACTGTGACGACGGCCGACGGAGAAAAGACAGCTACCTGTAAAATTACTGTAAAGGGTTCGGTCGCGTCGGTCGCTCTTGACAAGACCGAGCTGGCCTTGAAGGCGGGCGATACATATACATTGAAACCTACCCTGACGGGGGCAAGCGGCGTGATCACCTATGCCTGGAGCACGGACGATGAATCAGTGGCTGCGGTAGATAAAAGCGGGAAGGTGACGGCGAAGAAGGAAGGAACTGTTAAGATTACGGTGAAGGCAAGCAACGGGGTTTCCGCCTCTTGTACGGTGACGGTATCCGCCAGTACATCCGGCTCTTCCGGGTCCTCCAGTTCCTCTGGGTCCTCTAGTTCTTCCGATTCTTTCAGCGATACGTCTAGTTCTTCCAGTAGCCAAAGCAGCGCCAGCTCTTCGTCCTCCAGCAGCTCTTCGGCACCGGAGGTAGAGGGAATTATTCCAATCAACGACCATATTTCCATTGAAAAAGGAAGCAGCAAGCAGCTGTTTTATACGGTCCGGCCGGACAATGCATCTAAGCCTGAGGTCACCTTTAAAAGCAGTGATACGGAGGTGGTGACTGTGTCGGAGGATGGTACGATCGTGGGTAAAGCAGTGGGAAAAGCAAAGGTTACGCTGACTGCGAAGGATGGTTCGACCTGTGAATGGTCCATTACCGTGGGAAACAAGAATCTCGCTGGCATCTTAGGTTAAAATAACGCGTTTTCTAAAGAAAATAGAGTTGGCAAGGGCCCCTTTCTTTCAGAAAGGGGCCCTTGCCGCGTTTCGCAAAGCTTATGGAGGTGGCGGAGAAAACCTTCCGGCTGCTTTTTGTATATTTTGTCCCCTTTTCGCATAGTATAGCCCAGGAAAAGAAAACGGAGGCAAAGGCATGGCGGATCGTCGGGACTATGACCGGTATAGGGGAAGCGGCGCTTATCGGGCCGATACTTATTACAGAAAGGGACAGAATTCAAAGGGGGTGGGCGGCTCCATACTGCCCTATCAGCTTGCGGTTTGCAGCATCCTGCTTTTATGCCTGCTGGGAGGATGGCTGCTCAATACCGAATGGTTTTACGCAGGCAAGCAGCAGCTGCTGGCCCAGATGAACGCCGCGGACCAAACCCAGCAGGTCGAAGCAATACTGTCGGGCTTTTGGCGGCAAAAGGACGATAAGAATCCGGTGGAAAACAAGGAGTCAGATGCGGCACAATCCTTGCCGGATGAAGGCACAGAGGACGCTACATCACAAAAGCTGGAGGAGCTGCGCCGTTACATTGAACAATATGGCGGGGAAAAGGAGCAGCCGGCTGCGGCGGAACCGACGGGTATGGGCGGGTATCTGCCGGTTGCCGCTTTGAGGACAGACAGCGGCAGATACCCGGCGCCGGAGGGCTGTCTTTTATCGCCGGTGGCGGTGAGCGCAAAGCCGCTGCTGCCTTTAAAGAGCGCGGCGGTGACCAGCATTTTCGGGTACCGCCTGCATCCCATCACCGAGGAGCTGGATTTTCATACGGGGCTTGATTTGGCGGCGGCACAGGGAACGCGGATCTGCGCGGCGTGGCCTGGCACGGTGGAGGAGACAGGCTGGTCGGATATCTACGGGAATTACGCGCTCGTCAGCCACGGCGGTGGTCTGGCGACTTTTTATGCCCATTGTGATTCGGTCGTGGTAGAGGAAGGGATGGTACTGCGCCAGGGAGAGCTGATTGGGTATGTGGGAGAAACCGGCTGGGCAACCGGCCCTCATCTGCATTGGGAGATCCGGGTAAACGGACTGCGGGTAGACCCTGCCTGGATTTTTGGCTCCCGGCAGGCGGTGGGGGAGGACGATCGTGCAAAGCGGTAGCAGAAAACCTATGATCCGTATCTCGGTCCCCTTTTTGTGCGGACTGATCCTTTTTTTGCTTTTTGACCGGACCGGGCTGGGCGGGCAGATGGTGCTGGCTGCTCTTGTCCACGAGATTGGACACCTGATCGCAATGGCGGCGCTGGGAGAACAGCCCCAATCTATTATTTTCGGCGGCTTTGGTATTCGAATGGAGCGGCGGCTGGGAACACGGCTGCCGTATCAAAAGGAGATCTGGATTTACGGGGCGGGCCCGGCGGCAAATCTGCTGACCGCGCTGTTGTTTTTTTCTAATCCAAGGATCTGCCGGGTACACCTGTTATTGGGGCTTTTCAATCTGCTTCCCATGGGCGTTTTAGATGGCGGACAGATCCTTCGCTGCATTCTGCAGCAAAAGATGGAAATGGTTAGAGGAGATTTTTGGCGGCGAAGTGTTTCTTTGTGCTGCGGACTTCTGCTGATTCTTTTGGCCGTTGCCGTCTTTTTGACAAGCGGCTACAACGCGTCGCTTTTAAGCACCTCGGTGTATCTGATGTGGCTGCTTATAGCCGGAAACGACGAGGTTTAAGCGGTTGGGATGGCCGAAAAACAGCTTGACAACATGAGAAAAAGCGGGGGCTGTTTTGACAGGTCCCCCGCTCCATTTTGCGTTTATATCCTTTTTAATCGTTGCGGGACTGATTGGACCCGGCGTTTTTCTCAAGCTTTAAGAGAATCATTCCTGTGCAGGTGACGATGACGACGCAAAGATATAAGCAGATCCCTAAAACGGTGGCGGAGCCGTAATCCATGCCGTTAAAAAGATTGCCGATCCACGAAGAGACGAACATGCCACCGATGGCTGCGGCGATTCCTGCCAAAACAAACTTCCAAAGCTTTTCCATCTGGTTTTCTTCCTTTCGCGAACAGAATTTGACACTTTCGATTATACTATGGGCCTTCGATTCACGCAACCCGTCCCAGCTAAGCCGCCAAAAATTAAAAGGGAAAGACGCTTTTCCCAAAAGGGTTCGTACGGATTTATCATTGCATTCCCAGCCCAAGTCAGATATAATGAAAAACATGGGAAAGCTCCATACAGGCGTGGAAAGAAGGGAATTCTTCTTCGGAAATTCACTTGTTTTGCAGAATTCCCAGCCCTTTCGTTAGAGAATATGACGATGAGCCATTCCAAAGCGAAGGGAAAATCGAAAGTATGGTACGGCAAAATCGCACAAATCGACAGCATAGTTCCTGTAACAGGAGAGGTAGCACATCGATTTCAGCAGAAAAATATCGGAACGCTTGTGAAATCTGCCCAATAAGGGTGAGTTTGAAAGCCGCCGAGAAGAAACCTTCATTGATAATATTGTCCAAAAAAGCCATATGGAAAAGGAGCTGCTTGTAAAGATCATGAAAGATCCCAATCAGCGTGCGGCGTTTTTTAGATTTTTGTTATCAGTACGACGCCAATCTGTTTGTCTGCGGTATGGGTAAAGACAATCTGTTGGCGTGAGGCGATCTGTAGTTTTCTGGCGATTTCGCCTATTCCATCAAGAAAAAATCCAATGAACAGGAGAAACTGTATGAATCCCGAGCTGGAAAAGATTTTTATGAAGGTACAAAAGCCCGGACGGTATACCGGCGGAGAGCTTAACAGCGTGGTAAAGGACCCGGCCAAGGTGGATTTTCGCTTTGCTTTTTGCTTTCCGGATTTGTACGAGGTGGGCATGTCCCATCTGGGGATGAAGATTCTGTATTCCTTATACAACCGGGAAGAAAATATGTGGTGTGAGCGGGTTTTTGCGCCGGATACGGATATGGAGGCGCTGATGCGCAAAAACCATATCCCGTTGTTTGGGCTGGAAAGCCGCGATCCCATCAAGGATTTTGATATGGTGGGCTTTACGCTGCAATATGAAATGTCCTACACGGCGGTTCTCAACATGCTGGACCTGGCAGGGATTCCACTGCACAGCGCCCAGCGGACAAGCTTGGCGCCGATGGTGGTCGCGGGCGGCCCCTGCGCCTGCAATCCGGAGCCGCTGGCGGACTTTATTGACCTGTTTGTATTAGGCGAAGGGGAAGAGGTCAATTTGGAGCTGGCCCGTCTGTTTTTGCAGGCGAAACGGGAAGGGTGGGAACGGGCGGAATATCTTCGCCGCGCCGCCCAGATCGAAGGGGTCTATGTTCCGTCCCTTTATGATGTAGCCTATCAGGAGGATGGGACCATCCGCGCCGTAACGCCCCGGGAGGGCGCGCCGGCGGTGGTGAAAAAACGGATTATCAAGAATCTGGACAAGGTTTTCTTTCCGGAAAGCTTTGTGGTGCCGTTTTTGGAAACGGTCCATGACCGGGCGGTGATTGAGCTGTTCCGCGGCTGTATCCGTGGCTGCCGGTTCTGCCAGGCCGGATTCATCTACCGGCCGTTTCGGGAAAAGAACGCCCAGACCCTCAGCCAGAACGGACATGCTTTATGTGAGTCCACCGGCTACGACGAGATTTCCCTCTCCTCTTTATCGACCAGCGACTATTCCCAGCTGGAGGATCTTTTGGAGGAGCTGCTGCTCTGGACAGAGAAGGAAAAGGTCAATTTATCGCTGCCGTCGCTGCGGATTGACAATTTTTCCCCCGGTCTGATGGAAAAGATCACCCGGGTGCGCAAAAGCGGGCTGACCTTTGCGCCGGAAGCGGGAACCCAGCGGCTGCGGGATGTCATCAACAAAAACGTCACCGAAAAGGAGGTACTGTCCACCTGCCGGACCGCTTTTGAGGGCGGCTACACATCGGTAAAGCTATACTTTATGATGGGCCTGCCCACTGAAACAAAGAAGGATATTGAAGGGGTGGTGGACCTGGCGCAGAAGGTGGTGGACTTATTCTACAGCCTGCCGGACAAGCCCAAGGGGAAAGGGGTCAATGTGACAATCAGCCTGGCCTGCTTTGTGCCCAAGCCCTTTACGCCGTTCCAGTTTGAGCCGCAGGACACAGAGGAGATGCTGCGGGAAAAACAGCGGCACATGATCAGTTATAATCGAAGCAAAAAAATCCGGATCAATTACCACGAATCCAAGACCAGCTTTTTAGAGGCGGTGCTGGCCAGGGGAGACCGTCGGCTGTGCGCTGTGGTGGAGGACGCGTGGAAAAACGGCTGTAAGCTGGATGGCTGGACCGAGCACTTTAACTATGACGCATGGATGAGCGCCTTTGCGAAAAACGGGATTGACGGCGCTTTCTACGCCAGCCGCACCCGGCCCTACGATGAGGTGACGCCGTGGGATCATTTGGATTTTGGCGTCAGCAAAGGATTCCTCGTCCGGGAAAATCAAAAGGCCCACGAGGATGCGCCGACCCCCAACTGCCGGGAGAAGTGCTCCGGCTGCGGGGCCAACTGCCTAATCGGAAGGAGCTGTTTTTGATGGAACCGATGCGGGTGTTTTATGAAAAGACCGGAACCGCCAAATATATTTCCCATCTGGACATCAACCGCTGCTTTCAGCGGGCCATGAAGCGGGCGGCGATCCCCCTTTGGTTTACCGAGGGATTCAATCCCCACGCATATCTGACCTTTCCGCTGCCGCTGGCGCTGGGATACGAAAGCCTGTGCGAATGCGTGGATTTCCGGCTGGTGGAGCCTGTGGAGCCCGGGGAAATCGTCCGGCGGCTCAATGCTGTGCTTCCCATGGGGCTAAAAACTGTCCGGGCGGCGGCGCCGGTCTATAAGGCGGCGGATATCGCCCTGGCGGCCTACGAGGTGCGGCTGGAGCTGGCAGATACCCATCCGGGCCGGGCCAAGCAGATTCTGGACGCCTTTTTTGCCCAGCCGCAGATTCTGGCGATGAAGCGGAGCAAAAAGGGGGAGAAGGAAATTTCCTTAAAGGAGCATCTGCATGAGCTTTCCATCTGCGTCAAGGATGGGCAAACGTTTTTGACGGTATGGCTGCCGGCGGGGAACGAGCAGAATATCAACCCAACGCTGGTACTGGATACATTTGCCCGGCAAACGGGAATGCTCATCGACCGATTAGAGGTGAAAAAGACGGCGGTGCTGACAAAGGATGGGAAAAATTTCGCGTAGCCTCTTGTTTTTTTCTGTGGGGTATGCTAAACTATATAAGCATTGTGTGCCGTCGTATTCCGCGACGGGAGTTGATGCCCGGCAAAATGCCGCGACATGAAAGCGGGCGGTCCTCTATCCCTGCTGTTGGGCGGGTATGAACGTCTGAAAATATGAGGAGGAAATAAAATGGATCCATTGAAACTGATTGCGCAGGACAGCCTAAAGACGGAGATCCCTTCCTTTGAGGTGGGCGACTCGGTTCGAGTTCATGTGAAAATCAAAGAGGGCGACAGAGAGAGAATTCAGGTGTTTGAGGGCACGGTAATCGCAAAAAAACACGGCGGCGTTGCCGAGACCTTTACCGTCCGCCGGGTATCCCATGGCTGCGGCGTAGAAAGAGTGTTCCCGCTGCATTCGCCCAATGTGGCGAAGGTGGAGGTTATCCGCCAGGGCCGGGTTCGCCGCGCGAAGCTTTACTACCTCAGAGACAGAGTGGGCAAGGCTGCAAAGGTCAAATCCAAAATCAGATAAATTTTTCGAGAAAAAGGCCGGCGCCGGATTGGCGCTGGCTTTCTCTTTTTTTCAAAGGACGTGCAAAGTTTACAAATTGTTTCCTTTTCTTTGCAAAGGACGGTGGAAGACGTGGAGGGCTTGTGCTATAATAGGACAGAATACAAAAAGATGCTTTTGAGAATTATTTTCCCTTTTCAAGAATGTTTCGCCTGTTTTGTGGGACAGAATAAATGAGGATCATCACAGCCGCTTGCCGGCAGAAGGAGTTGGACCAATGAGCGACCATTTAAAACGAATACAATTGGGAGACGGGGTGCATTTTACCGCCATCACCGACCCCAAATTCAAATCCAACCGAATTTCGGTAAACCTCTTGCTTCCGCTGGAGTACGAGACGGCGGCCAACCGGGCGATTGTTCCGTTTGTGCTGCGCCTTCGATATCGGGATTGCCCGGATTTTACCCGCCTGAATGAAAAGCTGGACGATTTGTACGGCGCGATTGTGGATGCGGATGTGCGAAAATACGGTGCGTACCAAATTATCAACCTGTCGGTTCAGGCACTGGATGACCGGTATGCGATTCAGCCCGCGCCGCTGGTGCGGGAATGCGCGGACCTTGCCTGCGGGCTGCTGTTCGACCCTTATTTGGAAGACGGTTTGTTTGCCGAAGAGGACGTCCGGCTGGAAAAGCAGAATCTGATTGATACGATCGAATCGGAGTTTAACGACAAGCGGGATTATGCCATCAGCCGCTGCGTTTCCCTGATGTTCGGCGGCAGCCCGCTGGCGGTAAAGAAGTACGGCACCCGTGAAAGGGCGCAGGAGATCACGGCCCAAAGCGCCACCGATGCTTACCGGGAGCTTTTGCGCCGGGCGGCGGTGGAAATCCTGTTTATTGGCAGCGGAGATCCATCGGTCGCCCAGAAGGTGTTTGCCGAACGCTTTGCCGGCGTAGAGCGCGACCCCATCGCCTATGACAATTCTTTACCCGTATCTGCGGCAAAACAGGTCAAAACGGTTCGGGAGGATATGGATATCGCCCAGGGCAAGCTGGTGATGGGCTTTCGCACCGGCGAGACGTCTTCGCCGGATCAGGTCAACGCGATGAAGATGATGGTGGCCTTATACGGCGGGACGCCTTTTTCCCGTCTTTTTAAAAACGTTCGGGAAAAGCTTTCGCTATGCTATTACTGTGCGGCCCGCTACGATAAGGCCTGCGGGATGATGATGGTGGACAGCGGCGTAGAAACCGGCAATGAGGAAAAGGCACAGCAGGAGATCCTGCGGCAGCTGGATCTGGTCCGGCAGGGGGATTTTGACGAGGAGGAGCTGGACTCCACTATTTTGACGGTCGTCAACGCGCTCAAGTCTACGGTAGACACCTTAAGTGGACTGGAAAACTGGTATTTGACCCAAATTTTAAGCGGGTCGGATGAATCCCCGCTGGAGAATGTGGAGAAGGTTTCCCGCATCGATAAGCGGCAGATTCAAGAGGCGGCGGCCCAAATCACGCTGGACACGGTGTTTTTCTTAGCCGCAAAAAAGGAGGGACAAGACCAGTGAAACAGACGATTCATTCGCAAAGAATCAAGGAGAGCTATTGGAAGGTGGAGCATCCCAGCGGCCTGACCCTGCTTTTATATCCCATGGAGGGCTTTAGCTCCGCCTACGCCATGCTGACCACCGATTACGGTTCGGTGGATATGGCGTTTCGGACCGAACCGGGTGTGGATTTTACCCGGATTCCCGCAGGTACCGCCCATTTTTTAGAGCACAAGATGTTCGAAAACGAGGACGGGGACGCGTTTGCCAAATACGCCGCCACCGGCGCTTCGGCCAATGCATTTACCTCCTTTGACAAGACCTCGTATCTGTTTGGCTGCGCCGACCATTTTGAGGAGTCCCTACGGATTTTGCTAGAGTTTGTGACCACCCCTTATTTTACCCAGCAGACGGTAGATAAGGAGCAGGGGATCATCGGCCAGGAAATCAAAATGTACGACGACAATCCGGATTGGCGGGTATTTTTTAATCTTTTGAAGGCCATGTATATTCATCACCCCATCGCTGTGGATATTGCGGGGACGGTGGAAAGCATCGCCCAGATTACGGCGGACAGCCTGTACGAGACCTATGGGGCCTTTTACAATCTTCACAATATGACGCTGGCGGTAGCGGGCAGCTTTTCGCTGGACGCGGTGCTGCGCGTAGCGGATGAGGTTTTAAAGCCGGCGCAAAAGCAGCGGCTGGAACGAGCGGGTGTAGATGAGCCGGAGCAGGTGCGGCAAAAGCGAATCGAACAAAAATTCCCGGTGGCGGCGCCGATGTTCAGTTTAGGGCTAAAAGCGCGCCCGACAGATATCAGGACCAATACGCTCAGCTTCCTTGTGGATGAGATTGTCAACGAGGTTCTGGCAGGGGACGCGTCGCCCTTGTACCGCCGGCTTTATGACAGCGGCTTAGTCAACGCGACCTTTGACAGCGAAGCCGATTGCGGCAGGGATTTTGCGGCGCTGATCTTTTCCGGCGAGTCTAAAGATCCGGATCGGACAGCGGAGGAGATCCTGCGGGAAATCGAACGGGTGAAAAAAGAAGGGATCGACCCGGCGGCGTTTGAGCGGAGCAAAAAGGCGGTTTACGGCCGCTATGTGCGGATGCTCAACCGCCCGGATTCCATTGCGAATGTGATGACCGGCGCGTATTTTTCCGGCTTGGATTTATATGATCTGCTGGATGCGGCCGCTTCTGCTACCTTAGAACAGGCGCAGCAAAGGCTGGCGGAGGATTACCGGACGGATTGCGCGGCTTTATCGGTGATTTCGCCGCTGGACGAAAAATAGGTTACTTTTGTCATCAAGTGTGGAAAATACAGCAGATGGGAGTTTTTGTGATGACACAGATTGTTTCTTTTCCCGGCTTGGGCTTTTCGTTTTCGATCAGTGCCGACGCGTTTACCATCGGTGCGCTGACCATCAAGTGGTATGGCGTAATCTTTGCTTGCGCCTTTTTGGCGGGAACCTTATACGTTTTAAAAAATACCAAGAAGTTCGGGCTGGATTCTGACCGGGTAATCGACGTTTTGCTGGGCGCGATCCTCAGCGGCGTAATCGGCGCGCGGATTTACTATGTGGCTTTTTCTTGGGATCTGTATAAGGATAACCCCATGGATATTTTTAAGATCTGGAATGGCGGAATCGGCATCTACGGCGGCGTAATCGCGGCGATTTTGTGCGGCTATTTCCTGTGCCGCTGGAGGAAGGTCCGCTTTCTGCCAATGCTGGATTTGTGTTCCGCCGGCTTGATTCTGGCGCAGGCCATTGGCCGGTGGGGCAATTTTGTCAATGTCGAAGCGTTTGGCAGCGCCACCACCGTTCCGTGGCGGATGACCAGCGAATACGCCGGGGGAATCGGCACTACCATGGTGCAGCGCTATCTGGCTGCCCTGTCCCCGGAGCAGATAGAGGCCATGGGTGGGATGGAGAAAATTGGGGTGCATCCGACCTTTTTCTATGAGTCGGTCTGGTGCCTTTTGGGATTCTTCCTGCTGATGTGGATGACCAAGCGCCGGAAATTTGACGGGCAGCTGATTTTAATCTATGCAATATGGTACGGCGCGGAACGGTTTGTGGTCGAGGGGCTTCGGACCGACAGCCTAATGATAGGAAACCTGCGGGTATCCCAGGTCTTGGGAATCCTTTCAGCCGTTGCGGCGCTGATTGCCATGGTAATTGTGCTGCAAAAAAAGAAGGGCAGCAACGATCCGGAATACCTGAGGCTTTATGTGGATACCGAGGAGGCACAGCTGATCCGAGAGGGGCGGTTTTACGGGAAAAAGCAGCCGGGGCCGCTGGAGGATCCAAGCCTGACGGCAAGGGAATCAGACGAAGAAGCCGCGGCGGAGCCGGCGCCAGAAACGCCGGCGGAGGAATCGGACCAAGATGCTGCCGTACAAGCGCGGCAGGAAGATTTGGGAGAGGAACAAAAGAAATAGTGTTATTGGCTGTGAAAAAATGAGGAGGAAGGAACCATGGCGTTCATAATAGACGGAAAAAAAGTATCGGCCCAAATCAGGGAGCAAATCGCGGCGGATACCCAAAAGCTGCTGGCAGAAACCGGTGTGTGCCCGGGACTGGCGGTCGTCATTGTGGGGGAGGATCCGGCGTCGAAGGTCTATGTGAAAAACAAGAAAAAGGGATGCGGGCAGGTGGGCTTTTATTCGGAGGAATACGCTCTGCCCGAGCAAACCTCTCAAGAAGAGCTGCTGGCGCTTTTGGACCGGCTCAACGCGGATTCAAAGATTCACGGCATCCTGGTTCAGCTGCCGCTGCCTAGGCATTTGGATGAAAAAACGGTGATTGAACGGATTTTGCCCGCAAAGGATGTAGACGCATTTCACGCGTCGAATGTGGGGAAAATCATGATTGGGGACTATGATTTTTTGCCCTGCACGCCGGCGGGAGTGATGGAGCTGCTCCGGTCAGAAAAGATTTCGGCCCAGGGCAAGGAATGCGTGGTAGTCGGCCGCAGCAATATTGTGGGCAAGCCGATGGCGATGCTTTTGCTGCATGAAAACGGCACCGTCACCATCGCCCACTCCAAAACAAAAAACCTCGCCGAGGTCACTCGGCGGGCGGATATTCTAGTCTCGGCGGTGGGACGGGCAAAGTTTATTACCGCCGATATGGTCAAGCCTGGGGCGGTGGTCATCGACGTTGGGATGAATCGGGACGAGCAGGGCAAGCTCTGCGGCGACGTGGACTTTGCCTTGGTGGAGCCAGTTGCTTCGTATCTTACGCCGGTGCCCGGCGGGGTTGGCCCCATGACCATCAGCATGCTTTTGAAAAATACGCTGACCAGCGCTCAGAAAGCGGCAAAAAAAGGGTGATTTCTGCGCATTTTCTGCGGAAATTCGGACTTTTTTGATTGACAAGCTAAAGAGGATATGATAAAATATTTTTTGCCGCATGCAATAGGTTATAAGTGCGCCCATCGGCGCCGCCTTTGTGCAGCGAGTCTATAGGAAAGAGGCAGGTGCCTTTATTATGTACGCGATTTTGGAAACCGGCGGAAAGCAGTACCGTGTTCAGCAGGGCGACGTTCTGTATGTCGAGAAGCTTCCGCACGAAGAACTGGAAATTATTGAGATGGACAAGATCATTGCGGTTGGTAAGGACGACGGTCTCGTGGTGGGAAACCCTTATGTGAACGGCGCTACGGTAACTGCGAAGGTCGCCAAAAACGGCAGATCAAAAAAAATCACCGTGTTTACTTATCGGTCGAAAAAGTCTTCGAAGAGAAAAATGGGCCACAGACAGCCGTATACCAAGGTTGAGATTCTGGAAATCAAAGCATAGTCAGCCATGATTACCGCCAGCTTTCAAAAAAACGGCGAAAGGCTTTTGGCGTTTTCCTTGTCCGGCCATGCGGGCTATGCCGATTTCGGCCAGGATATTGTATGCGCCAGCGTGACCTCGGCGGTACAGCTGACCGCCAACGCCATTACCGAGCAGTTTGCCGAGGCGGCAAAGGTCACGGTCGGAGAAAATCGGATTTCCCTTTGTCTTGGGCCAGATGCGAAAAGAGAGTCGGTTTTACTGTTGCAGGCGCTTTTAGAGCATTTGACCGTTCTGTCAGAAGAGTTTAAGGAAACAATACAAATCATTATTTCGGAGGTGTAACGAATGATTCGTTTAAGCATGCAGTTTTTTGCGCATAAAAAGGGCGTTGGTTCTACTAAAAACGGTCGTGATTCCGAGTCCAAGCGTTTAGGCGTAAAACGGGCTGATGGGCAGCACGTTTTGGCTGGAAATATTCTGGTTCGCCAGCGCGGAACCCACATCCACCCGGGAGAGAATGTTGGCCGCGGATCGGATGACACGCTCTTTGCTTTGATCGACGGAAAAGTCCGTTTTGAGCGGGCTGGCCGCGACCGCAAAAAGGTGAGCATTTATCCCGTACAGTAAAAAGGTTGAAAATCCCGAGGGCTCCTCGGGATTTTTTGTTTTGCTTTCGCCGATACTAGCAAGAAAGCAAAAGGAGGTTTTTCATGTTTGTAGATATTGCGAAAATCCGTATTAAGGCAGGCGACGGCGGAAATGGAGCGGTATCCTTCCACCGGGAAAAATATGTGGCCGCCGGCGGGCCGGACGGCGGCGACGGCGGTCGGGGCGGCAACGTTGTTTTTTTAGCGGACACCAACCTGTCCACCTTACTGGATTTCCAGTATAAACGCCGCTTTATTGCCCAAAACGGCGAAAACGGCAAGGCGGGCCGCTGCACGGGAAAGAGCGCGCCGGATCTTATCATCCGCGTGCCCATGGGAACGCTGGTAAAGGAAGCGCAGACCGGCCGAATCTTAGCGGATATTTCCACAAGCGAGCCGGTGGTAGTCGCCAAGGGTGGAAAGGGCGGCTGGGGGAACAGCCATTTTGCAACGGCCACCCGGCAAATCCCCCGTTTTGCCAAGCCGGGAATGACCGGGGAGCTGTTTGAGGTCACGCTGGAATTAAAGCTGCTAGCCGATGTGGGGCTGGTGGGCTTTCCGAATGTGGGAAAATCCACCCTCGTTTCGGTGATCAGTGAGGCAAAGCCCAAAATCGCTAATTATCATTTTACCACCCTGACGCCCGTATTGGGTATGGTGCGGATGGAAGAGGGAAAGTCCTTTGTTGTGGCGGATATCCCGGGCCTGATTGAAGGGGCCAGCGAGGGAATCGGCTTGGGGCATGAATTCCTGCGCCATGTGGAGCGGTGCCGTTTGAACGTGCATATGGTGGATGTATCCGGCAGCGAGGGACGGGACCCGGCAGAGGATTTTGAAGCGATCAACCGGGAATTGGAAAGCTTTAACGGAGATTTGGCTTCCCGGCCGCAGATTGTAGCGGGCAACAAATGCGATCTGGCATCGCCGGAGCAGGTAGAGTCCTTCCGGCGGTTTGTCGAGGAAAGGGGGCTGTCCTTCTTCCCGATCTGCGCCGCGAGCAGGCAGGGGGTAGAGCCGCTGGTCAACGCCATTGCCGCCATGCTGGACAAGCTTCCCCCCATCCGGCAGTATGACCCGGAGCCGGCGCCTCAGCCACAGCAGCTGGAGGGAAAACGGGACTTTCGCATCCGTGCGGAGGATGGGATATATACTGTGGAAGCGGATTGGCTGATGTCCGCTTTGGGTATGGTGGATATGGAGGATTACGAGTCCTTACAGTATTTCCAGCGGGTGCTCATAAAATCCGGCATTATTGAGGAGCTGGAGCGGATGGGAATCCGCGAAGGGGACACGGTCAGCATTTTAAACTTTGAGTTTGACTATATAAAGTAAAGGGGTTTGGAAAAGAGAATGCAGGCACAGCAGGATCCCAAATTATTAAGCCCGCTGACCCTGGCCTTTGTCGGGGACGGCGTATACGAGCTTTTGGTCCGGAAAAGCATTGTAGAAATGGGAAGCATGCCGGCCAAGGCGCTTAACGCCCGCAAGGTGGAGCTGGTCCGGGCCTCCTCCCAGGCGGCGGTTTACGACGGGTTGGAGTCTGTGCTGACCGACTCGGAGCGGGAGATCTTAAAGCGGGGACGCAACGCCCATACGGGAAGCGTTCCCAAAAACGCACTGGTAGCCGACTATCACAAGGCCACCGGTTTAGAGGCGCTTTTCGGTTTTTTGTATCTGGCGGGGGAGCATGCGCGGCTGCAAAGCCTATTCCAGCAGGCGATGCAGATTTCCCGGGAAAGGATGAAAGAAGAATGAAGCAGGTGAAAAGCGGTAAAATTAAAACCTTTTGTGTGGATTGCCTGTACGATGCAGTGGGGTCGCTGATCTACGGCGTTGGGATCCTCTGCTTTACGGCGCCGAATCAGGTGGCGCCCGGCGGGGTCAGCGGCGTTGCCACTTTGATCAATTTTGTGACAGGGCTTCCCATTGGCGCGATGAATTTAGCCATTAATATCCCTTTAGTCATTATCGGGTTTCTTATTTTGGGAAAAACCTTTACGGCGAAAACCCTCAAATCCGTTGTTATCATGTCGGCGATTTTGGACTATGTGGTGGTCTATTTCCCCATTTATACCGGCAATGCGCTGCTGGCGTCGCTGTTCGGCGGGGTTTGTATGGGCGCGGGATTGGCGGTTGTGTTTATGCGCGGCTCCACCACCGGCGGGTCGGATATTTTGGGAAAGCTTTTGCAGCTGAAGGCCCCTCACATTCCCATCGGCCGGATGATGCTGATTTTAGACTGTTTTGTGTTGGCCGCTGCCGCGATTGTCTATCAAAACATTGAGGCAAGCTTGTTCGGCCTGATTTCCATGTATGCCTGCTCTCAGGTGATGGACGGAATCCTGTATGGCCTGGAAAACGGCAAGATGGTACATATTGTTTCCCGCAAAAATGCGGAAATTGCCAAGGACATCATTGCCCATCTGAACCGGTCGGCGACAATTTTAAAGGGGAAGGGCGCTTATTCCGGCGCAGAGATGGACGTGATTATGGTCGTCGTGCGAAAAACCGAGTATTTTAAACTGAAAACGCTGGTCCACCGCCATGACCCGGATGCGTTTATTGTCGTGACCGAGGCGGGCGAGATCATCGGAGAGGGCTGGAAGCCTATTGAGCAGGAGAATTAGGGGGTGCCGCCTTGAAGGTTCAGTTTGTGACCAGCGGCTTTTCCAAGGGATTTACCGCTGCTTTTTTGGACCAGCTGCGCAGATTTCTGTCTCGTAGAAAAAATTTTGTCATGGTCGCCTCGGACTTTTCCGCCCACCAAAAGTCCGAACGATATCTGGCGCAGTATTTGCGGGAATTTGCCCAAAATGGGCTCGGCTTTGCCCAAGGGATGCTGGTGGACTTTTCCGTATCCCCCCGGCAGGCGGTTTCGATGATCGAAGGGGCGGACGCGGTATGGCTGTCCGGAGGGCCCACCCTGACCCAGATCCGCTATATCCGGGAGTACGATCTGGCGGATGCCCTGCGGGAGCGGGAAGGGGTCACCGTCGGCATGAGCGCGGGCGCCATCAACATGGCCGAGCAGGTGCTTCTCGCCAAGGATCCGGGAGACGGCATTGACCGGATGTGCCGGTACGAAGGAATCGGCCTGGTGGATTTTTCGATTGAGCCCCATTTCGGGGACGCGGAAAAAAACCGCCTGGAGGATGTGCTGGCGGCGGTGCGAGAGGCAGATCGGGGATTTTACGGATTGTACGACGAGTCCTTTATTGTACAAGCGCTGGGAACGCGGACCTTTTTTGGCCCGTACCGGCAGCTGCATCCATAAAAACAGGGCGAAAATCTCCGCTTATGGGCGGAAAGAGCCTATGGAGCTTTCTTGAAAGCGTGCGGATACGGTTTTATCGGCATCCTGTACGCCGCACTTTATGACCGACTGAGGCATGACAGATGGAGCTGAGAGTCTTACAGTATTTTCTGGCAGTCGCAATGGAGCAAAGCATTTCCGGCGCCGCTGAATCTCTGTTCCTTTCGCAGCCAACGCTTTCCCGGCAGCTGAAGGAGCTGGAGGAAGAGTTGGGGAAACCGCTTTTTCTCCGGGGAAACCGCCGGATTACCCTGACAGAATAGGGCATGATCCTCCGAAAGCGGGCGGAGGAAATTCTAGAGCTGGTAAGGAAAGCGGAGAATGAGATTTCATTGTCCGACGCTGTCATCGCAGGAGACATCACTATAGGCGCAGGCGAGACGGAGGGAATGAGGATTTTAATCCACGCAGTCAATCAATTGCAAAAGGAACATCCAATGATTCATTTCCACATTATCAGCGGCGACAGAGCAAATGTAACAGAGGATTTAGACCGTGGGCTCATTGATTTTGGTCTGTTGTTTGGCTCTGTTGATACGGCGAAATATGAGTGTATCAAAATTCCGTATCACGATACATGGGGCGTATTTATGCGAAAGGATTCGCCGCTTGCGGCAAAGTCTTTTATTACGGCAGAGGATTTGCGGGATAAGCCGCTGATTTTCTCCCGTCAATCCTATAAGAGTGGCGATCTTAAGGATTTTTTCCATGCCGAGTATGAAAAACTGAATATTGTCGCCACCTATAATCTGCTGTTTAATGGCTCCATAATGGTGGACGAGGGTATTGGATATGCGATCAGCTTAGATAAGCTTATTAATGTATCGGGGGAAAGCAACCTCTGCTTTCGTCCGCTTTGCCCGAAAGTGGAGGCAACGCCAAGCCTTGTTTGGAAGAAATATCAAATCTTTACAAAGGCCGCCGAGAAGTTTATTCAAAAATTGCAGGATATTTTTTCACTTCTCCAAACAGAATCCCCCGCCCATTTTTTATGAAAATGGGCGGGGGATTCTGTTATATCGACTCTTTGTTAAGAGCGTTGTGCTTTAGCCTAAATCGGCAGGGGAGGACAGACGCTATTTTTTGACAGAAGGGCACTGTTTTAGAATAAAGGAGCGAAAACTGTCAAGATCTCCAATGGAAAAACCCTTTTTGTCCAGTATAATGCCGCTGTCCTTTCCCAGCATCAGCACATATAAAAGCTTTGTCTCCCGGATTTTTGTAACCTGCCGGTATTCAAAGCGGATGGAAAGGGTCCCTTCCTCCATCGTTATTTCGTCTGAGAACCGGACGACGGTTTCGGGAATGGCGCCGCCATGAAGCCTTAGGGTGTTCCGATACAGGATCCGGGCGGTGAGATTGGGAAAAAAGAACAGCATGGCGCACAGCAACAACGATACGGCAGGCGACAGGATAGAATCCCAATCCCCCGGGAGGAACAGAAGACAGTAGGCGATTGCCAATAGACAAATCCCCATCCCGGCGATGGAAAACCGAAAGAAAAACCGCTGAGAAAAGCTGGCCCCACGAGCAAAGGATCGAAGCATCCTTTGGTTGGCGGTATAGCGGTTTTCGAACAGAGCTTCCATAATATTCCTCCCATATAAACGACGACGTCGTAAAAAAGCGTTTATGCCTGTGCCTCAGGTTTTGGCAAAAACTGTACCAGCGCCTTACTGATGGCAGTTCCCAGGACAAAGGCCACGACCGCTTCCACCAGGCCATTAACGCCTACGAAGGCCGCCAGGAAAGCCAACAAACCCAAGCCGCCGCGCATGGCCACCATATAGTCGGTGTAGCCAAAGAACAGCATCAGCAGCCCCACGAAAAGAATCGTATTCAAAAGCGCGCCGGACAAGGAAGAAACGGCGAAGGAAAGAATCCTGGTTTTGTCATGGGGTGCGATAACCTGGAAGATGAGACCAGCCAGATAACCCATCAAAATGCGTGGAACCATGCAGACTAAAAAGGTGAAAATAGGATTGATGCCTAAAAGCGCAGAACCGAAAGCGCTCATACCAAAGCATTGGATGAAGCTGGTCAAACCGAAAACGCCGCCGAGAAATGCGCCTGCCGGCGGACCTAAAAGAATCGTGCCGATTACCACCGGAATGGTCATAAAGGTGATTTCGATTGCGCCAACCTTTAAGTATCCGAGGGGGGTAAAGGCCAAAATCAGCATGATCGCGACTAAAATGGCCAGCTGTACCAGTCTTCGGGTCTTTTGGGTTGCATTTGTCATAAAAAATCCTCCTTGCTGCTGTTCGATATTCGATACAGCGCATATTTATTTGCCAACGGCTCAAAAAGGGCCGCAACAGCCAAAGGAAAAACTATTTTATGTTTTTCTGGAAGAGAATCCGCAGTCCTTCCAAAACCAGGTTTTCGTCTAAAACAATGGGATTGCGGCACAATGCGGTAATGGCGCCGGCCAGGCCGCCGGTGGCGATCACGGTCAGCTCCTCGCCCAGCTGCTGGCGGTAACGGTCAATCATGCCGTCTAACATGCTGGCGGTTCCGTATAAAATCCCCGATTTCATACAGTCGATGGTATTGGTCCCGATGACCTTTTTCGGCGGGGAAGATAGCTCAATCTGCGGCAGCTGCGCCGTCCGGGAGCTCAAAGCCTCCAGCGAAATGCGCACACCCGGCAAGATAGAGCCGCCAACCAGCCGACCTTCCCGGTCCATGGCGGAAATGGTGGTGGCGGTGCCCATGTCAATGACGATAGAAGGAAGCGGGTACTTTTCCAATGCCGCCACCGAAACGCACACAAGGTCCGCACCGGTTTGGGCCGGATCGTCGATGGCGATATGCAGGCCGGTTTTGATCCCAGGGCCTACGGTCAGAATCCGCACCGGCTTAATGCGGGAGACAGCCTGTTTGAGTGAAGCGGACAGCGGAGGAACCACAGAAGAAATGATCGCACCCTCCAGATCGCCGCCCTGATAGCCGTACAGCTGCAGCAGAGAATGGATGGCGATGGCGTATTCATCCGGCATTTTGGCGCGGTCGGTACCCATTCGGCTCAAAAACAGCAGGGAATCTCCCCGATATGCGCCGATGGTAATATTGGAGTTGCCGATATCAATGGTCAAAATCATAAATAGTCCCCCTTTTATCCTTCTCCAGTATAGTATAAACCTTTTAAAATCACAATGACGCAACAGGAGAAAAGATACAGATAAAGTCCAACCAATTTGTTTGTTTTTTCTAAAACCGTTTCCGGTGATTGACAAGCAGAGGAAAAAATGGTATAAATAATTAAGAATTATTCCGAATAAAAGGAGGAGATTTTTATGAATTTGAAAGGGACGAAGACGGAAGCGAATCTACAGGCGGCTTTTGCTGGGGAATCCCAGGCCAGAAACAAATATACATACTATGCCTCAAAGGCGAAAAAAGAAGGATACGAGCAGATTGCCGCACTGTTTCTAGAGACGGCGGACAATGAGAAGGAGCACGCCAAAATCTGGTTTAAGCTTCTGCACGACGGAGTAGGCACCACGGCGGAGAATCTAAAGGACGCAGCCGCCGGTGAAAATTACGAGTGGACCGATATGTACGCATCCTTTGCCAAAGAGGCCAGGGAAGAGGGCTTTGATCATATCGCGAAGCTGTTCGAGATGGTTGGCGCGATCGAAAAAGAGCATGAGGCCAGATATCTGGAGCTTTTGAAGAATCTTGAGGAGCATAAGGTCTTCTGCAAGGAAGGGCAGGTCGTCTGGATTTGCCGTAACTGCGGTCACATCCATATAGGCGACAAGGCGCCGGAGGTTTGTCCAGTTTGCGCTCATCCGCAAGCGTATTTTCAGATCTTGGCGAAAAATTACTAGTGCAAAGGAAAAAATAGCCGCCTGTTCAGGCGGCGCTCATAAGGCAATGTGAGAAGCGCTTTTGAAAACGGCATAGCTTGCGGGCTATGCCGTTTTCTTTGGAAAAGAGAATTCCCCAGTACAGCCGATGGACAAAAAGCCCCTATGATAAAACAAAAGCGACTGACAATGATACAGATATTATAGGATCATGCGCTGCTGTATGACGAAAAAAATCGACGTACAGCAGCGTATTTTTTGTTATTTAGATTTCGGTATAATTCGTATAGAGACCGTGAGACTGTCAGGAATTTTGAATGGGACAGGCGTCCCTTCTTCCAGAAAAAAGACGTAGGAAAAGAAAAAATGATTGGAAAAAGAGACCAATAGATATGTTGCCAATATAATAGCGTATATTAAAGTATATTGGCCTTGCCCCGCCATCGAAGAAGAAATATCGTTATGAGGAGGGGCGTGAAAATGGAAATGAACGAATCTGTACGGAAGAACCTGATAATCATAAGGCAAATAGAGGGAAGCTCAATAGTGGAGTTCGCGGCGAAAATCGACGTAAGCAGAACAACGCTGCAAAATATAGAAGCGGGAAAAGCAAACCTGACGCTGGATATGGTAGAATCCATCGCAAAGCGATTGGGCATATCGCCGCTGGTATTGCTGAGCGACGAATATGACGAAGAGCAGATGCGGATTGTGAAGGTGCTGTTGGACAATTTAAAATGGATGAAGAGGCTGACGCGGGAGGAGCAAACGGAGGTGCTGCGGCATTTTAACAGTTTGGTGCGGATCCTTTCGAAGGGGGAAGGGTACGCATCTGAGGACTGATGTCCGGGGGAAGATCGAGTCCTTGTTGTAATGGAAGATTCCCTGATGCGGAAATCCATTGAAAACAGAAAGCAGACATGCTATACTAGCGTTGGGGGAGGGGAAATCCATATGAAAACCTATGACGAAATGACTGACAGAGAACTTCTATTAGCAATGGCTCAGCGCATGGACTCAATGGCTCAGCGCATGGACTCAATGGCTCAGCGCATGGACTCTATGGACCAGCGCATGGACTCTATAGACCAGCGCATGGACTCTATAGACCAGCGCATGGACTCTATGGACCGGCAGTTAAATTCTGTGAGAATGAAAGTGGATGGCCTGGAAATTCGGCTGAACGGCGTAGACCAAAAGCTTGATGGCCTGGAAATAAAGATGGAACGGTATTTTAATGAAACGGTGAAGACGGTAGGCGATGTTGTAGATATTGTCGGCAAACAGATAAAAGAGAGTGAAGAGCGGCTGTCTGCCAGAATCGAAGAGATTGAAGTGGTTACCGCGCAGAACTGTTATGAAATTCAGAAAATAAAAAATAAAAAAGCTATGTAGCATAAAATGGGAAAGCCCGAATGTTTGAAGGACCTGATTACACGCAGGTCCTTTTTCGTTCTATAAAAACCAGATCAGATTTCCGGCAGGGAAACCGGTAGGACGCGGGCATTCCCTAACAAATCCCTTCGCCGGTAATCAAACAGTAAAACCACAGGTCTGTCCTGTCCGGTCAGTACATCCAAGGAAAACGGTTCGAAATGAACCAGCTTATACAAATATTGGGGATCGGTTTCAGAATAAGAGGGGAGAATGGCGGTACGGCTGCTCTCCTGCTGCAAAAACAGCAGGCAGCGCCGGCGAAGGGAGGCGGCGTCCGGCCCGGGAAACCAATCGGGACGCCGTTTTGGCCGCTGATGCAGGCAGTAGTCCAGCTTGAGGAATTGAACGAGCTTTTTTTCATCGACTGCTGGCAGATCTGCACAGAATCGATAGAAAAAAGTGTAGCTTTGCTCCAATGACTGGCTGGCATACTGGCGGCTTTCCGTCTGCCAGCGGTCCCCCAGAGCCTGGTAAAAGGAAAAGGGATCGTCCATCCGGGAAAGAAGCCAGCGAAGGGTATGGAAAAATCGACCGCTGTTATAATACAGCTCCACCATCTCTTCTACCGCTTTTAGGCGCAAAGTGTCCTTATAAGGCAGATCAGGGGTGGACAACACCTCGAACGGAGGGTCACTGCGGCTGATCAGACCATATTTCTGCTGGTCGTAAAACAGCCCCGCACCCTTGAGAATTTTTAGAAATCCCAGCTGGAGCTGCTGCGGCGCCAAAGCGTAAACGTCGTTAAAGGACTGATGGAAAGAATGGTAGTCCTCATACGGAAGGCCGGCAATCAGGTCCAGATGCTGATGAATATTGGAAAAGGAATGGATTTCTTTTACGATGGCGCTCAGACGGTCCCAATCATTTTGCCGGCGGATCGCCGCCAGCGTTTTTGGATTGGTGGACTGGACGCCGATTTCAAATTGAAATTGCTCCGGACGGATGGTCCGAAGAAAATCCAGCGTCTGGCGGTCCAGCAGCTCGGCGGTGATTTCAAAATGGAAATTGGTCACGCCGTTGTCGTGGTCCCGTAGAAAGCGCCAGATTGCCAGCGCCCGGCTGCTGTCGCAGTTAAAGGTCCGGTCGACAAATTTGACCTGGCGGACCTTGGCCTTTAAAAAGAGCTTTAGATCGGCAAAGACCTTATCAAGCGGCGCGGTCCGCACCCCTTTTTCAACGGAGGACAGACAGTATTGGCACTGGAAAGGACAGCCGCGGGAGGATTCGTAGTATTTGATCTTGTCCGGTGCGTCGGAAAAATCCGCAGCGTAGGGGAAGGGAAGCGTTCCCAGATCCAACGGTTTTTGCGGCGGATTGGAGCGGACGCCGCCGTTTTCCCGCACGGTCAGGCCGGGAAGGGTGCGCCAGCTTACTCCCGCCTCCTCTGCTGCCAGCAGCTGGCGGACCGTTTCTTCTCCTTCGCCGCGGATGACCAGGTCAAAAGCCGGATTTTGCCGAAGAAAGCTTTCGGATTCATAGGTGACCTCCGGCCCGCCGGCTCCGATGATTGTATGGGGGCACAGCTTTCGGTATTCCACCGCCAGACTCCGGACCATCGAAACGTTCCAGATATAGGTCGAGAAGAAAAGCAGATCCGGCGAGCGGCGGAATATTTCGGCCAGCACGAAATCCAGGCGGTTGTTGATGGTCAGCTCCAGAATCTGCGGCGGCTGGGACAGGTAAGGCGCTGCGTATTTTTGCAGGTAGCGAACAGCAATGTTGGAATGGGTGTATTTGGCGTTTAAGGCCAGCAGCAGGGCATTCATGGAAGGATCCCCCTTTTCGTCTTTTCCTTATTTTAACACAGAAAAAAGAATTCTGCTATGGTTGCACTTTCCCGCATCTGACATTATAATATGGACGGGATAAAATTTTGCTTTTAGGATGCAATATAGATAAAATAGAGCAGAAAATCTATGGGAAGGAGAAGGAAAAATGAGAGCAGGACAAAAAAGCACCGGTCCCATTCCTCTGCTTGTCAGCGTTGGGGCGATTGCGCTGTTCGGCTTTATCGGTGTGTTATTGGTTTGGATGTCCGGCGGTCCGGCAGACACTCTGGAGGAAAAATGGTCCGGCTACGGCATTACCATAGACCCAAACTGCCGTCCCGGAACGCTGGGAGGAGAAGCGGCGAAGGAGGACGAGGTGGAATACGGCTCCCTGCACTATCTTTTGAATACGGCTCCCTTTTTTCCGGATTGCGATACAGAAGGAAGCATATGCTTTCAAAGCAATAAGGGGAATCGGCATTTTGTTCGTATTTCCTATGTGTTGGACGATGGGGATGAGGTTTATCGCTCGGATATGCTCCCGCCAGACAGCCACATACAAAAGGCGAAGCTGCAAAAAAGGCTGGCGGACGGTGTGTATCCGGGCGTCTGCCGGATTGCACTGTTCGATATGGATACGCTGGAGCTTTTGGGAACGCTGGAGGAAACGATTACCATAACTGTACAGCGTTAAAATATTAGCAGATAAGAACTATCCATGGGATGATCATAAACCATCTTATTTTTCGGTATAGACAGGCGCTTTTTTGTACCGCAAGATACCGGCTGGGCAAAGAGGTGAGAGGATTGGCAGCGCGCAGGCAATCGAAAATACGGCAGGCGATTTATGAAGCGGTGATGCAGCATCCGATTCATCCAACAGCGGAATGGATCTACAAGCTGCTCAAGCCCCGGTATCCGTCTTTAAGTCTGGGGACGGTGTATCGAAATTTAGGCATTTTGGCAGAGCAGGGAAAAATCCGCAGAATCCCGTCCCAAGATACGGCGGATCATTTCGATGGGAATATGAAACCGCATTTTCATGCCCAGTGCCGGATTTGCGGGGACCTGCGGGACGTATTTTTGCCCTACGATCCAAGGATGGACCGGCAGGCGCAGCAGACTACCGACTTTCAGATTGAAGAGCATTCGGTGATGTTTTTTGGCGTTTGTCCTGTCTGCAAAAAAGAGAAAGAGGGCGCTTAAAGAGCAGACAGATGACAAAAATAGAACATATAGTTGTTTTTAGTATAAAAATAACTATATGTATATAAAACTGAGCCAAGGTGCATTGAGAGAGAAAATGTGAAAACCGGCACGAAGCTGGAGAAAACGCAGGATTTTATCCAGGGGGAAATCCTGCGTTTTTCTTGCTTTTTCCATCCGAAAGGATATAATACAAAACAGAAGGCTCCAATGCCGTACCGCTTGCGGCAATCTTTCATGAAAAGGGTGAATGGTAATGGAAAAGGATTGGAAACAGGAAAAAAATCTTACGATGCTGCTGGATTTTTATGAACTGACCATGGCCAACGGTTATTTTCAATTGGGTGTGGGCAACCAAACAGCGGTGTTCGATATGTTTTTCCGCAAGATTCCGGATCAGGCCGGCTTTGCCATCTGCGCCGGATTGGAACAGCTGATTGATTATTTTGAAAATCTGCATTTTACGCCGGAGGATGTTGAATATCTGCGCAGCAGGAATATGTTTGACGAGGCGTTTTTAGATTACCTTTCTCATTTTCATTTCGAGTGCGACGTCTGGGCGGTGCCGGAGGGAACCCCGATTTTCCCCAATGAACCGGTGCTGATTGTAAAAGGTCCGATCGTACAGGCGCAGATGGTCGAGACAATGGTCCTGCTGACCATCAATCACCAATCGCTGATCGCCACCAAATCCAATCGCATTGTGCGGGCGGCCGAAGGCCGTTCCATCATGGAGTTCGGCTCTCGCCGGGCCCAAAGCTACGACGCGGCCATTTTGGGCGCAAGGGCTGCCTACATCGCCGGATGCGACGCCACCGCCTGTGCCATTGCCGATCGGGACTATCATATTCCGGCGGTGGGTACAATGGCGCACAGCTGGGTCCAGATGTTTGGTGACGAATACGAAGCGTTTAAAAGGTACGCCGAGCTTTATCCAGACAATTGCGTGCTGTTGGTTGACACATATAATGTGCTGAAATCCGGTGTGCCCAACGCCATCCGCGCGTTTGACGAAGTGCTGGCGCCGATGGGCCGACGGCCCAAAGGGGTGCGCATTGACAGCGGCGATATTGCATATCTGTCCAAAAAAGCGCGTAAGCTGCTGGATGAAGCGGGCTACCCAGACTGCCCGATTGTGGCCTCTAACTCGCTGGACGAATACCTGATCCGCGATCTTTTGCAGCAGGGCGCGAAAATTGACTCCTTTGGGGTAGGGGAAAACCTGATCACTTCCAAATCGGACCCGGTGTTCGGCGGCGTTTACAAGCTGGCGGCTATGGAGGAAAACGGGCGGATGATCCCGAAAATCAAGATTAGCGAAACGCTTGAGAAGATCACCAACCCGGATTTTAAAACGGTTTACCGCTTTTACAACAAAAGCGACGGCGAAGCGGTAGCCGATTATGTCACCCTGTTTGACGAGACGGTGGATACCGATCAGCCGGTGACTATCTTTGATCCAGACGCCACTTGGAAAAAGAAGACGCTGACCAATATAACCGCGAAAAAAATTCTGGTTCAGGTGTTCGAGAAGGGGAAATGTGTGTATAACCGCCCCAATCTGGAGGAAATCCGCGCCTACTGCAAACAGCAGGTAGACCTTTTGTGGGACGAGGTAAAGCGGTTTGAAAATCCGCACAAGTTTTATGTGGATTTGTCTCCAAAGCTTTGGGAAATCAAGCGGCGCTTACTGGAGAGCCACAGTCAGTTTTAGGTTTTGGGAGAAGTCGAAAAAGGCTTCTCCTTTTTCTTTTTTAGAATCATTGCAAAAAGAGAAAAAACATAGTAAAATAATGAAATACTGGGTTTGTAGATCCTTTTTTCCAATGAGGCAAAACAAACCGGTAAAGATAGGATAATCGAGGTTTTGCAGGATGATCAGAAGCATGACCGGCTACGGCCGGGCGGAGGTACTGATTGACGGGCGAAATATCCTGGTGGAGATTCGTTCGGTCAATCACCGTTTTTTTGAGTTTTCTTCCCGTGTTCCCCGAAGCTATGGTTTTCTGGAAAATAGGCTAAAAAACTATTTGCAGGGAAAGCTTTCCCGCGGCAAGGTGGACGTGAACGTCAGCATTCAAACGGTCGAGGGAACCAACGCCAGCGTGCAGGTTAACCGGGAGCTGGCTGCCTCATATGTACAGGCGCTGCGCGCTTTGCAGGAGCCGCTTGGGTTAAAGGATGATCTTTCTTTAAGCGCGGTCGCGCGTTTTTCGGATATTTTTGCGGTCAGCAAGGAGCCGGAGGACGAAGAAAAGGTCTGGGCAGACGTGCAGCAGGCGCTGGGGCAGGCGGCGGACCGGTTTGTACAGATGCGCGAGGCGGAGGGCGCTAAAATGAAGGAGGATCTGGCGGGCCGGCTGAATTTTATCCTTGCAGCCGTGGAAAAGGTAGAGGAACGTTCGCCCAAAACCGTGGAGGAATACCGCGCCAGACTCTACCGAAAAATCAGCGAGGTTTTAAGCAGCGCCCAGGTGGATGAGCAGCGCATTTTAACCGAAGCGGCCATCTTTGCGGAAAAAATTGCGGTGGCGGAGGAGACGGTGCGCCTGCGCAGCCATGTAGACCAATTCCGCGCGATTATGGAGCAGGAGGGGCCGGTGGGCCGCAAGCTGGACTTTTTGATTCAGGAATTCAATCGGGAAACCAATACCATCGGCTCAAAGGCGCAGGATATCGAAATCGCCCGGATTGTGGTCGATATGAAAAGCGAAATCGAGAAGATCCGCGAGCAGATTCAAAATATCGAATAGACCGAAAAGGATGGGCAAAGATGAAACTGATCAATATAGGATTTGGCAATATGGTTTCGGCCAACCGGCTTGTGGCGATCGTCAGCCCGGAGTCTGCCCCCATTAAGAGGATTATCCAGGACGCCAGGGAGCGGGGCGCTTTGATCGACGCCACATATGGGCGGCGGACGCGGGCGGTAATTATCACCGATTCGGACCACGTTCTGCTTTCGGCGGTCCAGCCGGAAACGGTGGCGAACCGTCTGTCGGATGAAGAGGATGAGGAGCTGGAAGCAAATGAATAAAAAAGGGCTTTTACTCGTTTTTTCCGGACCATCCGGCGTAGGAAAGGGGACGGTGCTGAAGGAGTATTTAAAAGCGCATCCCAATACGGCGTTTTCGGTTTCCGCAACAACCCGCTCCCCGCGGGAGGGGGAAGTCCACGGCCGGCATTACTTCTTTTTAAGTCACGAGGAGTTCCAAAGCCTCATAGAGAAAAAAGGCTTTTTAGAGCACGCCCAATTCGCGGGAAACCACTATGGAACGCCGCGCAAGGCAGTGGAAGAAAGCTTGGAGAAAGGGATCGACGTCGTTTTGGAGATCGAGGTGCAAGGGGCCTTGCAGGTGAAAAATCAAAACCCCGACGCGGTTCTGGTTTTTGTAATGCCGCCGTCTTTTGAGGAGCTGCACCGCCGTCTGGCCGGCCGCGGCACCGAAGACGCGGCCACGGTGGAACGGCGCTTATCCAATGCCGCAAGAGAGATGGAGGCGGCCAAGCAATATGATTATATTATCGTCAACCAAACGGTAGAGGAGGCGGCTTCGCAGTTAGAGCAGATTGTCTGTGCCGCCAAGCATACCGCCGGATATTTAAACGAATTTATTGAAGAGGTGGAAGATGATGCAAAGACCTGCTGTAAATGAGATTTTAAAAGAAGGGCAAAGCTATTACAGCCTGGTAATTGCGGTGGCCAAAAGGGCTCGCCAGATTGCCCAGGATGCGGAAGATGAGCATATCATTTTAACTGAAAAACCGGTTAAAATTGCGGTGAATGAATTGGCCGCAGGCAAGTATAAAATCATTGAACCGGAAAATATCGGAGATACGCCGGAAAAATAAAGGAGAGGATTCCCATTTTACCTTATGAGGCGGCCAGCATTGCGGTGGATAAGGCGGCTTACCATTTTGATAAGCTGTACAGCTATGCGATCCCCACGCAGCTTGCAGCCGTTTTGCAGCCGGGAATGCGGGTACTGGTACCCTTTGGCGGCGGCAACCGTAAGCGCCAGGGAATTGTGCTCGACCGCATCCAGGTGAAAAGCCTGGAAAAGCTCAAGCCGGTTGTTTGCCTGTTGGACCGTGAGCCGGTGCTTTCTCCGGAGCTTTTGCGGCTGGTCTCTTTTTTAAAGGAAACCACCTTCTGCTCTTATTTCGACGCGGTAAAGGCGATTTTGCCCGGTGGAATCGGATATCGGATACAATATGGATATCGGCTTTCTCCCCGATGGAATCGGGATTGGGAAGACCTGAATAACGATGAGCGGGAGATCGCTTCCTATCTTGACCAGCGTAAAGAGGAGGCACCAGGGGAAAAGCTGTTGGGGCTTTTGGGTCTATCAGAGGACAGTGTGTTTTTGGATCGGATGCGGCAAAAGGGCATCCTGGTCCGGGAGGAGACGGCTCGGCGGCGGATGAAGGATGAAACAGTCCGGATGCTGGCGCTGTCGCCCCAGGAGGGCGGGCTTGAGAATATCCGCCTGACCCCTAAGCAGAAGGAAGTTGTAGAATTTTTGCAGACGGTGGAAACCGCGTCGGTTCGAGAGACCATCTATTTTACCGGTGTGACCGAGGCGGTGTTCCGCACACTGCACAAAAAGGGATTGCTTTACTATTACGACGCCGAGATCCTGCAGCAGGAAGAGGAAGATCCCTCTGGGCGGAGGAGGGATTTGCCGCCTCTGACCCAAAGCCAGCAGCAGGCTTATCAAAGTCTTTTGGAAAAATACGAAAAAAAAGAAGCCTCCACCGCGCTGTTATACGGCGTGACCGGAAGCGGCAAAACCCAAATCTATTTAAGGCTGATCGCCAAAGCGATAGAAGAGGAAAAGCAGGTCATCGTCCTGGTACCTGAAATTTCTTTGACACCCCAGACAATCGCCGCTTTTACCGCTGTTTTTGGGGAAAGGGTGGCGATACAGCACAGCGGTCTTTCCTTAGGCGAACGGATGGACCAGTGGAAAAAAATCCGCGCCGGACAGGTTTCCATTGCGGTGGGAACCCGGTCGGCCATCTTTGCCCCCTTTACAAATTTAGGGCTGATTGTAATGGACGAGGAGCAGGAGCACACCTATAAATCGGAGGCAAGCCCTCGATTCCATGCCCGGGACGTAGCCCGCTTTCGAAGCGCTCAAAACAGCTGTCTTTTGGTACTGGCCTCCGCAACCCCGTCGGTGGAAAGCTACTATTATGCCCGAAAGGGCGTATACCGTCTGGTTCGGCTGGAAGAGCGGTTCGGCGGCGCACTTTTGCCCCATGTGGAGATTGTGGATATGGGCCGGCAGCTGCGGGAGGGGAATGATCTGGCGCTCAGCCAAGAATTGCAGGCGGGGATAGAGGAAAACCTTAAACGGGGCGAACAGACCATCCTTTTGCTTAACCGGCGGGGATACCATACAAAGGTGATCTGCACTGGCTGCAATACGGCGGCGTCCTGCCCCAATTGCAGCATCGCCATGACCTATCACGCGGCAAATAAAAGGCTGCTTTGCCATTATTGCGGCTATTCCCGTCCGGCGGACGAAAGCTGCCCGGTCTGTGGCGGAAGCTATCTGCGTTATCAGGGTATCGGCACCCAAAAGCTGGAGGAGCAGCTGCACACCCTTTTTCCCCAGGCGCGCGTTCTGCGGATGGATGCGGATACGACCATGACCAAGAACGCCCACAGTGAAAAATTTAAGGCGTTTGCAGGTGGGAAGTACGACATTATGATCGGCACCCAGATGGTGGCGAAGGGTCTGCATTTTCCGCAGGTGACGCTGGTGGGGGTGATCGCGGCGGACGCTTCGCTGTTTGGCGATGATTTTAAATGTCAGGAGCGGACATTCAGCCTTATCACACAGGTGATCGGCCGCAGCGGCCGCGGAGAAAAGCACGGCCGGGCGATGATCCAGACGTTTGTGCCGGACAACCGGGTTATTGAGCAGGCCGCCTGCCAGGATTACGAGAGCTTTTTTAAAGAGGAAATCCTGGGTCGGAAGGTTATGCTGTATCCGCCCTTTTGCAGTATCTGCGCCATCGGCTTTTCCGGGCCGATGGAATCGCAGGTTGTGGAAGCGGCAAAGCGGTTTTTAAAGGATTTAAAGCAGACGGCGGCGAAGGAATATCCGGATCTTCCACTACGGGTATTGGGTCCTACCGCCCATATGATTGTAAAAGTCAGCGGAAAATACCGCTATAAAATATTGATTAAATGCAAAAACACCGTAGATTTTCGCCGGATGATCGCCGACCTTCTGATCCGGTCAGGAAAGGATCCAAAAAATAAACAGGTTTTTGTATTCGGTGATTTGTATTACGACGGTTCCATGTGAGGAGGATGTATTTTGGCGATTCGGGAAATTGTAAAAGAGGGGGACGATTGCCTGCGCAAGGTCTGCCGCCCGGTGGATAAGTTCGATAAGCGGCTGGCCGTTTTGCTGGATGATATGGCGCAGACCATGTACGAGGGAAATGGAGTCGGCTTGGCTGCGCCCCAGGTGGGTGTGCTGCGCCGGGTCGTGGTGATTGACTGCGGAGAGAAGCTGTATGAGCTGGTTAACCCGCAGATCATCTCGCAGGCGGGCGCTTTAGACGAAGCGGAGGGCTGCCTTTCCAGCCCCGGGGAATACGCGCTGGTGCGCCGCCCGGAAAAGGTGGCGGTCAAGGCCCAGGACCGGCACGGCAAGGAATTTGTGCTGGAGGGTGATCATCTGCTGGCCCGGGCCATCTGCCATGAATGCGACCATCTGGACGGGCGGCTGTTCAAGGATCTTGCCATCCGGATGCTGCACCAGGATGAAGACGGGAATTGGAAATAATCGTTATAAGTAGGGTGAAAGAGATTGCGTATTGTATATATGGGAACGCCGGATTTTGCGGTTCCCGCGCTTCAGGCTCTGTTGGACAGTCCCCATCATCAGGTGGTGGGAGTATTTTCGCAGCCGGACCGGCCTAAGGGGCGGGGTTATAAGCTGATGCCGCCGCCGGTAAAGGAATTAGCGGAATCCCGGCAGGTGCCGGTATACCAGCCCCAAAAGCTGCGGGACGGCGCCGCGCTGGAAATTTTAAAGCAATGGGCGCCGGACGTGATTGTTGTGGCGGCCTATGGCCGGATTTTGCCGAAGGATATCCTGGAGCTGCCGCCTTACGGCTGTGTAAATGTCCACGCGTCGCTGCTGCCTCAATACCGCGGCGCAGGCCCGGTGCAGTGGAGCGTGATCCATGGGGAAAAGACCACCGGCGTAACGACGATGCTGATGGCACAGGGGATGGACACCGGCGATATTTTAGAGCAAGCGTCGGTTTCTATCGGGCCGGACGAAACGGCCGGAGAACTGATGGACCGGCTGGCCAGACTGGGGGCGGAGCTTCTTTTGCACACCCTTGGGCTGCTTGAAGCGGGAGAGGCGGTCCCCACTGTCCAGGACGAAAGCCGGGCCACCTATGCGCCGATGTTAAAAAAATCGGATGGCGCTTTGGATTTTTCCCAGCCGGCGCAGAAGCTGTACGACCGGATCCGAGGGGTATCTCCCTGGCCGGGCGCCTATGCCTATTTGGACAACAAGCTGTTAAAAATCCACAAGGCCGCCCTTTTGCCGGAACAAAAGGGTGAACCGGGCCTTCTCATCGGCGAAAAGCGGATGATCGTTGGCTGCGGGGATGGGGCGCTGGAGCTTTTGCAGGTGCAGCCTCAGGGCGGAAAGCGAATGCAAGGGGCGGACTTTTTGCGAGGTCTTCGCAGCGGAGAGAGAAAAAAATTTACATCCTGCCCATCAGAATGACATAATTGACCGGTATTCTTTTAATCGTAACCTGTTTTTTGGGGAAAATCTCTGTAAGACAGAACAACCGCTATAAAAATTGTTTTTCCGATGAGGAGGCGAAGCCTTTGTTTTACAATTTGTTTGACCCGTATTATTGGATTTTGATTGTGCCGTCTATTTTGTTAGCTCTCTGGGCGCAGATGATGGTTTCCTCCAATTTCAAGAAATATTCCGCCGTCTATAACCGCCGGGGCTATACCGGCGCCGACGCAGCTCGGATGATTTTGGATTCCAACGGGCTTTATCACATTCGTATCGAACAGATTCCCGGCAGCCTGACCGACCACTACGATCCAAAGGCCGAAGTGATCCGTCTGTCGGATTCGGTTTATGGGTCGGCTACGGTGGCAGCGGTCGGCGTTGCCGCCCACGAGGCGGGCCATGCGGTGCAGCACGCCGTCGGCTATGGGCCGATTAAGATCCGCACTGCCATCATTCCGGTGACAAGGATCGGCTCTCAGCTGTCGATTCCCTTGCTTTTGCTGGGCTTTTTGTTCCAATACCAGCCGCTTATCCTTGCGGGGATTTTGTTTTACGCCACAGCGGCGCTGTTCCAGCTGGTGACGCTGCCGGTGGAATTTAATGCCAGCTCCCGGGCACTGAAAGTTCTGGAACAATCGGAAATGCTGGAGGCGCAAGAGCTTACCGGCGCAAGAAAGGTGTTGTCGGCGGCGGCGATGACCTATGTGGCCGCGCTGCTGACCGCTTTAGCGCAGCTTTTGCGGCTGATTCTCATCTTCGGTGGACGCCGCCGGGACGATTAAACCAAAACGGATTTCAGGTGACGCAGTTGAAAAGTGGCAGGCAGATTGCCGCAGAGGCCCTTTTGCGGGTAGAAACCTCCAAAGGTTATTCGAATATCGTGTTGGACCGGCTGCTCCAGCCGGACGGTACGGCGGCTCGGGAACGGGCCTTTGCCAGTGCGCTTTTCTACGGTGTTTTAGAAAAAAAGATCACGTTGGATTACGTCATCGGCAGGTATTCTTCCCTGCCAGTGGAAAAAATGGACCCGCTGGTGCGGCAGCTTTTGCGTATGGCTGTTTACCAGATTGTCTATATGGATTCTGTACCGGCGCCGGCGGCTGTCCACGAATCGGTGGAGCTGGCCAAAGGACTGGGAAAAGGGCGCGCTTCTGGTTTTGTCAACGGGGTGCTGCGGTCCTTTTTGCGGGGTGGGGGAGAAATCCACCTGCCGGAACCAGCGGACGACCCGATAAAATGGCTGTCGCTTACCTATTCTGTTCCCCAACGGCTGATCCAGCTTTGGAAAAAGCAGTATCCCCAGGAGGATCTGGAGACGCTTTTGCAGGGGATGACCAGCCGTGCGCCGCTGTTTGCCCGGGTAAATACCTGCCGGGTCAGCGCACAGGTGCTGTGCGCCCGGCTTCGGGAGGAACAGGTGGACGCGGAGCTTTTCCCGGGATGGGAAAACTGCCTGCTTTTGCGTCACACCGGCAGTCTGGAGGCGGTGAAAGCGTTTCAGGAGGGGTTGTTTCACATCCAGGATCTTTCCAGCCAGATCTGCGCTTCGGCGTTGGATGTTCGCCCGGGAATGCGGGTGCTGGACTGCTGCGCGGCCCCCGGCGGAAAAACCTTTACCCTGGCGCAGCGGATGGAGGACGAAGGGGAAATTGTGGCGACGGATTTGTACCCTCAAAAGGTAAAAATCATCCGCGCAGAGGCGCAGCGGTTGGGCTTGGGCTGTATTCGGGCGTCCTCGGCGGACGCAAGCGTTTATTCGGTCTCTTTAGGCCGGTTTGACCGTGTCTTGTGCGATGCACCCTGCTCCGGTCTCGGCATTATCCGGCGCAAACCGGAAATTCGATACAAAAACCTCGATACTCTGCGGGATTTGCCCGCTGTTCAGTATAAAATTTTACAGTCTGCCGCACAATATGTGAAAGAGGGCGGACGTCTCATCTATTCCACCTGCACACTGAACCGGCGGGAAAATGACGAAATTACCCAGCGCTTTTTAAAAGAGCATCCGGATTTTTCCGCTGCTCATCTTCCGGAGGAAGTCTCCCGCTTTTTAGGCGCAGATGGGCTGTCCAGCGCTACGCTGATGCCGCATCGAAATGGCAGCGACGGGTTTTATTTCGCGTTGTTTGCCCGGTTATAGCGGAATGGATAGCAGAAAAAAGGGAAGGGGGGCGAAGCTGTTGAAAAAGGTGGATATCAAATCCATGACGCTGCCGCGGCTGGAGGCATATTGCATCCAGCAGGGTCTCCCCAAGTTTCGCGCCGGTCAGATTTTTGGATGGCTGCACCAAAAAGGAGCGGCATCCTTCGAGGAGATGAGCAGCCTGCCGGCAGAGCTTCGAAAGCGTCTGTCAGAAAGCTGTGAAATTCCTAGTATTGCAATCCGGCGCAAGCTGGTTTCCAAGATAGACGGCACGATCAAATATCTGTATGAATTTGCCGACGGCCAGACGGTGGAGAGCGTACTGATGCAGTACCGGCATGGCTACAGCCTTTGTATTTCCACCCAGGTTGGCTGTCGGATGGGATGCCGTTTTTGCGCGTCGACCCTGCTGGGCCTGGAACGCTCCCTGACCCCTGCCGAGATGCTTGGCGAGGTGTATATGGCGGGGAAGGACAGCGGACAAAAAATTTCGTCGGTGGTTTTGATGGGAATTGGGGAGCCGTTGGACAATTTTGAGAATGTAATGGATTTTTTGGAAATTCTTTCTTCGCCGCAGGGGATAAACCTAAGTCTGCGCCATGTGTCCCTTTCCACCTGCGGCCTGGTCGACGGGATCTACCGGCTGATGGAGAGGAAATTGCAGTTGACGCTTTCCATTTCTCTGCACGCGCCCAACGACGAAATTCGTTCCCGGACAATGCCGGTGAACAACAAGTATCCCATGGATGAGCTGCTTTCGGCCTGCCGGGACTATTTCCGTCAGACCGGGCGGCGGATATCCTTTGAATACGCGCTGATTGAAGGGGTAAACGACACCCCTTCCTGTGCGCAGCAGCTGTGCCGGAAGCTGGAGGGCTTAAGTGCCCATGTGAATCTGATACCGGTTAATCCGGTAAAGGAACGCAATTTCCAAAGAAGTTCCCGGGAGAGGGTTCGGCAGTTCCAGAAAATTTTGGAACAGCATCATATTAATGCCACTGTACGCCGGGAGTTGGGCAGCGATATCAACGCCGCCTGCGGCCAGCTGAGAAGGGATGACAAAGGAGGAAAATCATGCTGAGGATAGCGGGAAAAACAGATGTTGGGAGAAAACGTACAGCCAACGAGGACAGATTCTTTGTCGCCAAGCTTTCAGAAAATACGGTTTACGCAGTGGTCTGTGACGGCATGGGCGGAGAAAAGGGCGGCCATGTGGCCAGTTCCAGCGCCGTAGAGCGAATCCGGAAAATGATGGAGAGCGGGTATCAGGAGGAATTTGGCGAGAATTCGGTGAAAAATCTGATGCTTTCCTCTATATCCGCCGCCAATGCGCAGGTTTTTTCCATGGCGGAGAAAAACGAGTCGCTAAAGGGGATGGGTACTACCGTTGTTCTGGCCCTAGTACGGGATTCGATGATACATATTGCTTATGCCGGCGACAGCCGGGCTTATTTGGTTGACAAGGCCGGTGTACATCAGCTGACCCATGATCACAGTATGGTTCAAATGATGGTGGATCGGGGCGAGATTTCGCTGGAAGAGGCCCAATACCATCCTGAAAAGCATTATATTACCCGAGCGCTTGGCGTAAGCAGTATGCTGGAGGTCGATTATCTGGAGGAAGAGATGCCGGATAAAGGAGCGGTGCTTCTTTGCTCTGATGGGCTATCGAACTATCTGGATCAGGAGGACCTGCACCGGCTGGTCTGGAATAACGACCTGGCCTTGGCGGCAGAACAGCTGATCGGACAGGCGAATACCATGGGCGGCGCAGATAATATTACGGCCGTGTTGATTGGAAGATAGGTTTTTTCAATACTGCGGGACCAGGAGGCAGACAATGGATCACTTGATAGGCAAAAAGCTGGATGGACGGTACGAGGTTTTACAATTGGTGGGCGTTGGGGGCATGGCGAATGTCTATAAAGCCCGTGACATCATTGACGAGCGCTTGACGGCTGTGAAGGTTTTGCGGGAGGAATATGCCTCGAACGAGGAATTTGTGCGCCGATTTAAAAATGAGTCGAAAGCCATCGCGGCGTTAAACCACCCTAATATTGTAAAAGTATACGACGTCAGCTTTTCGGATAAGATGCAGTCTATCGTCATGGAATATATTGACGGCATTACGCTGAAAGACTATATTGATCAACAAAAGATTATCCGCTGGAAAGAGGCGGTGCATTTTGCCGTCCAGATTTTGCGGGCGTTGCAGCATGCCCATGACAAGGGGATTGTCCACCGGGATATTAAGCCCCAGAATATTATGCTTTTGCAGGATGGCACCATTAAGGTCATGGATTTTGGTATTGCCCGTTTTGCCCGCAGCCAAATTGCGACCATTACCGATAAGGCCATCGGCTCGGTTCATTATATCAGCCCCGAACAGGCCAGAGGGGAAAAAACAGATGAAAAAACCGATTTGTATTCGGTTGGGGTGATGCTTTTTGAAATGCTCACCGGTCAGCTGCCTTTTACAGCGGATTCCGCTGTCTCGGTGGCGATTCAGCAGATCCAGTCCAAGCCCAAACGGCCCCGGGAATTGAACCCCTCCATCCCCGAGGGATTAGAGCAGATCACCATGAAGGCAATGCAGAAGGACCCGGCCCGGCGTTATCAATCTGCTGCGGAAATGCTGCGGGACATTGACGCGTTTAAACGCGACCCCTCTGTGGCGTTCGCCTATAAATACCTGTTTGCCGAGGAGGAAGAGGCCCAGTCAGCCGCCAGGAGGCATCGGGAAGCGGACCAAAGGGCGGAACCTTCCCCCAAGCGAAAAAGAAAGAGGCAGCGGCAGGAGGAGCCGGATGAGGATGTACAAATTGTTGTAAAAACGCCGTATTTAGCCATGCTGGGTGGGATTGCGGCCGCTTTTGTCCTGGTGACCTGTCTTTTCATTTTCCTGATGTTTTACTTTAACAATCCTTTCGTTTCGGTTGACGAGGTAAAGCTGCCGAATTTTGTGGGCATCCAGTACGAAAGCGTACTCAATTCCAGTAAGTATTCAGATTTTCATATTGTTGTGGAGGAAACGGTTTACAACGACGAATATGAACGGGGCGTAATTTGTGAGCAGAAGCCCAAATATCCCAAAACGGTGAAAAAGGGCTCGGAGGTCAAAATCAAGGTTTCCAGCGGCTCGCAGAAAATTACCATCCCGGATTTTTCGAATCAGGAGGCGACGCAGGTTTACACGGAATTAAAAAATATGGGCTTAGAATATATTGAATCCCGGATCAACCATCCCTCTATTGCCAGCGGCTATGTGATCCGGACGGATCCCACAAAGGGCAGCGAGGTGAAATCCGGTACGGTGGTGACTGTTTATGTCAGCTTGGGCGCTCAGACGGTGATGAAGCCGGTTCCCGACGTGACGGGTATTTATATTGACGACGCCAAGCGGATTTTGGAGAGCAACGGGCTGAAGGTCGGCACAGTAGAGATGGATAAAGACAGCGATGAGCCTTATGGAACGGTTTTGTCGCAGGATCCTCGAGAGGGGGATGTGGCGGCAAGCGGTTCCTTTGTCAACCTGAAGGTCAGCCAGGGGGATCAGGTTATTTCCCGCCTGACCATTGAGGTGCCCATGCCATCCTCGATTGACCGGGAGGTGGAGGTATCGGCTTATCTGGACGATATGGAGATTCGCCGGGAAACCATCAATCCCAAAAATACCAGCACATGGCGGCCCTCCTTCTCCGGTGAGGGAATCGGCCGGGTGAAAATCTATATTGACGATGAAATCTATATGGAATACATCGTCGATTTTGATGAAAGGGTCCACGATATCGACTCGGATTATTCACAGAATTTTCAATAGCGGCTGCAAAGGGCTTCCCTGACGGGGGGCCTTTTGTAAAAGACAGCGTTTTTAGCAAAGGAGAGAAGGCGTTTGCAGGGCAGAATTTTAAAAGCGACCGGCGGGTTTTATTATGTTCTTTCAAACGAAATTCTGTATGAATGCAGAGCTCGGGGCCTGTTTCGAAAAAAAGGCGTGTCTCCCTTGGTGGGGGATTGGGTAGAGATGGAGGAAACCGGCGCAAAAAAAGGCTATGTTACACAGATTATGGATCGAAAAAACAGCCTGCTGCGGCCGCCTTTGGCCAACCTGGACCAGCTGTTTTTAGTGGTTTCTGTCGTAGATCCGGCGCCGAATCTGCTGGTTTTGGATAAGCTGATCGCGATTTCGGAGCACAAGGAAATCGAGCCGGTTCTGGTTATAACCAAAACCGATTTAGGCGATGGGGGGGTGCTGGAGCAGATCTATCAAAAAGCGGGCCTGCGCGTATTCCGAGCCGGGCTTGACACAAACGAGCAGCTGGATGGGCTGCGTCAGGCAATGGCGGGGAAAATCAGCGCCTTCTGCGGGAATTCCGGTGTTGGGAAATCCAGCCTGTTAAATCGGATAGACAGCCGGCTGCATTTGTCTACGGCGCAGACAAGCCAGCGGCTGGGTCGGGGAAGGCACACGACCCGGCATGTGCAGCTCTATCCGGTTTTTGGCGGCGGATACATCGCCGATACGCCGGGCTTTTCCTCCATGGACTTGGAGCGCTACGAGTGGATTTTGAAGGAGGAGCTCCAATACTGCTTCCGGGAGTTTGCGCCCTATCTGGGGGACTGCCGGTTTACCGGCTGTTCACACACAAAGGAAAAAGGCTGCGCGGTACTGGCGGCGTTGGGCCTGGAGGAGATCGCCCCCTCCCGCCACAGCAGCTACTGCGCTTTATACGAGGCGGCAAAAAATATCAAGGAATGGGAAAAAAAGTGAGGGGGAAGAAAAAATGGGGCGCTGCATGATAATCGGCGCAGGAGAGCTGGAGCCGGATTTTCTATCGGATTTCTCCTGGCGGGCGGATGATTTTATCATCTGCGCCGACGGGGGGCTTCGCTACGCGAAACAAGCGGGGATCCGGCCGGATTTGCTGGTCGGGGACCAGGATTCCTTTACCGAAGGGTTCCCCGAAGGCATTCCCGCCCTGACCTGCCGGCCGGAAAAGGACGATTCGGATATGATGCTGGCGCTGAAGGAGGGGATCTCCCGGGGGTATCAAGAATTTGTTTTATTGGGTGCTACCGGCGGCCGCTTTGATCATACCTTGGCAAACCTGCAGACCGTTGCCTATGGGCTGGAGCAGGGCGTTTTTGTCACCATAGCAGACCGGTACAACCTAATTTCCATGCTGCGGGAGGATACTGTTTTTCTGCCGCGGATGGACGGATGCTATCTTTCCGTATTTTCCTATACCCCAAGCTGTGAAGGGGTTACGCTTTCCGGCGTGAAATACCCGCTTTCCGGCGCGAAACTGACCAACTGGTTTCCGCTGGGATTGAGCAACGAAATCCTTGCCCAAAGCGCGCAGATCACGGTGGAAAAGGGGACACTGGTGGTTGTTGTCTCAAAGGACAGGCAAAAGTAGGAACGCTTTTCACCAACCGGCGGCGCACTGTATATAATAAAGCAAATCCCTATTTGAAAGGGCGGTAAACATGAAAGTCGTTGTTATGAAATGCCCAAAGTTCCTTTCGCCGTTGCTGCGCCTGTTTTTTCACATGAAACGGGATGAAAGCTGACAAAAGCTGTCTTGCATATGCAAGACAGCTTTTGTTTTGGTGAATGGGAGAAGCTTGACGAAGAAAAGAACATATGATACACTTAAAAAGCTTTCTTATAAGGACCGTATATTTTGACAGAAAGGCCATATATTGGATTGGTGCGAGATGGATAAAAAAAAGAAACAGGCATGGAAGGGAAAATTTTTGACAATCGCAGTCGGACAGGCTGTATCGCTGATTGGAAGCTCAGCGGTGCAGTTTGCGCTGATCTGGTGGCTTTCCAGCGAAACGGGATCTCCGATGATGCTGGCTTTTTCCGGTCTGATGGCTTTTCTGCCGCAAATGCTTTTGGGCCCTTTTGCCGGCGTTTGGGTTGACCGGCTCAAAAGAAAAACAGTGGTGATCACGGCGGACCTGTTTATGGGTTTTGTGGCATTGATGTTTGCTGCCAGTTTTTTTGGAGGGGCGCCGCCATTCTGGAGCGCCTGTGTCGTTTTGGGCATTCGCGCGGTGGGGAATGTGTTCCATACGCCGGCGATTCAGGCCATTGTACCCATGCTGGCGCCGAAGGAAGAATTGGTACGCGCCAACGGCTGGAGTCAATTTTTACAGTCCGGCGCATTTATGCTGGGCCCGGTTTTGGGTGCGCTGATGTATGGTGCGCTGCCGATGCCGTTCATCCTATTAACGGATTTTGTCGGCGCATTGGTTGCCAGTATTACGGTGGCAGCCGTAAAGATTCCAGAGCTCCAGCGAGAAACGGTCCAAAAGCCCCGCTTTTTCCAGGAAATGCGGGCGGGAGCGTCCGCCCTTTGGCAGGATAAACGGCTGTGCGTGCTGGTTGCCGCCACTTTTTTGTGTATGATCTTTTTTAACCCCATTGCCTCTTATTATCCGCTGATGACCAGCGGATACTTTCAAGCGTCGGCCATTTACGGAAGCGTTGTCGAGGTGCTTTACGCGCTGGGGATGATGGCCGCCGCCCTGATTGCCGGATTGTTCACAAAGGTGAAGGACAAAATTCTGCTGGCCTATGTCGGGCTTTTGGGGATCGGCATCAGCGCGGGCGTATGCGGATTTCTGCCGCCGGACAGGTGGGCGTTTTGGATATTTGCCGGCTGTTGTATGCTGATCGGCGGAAGTGCGAATTTTTATAATATCCCTATGATGGCGTATATTCAGGGGACAATCCCGCCCCAGACCCAGGGGAGAGTCTTTTCTCTTTTGGGTAGCTTGTGGTCTGCCACCATGCCGATCGGCCTGCTGTTCTCCGGACCCATTGCGGAAAAAGAGGGGGTCAGCTTTTGGTTTTTGCTTACGGGCATTTTTATCACCGTCTTTACCGTCGCCGGCTGGCTTTTTGGCCGGAACATGAAGCCAAAGGAAGAGACCGGCGCCAAATAGTATATGTCAAGGCAGCTGCCGGATTTTGGATTAATTTATTAAAAATACAATTCTTTCCAAATATAATAAAATTTAGAAAAATTTTAAATTTTATGTAATATTATCTGTTTTTTATCGTATAGTAGGTAGAATAGTAAACAAAGCGCGCATGTTAAACTGTTCTAAAAAGCTATTATTGCATGAATTAAAAGAGGTGGAACTATGAAAAAACAAGAAAGCTAATAAGTATACTTTTATCTGTTATGATTATTGTTTTGCTTTGCCCTTCTCCTGCCTTTGCGGAAGAATCCATACCTGAAGATAGAACACTTTCATATGAGGATTATTTTAAAAACGAGCATGGCTTTTATTCTGATACGGTGACGGAATCAAGGCAGTATTTAAATATGATGATTGACGCATTTACTCCTCTTGTCAAAAAAGAAGCAAATGGAAAGCTAATCTACGATGGTAAAGAAGTGTCTGGAATAATTGGAAACTCTGAGATGGTATTTTTTGTTGCAGATCATACGCTTTACCGTTATCATGTAAAGTCAAAACGTATTGATAAAATGTTTTTTGAACCTATGATGGAAAGTTTCTATCCGATTACAAGTCATTTGATTCTGTGGAAACGTGCTGTGTCTAATAATAAAGCTATCGCAAAACTGAATAAAAATATATCGGATGATGGGATTTATTTTGTTTATGATGCAGTTACTAAGAAAAGCGAACGAGTAGATGACCCAAGCCGTTATATTTGGTTGGTTGATGGAGGTGGCTACGTTAACTATTTGCCATCTTCAAATACAAAAACAACCGAGTTTAATTCTTATTATACTACAATTAATGGAACGAAAATTCCGTTATCGGGGTATGATATTGGTGATGTTTATAGTGGCAGCCATAATGGATCTTCTCAATGTAGAGGTTTTTCGTGGATGGTATATAGGGAAATTTGGGGAAGTTATAATCATGGTACGACACGGTTAAACGGACAGACGATGGGTTCCGCAGATACGTTGTATAACTATATTGCGTTATATGGTCCTGGGGCAAGGTGGAATTTTAATTCTGGCTACCATTCAATGATTATAACAAAAGTGTACAGTGGATATATTGAAGTTTATCATGCCAATTGGCCTAGAAATGGGATTGTAGCTGTCACAAGATTTTCCAAATCGGAATTTTTCGAACGCTATAAGGTAATCCAGCATGTTCAAGATCCAAGGAGCTGATGGAAAATGCGAAGAGTCGCTTTGTTCTATCTGTTTGTTTTTCTGCTCTTTTCCCTGACCGACTGTACTGGCGGCGAGTCCGCTGACTCGTCCGAAAGCGGGGAAAGCGTCTTTTCTTTGCCTGACGAAACCGTTTCCTCCCAGCCGGAAAAGCCGCAGGACACGGCCCATCTCACCATTGAGGGGGGCGAATCGGATATCTACCGGTTTATTGTAAGCGGATATGGGTCCGGCGACATGGACTATGAGGAATATTTTTCCCGGGAAAGGTACATCAAAAGTGTGACCGGAATGGGGATTGGGAGCTTGGAATGGGGCAGTAACCGCTGCTCCGTTTTCGTCCAGACCTTGGAGGGGCCGGTTGAAATTTACCGAAACCGCCTGCCGATGGACAACGTCTATCTTTTTGACAGGACCGTGCTGTATTTTGTCTGGGATAAAGCGCTGTACCGGCTTTTTATCGAATCGGGGCAGCTGGATCAAATTTTCACCTCCGACCAGGAATTCTCCATTTATCCCATTACCAATTACCGCACCATGATCCTGTATCCCAATCCGGATTTTGCGAAAGCGGTGGAAACATATGGTTCCGACTATCTTCCGGCGGACCGCCCCAATCAATTTATCGGCTATCTCTATAACAGCCAAACACAAGAGAACCTCCCCTTTTCTCCCGCCGATCTCGGATATGAGGAGAATATGGAAATGACTCTGATCCCCCGGCAAGAAATCGTACCGCTGGATTGATCTTGGACAGGAAAAAGAAAAACCCCGGCCTCCTTGACGGAGGCCGGGGTTTTTGCGGGAGTTATGAAAAAATAAATTTCTTTAAAATCTGAATATTGGTTTCCCAGTCTAAATCCAACAGGCTTCGTCCGTCGGAGGTTTTTTTGCTGCCGTAGGTGCCGTCGGCCGGAATGGTCATCTGATCAATTTCGCTGCTGGCAAAGCTGGGCGCCTCCATGAGCAGCGAGGTGATCTCTGATTTGGTAAAGTTTGTCTTAACCAGGGGAAGGGCCGTGTCCAAAAGATCGTTCCATTTGAATACACTCATGGTTTTTACCTTATCGAAAGCGGCGGATATCACGTTTCTTTGCCTTTCAATCCGCTGCCAGTCGCTGTCGATAAAGCGTTGGCGGGCATATTGCAGCGCATCGTATCCGTCCAGATGGTTTAAGCCTTCATGCACCGGGTGCTTGGTGATGGCGTTGGTGTAAATTTCACCGTTGAGCCCCTGGGCTTCCAGCGCAGTCAGTTCAATATCGACGCCGCCAATCGCATCGATAATTTTTTCGAAAGAGTTAAAATTGACCCGTACATACCGGTCAATATCTAATTCGAAGCATTCCTGAACCGTTTTTAGAGTCAAGGCCGCGCCGCCGTAAGCAAAAGTATGGGTAAGCCAATCGTCCTCCTGTCCTTCGATTGGAACGCCGATTCCCCTTTCCAGGCTGGCCAGATGGATCTTGTGGTTTTTTCGATTCAGGGACAGGACCATCATACAGTCCGAACGGGCATTGTCGCTGTATTGGTCAGAGCGTTCATCGGTACCTAACAAAAGGATGTTGAGTACGTTGTCGTTCCAAAGAGTCTTATCGTCCTTTACCTGTACAACAGATTGACCGTCTTCCTGCCCGGGTGTATTTTGATAGTCGATTTTGTCCAGAATATGATTGAGATAAAGCGCGGCGGCGCCGACGACGCATAAGACGACGCCCAGACAAGCGGCGCCAACGATGAGAACAGCCTTTTTCAAATTTTTTGTGCGGTTGTTTGGCTTAAATTCTTTTTTAGACATCTCAATATCATCCCTTTTCATTGTTGTGACTTTCTGAGAAGAAAATTTGAATGGTAGACATTTTTTGCGCCAAAATCTTCTGTTTTTTTGTGAATATGTATGACAAAAGCGTTGATACAGACGCAGCATAAATTATTATAAAAGCTAAAATGGAGCAGAAGGAAAAAAGAATGTAAATAAATTTTTAATTTTGTCAAAAAAAGTGGAAAAAGAATTCTTTAGAAAAAACCATTTTTCCCTGCAAAATATTTCCTTTTAAGCAGATTTTTTATTAATTTTTTGATAAACAAAAATATTGGCCATGCGGACACATTTTGTGCCGATGGCCAATACTGTGTCCACAGAATGAAATGGCGCGAATGGCAAAGGGAAGCGTCAGGCGGAAAGTGCCGTGCGCTTTGTTTTCCGCTGGCGGAAGGGGTGTCGGGATGAGCTTGCCTCAGCAGCCGGCAGCTTACCCGACAGCCAAACGGCCAGCGTACATTCCGAAAGGGGGAATGCCCATAGGGCGGGAAAAAGGCAAAAGGAAAGAAGCTTTCCGCCCCGTACCGACCGCCGGACTCTGTTGAGGGTTTCGCCATTCTTTCGTGTAAGCCGAACCGATTCGGAAAAAATTCGGCACAAGGGCAGAGAAGGGTCGTTCGCCAACAGCCAGGGGATCCAATAAAAGCGCTTTCCGGCTAAACGGGCAGCCTGTATCCCGCAGAAAAACAGTCCGGCCGCGGCGGTAAGACACAAAAGAGAAAGGGAACCTCCCAGATCATTGGGAACGCTGCGGAAAAAGACGACGGCTACCAAAAGCGAAATCAGAGCGGGAGCAGTCCCGCATAAATAAAAGATACATCGCTGGACCGTCAGCAAAAGGCCGGTAAAGACCGCTTTAATATAAAGGCGAAAGGATGAAAAAAAATATAGGATGGATGGCTTTCGCATCTGCTCCGGACGGCAGAGGATCAGATACCATCGTTTGATCCCGAAAAAAAGAGGCAGGTGAAAAAGAATCACAAGCAGAGCCGCTGCGGTAAGCGAAAAAGAAGCCGGGGAAAAGGAAAGGGCCGCTCCGAACAAGGAAAAAGAGAAAGAATTCGAAGCATGAGACAAAATAGCGACCAGTCCGATTGGAAGAAAAAGAGATAAAAAGGCAAAAAAAACGATGCGGGCAGCTTCGCGCCGGTGAGGTCGCAATATAAACCCGCCGCATCGTTTTGTTTTAGAAATCAAAAACTCCATAAGCGCCTCCGGCAAAATTTTACCGGTAAAAGCATTTTATCCGGCAGATGCTATATAGTCTGCCGCGGTTTGCGCAATATATGCGCTGAAAACAGAAGCGGAAACAATCGGCAGAGAAAGCTGGCGGATATCGGCGGTGCGGCCCAACGACAATACCTTTGCCACGGCCCGCTCGATACATGCTGCCTCTTTTTCCAGATTCAGGCTGTGACGAAGCGCCATTGCCACAGCTAATATAACCGCCGCGGGACAGGTGGAATCTTCATTTTCACCGGACGCTGGCAGCGGTGCGGCATTGTAATAAAGCCCTTGCTTTCCGTAACCGAAATAAGCCGCGCACTGAAGTCCCGGCACACCGGTTATTGCCGTTGCACTGGAAAAAAGCAGCTCCCCCAAAAGCGGACCAGCCAAAACAACGTCAAAGGCGCCGGGACTGCACACAAGCCGTGAACAGATCTGCGCGGCGGAAAGCCGGGTCAGCTCAACTTCGGGAAATTCGGAGGCTGTAAGGTTGATGACCCGGCGGCGAAGGGAAGAGGAGGACATTTTTTCACATAAATCCGCACAAATCAGATTTTTTCTCCGCTTCATTGCCGCACGGAAGGCCGTTTGAGCGGTCAGCTGGGCGGTTTGGCTGTTTGCAAGCAGCACATCGTATCCACATAAATCGCCGTTGATCACCTTTTCCCCCTGTTCCGGCAGCAGATCGTCGGACCACCCCTCCTGAACCAAAAGGCAGTCCATGCCGCCGGCTGCCGGATCCTTTACCGGCGAACAGGAAGAAAGGGACGGAAGAATCCGAATCGGCCGCATAGAGCCAAAAAGTCCCAGCTTTAGCCGCAGATGCTCCAGGTAGCTTTTGCGGCAGACGCCCTCCTGCTGCAAGCAGAACAAAACAGCGTCTGAGGTGCGGCATTGATCAACCGTTTCCCGAGAGGGAACACCGTCTTCCATTTCCGTTTCTCCGGGCTGCCAATGACAAAAGGTCAATTCAGGCCTGCTTTTTTTGCAAACAGCTTCTAAAACGGCCTTCGCGTGCTTGACCATTTCGTCGGCCAGGGCAGAGGAAGAAAGAATACAGATTTTCATGGTTGGATTCTCCTTTGGCAAAACGCCTTTTCAAGGTGAAACGGACTTGGATTTTTCACGGAGTATTTCTCTCGTAGTAAAATCCGTCGAGAATATCAAAATCGTCCGTAAATTTACGGTCCGTGCCATGCCAGGGGATTTCTGCGTAGACCTCAAACGCCCGGTCCCGCATCCACATCTGCGGTGTGAAAAGAATGGTAAAGCCGCAGCCAAAATCGGTGGCCCATTGGTTCATCCGACGCTTGGGAAAGCCGCAGGCAGCCAGCAGAGACATAATCACGCCGCCATGGGTGACGACCGCCGTGTCGGTAAGGCGTTCGACCATCATGCGGCTAAAGACAGCCTGTAAGCCGTTCAGCACTCGGCCCAGCAGCGCGCGCCCGCTTTCGCCGCTGGGCGGCACCGCCTCAAATCCGCCTTCGATCCATTTTTGATAAGCGGGCAGAGCCTTAAGCTGGGAGATGTTTTTGCCGGTGAATTCGCCAAAATCGCATTCGATGAAATCCTCCGATTGCAGAATCATCCGATCGGGGTACAAAAGCTCGGCTGTTTGGATACAGCGTAGCAGGGGGCTGGTGTAAACCAGCTGCGCAGGCGGATAGCAAGCCTGCTCCGCTCTTTTTATAAGCTGCTCTTTTCCCTCTCGACTTAAAGGAGGATCGGTCCGCCCCAGATAAACGCCTCGCTCCGATTTTGGCGTTTTTCCATGCCGGATCAAATGAATTTTATACGTTATCAATGAAAAACACCATTCCTTCCGATCTATTTCGACGAATCATCTAAAATTTTTACAGGGGATACTTTACAACCCTTGTATTTTATACTATAATTTACGATATGTAAAGCCTAAGCGGAGGAATGAAAATGAACGCCGATTTTCCGAGGATCTTGACGCTCCTGAGAAAGGAAAAGGGAATCAGCCAAAAAGCGGCAGCCAGCGATTTGGGAATTTCGCAGGCTTTGCTTTCCCATTACGAAAAAGGGATTCGGGAATGCGGACTGGATTTTCTGGTGCGGACAGCGAATTATTACGGCGTTTCCTGCGATTATCTTTTGGGCAGATCCCCAGACCGCAGCGGCATGACCTTAACGGTGGAGGATATTCCCGACCCGGATGCGGCGGGTAAGGAAAATGTGATGCATGGCAGCATCCTGCCGGTACTGAATAAAAAGCTCATTGCCAATTCGTTGAATATCCTGTTTGACCTTCTGCAGAGAAGCAAAAACAAGCCGCTGATTCAGGAGACCTCCTCTTTTTTGATGCTGGCGGTCTATCGGATGTTCCGGGTCGTGCATTCGTCCAATCCCAAAAATCAAAACGGCATGTTCACGGTGCCAAAACAGGTGGCTTCCAGCTATGCGGCAGCGGCTATGGCAGTGTCCGAGGCCAACGCGGCGGCGGTAGCTTCCGGCAATGCGCTGGACGGGCAGGAGCCCATCTGTGAGGTGGAGGCCCTGGCGATGACCACCGAATCACTGAACCAGTCCTACCCAATGTTTGCATCTTCTTTGATGAATTTAATCCAGAACAGCGAGTCCAAAATCGGCAGGGAAAAATAACCTTTTATTATTGTATCATTCCATCTGGCAAAAGAAAAGCAAAATTTGCCGTTTTTTGTTGCTTCAAGGAAAATTCACGGCGGCAGCTGCGTTTTGTTCCGCCGGAGGCCAGATAAACGCATCCAATCATGAGCACAAGGGCAGCGCGGTTTTTTTCCGGCGCTCTTTGAAGCCTTTACGCCTTTTTCGGTCGTAGGCGGCATCCGTTGTTTTTTATGGTGGGAAAGCGGTGAATTTATTGTGAATAAGCGCGCCTTGCCGTCTCTTTTCCATTGACAGAACGGGGCGGTTGTTATACTATGGAAAGGGCAAAAAGGCTGTTTTTACAAAAGAGATTTGTGTGCCGGAGCCGTTAGGTCCCGGCTTTTTTGTGATTTTTGAAAGGAGGAACCGGCGTGCATATTCTAAAAATCGTGGTTTTGACGGTATGCTGTCTGCTTTTATCTGCCTGTTCTTCGTTTCAGCTGAGCTTGACGGATCTGATGCAGGCGCCAAAGCTGGCAGAGGATCAGGCCGAAATTTATGAAGCGCTGACCGAGGCTGTCGGTTCCCCGGATATCCAGCTGAAATATCCCCAGAGAGGCGAATACCGCTCGGCGTTCGTCATGTTCGATCTGGACGCGGACGGGGAGGAGGAAGCGTTGGTCTTTTATAATGTGCCAAGCTGGGGGACCAACGTCCGCATTATGGTGCTGGACCATCAGGCGGAACGGTGGGTTTCCGTTTACGACGCAGTGGGAGAGGGGACCGACGTTACCGAAGCAGATTTTCGGATATTGACCAGCTCCGGCCGCCATTGTATGCTGATCGGCTGGGAGCAGGGGACCAGCGAAAATACCAAGATGTCGGTTTACGATTATGTGGGCGGGCAGTTTAGGGTTCTGTTCGAAAGTGAGTATTCTCAGATGCTTATTATGGATATTGACGGGGACAAAACAGAGGAAATTTTGCTGGGAATTTTTAAAGCATCCTCCAAAACCGGCTCCATCCGGCTGATAAACGAAACAGAGGAAGGACTTCAATCGGTATCCCGCGTGGTGATGAACAGTACGATTACCGAGTTTTTAGGCATTAAAATCGGGCAGCTTGCACAGGATCAGACAGCGGTGTTTGTAGACGCCTATACTGGGAACGATCGGATTGTCACCGAAATTATGCTGTATACCGAGGACGGGCGTCTGCGCTCTTTGGAGGGCTCTTATGACGGGCTGGACCAGCAGCTGATCCGAGAGATTCCGGTGCGGTGCGAGGATATCGACCGGGATGGTGTTGTTGAGGTGCCGGCGCCTTTGAGCGAGCAGGAGGACGAGAGAGAGGAAGAGGGCATTCATCAGAATATGATTCAGTATCTCAGCCTTTCCAACCCGCAGGATCTGGCGGCGCTTGGCAGTGCCGGCTCAGAGGAGAGCGAGCAGGAGAATCCGGTTTATTTTCAGTTCACCCCGGTTTGGACGGGATTTGTCAATTTGGACTACGGCTTCCGTTTCCAATTCCCAGAGGAGTGGATCGGCCAGGTAGACGTGATGAAGGAGTCCGGACGAAACGAATGGGTTTTTGCCCTTCGTTCAGACACTGCGGAGCCTACGGCCCTCTTGCGCATCCGTGTTTACGGCCAGGATGAGCCGCGGGACGTTTTTGACAATGTATCTTATGAGCGGCTGGAAAAACGGGGTGTATACGAATACTGTGCAGCTTTGGTGAAAACGCCGGATGCTCCCGATCTTCTGGAGCTTGATTGGGAACAGGTGCGGTCCCGCTTTTCCACCTTAAAATCTTAAAGAAAGAGAGGCGCTGGTTTGAAACGGATTTTAATTGCTGAAGATGAAGATGCGATTCGCGATTTTGTTGTAATTAACCTAAAAAGAGTGGGGTACGAGGTGGTAGATGTGCCGGACGGCGAGCAGGCTGTCCAGGTGTTTGAGGAAAGCGGCGGCGATTTTGACGTAGTGGTTCTGGACGTTATGATGCCGGGACTTGACGGATTTGAGGTGTGCGAAAGGATCCGGGCGGCCAGCAATTCCATCGGAATTATCATGCTGTCTGCAAAATCCCAGGAGATGGATAAGGTGCGCGGCCTGATGACCGGCGCGGACGATTACATCACCAAGCCGTTTTCCCCTTCGGAGCTGGTGGCCCGGGTGGACGCGATCTACCGCCGGGTATCCTTGGCGAAGGCTGTGCCAGCGGTGGAGGACGAGGTGTCTTCCGGGCCGTTTGTGCTCAACAGCAAAAGCCGAACGCTTACGAAAAATGGAAAGCCGGTGGATTTGACTCAGGTAGAATTTCAGATCATGGAGTTTTTTATCAAAAACCCCAATACGGCGTTGGAGCGTTCCGCCATCCTCGAGCAGGTATGGGGAAGCAATTATTACGGCGATGTGAAAATTGTGGATGTAAATATTCGCCGGCTGCGGATGAAAATAGAGGAGGAGCCGTCGAATCCCCAATACCTGCAAACGGTTTGGGGCTTTGGGTATAAATGGGCGGTTTAAGGTTTTGCGGCAAAGGAAGAAGGGGGAAATCAGATGGCCAAAAGGCGGATTACCAAAAGATGGCTGTTTAACAGCTTTGGGATTATTCTGTTGATTTTGATTGCCATTGAGATCCTCTCAGCCTATGGTTTTAAAAGCTATTATTACAGTGGTGTCCGGCAAACGGTGGCGTCCCGTGCGGATCTGGTCGACGGCCTGTTAAAAAAATACGCGCAGGACGCGTCTGCCGATTATACAACCGAGGTGCGTGGGCTCATCGAAAACTTTGAGGACAAGGACAAAATGGAAATTATGGCGCTGAATGTAGACGGCGGCATCCTGCTTTCCTCCAGCGGCTTTGAGGCGACCCGGACGTTGTATATGCCGGATTTTCAGCAGGCACTGGAGTCGGAAAATGGGGAGGGATATTTCCAGGGGACACTGTATGGGGAGAAAATCCTGGCGCTGACTAGGATTTTTCAGGTCAGCGACGAGGAGATTTTTGCCATCCGTTATGTCACCTCCCTGGCGCGGGTAGACCAGCAGATCATCTCCCTTGTAGCGATTATCACGGTTTTCGGCATGGCGATCATCTTTTTTGTGGTGCTTTCCAGCAGCTATTTTATCAATTCGATTGTGGTCCCGTTGGGCAAGGTGGGGCAGACTGCTCGGAAAATTGCCCAAGGGGATTTCAGCATCCGGCTGGAAAAGGAGAACGATGATGAAATCGGCGAGCTTTGCGAGGTCATCAACTATATGGCCGGCGAGCTTTCCAAGGCGGAGCAGCTGAAAAATGACTTTATTTCTTCCGTTTCCCACGAGCTGAGAACGCCGCTTACCGCGATTAAGGGATGGGCGGAAACCCTGTCCGGCGAGGAAAAGCCGGACAGAGAAACAATGCAAAAGGGTATGGCGGTCATCGGAAAGGAAACCGAGCGGCTTTCCGGCATGGTGGAGGAGCTGCTGGACTTTTCCCGGATTCAAAGCGGCCGAATGGCGATGGTAATGGACCGCATGGACCTGGTAGCGGAGCTGGATGACGCGGTGCTTATGTTTGGCCAGCGTGCCGCCAGGGAAAAAATTTCCCTGCTCTATGAGGAGCCGGAGGAGCTGATCGTCGTGATAGGGGATCACAACCGGCTCAAGCAGGTTTTTGTCAATATTCTGGATAACGCCTTAAAGCATACTGCCGCCGGGGGAGAGATCGCCGTCCACGTGCAGCATACCGGCGAGGCGGCGTCGGTGGTGATTGCGGATACCGGAGAGGGGATCAAGCCGGAGGATCTGCCCCAGGTGAAAACAAAGTTCTATAAAGGGGATTCTACCAAGCGGGGCTCCGGTATCGGCCTTGCGGTGGCCGATGAAATCGTGAACCGGCATGGCGGTAGTTTGGAGATTGAAAGCGTTTATCAAAAAGGGACGACCGTTACCATTATCCTGCCGCTGGCGGGAAAACGGATGGAAGCGGAAATAACAGAAGCAGAAAGGTAAAGGATCATGAGCAAACAGTATAAAACGTCGATCGGCGGTCAAGCAGTAATCGAGGGGATTATGATGCGCGGTCCGGAAAAAACCGCTCTTGCGGTCCGCGTTCCGGACGGCAGCATTGACCTGGAGACATGGGATAACCAAAGGGTGACGGCTTGGTATAAAAAGACCCCGTTTGTCCGAGGGATTTTCAATTTTGTGGATACAATGCGGTTAGGATATCGGTGCTTAATGAAATCGGCGGAAAAGTCCGCCTATGACGATGGGGAGCCGGATAAGCTGGATTTGTGGCTCAACCGGCACTTTGGGGAAAAAGGCACGGCTGTTCTTACCGGTTTTGCCTCGGTTATCGCGGTGGCGGCAGCGCTTTTCTTGTTTATGGCGCTTCCGACCTTTGCCGTTCGTTGGCTCAATACGCTGATTTCGCTGGGCGTGTTTTCCAGCTTGGTCGAAGGCTTTATCAAAATCGCGATCCTAGTAGGATATATGGCGGCGGTCAGCCGGATGAAGGACATCCACCGCATGTTCCAGTATCATGGGGCCGAGCATAAAACCATTTTCTGCTATGAGGCGGGAGAAGAACTGACGGTGGAAAATGTGAAAAAGCAAAAACGCTTCCATCCACGCTGTGGTACAAGCTTTTTATTGATTGTGGTGATCGTCAGCGTGTTGGTCACCTCCTTTGTCACCTGGAATAGCCCCTGGCTTCGGGTTGTGCTGAAAATCCTTCTGCTGCCGGTAGTGGTGGGGATTTCCTACGAGATCATCAAGCTTGCTGGAAGGTATACCAATCTCTGCACCCGAATCATTTCGGCGCCGGGCATGTGGCTGCAGCATCTGACAACCCAGGAGCCGGACGACGGGATGATCGAGGTGGCGATCGCCTCCCTCAAGCCGGTGCTTCCTTCGGTGGAAGGAAGCGACCGCTGGTGAGCAGGATAAAAGACGTCTATCCGATTTGGCTGGAGCGTCTGCGCCGGGCGGGCATGGATGCGGCCGACTTTGAGCTGGATTTGCTTTTGGAGGCGTTTTGCTTCATTTCCAAAAAGGATCGCCTGCTGTATCCGGGTCGGGAGCTGTCCGCAGAACAGATAGAGCGGCTGGAGCGGCTTTTGTCCCGGCGGGAGGAAGGCGAGCCGCTCCAGTACCTGCTGGGCTGGTGGGAGTTTTATGGCCGCCGCTTTCGGGTGGGTTCGGGCGTTTTAATTCCCCGACAGGATACGGAAAGGCTGGTGGAACTGGCGCTGCGGGAGCTGGAAGATATCCCGTCGCCGCAGGTGGCGGACTTATGCGCCGGAAGCGGCTGCATCGGGCTGACCGTTGCCTGCGAGCGGCCGGACGCGCAGGTTTTCTTGCTGGAAGTTTCTTCCCAGGCTGTGGTGTACTGCAAAAAGAATCGGGAAATTTGGGCGCCCCACTGCACCCTTTTTCAAACGGATGTTTTAAAGGGGACGCAAGGACTGGCTGGGCTGGATGCGGTGCTTTCCAACCCGCCGTATATCCCATCGGCGGACCTTTCGTCCCTGCAGCGGGAGGTGAGACACGAGCCCTCGATGGCGCTGGACGGTACGGCGGACGGTCTGTGCTTTTACCGGGAAATTCCGCCGCTGTGGAGGGATGCGCTCAAGCCGGGGGGACTTTTGGCCTTTGAAATTGGCTATGACCAGGCACAGTCGGTCTGTGCTCTTTTAAAGGAGGCCTGTTTTGAAGGAATCCGAGTAGAAAAAGATTATGGGGGAAATGACCGGGTGGTGCTGGCCCACAAATCCTCACAATAAATGCCTAAGCGGCCTTCCAAAAGAAAAAACGCCCTTTGCCAAGACAAAAAAGCGCTTGGCAAAGGGCGTTTTTTGGTGGGGAAAGCTTTTTATTCCTGCGGATCTTTGAGATTCAGCGTATAAAAATCCAGGAAAATCCGCATAGCCGGACCGGCTTTCCCCTTACGGTAATAGCGCCAAACGGAAAACAGGATAAACAGCGACCCGATCAGGCAGACGATCATATCCTGCATGGTGTCGTCGACGCCGGTGGTCAGCACATGCTGCGGATCGGAATGGAAGATAAAATTCATGGAATATTCCCATACCTCCCACAGCATCCCAACAGTGCAGGCGAAGGATACGGCAAAGTATCCGGCAAAAATTCCGTCTTCCGGAACGATTGCACGATCCTTTTTCATCAAATAGTAGAAAATAACCCCCAAAAGGCCGAACACGACACCGGAAAGGGTGTGAACGATTTTGTCGTAGAGGGGAAAACGCCCGTATCCGCGAAAGGCAATGCCGACGACAAAGGCCAAGAAGCTGAAGACGTTAACTGTCAGGGAAACCAGATAGGCGGGCTTAAGACGGGTCAGCTTCCAGAAAAGAGGCGGGATGAGCAAAAATAAAGGCGACAATAGGGAAAGCCCCATATAATAAGGGGTCGAATGCAGAAAGCTGTCCGCAATCCCCCATACGCATACCAGCAGATACAGAACCATAAAGCCCCGGTTGATTTTTTTGTAGCGCGCATTTTGATTCATGGTGATCCTCCTCATTCTCGAAGCCTGTTTGGCAGGAAATATTTCCAGCTTATCACAAAAAGAGAGAAAAAGCCAGCCGCCTGCCGGAAAAAGAACGCAGGCAAAAATACCTGCGTTCAGAAAAACGATTGCGGTGCGGGAAAGCCTACAAAAGCTTGGCGATCACCATCTCGATTTCCCGCAGCTTTTCGGCGGCATCGTTTTGGTCTACCGCCTCCTTGACACAGTGCTCCAAATGGGCCTGAAGCACCTCGGCGTTGGCTTTTTTTAGCACCGACTGGGACGCCATAATCTGATTGGAGATGTCGATGCAGTAGCGATCTTCCTCAATCATTTTTAAAATTCCGTCAATTTGCCCTCGGGCAGTTTTTAAAAGACGGGCGACCTTCTGTTTATCCGCTGTCATGCTATTGCACCTCAACGACGGTGTATCCGGCGTCGGTCACGGCCTTTATCAGGATTTCGTCTGCGATTTCGGCATCCATGGTCAGATAAGCCGCTTTATCCTCTAAAGAGACCTCGGCGGAAACGCCGTCAATTGCGTTGAGCACCTGGGAAACGCGTCCAGTGCAGTGGGAACACATCATGCCGTCGATTTTCAATGTCTTTTTCATAGCTTTTTCTCCTTTTGCGTTGTTGGATTTTGGTTTTTGCGGTATATTTTCCAGTACAGCTGGCGTGGTGTTTTGGCGGCTGCGGTGCGGTTTAAAAAAGCGCAGGCGCAGCGCATTGGATACGACGCAGACCGAACTTAAGCTCATGGCCGCCGCGGCAAACATGGGGTCCAGTTTCCAGCCCCAAAGGGAAAAGAAAACGCCGGCGGCAATCGGAATGCCGATAGTATTATACAAAAAGGCCCAGAACAGATTTTCCTTCACATTTCGAATCACCGCCCGGCTTAGATGGATGGCGGTGACCGCATCCAGAAGATCGTTTTTCATCAGCACAATGTCCGCCGCCTCCAGCGCGATGTCGGTGCCGGCGCCAATGGCGATGCCAACGTCGGCGCGGGCCAGGGCCGGCGCGTCGTTGATGCCGTCGCCCACCATGGCGACCTTTTTGCCGTTTTGCTGCAGCTGGCGGATTTTCTGTTCCTTATCCTGCGGAAGCACCTGCGCGATGACCTGGGAAACGCCCAGCTGGCGGCCGATGGCGTCGGCTGTGCGCTGATTGTCGCCGGTGAGCATGACCACCTTAAGCCCCAGCCGCTTCATTTCGTCGATGGCCTGGGCGCTGGTAGGCTTTGCCACATCCGCCACCGCGATGATTCCCAAAAGCGTCTGCCCTTTTGCAAAATACAGCGGCGTTTTGCCCTCTTCGGCCAGCTGGCCGGCCACAACGTCCAATCCCTTGAGCGAAACGCCGTTTTGCCCCATCAGCCGTTCATTGCCGGCCAGAAAAGATTCCCCCTCTAAGAGAGCCGAAAGCCCCAGCCCCGAAAGCGCCTGAAAGCCGGAGGAGGGGAGGAGCGTGATCCCCCGGTCCTTGGCGGAGGAGACGATGGCCTGCGCCAGCGGATGCTCGGAAAGAGTTTCCAGCGAGGCGGCGATCTGCAAAAGCCGCGTTTCGTCTATCCCGGCGGATGGATAGATCCCGGTCAGCCTTGGCTGCCCTTCGGTGATGGTGCCGGTTTTGTCCAGTACCACGGTACTGACCGTGTGAGCGGTTTCCAGCGCTTCGGCGGATTTGATTAAGATGCCGTTCTCCGCGCCCTTGCCGGTGCCGACCATAATTGCCACCGGCGTGGCCAGCCCCAGCGCGCAGGGGCAGGAGATGACCAGCACTGCGATGCCGATGGAAAGGGCGAAGGAGAAGCTTTCTCCCAGCAAAAGCCAGACGGCGGCGGCCAGAACCGCAATTCCCATAACAACCGGCACAAAGACACCGGCCACCTTATCCGCCAGCTTAGAGATGGGCGCCTTGGAGGCACTTGCCTCTTCCATTAAGGCGATGATCTGAGACAAGGTGGTGTCGTCGCCGATTTTGGTAGCTCTAAATTGAAAGGCGCCGGTTTTGTTGATGGTGGCGGCGGTAACCGGATCTCCCGCCGTCTTTTCTACCGGAATGCTTTCCCCGGTAATCGCCGATTCGTCCACAAAGGAGCTGCCCTCCAAAAGCACCCCGTCCACCGGGATGCTTTGCCCGGGGCGGACAACCACTGTGTCGCCTACCGCAACCTGCTCCACCGGGATCTGTATTTCCTGCCCCTCCCGCAGAACGGTGGCGGATTTGGGCGCTAAATCCATCAGCCGGGTGATCGCCTCGGAGGTTTTGCCCTTGGATTTTGTCTCCAGATATTTTCCCAGGGTGATGAGGGTCAGGATCATGGAGGCACCTTCGAAATACAGATCCATAGCGTACTGCCGGACCCGCTCCAGATCACCGTGGCCAAAGCCATAGCCCATCTGGTAGATGGCGAAAATTCCGTATAGAATCGAGGCGGAGGAGCCGATAGCGACCAGCGAATCCATGTTGGGGGAGCCGCGAAACAGCGTCTTAAAGCCCACCTGAAAATAGCTGCGGTTGAGATAAGCCACCGGCAGGGTCAAAAGCAGCTGGGTGAACGCGAAGGCCAAGGCGTTTTCGGTCCCGTGGAAAAAGTGCGGGATGGGCAGCCCCATCATATGCCCCATGGACAGGTAAAAAAGCGGGATCAAAAAGCAAAAGGATAAAATCAACCGCCGCTTCATCTGCCGGACGGCGTCTGCCGGCGAGGACGCCGGCGCCGCTGCTGCCGGCGCTCCTTTTTGGGGCAGAGAGGCCCCGTACCCGCTTTGTTCTACCGCCCGGATGATTTGGGCCGGGTCGGTCCGGCTTTCGTCGTACACCACCTGCATACTGTTGGTCAAAAGGCTGACCTCTACCGACTGGACCCCCTCGGCTTTGGACACGCTTTTTTCCACGTGGGCGGAGCAGGCGGAGCAGGTCATGCCGGATACGCTGAATTTTTGTTTCATTGGAACACACCGCTCCTTTCGAGTAAAATACAAACTCTAACGCACCCCGGGGGGGTGCAGGGATATAGTAACGCTTTTGATTTGTCTTGTCAAGCAGAAAAAGGAAATTCTGCAAATGTGGGCGGGACGTATTTTACTATACAAAAGTATAGAAAGTGGCCATATATCGTCTTTTACGGCGCCTATATAAAAAGCCCAATGCACAGTTTTTTTGTCGATTTTCGCACCGCGCTGCCGGTGGTATGAAGTTTTATCCGCTCCTTCCTTGCTTTTGCGCTTTTTTGTGCTATACTAAAAAAATAGTATGGACTGTATTACGACAAAAAAGCGATTTTTGCAAAAAGACAGGTGAATTTTGGCGGAAAGGGTCCGGTTCAAGGTGTTTTCCGCCCTGGAAAGAGGAGGAATTGTCGTTGCGTTACCAGTTTTCCCAAAAGATAGACGCTCTGCAGCCGTCGGCCATCCGTGAGATTTTAAAGGCCACCGCCGACCCGTCGGTGATTTCCTTCGCGGCGGGAAATCCTGCGCCGGAGGCGTTCCCAGTAGAGGCGGTACAAAAAATTACCCGCGAAATTTTGGAGGAAAACCCCATTTCGGCATTGCAGTATTCGGTGACCGAAGGATACCCGCCTCTGCGGGACCAACTGACCCGCCTGGTAAAAGAGCGGTACGGCATCGGCCGGGACTTCGACCAGGTGCTGGTGGTGTCCGGCGCGCAGCAGGGGATCTGCCTTGCCGCCCACTGTCTTTTAGACGAAGGGGACAAGGTCGTCAGCGAAAGCCCCAGCTTTATCGGCTCTTTGAATGCTTTTCGCTCTTTTTCTTCCCAGCTGGTGGGCGTACAGATGGAGGAAGACGGCATAGATATTGACAGGCTGGAGCAGGCGCTGAAGGAAAATCCCAATGCGAAATTCATTTACACCATTCCCAATTTCCAAAACCCCACCGGCATCACCATGAGCTTGGAAAAACGCAAGGCGGTGTACCGGCTGGCCTTGGAATACGGCGTACTGATTCTGGAGGATAACCCTTACGGCGAGCTGCGCTTTGCCGGGGAGGATATCCCCACCATTAAGTCGATGGATACTGAGGGGATTGTCATCTACTGTGGCAGCTTTTCGAAGGTATTGTCCCCCGGATTGCGGGTGGGATACGTGGTGGCGCCTAAAGAGATCATTGCTAAGATGACAGTGGCAAAGCAGTCCTCCGACGTGCATACCACCATCCTTTCCCAGATGATCTGCGAGCGGTTTTTGGCGGCGTATGATTTTGCCGCCCACATCGCGGGCCTGCGGGAAATTTACCGGAAAAAATCGGCCTTGATGATCCGGGAGATGGACGGGTGCTTCAGCCCCGCAGTGACCCATACCAATCCACAGGGTGGTCTGTTCCTTTGGTGCAGTCTGCCAAAGGGAGCCGATATGCCTGCGTTCTGCCAAAAAGCGGTGGAACAGGGGGTCGCGGTGGTGCCGGGCTCCGCCTTTTTGACCGATGAAAGCGGCAATTCCGACTCGGTCCGCTTAAACTTCTCTACCCCCACCGATGAGCAGATTAAAAAGGGGATCGGCCTGTTGGGGGATCTGACGAAAAAACTCTTTTAAGAAGGTGTAATCCATGGAAAATCAAGCGCAGGAGCGCAAAAAAATCATTTTTTCCGGTATTCAGCCCAGTGGGCAGATTACCCTGGGCAATTACCTGGGCGCAGTCCGCAACTGGACCCAGCTGCAGGAGGAGTACCGCTGTATTTACAGCATTGTCAACATGCACGCTATCACCGTCCGGCAGGACCCGGCCCAGCTTCGGCAGCGGACGCTGGAGGCGTATGCGCTGATATTGGCCTGCGGAATTGATCCGGAAAAATCCATCGCCTTTATTCAAAGCCATGTCAAGGAGCATGCGGAGGCCAACTGGGCGCTGGCCTGCTATACCCAGTTCGGCGAGCTGAGCCGCATGACCCAGTTTAAGGATAAATCTGCCAAAAACCCCGATAATATCAACGCGGGGCTGTTTACCTATCCGGTGCTGATGGCGGGGGATATTCTGCTGTACCAGACCGATCTGGTGCCGGTGGGCCTGGATCAGAAGCAGCATTTGGAGCTGGCACGGGATGTGGCGATTCGCTTTAACGGCCAGCACGGCAATACCTTTGTGGTGCCGGACGGCTATTTCCCCAAAGTGGGGGCCAAGATCGCCTCTTTGCAGGACCCGACTAAAAAAATGAGCAAATCGGATCCGAACCCCAGAGGATGTGTGTATATCCTGGATCCGCCGGAAACCATCCTTAAGAAATTCAAAAGCGCTGTTACGGATTCCGAGGCCCAGGTGGCCTATCGGGAGGGGAAGGACGGAATCAACAATCTGATGACCATCTATTCCTGCGTAACCGGCGAAACCTTTGAACAGATCGAAAAGGACTTTTCGGGAAAGGGCTACGGCGATTTTAAAGCGGCCGTGGGCCAGGCGGTGGCGGATCATCTGGCGCCGATTCGGGATCAATACGCCCGGCTGATGGCGGACAAAGCCTATTTGGAAAGCTGCTACCGCGCCGGAGCACAAAAGGCTTCCCGCATTGCCGGCCGAACGCTGGAAAAGGTTTATAAAAAGATTGGATTTCTCCCGCAATAATCCTTTTTAGCCTGCTTTTAAGCTCTGCCTTTCGGCAGGGCTTTTTTTGTTTTGGGCCCAGGAATAGAGCTTTTTGGCATTGTACTATTTGGGACAAAAGGTACATATAGTTGTGGTAGCGAAAAGCGTAAGGGGGACGGGACTATATGGACTGCGGCCTGCGTAGCGCGCATCCAAAACGGAAGTATACGATTTTGTAATTTGTATCTGCAGGATACCCGCAGCAACAAGCGATCAATAAGGAGGGCTAGATCAATGGAAAACCGCAGCATTTACCAGGATATTGCGATGCGGACCGGAGGCGATATTTATTTGGGACTTGTGGGTCCGGTCCGCACAGGCAAATCCACCTTTATTAAAAAATTCATGGAAACGCTGGTCATCCCCAATATCGACAGCGAGTATCGCCGGGAACGGGCGGTGGATGAGCTTCCCCAATCGGCGGCCGGAAAGACGATTATGACAACCGAGCCTAAGTTTATTCCCGAAGAGGCGGTGGAGGTGTTTTTAGACGATCAGGCCTCCTTTCGAGTTCGGCTGATCGACTGTGTGGGATATGTAGTACCCAGCGCCTTGGGATATGTGGAAAACGGAGGCCCACGGATGGTGGTGACACCGTGGTTTGACGAAGAGGTGCCTTTTAATATGGCGGCGGAGCTGGGGACCCGCAAGGTGATAAAAGAGCATTCGACCATTGGCCTGGTGGTTACGACCGACGGGTCGATCAGCGATATCCCCCGGGAAGAATATGAGCAGGCGGAAGAACAGGTCATTTCGGAATTGAAGGAGATCCAAAAGCCGTTTGTCATTTTGCTAAATGCTACCGAGCCGGATTCGGCCAAGGTGCGGGATCTATCCCGACAGATGACCGAAAAATACGCGGTGCCGGTTATGCCGGTCAACTGCCTAAAGCTGACCCAGAACGACATCCGCGATATTCTGTCCGCTGTTTTATACCAGTTCCCGGTCAAGGAGATCTGTGTTGATTTTCCCCGCTGGATCCTCTCTTTGGAAAAGGAGCATTGGCTGCGGCAGGAGCTGGTCAGCGCGATTTTACAAAATGCCCAGGATATTGTCCGCATCCGGGAGGTGGAGGCGGCCATGTCCCAAACCCAGCAGCAGGAGCATGTAGAGAGCGCCTCGGTTACTGAAATTGATCTAGGCCGCGGAAGAGTAAAGCTTACAATGCGTGTTCCGGGAAATTTGTTGTATGAAATCATCAGCGAGAAAACCGGCCTTTCCATTGACTCCGAGGCGGGGCTGATGCCTTGCATGATCGAACTGGCGCAGATGAAGCGGGACTATGAAAAAATCAAGGGAGCCTTAGACCAAGTGGAGGCGGTGGGCTACGGAATCGTCATGCCGACCTTAGAGGAATTGAAGCTGGAGGAGCCGGAAATTGTTAAGCAGGGAAGCCGCTATGGAGTGCGCCTAAAGGCCAGCGCGCCGTCGATTCACATGATGAAGGCGGATATCACCACCGAGATTTCCCCCATTGTAGGTTCGGAAAAGCAGTCGGAGGAGCTGGTCATGTACCTGCTGCAGGAATTCCAGGACAGTCCGGAAAAAATTTGGGAATCGAATATTTTTGGCAAATCGCTTCATTCCCTGGTCAACGAAGGGCTGCACAATAAGCTGTACCGAATGCCACAGGAGGCGCGGCTGAAACTGCAGGAAACCATTGAGCGCATTATCAACGAAGGCTGCACGGGACTAATCTGTATTATTTTATAGGATTTTGGAAAAGCGCCGGAAAACCGGCGCTTTTTGTTTGTCCGACGAATCGAAAAACGTCTAACGAAAGGAGGATTTCCGCCAATTTTGAAAAATTCACCTTGACGCAGGGGGGAAAGGCTCTTTATACTGAAGATACGGTAAAAGAATGCGGCTGGCCCTGGATTTGGGAAAGAAACCTAGAAAGGGCCGGCCAGCCATTAGGCAGCAGAAGAAAGGAAGTGCATCCATTTGTACGAGGCGAAAGCATGGAAAGAGACGGAAGGTCCCTGTCTGCGGAATTTTTCGGAAAAAGAGGCCATTGACAGCGTAAACGGCGCGCTAGCCCTGCGCCCGCAGATTGAGAAGATTGTCGACCAAATTTGGGAGGAGGGGTTCGACGGCATCTACTTTATGGGAATCGGCGGGACCTATGCCTCTGGTATGCAGGCGGAGGTCTATATGCGCGGCAAGTCCCGCCTACCGGTGTATGTAGAGAACGCGGCGGAGTTTTTAACCACCGGCAACAAGCGTTTTACCGACCGTTCGGTAGTGATTTACTCCTCCGTCTCCGGCAATACCAAGGAGATGGTGGAGCTGGTGGACCATGTCCATGCGCTGGGCGCCCGGGTCATCGCCTTTATCGACACCCCCGGCTCCACTTTGACCCAGCCGGGCAAATCGGAGCATCTAATTGTCTATCCGGTCAACGAACAGCTGAAATTTTTTATGGTGGCCAATTATCTGATGTACAAAAACGGTGAATTCCCCGATTACGACCGCTACAACCAGCAGATGGAAGCACATCTGGCCAAGGCGCTGGCCCAGGTGGAGATTTCCTCCGACGCGTGGGCCTACCAATATGCTAAGGAGCAGGTCACGTTTAAAGAGGCTCATCCGGATCTGCCCCACTATTTTATTGGTTCCGGCACCCAGTATGGCGCGACCTACTCCTATGCCATGTGCTACTGGGAGGAGCAGATGTGGGTTCGGACTAAATCCATCAGCTGCCCAGAGTTTTTCCACGGGATGCAGGAGATCATCGAGGCGGATACCCCGGTCACCCTGTTTATGGGCGAGGATGAGCAGCGCCCCCTGGCGGAGCGGGTGGCCCGTTTCCTGCCGAAGGTCTGCGCCAACTACACCATTATTGACACCAAGGAATTTGCGCTGGAGGGAATCAGCCCGGAATTTCGCGGAAGCCTGTCCCATCTGGTGATGCACGGCGTCAACAACCGGGTCGACGCATATATGGAGCTGTTTTTGCGCCATCCGCTGACCATCCGCCGCTATTACCGTCAGTTTGATTATTGATCGCAGATTTTTACGAGGACCACTATGAAGATGGAAAACACCCCAACCCTTTGGACCGACCGCCTGATCCTGCGCCGGTTTTGCAAGGAGGATGCGGCGGCCCTGTTCGAACTTCTGCGGGATGAACAGGTCAACCGCTTTTTGCCGTGGTTTCCCCTGCAATCGCTAAAAGAGGCCGAAACGCATCTGCAATCGGCGTATCTGGACAGCTACCAAAGCCCAAGAGGCTATCGGTACGCCGTCTGCCTGCGGCAGGATAACCTCCCCGTCGGCTATGTGTACGTATCGGACGAAGAAAGCTTTGATTTGGGCTATGGACTGCGAAAGGAATTCTGGCGGCAGGGCATCATGACCGAGGCCGCCAAGGCCGTGGTAGAGCGGATGAAAAAAGACGGCGTCCCCTATGTTACGGCGACCCACGACGTTCAAAACCCCGCCAGCGGCGCTGTGATGAAAAACCTGGGGATGACCTATCGCTATAGCTACGAAGAGTTTTGGAAACCAAAAAATATACAAGTTGTTTTTAGACTTTACCAAATGCAGCTGGATGGTGGGCCGGATGTGACCTATCAAAAGTATTGGGATCGGTCGTCCAACCACTTTTTTGAAAAAGGGCTTTAGGAAAACGCAGAAGTAAAAGAGGACGGCATTGCGCCGTCCTCTTTTACCTTCATTTTTAGAAAAATGCCGCCTTTTCTTTTATGCTGTCGTGTGCTATGATAGGCAAGGGAAAAGGAAATGTTATCGTTAGGGGAAATCGAAAATGAAAAAGCGGACAGGTCCTTTTTTGATTCTTCTGGCCGCCTTGTGCTTTAGCCCGGGAGGCTGTTTACCAAGCTGCTTTCCTGGCAGGCGCTGTCCATCGGGTCGGGCCGATGTATTCTTTCCACGCTTTTGTCCGGCATTTGTTATGCGATAGTCTGTATGCTCAATACGTTCCCAATAGGCGACCCCCTTTCCTCGGTCTTTTGGGGGCATTTGATGAGCGCCTTGATCGGTCTGCCCGGCCTTGTACGGGAAACGGACTTTTCCGCCGCTTCCATTAGCTGTGTTGTCGTACTAGGTGTTTTCCAATTGGGCCTGGGCTATATTCTGTTTACCAAAGGGCTGGAGAACACGCCGCCGGTCTCCGCCAGCCTGATTGCAACACTGGAGCCAATCTCAATCCGATTTTGGTAGCGGTGTTTTATGAGGAACGGATCACTTCTCTGCCATTTTAGGAGCCGCAGTCGTGATCTGGCTGTGGCGGGTTATAATGTTCTCAAAACCAAACAGGAGGAAAAGGCCGTTGTTCTGGTTAAAGAGTAAGACGGCTGCAGAAACAAAAAAATCAAGTGAAAAAGAAAAAAATTTGGCTTTCTGCCGGATTGACGGCGGTGTTTTTGATCATCGGTTTCATATGGCATCAGGATATTTCACAAATTTTTGTATCCCGCCAGATCGAGCAGAACCGGGAGGAGGCCTTTGATAACGCAGGCCTTTTTATCGCCCACCGCGGCGCCAGCTCGCTGGCGCCGGAAAACAGCCTGCCCGCTTTCCGTCTGGCGGGGGAATATGGGTATTGGGGCGCCGAATGCGACGCTTCGGTGACCAAAGACGGCGTTTGGGTGTTGATGCACGACCAAACGGTAGACCGGATGACCAACGGCCGGGGACCGGTCGGTGGCTTTACCTTGGAGGAAATCCGAAAATTTCGGATTGACGCCGGAGCCAATGGGCGCTTTTATACGGATTTACAGGTACCAACGCTGGAGGAGTTTCTGCAAATCTGCAAGGCGTATGATATGACGCCGGTCGTCGAAATCAAAACGGTGCAGGAGGACGCCGATTACGATACGCTGGCCACTCTGCTGCGGCAAACCCAAATGGAGGACCGGGCGGTCGTCCTTTGCTTTGACGATCAAAAGCTCCAAAAGCTGCGGGAGGTAAGTCCAGTTCAAATGATGCTGCTTTCCAATCGCCCGTCAAAGGCGGCGGTAGACCGGGTGCTGGAGCTGGAAAACTGCGACCTGGCCTTGGAATACCGACATTGCAGCGGAGCATTAGTGAATTATGCGAAGGAGAAGGGCATTTTGCTCAACGTCTATACGGTGGACGACGAACTGATCTGCCGGGATCTGGTCCGGCGGGGGATCAATTTTATCACCACAAACCTTTTGCGCCCAGAGGCGTAAAGTACCCGCGAGAGACGCCCGCCCCACCCCTTAGGGAGATTTCCGGTTTTCAAGCGGACGCAAAAAAAGCCATCCGAAATTTCGGATGGCTTTTTTGGTAAAATAGAGCCCCGCCCTGCCGATTCTGCGGTTGCTTAAACCCATCAAAACGATAGGGTGGGTAAAAACCGCCTCGCGCCTTCAAACTCCCTTCGTCCGGAAAACCGGGAGGTCTGTCGTCCACCGCAAGAGAAGGAATCCCATAGCAAGCGTGTTGGATTTATATTTTCCGCAGAGAACCTCGCACAGGGCAGGGTGCTACTATTTTATGGGAGATTGGGAGGATTATTCGGTAAATTCGTAATAGTCCTCCAGGTTTTTCATGAAAATCGCCGCGACATCGTTGAATTCCTCCTCGCTTTCAATGCCGACTAGGAATTCCTCACCGTCCTCCAGCGAATTGCGCAGAATGATCAATTCGCCCGGCTGGCCCAGGGAATCGTCGTCATAAGCGGGGACCATTGCCACATATTTTTGCCCGTCTTTTTCCAGCGTGTCCAGCACCTCAAAGGTGTGGGCAACGCCCTCGTCGTCGGTCAGGGTCAACAGATCCGGTCCGAATTCGTTTTGTTCTGCCATTTGGTTGCCTCCAGACTTAAGGCCGCAAAAGCGGATTTTAGAAATTGCGGCTGCGCCGCAGTGGTTGATTATCATATTATATGATTCTGCTCCGGAAGTCAATCGGAATTCTTATTTAAACCATTTTTATAAAAAATTATTTTTTTGTTAAAAAAAACAGTTGACATTTACCGCAAGCTGTGCTATTATAAAGACACAAAAAAAGAGAAAAGATATGTTAGAAAAAACAGGAAAGGAGGCGTTTCCCATGTACTTAGATGAGCCAGGTCAGACTCCAGGCTGCGGGGTTCATGGAGAACACGCAGCCAAACCGGAAAGCAGTTTCTTAATCTTAAAATAAAACGTGTTGATCAGGGAAACTGATCTGTTAAACTAGTCGGAGGTTGTCCGATTTAATAAATGAGAAGCTGCATGTCCTAACCAATAGATTTTTTCATCCTGCAAAATGCTTGTATTTTGTAAGTATAGAAGGAAAACAAGATTTATCGTTTGATCATCGAAAGGATGATGAAAGAAAATTTTGTAGAGAAAACGTTGGATTTAGGCGCTGACAATTGAATCATAAAGGATAAAAGGTGAGTCCGATGAAATAGGCGAAATGGCTCCCGAGCTCTAAAAAACCGATTCTGCAGGGATTTGATAGAAATATCAGATCCCTGCTTTCTTGTTTTTCATAGATAGACAGCCTGAGCGCTTTGTGGTATAATAACGACAAAGCCGTTATTATACGGATTTCTAAGGCCGCCCTACGGGCATGGCCGATTTTACCATGTACGGCTTCGCCTTCATGGTAAAATAATGATGAAATAGGGCTTTTCTTGGCCGTCCTGCGGCCATGGCCGAGTTATTCTTTTGTGCGCATATCTTTTCGGATGAATGTGCCAGATTGCAGCTCCGGCGTGGGAGGCATCCCGGCGCAGGAAAATAAAGTGAGGTGCCGGGAATGGAAAATCGATGGAACGAAGAATATAGGATGCTGAAACACCGCATTTTGGAAAAGCAGTTTTTCCGTATGAACAAAGAACAGCTGGAGGCGGTGTTTCGGGTCAAGGGACCGCTGCTGATTTTGGCGGGGGCCGGCAGTGGGAAGACCACCGTGCTGGTCAACCGAATCGCCTACCTGGTGCGGTTTGGCAACGCCTATCACAGCGAATACATACCGCCGAACCTGACTGAGGAGGATATGGCTTTTCTGCGTCAGACGGCCAATGGGGGAGAAGCGCCTCCCGAACGCTTGGCCGCCCTTTTGGCGGACGAGCCGCCCAAGCCCTGGAACGTTCTGGCGATTACCTTTACAAACAAGGCCGCCAACGAATTAAAGGACCGGCTGGAAAAAAGCCTGGGCCCGGTGGCGCTGGATATTACGGCAGCCACCTTCCATTCGGCCTGTGTGCGGATTCTCCGTCGGGAAATTGAGAGGCTGGGCTATTCCAGCAGCTTTACGATTTATGACGCCGACGATTCCCTCAAGGTGGTCAAAGAGGCGATGAAGGCTTTGAATATGGAGGAAAAGCTCTTTCCGCCCAAATCGGTTTTAAACGCCATCAGCCGGGCAAAGGATGCGCTGGAGGGCCCGGCCCAGGTGATGCGCCAGGCCGGCTCCGACTACCGGATGGGAAGCATCGCCAAGGTGTACGAAAAGTACCAGTCGGCGCTGAAATCCGCCGACGCCGTGGATTTCGACGATATTATCGTCCTGACGGTGCAGCTGTTGGAGCAGTTTCCCCAGGTGCTGTCGTATTATCAAAACCGCTATCGTTATATTATGGTAGACGAATATCAGGATACCAACCACGCTCAGTACCGGCTGGTGAGCCTTTTAGCCGCGGGCCACGGAAACCTTTGCGTTGTAGGGGACGACGACCAGAGCATCTACAAATTCCGCGGCGCCACTATCGAAAACATTCTGCAATTTGAAGAACAGTTCGCCCAGGCGAGGGTGATCCGTCTAGAGCAGAATTACCGCAGCACCAAGCGGATATTGGACGCGGCTAACGGAGTGATCGCCAACAACACCGCCCGCAAGGGCAAAAGTCTGTGGACCGGTAATGGCGAGGGGGAAAAAATCTGCCTGTACCGGGCGCAGGATGAGCGGGGAGAGGCCCAGTTTATCACCGAGGAAATTACGACTCATGTGGCGGCAGGGGACCCGTACAGCAGCCACGCGGTGCTGTACCGGATGAACGCCCAGTCCGGCGAGATCGAAAAAGCGCTGGTCAAGGCGGGGATTCCCTACAAAATCGTCGGCGGCCTGCGGTTTTACGACCGGAAGGAAATCAAGGATTTGATTGCCTATTTAAGCGTTTTAAACAATCCCAGCGATACCGTCCGCCTGACGCGGATTATCAACGAGCCCAAGCGGGGGATCGGCGACGCGACGGTGGCGGCGGTACTGGAGCTGTCGGCCCAGACGGGAAGGCCGCCTTTGGGGATCATGGCCGACGCGGACCAGTACCAGAAGCTCCAGCGCCGGGCCGCGCCGCTTAAGGCCTTTGCGGATATGATGCAGGGGCTCATCGAAAAGGCGCTGGAGGAGCCGCTGGAAATTTTGCTGGACGCGGTGCTGGACGATACGGGGTATCTTGCCATGCTGCAGCTGCAGGGCTTTGAAGGGCAGACCCGAATCGAAAATATCGACGAGCTGCGCTCCTCCATCATCAAATTTAGTCAGGAAGCGCCGGAGGGCACCCTCTCGGATTTTCTGGAGGAGGTCGCCCTGTATACCGATTTGGACCGCACCGATCTGCAGGAGGATTCGGTCACACTGATGACCGTTCACGCGGCTAAGGGCCTGGAGTTTCCGTATGTGTTCGTCGCCGGCTGTGAGGAGGGGATTTTCCCCGGCCGCATGAGCATGAATTCCCCCGACGAAATCGAGGAGGAGCGGCGG
>CAJTZM010000008.1:0-40077 GCA_910583935.1 uncultured Oscillospiraceae bacterium
GCCGGCGTGGGGGCAAGGGGCCAGCAGGAACGCCCCCTCGCCCAGCAGAAGGTCCCGGGCGGCCTGCAGCTGGCAAAACCCCTCGGGTGTGCCGGGCTCTACCAAAAGCAAAAGCCTTTGGGTCGCCTGCCATAGCCGGGACAGGGCTGCCGGCCGGTTCTCGGGGGAAATTTCGTTTAGGACGTAGGAGGCGCTCACCAGCTGGGCGGACGGCAGCGGCGGATCGCCGGTCAAATCCCCGGCAAGCCATCGGGCGCTTTGCAGCGGCTCGGAACCGGCTTTCATCAGCGTTTGACCCAGCCGGGCCATGGCCGGTTCACGCTCCAGACAGGTGATCTCTTTTAGCTCCAGCAGCGCATCCGCCGCCCAGACCGCGGCGCCGGTTCCCGCACCCACATCCAGCAGAGTGTAGGGCTCTTTTCCCAGCAGGGGGAGGACCTGAGCCAGCGCGGCGCAGACAGCGCCGAAGGTGGCGGGCATCCGCACGGCGGCGTAGGCCAGAGTCTGCCGGTCGGTGCTGACCAACCGTTTTCCCTGGCCGCTTTCCTCTTGATAGCGCCGGGAAAGCGCCTTTACCTCCTGCCTGAGACCAAAAGCGCCGGCTTTTTCTATCTGCTTTTCAATGGCCGCCCGCAGCGGCAGCGGAAACTCCATATCCAATCCTCCGTCCGTCGTTTTTGTCCGATGTGCCATCGGCTATTTCTTTAGTGTAAAGGACAGGACTGGGAATGTCAACGCACCACAGAAAAAACAGCCGCAAAAAGCGGCTGTTTTGATCAGTTGGCAATGCGGAACAAACTGTAGAATTCCCCTTTTTGCGCCATGAGGTTTTCGAAATCGCCCTGCTCCACGATCCGGCCGTTTTTCATCACAAGGATTTGGTCGCATCCTTGCAGGGATTCTTCGGTGAGCTTATGGGTGACGAGGATGGCAGTCAGGTCCTTTTTTCTGGTCAGGGTCTGGTCGATCTGGCGGGTGGTCCGATTGTCCAGCCCGGCGGTGGCCTCGTCCATAATAAGTACCGGCGTGTTTCGCAAAAACGCCCGGGCGATGGCCATTCGCTGCCGCTCTCCGCCGGAGAGATTACGCCCGCCCTCTTCGATTTGGGCGTCCAGCCCCTGGGGCAGCGACGAAACCTTTTCCGCCAGTCCCGCGTCCGCTACCGCCTGCTCCAGCGCCTGCTGGGGGAAATCCTGGCACAGGGCGATATTGCTGCGGACGGTGTCGTCAAACAAAAACACGTTTTGGTGGATCATCGACACTTGCTTATAATAGTCTTCTTTGGAAAAATCCTCTACCGGCCGGCCGTTGAGGAGAATCTGCCCCTGGTAGCCGCTGTAATAGCGCATCAGCAGCTTTAACAGGGTGCTTTTCCCACAGCCGGAAGCGCCGACCAGCGCGTATTTTTTCCCGCGCTCAAACCGCAGGTCGATGTGATGCAGAACCGTTTCGTCTTCGCTGTAGCCAAAGGACAGATCCCGCAGTTCAATCGACTGCACCGGCAATGGAAGAGGCGCTTTCGGTCCGGCAAAGGTGCCAACCGGCGCCAGCAGCTTTTCCAGCCGCTCGTTGACCGCCTTGGCTCCTTTGATGGAGGCCAGCATATCCGAAAGGTTCCAAATCGGACCTAAGACGGAGCCCATTAACGTCTGTGCCGCGATCAGTGTACCGGCGGTCATGACGCCTTTAGCCACTAAAATGGCCGAAACGGCGATAACCAAAATGTAGTTGACCCGGCCGGCGCCGTAGGAGCAGCAGGAGGACCATCCCTGTAGCAGCCGCAGGCGAAGCTGGCTCTGCTCGACACAGTGGTTCAGACTGCCGTGGCTTTTTTCCATCTGCGGGGCCACGCCGTAGCTTTTGATCATTTCAAAGCCTGAGAAAATGTCCTTAAGCCGAACGGTATACCTCTCCAGCGCCTGAACGGCTTTTTTCTGCCGGGTGGCCAGCCCTTTGCCGAACAGGACCGGCACGATCAAAGAGGCGCCGCTGAGCACCAGTACCAGCAAAGCGATGCCGGGCTGTAAGGACGCCATGGCCCCAGCGGCGCTTGGCAAGAGCAACAGTTCGGAGGCGGCGCGGATGATAACATAGACATAGTCCGAGTCAAACAGCTTGATGTCGTTTTGGAAGACGGACAGGTATCGGGCCGAGTTGCTTTTTTGAAATGTTTCCATATCCATGGACAACAAATTGTTAAACAGGTCATTTTTCACCTGGACCATGATCTGTTTCCGATAGATCCCCCGGGCGGCGTGGCCTAAGTAGATGGTAAAGGCGATTACCATTAAAAGTGACGCGCCTTTTATCAGCTCCCACTTTAGCCGATCAAGATCCCCGGCAGTAGCGGTGTCGATGATATCCCGCAGGTTAAAGGCAAACACCAGCCAGAGCGCATCGCTTAACCAGGTGGCGATGACGGCGTTGATCAGAAGAATAGGGTGCCTGAATAGGTATTTTCGCATAACGTCCTCCCATTATAAAGGAAAGGGCATAGGCTTCGAACCAAGCTTATGCTGTCGTTCTGTCGTCTCCCTTTCGTATCTCGTGGTTTACAGATTTTTGACGGTTTCTTTTTCGCAGCCGAATAAAGTTTTCCTTCATAGAAAAAATCTCCTTTCCAAGACAACTTGTCTTTTTCTTACAATAGCAGGTTTTGCCAGAAAAAGCAATCAACCGGTGCGCAAGTTCAAAAAAGCGGCCTCAACCATCGGTTGAAGCCGCTTTTGTCCCATTCGTTTTAATAGGCCTTGCCCCAGTAGACCATCGCCTTGGCGGGCTTGCCGCAGCAGGCGCACACGTCGTCCAGATGCTCCTGCTCAAAGGGCATACAGCGAGAGGTAACGCCGGCCTTTTCCTTAAAGGCCTCCTCGCAGGCCAGGTCGCCGCACCACATGGCTTTGATAAAGCCGTTTTCCCCGTTGGCCGCCTGGATCATCTCGTCCATGCTGTGGGCGGTGAAGGTGCGTCTTTCCCGGTTTGCCAGCGCCTTTTGGTACAGCCGGTCATGGAGCTGCTCCAGCAGCTGGGGGATCGCCGTTTCCAGCTGGTCTAAAGCGACCACCGTTTTTTCCCGGTTGTCCCGGCTGACCAGCACGCATTGGTTTTGCTCAATGTCCCGGGGACCGATCTCCAGCCGCAGGGGAACGCCCTTCATTTCGTATTCGGCGTATTTCCAGCCCGGGGAGTTATTGGAATCGTCCATCTTTACCCGGCAGAAGTGGGACAGCCGCTCTTTTAATTCCGCCGCCTTTTCCAGTACGCCCTCCTTATGCTGGGCCACCGGAACGATGACCACCTGGACCGGCGCCACCTGCGGGGGAAGAACCAGACCGTTGTTGTCTCCGTGAGTCATGATGATCGCGCCGATAATCCGGGTGCTCACCCCCCAGGAGGTTTGGTAAGGATATTGCAGGGTGTTGTCCCGCCCGGTAAATTGGATATCAAAGGCTCTGGCGAAGCCGTCCCCGAAATAGTGGGAGGTGCCGGACTGCAGGGCCTTGCCGTCGTGCATCATCGCCTCGATGGTGTAGGTGGACTCGGCCCCGGCGAATTTTTCCTTGTCGGTCTTTTTGCCCTTTACCACCGGAACGGCTAATGCCTGCTCACACAGCTGGGCATAGATGTTGAGCATCTGCTCCGTTTCCGCGATAGCCTCTTCGGCGGTTTCGTGCATGGTATGGCCCTCCTGCCAGAGAAACTCCATGGTCCGCAGGAAGGGCCGGGTGGTTTTTTCCCACCGAAGCACTGAACACCACTGGTTGTACAGCTTGGGCAGGTCCCGGTAGGAATTGATGACATGGGCGTAATGCTCGCAGAATAGGGTTTCGGAGGTGGGCCGCACACATAGCCGTTCCGCAAGCTTTTCATTGCCGCCGTAGGTGACCCAGGCCACCTCCGGCGCAAAGCCTTCCACATGATCCTTTTCTTTCTGCAATAAGCTTTCCGGGATGAGCATTGGCATATAGACGTTTTCGTGTCCGGTTCTTTTAAAGGCGCCGTCCAGCCACTTTTGGATGTTTTCCCAGATGGCGTAGCCGTATGGGCGCAAAATCACACATCCGCGCACGCTGGAATAGTCAATCAGCTCGGCCTTTTTTACTACGTCGGTGTACCATTTGGCAAAATCCTCCTCAATTGAGGTGATCGCCTCCACCATTTTTTTGTTGTCTGCCATTGCGTTCACTCCCTTTTAGGACAATCGTCCATTCTTCTTGAACCTTCATTATAATATAGATCAATCCTGATTTCAACAAAAACAGCCGGATTTTTTGAAAGATTTCATTTTTACATTGTTCGTCCTCTCAAAAGGGGTCTGCTTAGCCCATTGAATTGTACCACGGGTTTAGACTTCATACAATCTTTGTAAATACATTGAAAGTAAAGAGAGACTGCACACTTTCCTTGCCTTTGGCGGGGGGATTTGGTATAATAGCCTAAACCCGGGCAGGAACCTTATGGCCGTACTTGACATAGGATGGAAGTGCCGAGCGGAAGAAGAAGGGAGGGCAGTTGCGAAAAAACAGCGGAAAGGAGGATGAATGGGGCATTTTTCAAAAGAAGCGCCACAGCCGCGTATTCGGCGCGGTCGACGAGGCGGGAGGAGTATCGAAATCTCGGCGGGTGCCTCCCCGCAGCGTTCCCCTGCGAGAGAATACAGCAAAACCGCAGGCAACTGACGGCACAACACAGTATTCCGGGAACCATTCGTTTTTTGAAATACGATTATTTACATAGACAGGAGAATTGAATATGTGTGGTATTGTAGGTTACTCCGGCCCAAAGGCCGCCGTTTCCGTTTTATTAGAAGGACTCAGCGCGCTGGAATACCGAGGCTATGATTCAGCGGGCGTTTCCGTATTCAGCGAAGGGGCCTTGAAAACCGTCAAGGCTGCCGGGCGGCTGGCGGCGGTTTCCGGTCTGCTTTCCGCATCGCCGCTGCCGGGCCGATGCGGGATCGGCCATACCCGCTGGGCCACTCATGGGGAGCCCTCTGACGCCAACGCCCATCCTCACGGAACAGACCGGCTGAGCCTGGTTCACAACGGCATTATTGAAAACTATGGAGAGTTAAAGGCGGAGCTTTCCGCCGCCGGCTATACCTTTCAGACCCAGACGGATACGGAGGTTGCCGCCAAGCTTTTGGATTCCTGCTACCATGGGGACCCAATCGCCGCCATTCGGGAAGCGTGCGCGAAGATGGAGGGCTCCTACGCTTTCGGCATTTTGTTTGCCGACCGCCCCGGCGAGGTCTACGGCACCCGTTTAAACAGTCCGCTTTTAGCTGCGGTGGGGGAAGGCGAGGGCTTTTTGGCCTCGGACATTTCGGCGGTTTTGCAGTACACAAAGCGGTATTACGCCCTGGAGCACGGTGAAATTGTAAAAATCTCGCCAGACGGCGCAGTATCTATCTGCAGCATGAACGGCAATCCGGTGAAAAAGGAGCTGCTTACCGCCCAATGGGATGTGGAGCAGGCGCAGAAAAACGGCTATGCACATTTTATGCGCAAGGAAATTTTTGAGCAGCCCACCGCTCTTTTTAACACAATTCATCCCCGGATTAGTCAGGGGCTGCCGGATTTTCGCCGGGATGGAATTGAGCCGGGCTTTTTTAAGAATATAACCCGCGTCCAAATGGTTGCCTGCGGTACCGCCAGCTATGCGGGCTTTATCGGCAAAAACGTCATTGAGAAGCTGGCCCGAGTTCCGGCGGAGGTGGACATCGCTTCTGAGTTCCGGTACCGCGACCCGATTTTGGACCCCTCTCAGCTGGTTGTGGTGATCTCCCAGTCGGGTGAGACGGCAGATACGCTGGCGGCTCTGCGGCTCGCCAAAAAGCAAGGGATCCGGACGCTGGCCATTGTCAATGTGGCCGGTTCCACCATCGCCCGAGAGGCGGATATTGTTCTATATACCTACGCGGGCCCGGAAATCGCTGTGGCCAGCACCAAGGCCTATTCGGTCCAAACCGGTGTTTTGTATCTGCTGGCAATTCAAATCGCCATGGAAAAAAGCCGGATTACAAAGGAGCAGGCTGCCGGCTATGTGGAGCGTTTATTGCAGGCGGTTGAAAAGACAAAGGAAGCGCTGGAAACCGATCCCAAAACCCGTGAATTAGCGGCAATGCTCAAAGGCCAGGAGGACCTTTTCTTTATTGGCCGGGGTGCGGACTTTGCCCTTTGCCGGGAGGGCTCATTAAAGCTCAAGGAGATTTCCTATATCCACAGCGAGGCCTACGAGGCGGGAGAGCTAAAGCATGGGACCATTTCCCTGATCACCGACGGCGTTCCGGTTATTGCGGTGGCGACCCAGTCGTCGCTGCTGCCCAAGACCATCAGCAATATTAAGGAGACCCGCGCTCGCGGCGCCAAGGTCATTTTGATCTGCAAGCAGAGCGACGAGGTAGGAGAGGATGTATACGAGCACATCATCCGCCTGCCGGATCTGGAGGACCTGTTTGCGCCGATTCTGGCGGTGATCCCCTTGCAGCTGCTTGCCTATCATACGGCGGTGGCCCGGGGCTGCGACGTGGATAAACCCCGCAATCTGGCAAAATCAGTTACGGTGGAATAAGAGATTTTCAGAAGGGATGCCCGTTGTCCGAGCTTGGATGACGGGCATTTTTGCGCCTTTACGTCCAGCGCACTTTGTTGTATAATAACGATAAAGCCGTTATTATACAGATTTTTATGGCCGCCCTACGGGCATGGCTGATTATACCATGTATAGCTTCGCCTTCATGGCATAATAGCGACATGATTTGACAAAAAGAAAGAGGGAAACAAAATGGAAATTTCTACTGTGACTGCTGCCTATTTTAGCCCCACCGATACGACCAGGAAAACAGTTGAGGCTGTTGCACGGGGGATTTTGCCCTCCGCCGTCTCGCTGGATCTGACTCTGCCGGCGGCGCGGGAGCAGTCTTACGCATTTGGACCTCAGGACCTGCTGGTTATCGGTGTGCCGGTCTACGGGGGGCGCATCCCGGTGCAGGCCGAGGAGGCAATTCGCCGGATCCACGGCAGCTGCACGCCGGTAGTGTTGGCGGCGGTGTATGGTAACCGCGCCTATGAGGACGCGCTGCTGGAGCTGCGGGATCTTTTGTCCTGCCAGGGCTTTATTCCGGTGGCGGCTGGCGCTTTTTTGGGCGAACACTCCTTTGGCAATGTGATTGCCGCCGGCCGGCCCGACGGGGAAGACCTGGCCAAGTGTACCGATTTTGGCCGCAAAATTGCCTTCTGGCTGTCCCAGTCCTCCTTAGGGGATTCTTCTTTGCAGCTGCCCGGCCATTATCCTTATAAGCCCCGCGGCGCTCAATCCGGTATTGCCCACGAGATTTCCGGGGAATGCATCCATTGTATGCATTGCGCCGCGGTTTGTCCCACTGGTGCCATTTCGCCCAAGAGCCCGGCTGTCAAGGATATGAGCCGTTGTATCAAGTGTCAGGCCTGCGCCAAAAAATGTCCCAAGTCGGCGCGGATTGTTCCCGGCGGATTTGTAGAGACGATGGTCCAAAAGCTTTCCGCCATGTGCGGCGAGGGACGCAAGGAGCCGGAGTTCTTTTTAGGCCGGTAATGCGACTGTCTGGTAGCCCTTTGCCGTAGGATTTTTGTGGAGGTGCGGTACCCAAATGCTTTTTCGGTTTTTAACCGGTCTTTTTAAGCGCCGGACAAAGCCCGAGATTCAAGAGGAGGAAAAGCCCAACTCTCTGACGGACTTTTATGAAAACACAAGTTATTTTCGTTCCAGTGAGAAAGATTTGCTGTCGGCTATATCCGATCCGGGTGCTTTAGGAGAGCTCCAATTGTGTAACGAGTTGGATAAGATCAAGTCCTATAAAAAGATTCTGGTAAACATGTATCTGCAAAACAGGGCCAACGGTTCCTCTGAGACGGATGTAGTTTGCGTTACCCAAAAGGGGATTTTTGTCATCGAATACAAAAATTACAGCGGAAGCATCTATGGCCAGGAACGATATAAAAACTGGCTTTATTATTCCGGCAAGGGAAACACGCCAATTGAATTTTACAATCCTGTACGGCAAAATCAGTCGCACATCCGAGCAATCTTACAGCATTTTCCGCAGTTGGATCCGGATTGGCTCACCTCCGTCGTGGTTTTCAGCAACCGCTGCACCTTGAAAATTTCCGACGTTTCGGTTCCGGTAGTGCATAGAAGGGATGTTTTACACACAATTGAGTCGATAATGGAGGGGAAATCCGATTGCTTTACCAGGGATGCGGTGGATTCCTTTGCCTCCCATTTTCTTTCGTTCTGCAACCAACCTGCTTCAGTCAAAGAAGAGCATATCAGCTATGTGAAAGGACTTCAGCGATCCAGATCATCTGAATAAAAAAGCGGTGGCCACAATTTGGGCCACCGCTTTTTTTAGGATCTGCGCTTTATTCACCTAAGACCACCTCCGCTGCAAAACAGCGCTCGCCATTTTTGTGTCCAGCTAAGTACCAGACATTTTCCCCCATCGGGCCGCCGCTGATGAAAAGCTCGTCGCCCAGAAAGGCCTCATGCTCGTAAAGCAGGGTTGCCTGGCGGATCGGGTAGGCGGTCAGCAGCTTGGAGGGAAGGTAGTCACACAGGATATCGCCATATATGGCGTTGTTTACATGGCGGTTTCCATCTAGGTCCGAATAGCGGATGGGCCGTACCCCCAGTGGGGCCGCGTTCTCTAAGGCGGGGATGCGCCGCCGGGCAATGGAACCGTCAAAATCCGTTTGGTCAAAAGGATAATTCCAGGCAAAAGCCGAGGGGCGCAATACCTGATGGGTTTCGTAGTCTGCCAGAATCCAGGCGGATTTGCCAAAGATCAGCGGATGATCCTCCACCGAAAAATAGGTTTCTCGCAAAAAGAAGGCGCCCTTAGGCGGATGGGGACGGGTGTGGGCGATGACCCTCTGCTCTGGCGCAGGACTGCCCTCGAAGGTCACTTCCACCTTGGAAAGCAGAAAGACCTGACGTTTTTCCATCAGCTTTTCATAGGGGTATCCCAATGCATTCAGGTGGCGGCTAGCTGCGTCCTGCATATGACGCAGAGCGGTGGAGAGCTTCATTCGGTGATGCAGGTCGGCCTCGGCGGCGGAAAGGGTAAAGGCATCTTCAAAAAAAGCCATGGCTTCCGCTTCCTTTCGCTACAAAATTTCGTTTTCTCCGCACAGGCGTTTGGCCAGCGCAGAAAGGTCTTCCTTGTCAAAAAACTCTATCGACAGCCTTTGGGTTTTTCCTCGGACGGTGATAGCCACCTGCCGGCCCAGCGTTTGGGTCAACGCCAGCTCCAGCTCGGTGTAATACGGGTTCTTTTCCTTTTTCATAGCGGTCTTACTGCTTTTCGGGGCGGATTGGGCCAGCTTTTCCAGCTCTCGTACACTCAGCTGCCTTTGAACTGCCAGCTGTGCTGACTCTACAATGGCCTCTTCCGAACCCAGCGCCAGCAGCGCCCGGCCGTGTCCGGCGGAGAGGCTGCCGTCTTCAATCAGCCGGACTACAGCCTGCGGCAGGGCCAGCAGTCGTAGGCTGTTGGCAACGGCGGGCCGGGATTTACCAATGACTCGGGCAACCTCCTCCTGGGTCATCTGATATTCCTCCATCAGCGATTGGTACCCCAGCGCCTCCTCCATTGGATTCAGGTCCTGGCGCTGGAGATTTTCGATGAGGGCCAGCTCCATGGTTTCATGATCGCTTAATTCCCGAATCACTACCGGAACCTCGCTGAGTCCCGCCATACGAGAGGCGCGCCAGCGCCGCTCTCCGGCCACCAGCTGATAGCCGCCGGAGGGCAGGGGACGCACCAGCAGCGGTTGGATGACCCCGTGTTCCCGAATAGAATCGGCCAGATCTGCCAGAGCACTTTCCTCAAATTCCTTTCTGGGCTGTCCTCGGTTCGGCTCAATTTCAGAAATTCGAAGGGTTACCGGTCCGTTGTCGGTGGTGTTGTCGATAAATAATGCGTCTAGGCCTTTGCCCAGCCCGCCTTTTCTTGGAGCCATTGTTTTCCGCCTTTCTGTCCGGGGTGCTTAACCGCGGTTTTTGGATAGGAATTCCTCCGCCAAGTCGCTGTAGGCGACAGAACCCTTGGAGTTCCGGTCAAAATAGAGCGCCGGCTGCCCGTAGCTAGGCGCTTCGGACAGGCGAATGTTTCTTGGAATGGTGGTTTTGTAGACCTTTTGGGGAAAGAATTTTTTCACTTCAGCTACCACCTGCATGGTCAGATTCAGCCGGCCGTCGTACATGGTCAGCAGCACTCCTTCCAGATCCAGGGTGGGATTGTACAGGCGCTTTACCTGGCGGATGGTGGCGACCAGCTGGCTTAATCCCTCCAACGCATAGTATTCGCATTGGATGGGCACCATCAGCGTGTCGCTGGCGGCCAGCGCGTTGAGGGTAATAAGCCCCAGGGAGGGGGGACAGTCAATAAATAGAAAATCGTACTGATTTTTTACCGCGGCTAATGCGTTTTTTAACCGCATGGCCCGGTCCTCCATTTCGACAATTTCAATTTCAGCACCGGCCAGCGCGATGTTGGAGGGGAGAACGTCCACGTTTTGAAAGCCGCTGGCAAGGATGACATCCTCGGCCTTGGCGCTGCCGATTAAAAGGTCATAGGAGGATTTGGTCAGGCTGCGCTTATTTACGCCAAATCCGCTGGTGGCATTGCCTTGGGGATCGATATCCACCAGCAGGACCTTTTTTTGTTTTGCGCCAATAGATGCGGCTAAATTGACAGTAGTTGTTGTTTTTCCAACGCCGCCTTTTTGATTGGCAATTGAAACGATTTTACCCATAGAAGTCCTCCTATGCACTTGCGGAGATTTTTTTGCAATGCAGATGAAATTATTATAGCACTGAACAAAGGCTCTTTCAACTGAAAAAAGATGTTTCACGTGAAACATCTTTTGCAGAGACTATTTTACAGTGCGTGCTAAAAACAGACAGGGGTTTTCTTCGTCCCAAAAGGTGGTAAAAACCTCCAATGGCAGAAAACCTTCCTTTTCATAAAAAGCCCGCGTGCTGTTATATGGCGGATAATCAGCCGATTCATCCAATGTTTTTACAGTTAGAAAGGTGAATCCTTCCTTTTGGCACCAGCCTAAAACAGCCTGAACCAGCTGATGCCCCAATCCCCGATGGTGATATGGTTCCAGCACCCCCATGTTGTAAATATCCGCCGTATAGGGGTTGTGGATTTTAACAGCGGCGAAGGCCACCGGCTTTTCTCCGTCGAGGATGGCAAAAAAAGGATAGCCTCGATGAATTTTTGCTTTGCGGTCGATATCTTCCGGCGGAGAAAACCATTGAGGAAGACTGTGCATGATTGCCAGCGAATAGGCTTCCTTTTGGGAGGGATCGGTGATAAAAGACACGTCCAATGAAAGACCCTTCTTTCGGTTTCGTTATTTTTTTCAGTATACCAGAAAGAAAAAGCCCCCGCAACCCCCCGTTAGCTGACCGGCTGTTGGGAGGGGCAGGGACCTTTTCCTCGGTTTGGGAAAGCTGTGTAATGGCGGGGCAGGGAAGGCCCCTTACTTTATCAAAAGCGGCAGAGCCGCAATTGACCAAAAGCTTAGACTGGTTCAATGACTGGCAGACGTATTTTGTCTTTGCGCCCGATTTTCCGCTAAAATGGATTGGGCGCTTTTTAGGCGGGGCGAGCGGACGGCCGCTGCTGCGGCTCCTTGGGGATGCGAAGAGTCAGCTCGATAAATTCCCCCTGATCCTCCTGCGCCGACTGAACAGGCAGCCCGGCGGCGGTCATCGTCTTGACCGCTTTATCAATCGTGTTCATAAACAGCCGAATATCCTTGCAGATAAACAGGCGGGTTGGCTTTTTCTTTTTTTGTTGGGTTAGAAGCGCTTCTATGTATTGCTCGGTCTGCGAAACAGTCAGGCTTTTTTTGCAGATAAGCTGGGCCGTATCCAGCTGTACTTTTTCGTCCGGCAGACGAAGCAAGGCGCGGCCGTGTCTCTCGCTTAACGCATTTTGGCGCATCAGCTGCTGGACCTGCGGCGGCAGACGCAGCAGACGCAGCTTGTTGGCTAGGGTGGATTGGGCCACACCCAGCTTTGCGGCAGCCTCTTCCTGCGTTACACCCCAGTAACCGATCAGACGGCTGATTCCCTCCGCCTGGTCGAGGACATCCAGGTCCTGCCGCTGTAAATTTTCCATCAGCGCCAGCACAGCCGATTCCTTTGCTGTGCATTTTTTTACAATGGCGGGGATGTGGGTGTAGCCTAACAGCATGCAGGCCCGGCAGCGCCGTTCTCCGGCTACCAGCTGATATTTCCCGGATCCGTTTTCCCGAACGGTGACTGGCTGCAATAAACCGCTGGTGGAAATGCTTTGGGCCAGCTGCTGCAAAGCTTCCTCAGAAAACTGGCTGCGGGGCTGCGCTGGATTTACGGTAATTTGCGCCAGGGGGATGGACCGCACTCGATCCCTCCCGAAATTTGTAAAAGCCATACAGGACCCTCCTTTCAGGGCTTGTCTTTTCTCTAGGATCAACATACCATAAATATTCTCCTAATGCCAGCGAAAAAAATCGCAAAAAAAGCCGGTATCTGTCAGATACCGGCTTCCTTCGACATTAGGCCAACGGGACTTTTGCCATTTTTGCGGCGTTTCGGGGGAATTTTGTCGAGGTTTGCGATATTTTTTTGATACAGACTAAGGTTCGCCCGCTTCCGTCAGGGAGGGAATAAGAGAGGCTTTTTTCTATTTGACCTCCCAGCAGACGGATTGCCTTTTGAGCGTTTTGCGTTTCTTCCGTTACGTCGCCGCCTTTTAAAGCATAAAATCTTCCGCCGGGTCTCACATAGGGAAGGCAGTATTCCGAAAGCTCCCGCAGATTCGCCACTGCCCGGGCGGTGGCCGTATCGAATTGTTCCCGCAGGGCGGGCTGACGGCCGCCGTCTTCCGCGCGGATATGAATCCACTTTGCCGAAAGCTCGCATTGAGCGAGGACCTCCTCTAAAAAGGTCAGCCGCTTTTGCAACGAATCCAGCAGCGTGATTTGCAGGTCCGGCCGCCAGATCAAAAGGGGAACCGCTGGAAAGCCTGCGCCTGTCCCAACGTCGATGAGGGATGCGCTTTCCGGCAGCGGTTCCAGCGAAAAGGGGAGGATGCTGTCCAGAAAATGCTTAATGAGAATCCCCTCCGGATCGGTGATGGCGGTGAGGTTCATCCGCTGGTTCCATTGGGCCAGCAGCTGTGCGTACCGGTCCAGCTGCTCTATCTGCCTGGAGGACAGCTGGATCCCCTGCCTGGCAAAAACCGTCTCCATCCGATTTTTTTCAATCATTAGTATAGCCTCCTTTGCGCCGATGCTCCAGCCAGATCAGCAGCACCGAAATATCGGCGGGGGAGACGCCTGAAATCCGAGACGCCTGCCCGACGCTGCGGGGTCGGATCCGCTCCAGTTTTTCCGCAGCCTCCAGCCGCAGGCCGGTGATGCTGCTGTAGTCGGTGTCCTCCGGAAGCAGCTGATTTTCCAAGCGGTGTGTCTGCTCTACCTGCTGCTCCTGCTTTTTAATATAACCTTCGTATTTTAAAAGAATCTCCGCTTCCTCGGTCACAGCGGCGGGAAGGACCGGGCGGTCCGAATCGAAGGGCGCCAGATCCCCATAGGAGATTTGAGGGCGGCGCAGCAGTTCTCCCAGCCGGAACCCGGTGAAAACCGGTGATGTTTCACGTGAAACAAGCAGCTCGTTCAGCGCCGCCGAAGGGGGGATCGTAGTAGCCTCCAGCCTTGCAGTTTCCTTGTCGATCATCTGCCATTTATCCAGAAATTTTCGATGCCGCTTTTCAGAAATCAATCCCAGCTCATAGCCCAAGGGGGTCAGCCGCGCATCGGCGTTATCCTGCCGCAGCAGCAGGCGGTATTCAGATCGGGAGGTCATCATACGGTAGGGATCTGAGCAGCCCTTGGTCACCAGATCGTCGATCAAGGTGCCGATGTAGGAGCTGGCGCGCTCCAGCACTACCGGCTCCTTTCCCAGGCAGGCCCGGGCGGCATTGATGCCGGCGATTAAGCCCTGGGCGGCCGCCTCCTCATAGCCGGAGGTACCGTTAAATTGGCCCGCGCCGTACAAGCCTGCAACCGCCTTACATTCCAGCGTCGGTTTTAGCGCCAAGGGATCTACCGAATCGTATTCGATGGCGTAGGCGCTGCGCATGATTTTCACCTGAGAAAAGCCCTTGATGGTACGGTAAGAGGCCAGCTGTACATCCTCCGGCAGGGAGGAGCTCATGCCCTGTAGATAGATTTCCTCGGTGTCCAGCCCCATGGGCTCCACAAAAATCTGATGCCGGGGCTTGTCCGCAAAGCGGACCACCTTATCCTCGATGCTAGGGCAGTACCGGGGGCCGATCCCCTCGATTTTGCCGCCATATAAAGGCGAACGGTGAATATTTTGCCGGATGACTTCATGGGTATCGGCATTGGTGTAGGCGATGTGGCAAATCAGCTGATTGGAAAGCTCTCCCTCGGTTTCAAAGGAAAACGGGGTGACAGGCTCGTCCCCCGGCTGCGGCTCCAGCTGGGAAAAATCAATGCTTCCCCGGTGTACCCGCGCCGGCGTTCCGGTTTTAAAGCGGCGCAGAGGAAGACCCAGCGCCTCCAGTGACTGACTCAGCCGGTTGGAAGGGTGCAGGCCGTCCGGCCCGCTTTCGTAGGCGAAATCTCCCACGAAAATTTTTCCGCGCAGAAAGGTGCCGGTGCAGAGAATCGCCGCCTTGACCTGGTGGACGGCGCCCAGATGGGTGACCACTGATTGAATTTTTCCATCCTTTGCTCGGATCTCAACAATTTCCGCCTGCTTGAGATCCAAGTTTTCCTGCTGCTCCACCACCTTTTTCATGTATTGGTGATATTTCTGCCGGTCCGCCTGTACTCGCAGCGAATGGACAGCAGGCCCTTTGCCTCGGTTGAGCATCCGGCTTTGCAGAAAGGTGGCGTCCGCCGCCTTGCCCATCTGCCCGCCCAGCGCGTCGATTTCCCGCACCAGGTGGCCTTTGGCGGTACCGCCGATAGACGGGTTGCAGGGCATGTTGGCCAGAGCGTCCAGCGAAATAGTAAACAGAATGGTCGACACACCCAGACGGGCGGCGGCCAAAGCGGCCTCCACCCCGGCGTGTCCGGCGCCGATTACGGCGAGATCATAGCTTTGGGCCTCGTAGTATTCCAAGGAGAATCCCCCCAAAAAAGTGTATATTATTTTCCCACGCAGAATTGTGAGAAGACCGCGTCTACCACCGCGTCGGAGGCTTTTTTTCCAGTCAGCTCCAAAAGCGGGTCAATGGCAGCGTCCAGGCAGACGGTGACCGCGTCCAGCGTAACGCCGGATTCGACTGCGAAAACCGCTTCCTTTAAAGCGTTCGCCGCCTTGCCCAAACAGCTTCGCTGCCGTTCGTTGGCCAAAAGCGGCGCCGCCGGGTCTATCTCGGACAGATGCAGCAGCTGGGCGATGGCCTGGGCCAGCGCCTCGGCCCCTTCGCCGGTTTTGGCGGAAATTTCCACCGTTCTTCCCACCAGACCAGCCAAGTGTTTTTCGTTCAGCCGAGCGGGCAGATCCGATTTGTTGAGCACCGCAATAGAGGGCCGGTCCTTCAGTTGGGTGAGAATTGCCAGGTCTTCGTCAGATAAGGGCTCGGAGCGGTCCAGCACAGCCAGTACCAGCTGCGCCGATTCCAGCCGCCGCCGGGCCAATTCCACCCCCGCCTTTTCCACCGGGTCTTCCGTTTCCCGGATACCGGCGGTGTCGGCCAGACGCAAAAAAATCTCTCCAGCCAGCACCGTTTCCTCCACTACATCACGGGTCGTGCCGGGAATGGCGGTGACAATGCTTTTTTGAGTTCCGGCCAGCAGATTCATCAAGGTAGATTTTCCCACGTTGGGCCGGCCGACGATGGCGGTCTCCACCCCCTGGTGCAGGATGCGCCCGGCGTCGTAGCGGTCCAAAAGGGCCTGGCACTCCGCCACACATTGCCGCAAAGAGGCGGTAAGCGGGCCGGACTGCACCGGCTCCATATCCTCGTCCGGATAGTCGTTCCAGGCGGCCAGATGGGCGGCCAGATCCACCAGGGCTTCGGCGATGCCGTTAATTTTGCGGGAGAGAATGCCGTCCCGTCCCGCCAGCGCCGCCCGGGCCGCCTGCCTGCCGGAAGCGCCAATCAAATCCATGACCGATTCCGCCTGATCGAGGGTAAGCTTTCCGTTTAAATAGGCCCGCCGGGTAAATTCCCCTGGGGAAGCGGGCAGAGCGCCGTGGTCCAGCGCAGCCCGGAGTGTCCGCTGTACCAGATAGAGCCCTCCGTGGCAGGAAAGCTCCACCACATCTTCTCCGGTGTAGCTGTGAGGCGCGCGGAAAACGGTGGCCACCCCTTCGTCAAAGTCCGACTCATCGTCATGCAGCCGCCCATAAAGCGCACTGTATCCGGCCAGGTCGGCCAGCCGGCGTTTTCCCGCCGCAGAAAAAATCCTTGCCGCAACCGATACCGCATCCGGGCCGGAAATGCGGACGACGCCGATTCCGCCCACGCCCAGCGGCGTTGCAATCGCGGCAATGGTAGAGGACTGACCGTTCATGGCATTACTCCTTTCCAGATCCCCGGGCACAAGGCACTGCGGGACAATCGGACGGTTCTTCCAGTGAGCATATTATAACAGGCTTTTGCGGTTGCCGCAACGCCGGAGGGCAGGAAAATCCTGCGGCGGAGAAGAAAGCAGTTGCGCAAGTAGAAGGATTTATGCTATTGTTCAAGGGGAATCGAAAAATAAAGAGGGGGGAGAGCGTGAATCTGCAGCATCTGAAATATGTGGTGGAGGTGGAAAAAACCGGATCGATCACACAAGCGGCACAAAACCTTTATATGGGGCAACCCAATTTAAGCAAGGCAATTAAGGAATTGGAAAAAAATCTGGGGATTGTCATTTTTAAACGGACCTCAAAGGGAGTGCTCCCCACCGCGCAGGGAGAAGAATTTCTGCGCTATGCCAAAAGCATCCTCGATCAGGTACAGCGGATGGAAAATCTGTACCGCTCTGCCGGGGAACAGACCGGATTTTCCATTTCGATTCCGCGGGCAGGCTATATCGCCTACGCTTTTGGGCTGTTTCTCTCCCGGATGGAGGAATCACAACGGGGGGAGGTCCATTTTAGGGAGACCAACATCAGTGGGATCATTCGGGATGTAGCCCAAGGGGAAAGCGGGCTTGGAATTATCCGTTGTCAGGCGGCCCGTGAGGACTATTTTCGGGATCTTTTGGCGGATCAGTCCATAACGGCCCGCCCTTTATGGGATTTTACCTATCAGGTGCTGTTTTCCAAGACGCATCCGCTGGCAAGCGCTCCCTTCTTCGAGCCGGACGCACTTTGTCCATATACGGAAATCCTTTATGGAGATAGGAGGGATTCCGACCCATTTGTCCCGGACAGCGTCCGGCAGAGGGAGCCGCATGCCGGGAAAAAAATTTGGATCTATGAGCGGAGCAGTCAATTTGACCTGCTGTGCCAGATTCCGGGCAGCTTTATGTGGGCGTCGCCGGTCCCGCCGGCTATGCTGGACCGATACGGTCTGGTACAGAGAAAATGCGGTGTGACCGGTCAGCGGGCAAAGGATCTGCTGATCTTCCTGGATGGACATCGCCTGAATCCCTGGGAAGAAGGGTTTATTCAGGAGCTTGAGCGGGTTTGGGCACAAATCGCCCCGCTGGCCCCTCCAAAGAGGGAGGGTTGAAAGAAGACGGATGGCTTATTGTAAGAGGCCGTCTTTTTTCGTACACTCGCCTGCAAAGTCCACATGAAGGGGTTATGACATGTATGAAAAGGTATAACTTTCATGTTGAAATAAACATGCTTATCATATAAAATATATATTACACAACAGAGATTATCTTTGTTAAAATAATAACGAATAAAAATCCTAGGTAACAGAGGGGAGGCTATCTTTTTATAGGCTTAGGATTTTGAACAGTCTGGGCCGAAAAGCGGTCCATAACGGAAAAAGCAGGAGCTGTCTCTAGCTTTTTGCGCAGAAAGAATCACAGGGAGGAATGCAGCATGCAGAAGAAAGAAGAAAAAGTGGAGAATAAGCAGGAAAAAGCGGTCTCGATGGACACCTTTGAAATGGTGGACCGACTGGTGGAAAACGCCCAGCAGGCGCTGAAGGAATATATGGAATTGAGCCAGGAGCAGGTGGACAAAATTGTCCATGCCATGACGCTGGCTGGATTGGATAAGCATATGGTGCTGGCAAAAATGGCCTATGAGGAGACCGGCCGCGGCATTATGGAGGATAAGGTCATCAAGAATATCTTCTCCACCGAATATATTTGGCACAGTATTAAAAAACAAAAAACCGTAGGGGTAATCGACGAAAACGAGATGGAGGGCTATGTAGAGGTTGCTGAGCCGGTAGGCGTTGTGGCCGGCGTGACCCCGGTGACTAACCCGACCTCCACCACCATGTTTAAATCGCTGATCTGCGCCAAAACCCGTAATCCGATTATTTTCGGCTTCCACCCCTCCGCACAGAAATGCTCCGCCGAGGCGGCGCGGATTCTGCGGGACGCAGCGGTAAAGGCCGGTGCGCCGGAGCATTGCATTCAGTGGATTGAGACCCCCTCGCTGGACGCGACCTCCGCCTTAATGAACCATCGGGGTGTGTCGTTGATTTTGGCTACCGGCGGATCCGGCATGGTGAAGTCGGCCTACAGCGCGGGTAAACCGGCGCTGGGCGTTGGTCCCGGCAATGTGCCCTGCTATATCAACAAAAATGTGGATCTGGCTCGGGCCTGCACCGATTTGATCATTTCCAAAACCTTTGACAATGGCATGATCTGCGCTTCTGAACAAGCGGTAATTGTAGATAAAGAAATCCATGAGCGCTTTGAGCGAATCATGAAGGATAATAACTGTTACTTCTTAAATAAAAAAGAGACGGAATTGGTGACAAAATATGTGATTAATCTGGATAAAATGGCGGTCAATCCGGCGGTTGTCGGCCATCCGGCACAAGAGATTGCCAAAAACGCCGGGGTCGAGGTCCCGGAGGGCACCAAAATCCTGCTGGCCCGCCTGCCAGAGCCCTCCCGCCAATATCCGCTGAGCCTGGAAAAGCTTTCTCCGGTACTGGCATATTTTGTCTGTGAGGATGAAAAACAGGGCTTTCAATACGCCAAGGCCATGTTGGAATTGGGCGGATTGGGTCATTCGGCGGTCATCCATAGCGATGATCACGACCTATGCGTCCGGTACGGCGAGGAAATGAAGGTAGGACGGGTTATCGCCAATTCTCCCTCCTCGCAAGGGGCTATCGGCGATATTTACAATACCAACACCCCATCCTTAACCCTTGGCTGCGGATCCTTTGGGCGCAATTCCACTACCTCCAATGTGTCCTCGGTCAATCTGATCAATAAAAAGCGTATCGCCCAGAGGAGAGTCAATATGCAGTGGTTCAAAATCCCGCCGAAGATCTATTTTGAGAAGGAGTCGGTTCAGTATTTGCAGGTTATGCCCAATATCTCCCGAGCTTTCATCGTGTCCGACCCCATGATGGTAAAGCTGGGCTATGTGGATAAGGTGCTGTACTTTTTGCGCAAGCGGACCGAATACTGCCATTGCGAAATCTTCTCCGAGGTAGAGCCGGACCCGTCGGTGGAAACCATCCAAAACGGCGTGCGCGCAATGAACGCTTTCCAGCCGGATGTGATCATCGCCTTAGGAGGCGGCTCGGCCATCGATGCGGCCAAGGGCATGTGGCTTTTCTATGAGAACCCTGAAACCAGCTTCGACGGGCTGCGCTTAAAGTTTTTAGATATCCGCAAAAGGGCTTTCCACTTCCCGAATCTGGGCAAAAAGACCCAGATGGTCGCGATCCCCACCACCTCCGGCACCGGCAGTGAGGTGACCTCCTTCTCGGTGATCACCGACAAAAAGAACGGGAACATCAAGTATCCACTGGCTGACTATGAGTTGACCCCGGATGTGGCGATTATCGATCCGCAGTTTGTCTACACCATGCCCAAATCTATTACGGCAGACACCGGCATGGATGTACTGACCCACGCGATTGAGGCGTACGTTTCGGTTATGGCTACCGATTATACCGATGGGCTTGCCATCAAGGCCATCGAGCTGATTTTCGATTACCTGCCCCGCAGCTGGCGGGACGCCGGCGACACAGAGGCCAGAGAAAAGGTCCACAATGCCTCCTGTATCGCGGGAATGGCCTTTTCCAACGCGTTTTTGGGAATCAACCACTCGCTGGCCCATAAGCTGGGCGGCGAATTCCATATTCCCCATGGCCGGGCCAACGCAGTTCTGCTGCCCTACGTCATTGCCTACAATGCCCAAAAGCCAACCAAGTTTACAATTTTCCCCAAATATGATAAATTTGTAGCAGATAAGCGCTACGCGCAGATTGCCCGCTATCTGGGCCTGGAGGGAAAAAACCAGGAAGAACAGATCGCCAGCTTAATCGGGGCAATTCGAGGATTGATGAAGGAATTGGGCGTTCCCATGAGCATCCGGGAGTGTGGCGTGGAGGAGGAAGTCTTCATGAAAGCGCTGCCTGGACTTGCCGAGCGGGCCTTTGAGGATCAGTGTACCACGGCCAATCCTCGTTATCCGCTGGTCAGCGAATTAGCGGAAATCTACCGCCAAGCCTATTACGGAGAATAAAGGAGAGAAAGAATGAACGTCTATGTCTGTGTGGGAAGCTCCTGCCATTTGAAGGGCTCCTATCAAATCATTGAGCTGATGAAAAAAGCGCTGGAGGAAAACAATCTAACCGATCAGGTGAGTTTAAGCGCCGCCTTTTGCCTGGGAAAATGTACCCACGGCGTAAGCATCAAGGTCGATGATGAAATTATTACCGGCGTTTCTCCGGAGAGCTTTCCGGAGATCTTCCAAAAATATGTATTGACGCCGGTAAAGGGGTAAAGGGGTATGACCAGATACTTAAAGCTGAAAAAATCCAACTGTAAAAACTGCTATAAATGCATCCGGCACTGCCCGGTAAAATCCATCAAGTTTTCCAATCACCAGGCCAATATCGTAGACAACGAGTGTATTCTATGCGGGCAGTGCTTTGTCAACTGTCCCCAGAATGCCAAGGAAATCCGAAATGATATCGAGGCGGCCAAGGCGCTGATTGCCTCCGGCGCGCCGGTATATGTAAGCCTGGCCCCCTCCTTCGTGGCAAATTATCCCGGAGTGGGAATCGGTGCAATGGAGGAGGCGCTGCAAAAGATGGGCTTCACGGCGGCAGAGGAAACCGCCATCGGCGCGACGGTGGTCAAGCGAGAATACGAACGACTGGTGAAGGAGGGCAGGCAGGAGGTAATAATTTCCTCCTGCTGCCATTCGGTCAATCTGCTGATCCAAAAGTATTTCCCGGAGGCTCTGCCCTTCCTGGCAAAGGTCGAATCGCCGATGCTGGCCCATTGCCGCTTAATCAAGGAGCGGCATCCAAACGCAAAAACCGTATTCATCGGGCCCTGCATTTCCAAAAAGGCCGAAGCGGAAGCCTATGGCGGACTGGTGGATTGCGTGCTGACCTTCGAGGAGCTGACCCAGTGGATGGCGGAGGAAAAGGTGGTCCCAGAGCAAAAGCAGGAGAAAGAGGAAAACAGCCGGGCCCGGCTGTTCCCCACCTCCGGCGGGATTCTGCGTACCATGGACTGGCAGGAGGAGGGCTACAGCCGCCTGACGATTGACGGGACGGAAAACTGCATCCATGCGCTCAAGGAGATTGCCAGCGGACAGCTGTCCCACTGCTTTATTGAGATGAGCGCCTGTGCGGGCAGCTGCATTGGCGGCCCTGTCATGGAAAAAGCCCGCCGCTCGGTGATCAGTGACTTTCTGGCGGTGGATCGGTACGCGGGCAAGGAAGATTTCCCGGTGGAGCAGCCGGCAGAGGCCCTGCAAAAGGAGATCCCCTATCTTGGAATCGACCGACAGATGCCCGGCAGCCGGGCTATTGAGGAAATCCTGCGGCGGATGGGCAAAGCCTCGCCGGCAGATGAGCTCAACTGCGGCAGCTGCGGCTATAATACCTGCCGGGAGAAAGCGGTGGCGGTCTACCAGGGCAAGGCGGACCTGACCATGTGCCTGCCTTATTTAAAAGAGAAGGCCGAAACCTTCTCCGACACAATTATCCGCAATTCCCCTAATGGTATTATCGCGCTCAACGAGTCTTTAGAGGTCCAGCAGATTAACGGCGCCGCCTGCAATATTCTGAGGCTGTCAAGTCCGGCGGATATTTTGGACGACCAGGTGGTGCGGGTGATGGACCCGCAGATCTTCTTCGAGGTAGTCCAAAGCGGACGCGACGTGGAAAACAAGCGGATGTTTTTGTCCGAGTATGAAAAATACGTGGAGATGAGCGTAGTTTACGACAAAAGCTACCGGATTTTGCTGGTGCTGATGCGGGATATTACCGAAGAGGAAAACCAGCGGGTGCAAAAGGAAAACGTGCGCAGGCAGACGGTGGAAATCACCGACCAGGTGGTTGCCAAGCAGATGCGGATTGTGCAGGAAATCGCGTCGCTTTTAGGGGAGACGACCGCTGAAACCAAGATTGCGCTGACCAACCTGAAGGAGTACTTAAACGATGAATAATCTTTGTGTAGACCTGGGCTGGCGCAGCATCAACAAGCACGGCGAGCAGCTGTGCGGTGACCGGGTACAGATTGTCGAGCCCTCCGCAGATTCGGTGGTCATGGTTCTGGCAGACGGATTGGGCAGCGGGGTAAAGGCCAATATCCTTTCCACCCTGACATCCAAGATCATCTCCACCATGGTAGCCAGCAATATGACGCTGGAAAACTGCGTGCAGACCATTGCGGATACCCTTCCGGTGTGCGAGGTGCGCCAGGTGGCCTATTCCACCTTTACCATTATCCGCATGGAGAATAACGAATATGCGGAATTGATCCAGTACGATAATCCCCTGGTCATTCTGCTGCGGGACGGCAAGAGCTTTGACTATGAAAAAACCGCCATGGAAATCGGCGGAAAAACCATTTACAAATCCAAAATTCAGCTCAAGGAAAACGATACCTTTATCACCACCAGCGACGGCGCAATCCACGCGGGGATTGGCATGTCCCTAAACTTTGGATGGCAGCGGGAAAACATCATCGAGTTTATGGAGATGATGTACGACAAGGACTTTACGGCCAAAACTCTGGCAACCATCCTGCTGGACGAATGCAACAAGCTTTATGGCTATCAGCCGGGGGACGACACTACCGTCAGCGTCATGAAGGTGCGCCAGCGCCGGCAGGTGAATCTGATGATCGGCCCGCCCAGCGATCCGGCAGACGATGAGAAAATGCTGGGCCTGTTCTTTTCCAAGGAGGGAAAGCATATTGTCTGCGGAGGCACCTCCTCTACGGTAGTCGCCCGCTTTCTGCACCAAACGGTCCAGCCGAATTTGGGGTATCTGGATCCGGAAATTCCGCCCACTGCTACCATCAAGGGGGTCGATCTGGTTACCGAAGGGGTGATCACCATCAACCGCGTACTGTCCTACGCCAAAAGCTATCTGGAGGACAATGAGGAATATTCCAAATGGAGCTATAAGCAGGACGGCGCTTCTCAGATCTCCCGGATGCTGTTTGAGGAGGCAACCGATATTAACTTCTATGTGGGCCGCGCGGTCAATCCCGCCCACCAGAATCCGGATCTGCCCATTAACTTCAGCATCAAAATGCGGCTGGTCGACGAGCTGTGCCAGTCGCTTAAGGAGATGGGAAAACGAATTAAGGTTAGCTACTTTTAGGGGGAACCTATGAGAAAATTTGATACCAAAGTACAGTACCTAAAATATAAAGTCCTGCGGGAGGTGGCGCGCCACGCCTTTGAGGACCGGCTGATGGACGCCTATATCGATATCCCTTATACCATCGTCCCAGGCAACGAGCCCACTATGCGCTGCTGCGTGTATAAGGAGCGGGCCATTGTCAGCGAGCGGATCCATATGGCTATGGGCGGCTATAAGGAAAATCCCAACGTCATCGAGGTCATCGATATTGCCTGCGACGAATGTCCTATGGGCGGCTACGAGGTCACCGAATCCTGCCGGGGCTGCCTTGCCCACCGGTGCGAGGATGTCTGCCCCCGGGATGCGATCCGGTTTGACGAGCATCAAAGAGCCCATATCGACAAGGAAAAGTGCGTCAACTGCGGGCGCTGCGCCAAGGCGTGCCCCTACAGCGCTATCATCAATAAGCGCCGTCCCTGCGAAATCGCCTGTAAGGTGGACGCCATCTCCACCAGTGCAGAGTCTAAGGCGGCGCAGATTGACAACGGCAAGTGTATTTCCTGCGGAGCCTGCGTGTATATGTGCCCCTGGGGGGCCATCGCGGACAAATCCTTTATTGTCGATGTGGTAAAGCTTCTCAAGGAAAGCGAAGACAACCAAAAGTATAAGGTCTACGCAGTGGTGGCCCCCTCCATTTCCAGCCAGTTTTCCTACGCTAAGCTGGGCCAGGTGATCACCGCTATTAAAAAGCTGGGCTTTCACAGCGTGGTAGAGGTTGCGCTGGGCGCAGATATGGTCGCCTATGAGGAGGCGGCGGAGCTGGCGGAAAAGGGATTTTTGACCAGCTCCTGCTGCCCGGCCTTTGTAGACTACATCCACAAGAAATTCCCCCAGATGGACGGGCATGTTTCCCACAATCTTTCGCCGATGGGCGCCATCGGCCGGTACATTAAGGGGGTTGATCCTACGGCGAAGATCGTTTTCATCGGCCCCTGTACTGCTAAGAAGATGGAAATCCAGAAAGAGGCCGTCTCGCCCTATATCGACAGTGCGCTGACCTTTGAAGAGCTGCAGGCGCTGTTTGACAGCCGAGACATGGAAATTTCCGAGTTTGAGGAGGATGTGCTGGACAACGCTTCCTATTACGGACGGATCTTTGCCCGTTCCGGCGGTTTGTCCGATGCGGTGGCCCAGGCGCTGAAGGAGCAGAATCTGGATTTCGAGGTAAAACCGGTGGAATGCGACGGAATCGAGCAATGCCGGATGGCGCTTTTAAAAGCTTCTAAAAATGTTTTGCCTGGCAATTTTATCGAGGGGATGGCCTGTATCGGCGGCTGTATCGGCGGCGCAGGCTGCCTGACTCACGAGGAGAAAAGCAAGTCTGAGGTGGACAAGTATGGCCGGGAGGCCTACGAAAAAACCATTAGCGACGCGATTGGCCTGTTAAAATAGCAGTCGCTGGGTCGCTGAAAAGGACACGTCCGGCAGAAGCACAGACAAACATAGATGCAAAACACAAAAAGAGACTTTGCCATTTTTGGCAAGGTCTCTTTTTCGTGTTCAATGGATGCTTGGACCGTAAAGCGGGAAGGATCCTGCCCATAAGCGCCCCCTACGCAAACCTCTTGATGGCCTAATACCCAAAACGCCGGTTACAAGGAGGAAGAGGAAATGCCGATTTCCTGCAGAATCGCCTCAATTCTGCGCCAGGACGAAACCGCCTGCTGAAGTGCTTCCTTTCCCTTATCGGATATTTTGTAGTATTTCCGCGGGGGACCATGGGAGATTTCGCCGCTGGTATACAGCCGGGTCAAGCCCTCCTTGTGAAGTCTTCGCAGAATCGCATATAAGGTGCTCTCCTCTGTGTCGGGAAAAAACCCTTGCAGGATTTTTATAATGTCATAGCCATACCGGTCTTTCTCTTTTAACAGCTGCAAAATGCAGATATTTAAAATGCCGCGTTTTAGCTGTGCATCCATCGGCGTCACCCCTTTGCGTTTCTTTTTAAAAAGCAGAAGACAGCTCCCAGCAAAATCGTCTCTGCGTAAATGCCTGCGCTGCCCCAGAATAGCCGGGAGATTTCGGCCGGGTCATGATAGAGCATTTGCAGCTGGTTGGAGAGAAAAAACAGGAGGGTCAGAATGGCGGACAGATGGAAAAGAAGCAAAAACCCGTTTTGCCGGTCAAGGGGAAGGATTTTTGCGGCAAAATAGAAGCTTGCCGCAAAAACGGCCAACAGCATCACGGCAACGCCAAAGCCGCAGAGTGGTCCGGCGTGAGGGCCGGTAAGCCTTGGAAGAAAAAACAGCTCCAATAGGAAAAGAAGGATCGCCAAAAGAGCCGCCGGCAAATGGTTTCGCAGGGATCCGCCTTTCCAGGTTCCTTTGAGCAGAAGACTTCCGGCAAAGAAATACAAAAAATTTGTCCCCATGGCAAAGAATGCGTAATACCATCCGTTTTTATTGCAGATATGCAAAAAAAACAGGTTTAGGAAAAAATGGGCTGCCGTCAGAAAAAGGATCTGCAAAAATCTGTTGTGGAAAAACAAAGAGATTCCGTTGGGAAGGCCGGATTCGGCAAGCAGGTTTTGAATAATCCGTTTGGGCTCCCCAAATCCGGCGCATATATCCTCATCCTTTTTTCCCTGCAGTACCTCGGCCTCAAACCAGCTTTCATAATCGCTTTGGATCCCGGCGGCCTCCTCATCGCAAAAATAAAGGGATGTATAAAACTGTAGCTTTTCCATAAAAGCCTTTTTTGAACGCGGCTTAGACATGTTCTTTCCTCCTAACTACTGTTTAATAATCACTAGCTGATCTTATCATAAGAAAAATAGGATAGAAAGTCAAGTCATTTAAAAAAACGCAAAAGACTTCCGGGATTAGGGAAAAGACGAGAGCTATTCCTCCAGCAGCTGGCAGAGCATTTTTTCCGGCGCATTGAGAAATTGCCTGGTTATCCTAAAATGTTCCGTCTGCTGGTAGGGCACCGACTGAATGCCCGCATTGGACAGCTGGAAAATTTCCGCGCCGGGAAAGGTCATTAAAATCGGAGAATGGGTGGCGATGATCAGCTGGGAATCTGCGGCAACCAGCCGCTGGATCTGGCAGAGCAGCGCCATCAGTCCCATGGGGGAAAGTGCGGATTCGGGCTCGTCAAGAATATACAGTCCGTTGCCGCCAAAACGATTTTTAATCAGAGATAAAAAGCTTTCCCCGTGGGACCGCCGATGCAGGGAGACGCCGCCGTAGCTGTCTGCCAGCCTGCTGCCGAGAGAGGATCCCTCGTCCATCCGGTCAATATCCGAGGCCAGATTGTAAAAGCTTTCGGCCCGCAGAAAAAAGCCGTCCCGACGGCGGGTCGGGCCCTTGACCACCGTCAGATAGCGGTGCAGCTCTGAATGGGAATCGGCGGTGGAAAAGCGAAAGTTGATTGTCCCGCCCTCCGGATTAAAGCCCATGGCAACGGCCAGCGCTTCGATTAATGTGGATTTGCCGGCGCCGTTTTCTCCCACCAGAAAGCTTACCTGCTGGGTAAATACAAGGCTGTTGTTTTCCAGATAGCGTACCGCCGGCAGCGCAGCAAGGTAGCCATCCTGCGGAATTTTTTTGGAAATTTTCATTTCCCGCACATATAATTGCCGAAACGTCATATGAAATCTCCTTTTCGCCTGTTCCTCTTTTATCATCATAGCCAAAAGGGCGATTAGCCGAAAGGGCAGGACGAAAAATGCCGTCCGGCGCATAAACCCGCCAAAGTTCTGCATATGATGTGGCAAGACGGGTTCCCATGATTTGGGGAGCCGTATCTGCAGGGAGGGATTGGATTTGAAAGGGTTGCCGGAGGAACGTGCGGTTTCACTGGGGTTGTATATGATAGAGAACAACGCCACCGTGCGCAGCGCTGCAAAAGCATTTAGTATCAGTAAGAGCACGGTGCATAAAGATGTATCGGAAAGACTGAAAAAAGTAAACCCCAAGCTGTACCGGCAGGTTAAGAAATTGATGGATACCAATAAACAGGAGCGGCATATCCGCGGCGGTATGGCCACGAAGAAAAAGTATGCCCAGGAAAAAAGATAAAGCTTTGTCCGAGCCTGGCCGATTGGGGCGGACACGGGAAAAACAGCCTGCGCTGAACGCAAGGCTGTTTTTCCCGTGTATGTAAAAGTCTAACGGTAATCCCTGCTTAAAGAAAATCCCCGGCCCCGGACCTCCTTAACGGCTCCCACGATCAAAAAGGCCGCCGGATCGATTTCGTTGACCAACCGGGTCAGGCGAGGAAGCTCCCGGTTGGATACCACCGAAAGGATCATCGGCAGTTCTGTCCGGCAGTAGCCGGTTTGCGCCTGAATCAGCGTAGAGCCGCGGTCCAGCTGATGGATAATCTGCTCATTGATCTGCTCGTATTTTTCGCTGATGATTTTCACCTGCATCCGGGATTGGCCCATCAGCAGCACCTTGTCCAGCACCAGCGTATAAATCAACACCAGCAGAATGCCATACAAAATCTCCTCCTTATTGGAAAAGGACATTTGTAAAAGCAGAATGGTAAAATCAAAGGCATACATGGTCGCTGAAATAGGTAGACCCAGCTTTTTGTTTAAAACCAGCGGAGGAATGTCCATGCCGCCGCTGGAGGCCCCCATCTGAATGATAATGCCGATGGCAAAGCCGATCATTAGGCCGGCGTATATGGCGCAGAGCAGCCGATCCTCCGTGATCTGGGACAATGCCGGAAATCTTTGAAAAATCCCCAGAATGAAAGGGTAGAAAAAGGTAGTGACCAGGGTGGTCAATGCGAGCTTTTTCCCCAAAACCCAAAAGCCCAGCAGGAACATGGCGACGTTAAAAAGCGAAACAAAAACCGTCACCGGCAGGCCAAACTGATGAAAGAAAAATAAAGCCAGGCCGGTGGTCCCTCCGGTAATCAGCCCTGAAGGGAGGATAAACATGGTGACCGCCAAAGCGTAAAGGGCGTTTCCCAAAAGGATCAGCATCAGATTGAAAAGATTTTTTGTAATAGGATGGGAGTGATTCATAGTCAGCTTCCTTTCTCTGGATAGTTTCGCGCATGAGAATTGTTGGAGCCTATGCCCGTATTATCATAGTACACGGTTAAAGGACAAAAGAAAAAAGCAGACTGTTTTTGGTCTGCTTTTTTCTTTTACCAAAAGGCGTCCGCCCATTTTTTAAAAATCCCTCGACTTTTCCGTCATTTTAGCGGCAAACGCCGCCATGCTTTTATGCTAACAGGATAGAGAAGGGATGTCAAGCCTTAATCCGCCGAATTGTAAAATCCCATACGGTCTAAGGGGTCTACTCGAACGCCGTCTTCAAACAGCTCAAAATGCAGATGGGTCTGTAAGGCCGTCTCCGCCAGATTGGTATCTCCTACCTGGCCGATTTCGTCAGCAATGGACACGGCTTGTCCCTCCACCACCGAAAGCTCCTGCTGAAGCCCGCAGTAGCGGCTGATCAGGTCATCGCCGTGGGTAATCTCCACAACGGTCCCCCACATGGGATCGTCCTTCACCAAAGAGACCACGCCGTCTGCTACCGCCCGGACAGGGGAACCCATTTCCGCCTTTATATCAATGCCGTTGTGAGTATGCCATTTGTCCAGGGTTTCATCCTTGACCAGCTCTGTTCCGGAAAACAGATTAAAAACCGTGTCTTCAACGGGGAGCAGAAAGGAAGAAACGCCTAAGCTGGGAGAAATGGTATCCTGCACGGAACTTTCGGAGGCTTTGGAGGAGACGGCGGGTGCCGACGAGGAGACAGCCGCACTGGAGGAGGAAGAGGACGGCCGGGATATATTGGAGACCTCCTGCTGTACCTTTTGCTCCTTTTGACTGACGGGATTCTGCAGCGCCGGAGTGGATACCGCCGGCGGTTCTGTGGAAAAAGAGTCGATTGTCTTGTCCACAATGACCCAGGCGGCAGCGCCTGCGCCTAACACGCAAACCGCTAAAGCGGTGTAGAAGCCTTTCCCCAGAAGGAACTTTCCCACGGGGGTTTCGGAAAAAGATTTTTTCATAGGATTTCCCTCAATTCATACAAAAATTTCTGGTACCAAAAGTATGGCTGTTCAACCGGCGATTTATGCACAGGATTTTTGTAAGAATAAAAGGAGGAGAAAAAACGTATGGATTTTGGCTCCCGAAAACGGTAAATACATAAATTCGTCTAAGGCAGGGAAAATAGCAGTACATGATTTTTTAAAGGAAAGGATGATCAAAATGTCTCCTACACCGCAGGAATACAATAAAATGAGCCAAAAGGCGGCGCCGAATTCCAAGCTTTTTCGGAATATGCTGGTAGCCTTTTTAATCGGTGGACTGATCTGTACCATCGGACAGGGGGTCATGGAGTGGATGCAGTCACTGGGGCTGGAGCAGAAGGACTGCGGAGCCGTCACCTCGATTTCGCTGATCTTTTTAAGTGCCCTGCTCACCGGCCTTAACTGCTATGACAACATCGCCAAGCATGCCGGAGCCGGTACCCTGGTTCCCATCACCGGCTTTGCCAACGCCATGGTTAGTCCGGCGCTGGAATTTAAGCGGGAGGGAATGATTCTGGGGGTGGGAGCCAAGATGTTTTCCATCGCGGGCCCTGTAATCCTTTATGGAAGCGCCGCTTCGGTGCTCTACGGCCTGGTCCTGGCCATCTTTGGTTAAAGGAGGATGGATGATGGCAGTAAAAACCGGTAAATATACCTACCTTTTGGAGAATACGCCCTCGGTGCTGTCCTTTGGGTCAGTAGGTTCAAAGAAAGAATCAGAGGGGCCGTTGGGCCAGTACTTCGATGTTATTAACCCCGACTCGACCTTTGGGGAGAGCAGCTGGGAAAAGGCCGAAAGCAAAATGGTGCAGATTAGCGTCGGTCAGGCTCTGTCCAAAGGGAATTTCGAGGCAGACCAGATTGACATGGCCTTTGCCGGCGATTTGTTGAACCAATGTATCGGCTCGGTGTACGGCCTGCGGGATCTGGGCATCCCCTTTGTGGGGCTGTACGGCGCCTGCTCCACCATGGCCGAATCGCTGGCGCTGTCCGCCTTATTTGTGGATACCGCCATTGCCAAAAAGGCGCTGGCGGTTACCTCCTCCCACTTTTGCTCGGCGGAGCGGCAGTTTCGCTTTCCGCTGGAATACGGCGGACAGCGTCCGCCTACCGCCCAGTGGACAGTAACCGGGTCAGGCGCCTGCGTCGTCGGAGAGTCGGGAGCCGCGCCCTATATCCGGGCGGTAACCATCGGCTGTATTGAAGATTTGGGCATCAAAGACGCCAACAATATGGGCGCGGCCATGGCGCCCGCCGCGGCTAAGACCATTACCCGCTACCTGACGGATACCCATACCCGCCCGGAGGACTACGATATGATTTTGACCGGCGACCTGGGGCAGGTGGGCTCCGCCTTGCTGGAGCAGCTTTTGGAGCAGGAAAAAATCCACCTGCAGGGGCGGCATCAGGACTGCGGGCTTTTGATTTACGACCGGCAGCAGCAGGATGTGCATGCCGGCGGTTCCGGCTGCGGCTGCGCCGCTTCGGTGCTGTGCTCCTTCATCCTGCCTAAAATCCGAAAAGGAACTTTGGGCGACGTGCTGTTTGTGGCTACCGGCGCGCTGATGAGCCCTACTTCCAGTATGCAGGGGGAAAGCATTCCTGGCATTGCCCATCTGGTGCATCTATCCTCCAGCCGCCGCCGCAAGGGGGTGGAATAATGGAGCTTTTGATCAGCTTAGGCAAAGCGTTTCTCGTCGGCGGGGCCTTTTGTGCCGTCGGCCAGGTTTTTATCGACAAAACCAAGCTGACGCCGGCGCGGATCCTGGTAGGCTATGTGGTGCTGGGGGTGCTTTTGTCCGCCCTGGGATTGTACCAGCCTATTGTGGACTTTGCCGGCGCGGGCGCTACCGTACCGCTGACCGGGTTTGGACATCTTTTGGCCATCGGCGTAAAGGAGGCCGTCGCCCAAAAGGGCCTTTTGGGTGCGCTCACCGGCGGGCTGACCGCATCGGCTGCGGGGATTACTGCCGCGATGGTCTTCGGCCTTTTGGTAGCACTTCTTTTTAAACCGGGAGACAAATCCTAAAACAAAAAGCCGGACACATTTTGTGTCCGGCTAAGATTTGCAGCAATTTAGGCATTGGCCTGATTTAAGCGCAAAACCAGCTTGGATTTCTTTCTGGAAGCGGTATTTTTCTTCAAAATACCCTTGGCGCAGGCTTGGTCGATTTTTTTCACCGCCAGCTTCACGGCCTCGTTTTTATCCGCCGCGTTGGATTCAATCGCAGCATCCGCTTTTTTCAAAACGGTTTTCAGATTGGTTTTAAGCCGCTTGTTCTGCTCGGTCTTCGCCTGGTTGACCAGGATTCTTTTTTTCGCAGATTTAATATTTGCCAATATTGACACCTCCTTGACCACACAATACTAAAATAGCTTATCATTTTCGAAAGGATTTTGCAAGGATTTTTCGAAAAAAAACAAAATTTTCTTAAAAATATGCCAAAAAAGAGGGCGACGAGATGAATTTCAGAACCGATTTAGCAATCGAACTGGCTGAACAGATAGGGAATACGACCCGCCAGAGCTACCAGACCGACCAGCAGGAGGAGGACGGTACAATCGTTTCCCATACCAAAATCTTAACCCCAGAGGGGGAAAAGCAGTTTGGCAAGCCGGTAGGCGATTACATTACCGTAGAGGTTGCTCCTTTTTCCGACTCGGTCACCGATTCGGCCCAAGAGGCCGAGGTCATTGCCCGACAAATCCGGCTTCTTTTGCCCGAGCAGGATGGGTTGGTCCTGGTGGTGGGGCTGGGAAACCTGTCTGTCACACCGGATGCGTTGGGCCCCCGGGTCATCGACGGGATTTTGGCGACCCGCCATCTTGCAGGGGAATGGGAGCGGGTTGCCGGCCAGGAGCAGCTGCGGCCGGTGGCGGCCATGGCGCCCGGCGTTTTAGGACAAACGGGAATTGAGACAAGTGAAATTATAGCATGTCTTTGTGAAAAAATAAAGCCCTCCTGCGTGATTGTCATCGATGCGCTGGCCGCCCGTAGCCTTAAACGGCTGGGACGGACGGTCCAGCTTTCCAACACAGGGATTTCCCCAGGCTCCGGCGCCATGAACCGCCGCCGGGAATTAAGCCGCAAAACCCTGGGGGCGCCGGTGATTTCCATGGGAGTGCCAACGGTAGCGGACGGCGTAACCGTAGGGTGTGATCTGCTGGCGGTAGAGGGGCTTGACAACGAGGAAGCCGCCCGGACTCTCTTTGCCCCTGAAGGCCAGTCCATGCTGGTGACGCCGAAGGAAATCGATCTTTTGATCGGCCGCGCATCAAAAATTCTGGCTATGGCCATCAACCGAGCGCTTCAGCCTTCTCTGTCACAGGAAGAGTTATCCTATTTTGTCAGCTAGAAAAAGGCTTATAAAGCTTGTGCCTCCTCCAGCCAAACAGTGGCCCAGGCATCGCTGGGCATTCGCCAGTCTCCCCGAGGGGAGAGGCTTACTGAGCCGACCTTGGGTCCGTCAGGCAGGCAGGAGCGTTTAAACTGCTGGGCAAAAAACCGCCGGTAGAAGCTGACCAGCCATTTTTTAATGGTGTCGGGCTCATACGTCCTTCCAAAGGCGCAGCAGGCCAACCGGTAGATTTTTGCCGGGGGAAAAGCCCATCGCACCACATAGTATAAAAAGAAATCGTGCAGCTCATAGGGGCCCACCAGGTCCTCGGTCTTTTGGGCGATCTCGCCGTTTTGAGCGGGCAAAAGCTCCGGACTGACCGGCGTGTCCAAAATATCCTCCAACGTACGGCGCAGCGTCTCATCCTCGGTGCTGGATGCTTCATAGGCCGTGATATGACGAATCAGGGTTTTGGGAATTGAAGCGTTGACCCCGTACATGGACATGTGATCCCCGTTATAGGTGGCCCAGCCCAGCGCCAGCTCCGACAGGTCGCCGGTGCCGATGACCAGCCCGCCGGTTTGGTTGGCCAGGTCCATCAGCACCTGGGTGCGCTCTCTGGCCTGGCAGTTTTCATAGGTCACGTCCTGCTTTTGGGGGTCCTGGCCAATATCGGCAAAGTGCCGGTTCACCGAGGCGGTAATGTCGATTTCCCGAAAGCGCACCCCATAGGCCTCCGCCAATCTTTGGGCGTTGCCCTTGGTGCGGCGGGTGGTGCCAAAGCAGGGCATAGTTACCGCCAGGATATCCTCCATGGGCCGGTCCAGCTTTTTCATGGCCCGGACCGTCACCAGCAAGGCCAGGGTGGAATCCAGCCCGCCGGACAGTCCGATTACCGCCGTTTTGGCGTGGGTATGCCTCAGCCGCTGGACAAGCCCCGCCGCCTGCATGGAAAGAATTTCTTCGCAGCGCTCCCGCCGCCCGTCCTCGGTGTCGGGGATAAAGGGCCGGGGGCTGACCGGGCGGGACAGACGGGTCAAAACCGGGGAGAGAGAAAAAGGGATTTTTTGATACCCTTCCGCAGAGACGGCGGGAAAGCTGGTCAGCCGCTGCCGCTCGTATGCCAGACGGAACAGGTCGATTTCCGAAATGGCCATCCCGTTTTGAAACAGCGGGGTCTGGTCCAGCAGAACGCCGTTTTCACAGACGAGGTTGTGTCCGGCAAAAACCATATCGGTGGTGGACTCTCCCTCTCCGGCGTCCGCGTACAGGTAGGCACAACACAGCCGGGCCGATTGGGACAGAATAAGCTGCCGCCGGTATGCGGCCTTCCCGATGAGCTCGTCGGAGCAGGAGGGATTGACAATCACCGTCGCCCCCGCCGCCGTATGGCCGACAGAAGGGGGATTGGCCGCCCAGAGATCCTCGCAGAGCTCGGCGGCAATACATAGCTGCGGCAGCTGGCGGCAGCACAGCAGCAGCTTTGTGCCGAAGGGGACAAACTGCCCGCCTATGTGAATGCTGCCATTTTGCGCGGGAGCAGGGGAAAACCAGCGGGTTTCATAAAATTCCCCGTAGCTGGGAAGATGGGTTTTAGGTACTGCTGCTAAGTAAACACCGTTTTGGATAAAAACAGCACAATTATACAATTTGTTTTCGCTTCGCAGCGGCGCACCGACCACCATAACCAGGTCGGATCCGTTGCTGCCGGCCCGGATGGCTTCCAGCGACCGGAGAACTGCTTCCAGCAGCGCCGGCTGCAAAAACAGGTCGCCGCAGGTATATCCGCTGACGCACAGTTCCGGCAGGACTAAAAGCTTTACATCCTGGCGGCGAGCCTGCTCCATACGGCGGAGGATCGCCTCGGCGTTGTATGGGCAGTCGGCCAGCCGGATGGATGGCGTCGCCGCCGCTGTTTTAAAAAAACCGTCTTTCAAGGGACAGAACACCTCCAGTTATCCATAAAAGTATCTGCTAAACAGCCGGGGTAGAAGGCCGTTTGGGTTGACCGTCATAGGAGCCGTGTGGGGGAACAGCAGGGCCATCCGTACAAGATAGACCGCTGCGAACAGAACGGCGCAAAGAATCAGGACCCTTTGTACCCAGCGCCGTCCGGCCCCCGCAAAAATCAGGAGGAGGGCCAGCGGCGGTATGGTCCAGAACAGCGGATGCCAGAAAAAGGCCCCGGAAAGATCTGCGGACAGGGCACATAACCAGGCGCGGCTCATGCCGCAGGACGGGCAGGGCAGTCCGGCAGTCCGCCACCATAAGCAGCCCACACCCAGGATGCCGAACAAAAGATAGCACAGCGTGGCGGCTGCAAGAGCCAGCGCACAGCGCTGTGCGAACCAAAGGGCTCTTTGATTTTTTTTCATTTGCTACCCCTCTTTTTACAAATTGTATAAAACGATAACTTTATACTAAAACAATCCAAACTCGCAGGAAAAGGATGACAAACGTCCACTTTTGTGCTATCTTGGAAACAACCGAATGAGCCAAAAAGTTTATAGATTATATAGACAAAAAACGGTGGGCGCTTTGCGCCCTGTTTCAAAAGAACTTTTTCACAGGACAAAGGAGTAAAAAAGAAATGATGCGAAAAGCGATGGCGCTATACCAAAAATACCGGGAGATGATTTTGTATCTCGTCTTCGGCGGACTGACCACGTTGGTCAACATTTTCAGCTATTTCGTCCTGACCGACGTTGGGCGCATTAACTACCTCATCAGCACTGCGGTGGCATGGGTGCTTTCGGTACTGTTTGCTTATTTCACCAACCGAGTGTGGGTGTTTCAAAGTACCGCCGCCGGCGTTCCGGCGCTTTTAAAGGAGATGGGCTCTTTCTTTGCCTGTCGGCTGTTCTCTGGGGCGGTGGACATGGCTATTATGTTTCTCTGCGTTTCGATTCTGGGCCTGCCGGATAAATTGATTAAAATTTTGGCTAATATCCTAGTTATTATTCTCAACTACCTGTTCAGCAAGCTGTTTATTTTTAAAAGGAAAGAGGGCCAGGAAGGGTAGAGCCGGCCGGTTTGCCCGTTATTCGTTTTCTGCCGCTTGGAGGATCTTTTGGAAAAACAGGGCGGCGTTTTCCAGATCTCTTTGATCAGGGTGCTTTTTTGCAATGCCGCCGATCTTCCCCAAAATGCCGTAGGTATCGAAGCCTCTGCACTGGAAGCTTCCCAGAACAACCGCCCCCTTGGCCTTGAGCTGCTTTTTCGTACTGCCAGCGTAATCCTTGTACCCTACGCCGCAGGTGCCCAGCAGAAAGACCTTTTTCCCGGCCAGTTGATTCGTTTTTTCGATTAGCTCCTTGATCGTCTGATGAAAACCGCCGAAATACGCGCCGGAGGCAAACCCGATCAGATCATATCCCGCCAGGTCGACAGCAGGGTTTTGGACAATGTTTATCAAATCGGCGGCAGTATTCCCCGCCAGCGCCTCCGCCACTCTTTTGGTATTGCCATGGTGGACGGACGCATATAAAATGACTGTTTTCATAAAGCCTGCCTCCTTTTTTCCATGGCTTTCATTATAGAACAAAATCGTCGGTCCCGCAACGGTCCGCAGACAGAAACGCCCGATTTTGGAAAAAGAGGGGATGCGGCAGAACCGAAATCCGAAAAAAATCGCCGAAATGGTTGACAAACGGACGATCCTTCGGTATAATAAGCTTTGCCTGATATGAGGAAAAATAGATGGCGGTATAGCTCAGTTGGCTAGAGCATGCGGTTCATACCCGCAGTGTCGGCGGTTCAAATCCACCTACCGCTACCAGAGCGGTCCAGTCCCTTCATCGGGGCTGGACCAAAAAATCGGCCCGTTGGTCAAGCGGTTAAGACACGGCCCTTTCACGGCTGTAACACGAGTTCGATTCTCGTACGGGTCACCAAAAGACGAAATCCTGTTGATTTCGTCTTTTTTTGTTCCGGCTGAAAAATTCCGCGTCCTTGGGGCATACTGTTAAGGAATTTGCCAAAGGACGGGATTTTGCATATGGAGCCTTTTATCCAATTAACCAATATTTCTAAGGTTTATGGCGAGGGAGCGGCCCAGGTCAGCGCCCTGCGGCATTTGAGCCTGTCGGTGAACCGGGGGGAGTTTGTGACGGTGATCGGCCATTCTGGTTCCGGAAAATCAACGTTGATGAATCTGCTGGGCTGTTTGGACGTTCCCACTGAGGGGGAATACCTGCTGGATGGGGAGCCGGTTTTTCGCCTGCGTGACCGGCAGCTTTCGGCTATCCGCAACCGGCAGATCGGCTTTATCTTTCAAAGCTTCCACCTGATTCCTGGGCTCAGCGCGCTGGAAAATGTACAGCTTCCGCTGATGTATCGGGGCATTCCCCGATCCCGCCGCCGGGTGCTGGCGGTCCGGGCGCTGGAGCAGGTAGGTTTATCCCAGCGAATGCAGCATAAGCCCAGCCAGCTTTCCGGCGGTCAGCAGCAAAGAGTCGCCATTGCCCGGGCTGTTGCCGGCGCCCCGCCGGTGCTGCTGGCCGACGAGCCCACCGGAAACCTGGACTCGGCCTCCGGGCGGCAGATTATGGAGCTTCTCACCGACCTGTGGCGGCAGGGGCGCACTTTGATTTTGATTACCCATGACCCGGCCGTAGCCCAGATGGCCCCCCGGACGGTCCATATCCAGGATGGGGTTATTTTGCCGGATTAGAAAAAACAACTTTGGGAGGACTTCCTTATGAAAAAAACAACCGCTGCTCTTTTGGCCTGCTTGCTGCTGTTATCCGGCCTTTTGTCCGCCTGCGGGTCCTCCGAACCTTTGCCCCAGGAATCGCTCCCGCAGCAGGGGGATCCAATCGCTGTTCTGGAGACCTCGGCGGGAACGATTCGTCTGCGTTTTTTCCCCGAAGAGGCGCCGCTGGCGGTGGAAAATTTCCTTACCCTGGCAAAGGAGGGATACTATGACGGTATTTCCTTCCATCGGGTGATGGCGGGGTTTATGGTTCAAAGCGGGGACCCCACCGGTACCGGTAGCGGCGGCAGGAGCATCTATACTGACGCAGCGGGCAATCGGGGCTTTTTCCAGGATGAATTTTCCTCTCGACTGTTCCATTTTCGCGGTGCCTTATCCATGGCCAATTCCGGCTCCAATACTAACGGAAGCCAGTTCTTTATCGTCCAGGCAAACGAACTGGCGGACGGGCAGGAGCAGGCGCTGAAAAGTGCTGGAACCGACCGGCGCGCAGTCTCCAAATATCAGGCGGAGGGCGGGACCCCCTGGCTGGACGGGAAGCATACGGTCTTTGGCCAGGTGCTCGAGGGTATGGAGGTGGTAGACGCCATCGCCGCCGCCCAGACGGACGAGGATGACCGTCCGTTGGAGGAAATCACCATTTTGTCGGTGACGGTAGAGAACTATATGAAACAAGAATAAAAGCGGTGAGGACTCTCCCCGCGATTCAATTTTTTGCCCGGCAGCTGGACTAATGCAGTTGTCGGGCTTTTTGCTGTGCCGGGGCTTTCTGCATGGCTCTCTTCGTATTTTGTTTTCATGGCGCTGTCTGCGCGGAGGCTTTTTAACCGAAACGAGGAAAAAATTTTTTCAGCCGGGCTTTTTTCCAGAACCAATTTTTTCAATGGTTCCAAACCCATAACAGGATTTTGCAGAAAGTCGAAAATACGTCGTAAAAATCGTATAGAATAAAGGATATTCTTTGTAATTTTTCTACAATTGACAGGTTTTTTTTCCTATAATAAGATGGACATAGGCCTTGATCTTCCAAAAATTAGGCACAATGAAAAACAGGAGGGAAAACGATGAGAATTGCAACCGCCGGCTTTACCTGTGTGGACAATTACGCCAACCTGAACAACCGCCATTACCCTGCGGGAAACGGCTTTGACTCGCTGGTCAATTTGGCCAAAATGGGCGTGGAATGCGCCGTCGTCAGCGCCGTCGGGCCTGACAAGTACGGGCAGGAAATGTTCGAGGTTTTGAAAAAATATGGGGTGGACTCCTCTCATCTGCATGTACTGCCCGGTGAGACCTCGTTTATGATTATGGAGATGACCGAAAACAACGACCGGGTGCATGTCAAGAATATCCCCGGCGTCATGGACGACTGGGAGCTGACCCGGGAGGATGTGGAATTTTTAAAGGGCTACGACTATGTCCACACCGAGTTTTCTAAAGTGCTATATCCGTATCTGGCTGAGCTGCAGGAAGCCGGATGCAAAATTGTCTTCGACCTGTCCACCGCCTATGAGCGGCGCCCGGAGACCGAGACCCTTTTGAAGAATATCGACTACGCCTTTATGTCTTATCCCCAGCGGGATGAGCACGTAAAGGAGCTGATGAAGAAATACCAGAGCCTGGGTCCCACCCTGGTGGTGGCTACCTTTGGGGAGGACGGCTCTTTGGTGTACGACGGCAAGGAGTTTTACAGCGCAGGCATCACCCCGGCGGAAAAGGTAGTCAATACCGTCGGCGCAGGCGATTCTTTTTTGGCCGGCTTTATGCACGGCGTTATGACCGGTAAGTCCATTCCCGAATGTCAGAAGGAAGGGGCGGATCTGTCGGCGCAAATCGTCGCCATGTTTGATCCGTACTAATCGGTAAGCGGCTTTTGCCGAACCCCTTCGGTCTTTTGTATTGGAAAGGAGTGATTATACAAATGGTAATTGATGTGCATGTTCACCCCAATGGGTATCCGCAGGTGGCGCAGGACCCCGAAGCCCGGGCATTCCGGGACCGGGTATTCCAGCGCCGGCAGGAGGCGGCTTTGTCCGCGCCCATCGCCATGACCGGTAAGCCCTCCGGCGGCAACGGCGGCGGCAACAAGAATTTTGACGTTCTGTTTACCCGTATGGACCATCAGGGCATTGACCGGCTGGTACTTTTGCCCTTGGATCTGACCACTACCCATGGCGGAT
>CAJTZM010000008.1:40086-97695 GCA_910583935.1 uncultured Oscillospiraceae bacterium
GACGGGATTCAGCGCCGCAAGGTTTACATCACCGTCATGGGCGAATAAACAATATATAAAGGAGATTATACAAATGGTAATAGATGTGCATGTTCATCCCACAGGCTACAGTCTCATTTCCCAGGATCCGGAGGAGCGGGCGTTCCGCACTCGGGTGTTCCAGAAAAAGGTAGAGCAGGATCACAGTCCCATCGCCATGACCGGTAAGCCCTCCGGCGGCAACAGCTTTGACCATGGCTCGGAGGAAGTGACCTTCACCCAGATGGATTCCTTCGGCATTGACCGGCTGGTACTTTTGCCCTTGGATCTGACCACTACCCATGGCGGATGGATTGTCTCCAACGACGAGATTGAAAAGATTGTCCAGGCGGCGCCGGATCGGTTTATCGGTTTTGCCAGCGTGGACCCGCGGCGTCCCGACGCCCTAGAAGTATTAGACCACGCCTTCCGGGACCAGAAGCTGGCGGGATTAAAGCTCAACCCCTCCAAGCAGGCGTTTTACCCGGACGATCCCATGCTGGACCCTATATATAAAAAGTGCCTGGAGTACAATAAGCCCATTATGTTCCACGCTGGCATGTCCTGGGATCCCGACTGTCTGATCAAGTATTCCGAGCCTGTCAACTTCGAAGAGGTGGCGGTCAAGTATCCGGAACTTCGCATCTGCCTGGCCCATTTCGGCTGGCCCTGGGCCATTGAGACAGCGATGCTGTGCTTAAAATATCCTAACGTCTACACCGATACCTCCATTGTTCCGATGGATTCGCCGGAGGTTTTCTTCCGCCACATTTTCACCCGGGAGTGGGGACCCACCTGGTTTGAGCACAACTTCGCGGATAAGGTGATGTTCGGCTCCAACAATCCGCGCAACCACACCCAGGGGATCGAGAAGCTGGAAATGCGTCCGGACACGCGAGAAAAGCTGATGGGTGGAAACGCGCAGAAATGGCTGGGAATGGAGGGGAAATAGAATGGTTAAAACCACAACGATCGAGCTGATCAGTAAAAAAGAGTTTGAGCTGATCCGGATTACCAAGGATATTTTAAAAGCGGTGGAGGAGTCGGGAGTGAAAAACGGGGTGGTCTACGCGATCACGGCCCACACAACCACCGGGATTCTGGTGAACGAAAGCCTGGCGTGTTTAGAGGTGGACATCGAGCAGAAGCTGGAGGAGCTGGTGCCGACCTTCGCGTCGTACAACCACAACCACTTTCTGCCGTCGTATGGGGCCATTGGGTGCAATGCGCCGGGTCATTTAAAGTCGATGCTCTGCGGCAACCACGCGGTATTCCCGATAGTGGACGGGCATGTAGTATGCGGCAACGCACAGGATGTATACTTTGGGGAGTTTGACGGGATTCAGCGCCGCAAGGTTTACATCACCGTCATGGGCGAATAAACAATATACAGAAAAAGGCTTTGGGAAAATCCCAAAGCCTTTTTTATAGCCTTGTAAAAGGGCAGCATTCTGCCCGGGCGGCGCCTCCACCACAGCTGGCCGCCGCTGCGGCCTTATCTTTCTTTTTGCCCAAAGAGTCTTTTGTCAAGGCCCTTTCGTTCCAAAATCCAGACCAGCAGCACACCCAGGATCAGGCAGGGGATCGCTTGCCCCAATGTTACCGATACAGCGCAGGTCCAGAATACGTCCCACTGAAAGCTGCCGGACAGCCAGGTCAGCTCCAGCCCGATGACCAGCCCGTTGACCAAAACCGGCGGGACTGCCGCCGGGATTGCCAGTTTTTTGATTCGTATATTGCGTAAAAGCCAGGTCAGTATCGCGGCAATAAGGGTAGCCAGCGTACCGAATAAAATGTCCACCGGCATGGTAAGGCCCATAGCCGCGCCGACGAGGTTGGTTAATAGACAGCCGATGGTCACGCCCCAGATCCCCAAAGGGGACAGTACCGGCAAAAGGGTTAGACATTCCGCCACACGAAGCTGCACCGCTCCGAAGGAGGCTAGGGATAAAGCCAGGCTCACGGCGGTGTAGACGGCGGCGATCATCGCCGAAATGGCGATGGCTCTTCCGTTTAAAGGTTTCATTTTCATTTTCCTCTCGTAGTTTTTCTTTATAGTCAGGTTCTTGCGACTGACTGTCCCGGGTGGATTTTGCGCCGGTCTTGCGCCGGCCGGTCAGGACGCTTTTATTGTACCTGTTTTATTTTGGGGATGCAAGAGGGGAAAGGGTCGTTTAAGGAAATAGGCACCAATAGATTGGGAAAAAGGAATGGAATTGGACCAGCATTTATGATAAAATTAAAAAACATATTCTGCATGCGCTTATCAATACTTTGTAGAAATAGTGGGATGCGATGGCGGCCTTCTTTCATGATATACAAAGCGGGGAACAAATTTTAAGGAGGATTTTATGGCGATTATAGTGCATATTTATTACAGCGGAACCGGCGGCAGCGCCAGAAAATTCGCGGAGGAGATGGTGTCCAGCGGCGTGGTCCGAGAGATCCGCGCAGAAAAGGGGAACCTGCGGTACGAATACTTTTTTCCCATGGAGGATCAAGAAACGGTGCTTTTGGTAGACGGCTGGCGGGATCAGCAGGCAATCGACGCCCACCATGTTTCGCCGGTGATGGGGAAAATCGCCGCGCTTCGGGAAAAGTATGACCTGCATATGCGGGTTGAGCGGTATGTGCCGGACGAAACGGCAATCCCTGCAAAGGACAGGGCGTTTATCCGAGAATAGCTTTGCTGCGCAAAAGAAAAAGCCGCTTTTAAAGCGGCTTTTCTTCTGTTTTTGTCCCACCTCTACAGCAGCTGACGAAGCGCCTCAATGTCCTCCGGGCGGGTGGCCCAGCTGGTGACAAAGCGGACGACGGTGTGGTTTTCGTCCTGCGGCGCCCAAACGCTGAAGGATACCTTTTGCGCCAGACTTTTCATCCGACTGTTTTCCAGGATGACAAACTGCTGGTTTGTGGGGGATTTCAGGAAGAAGGGATACTGCTTTTCCTCAAAAACGCGGACCAGCTCCTGGGCTGCTTCCATCGCGTGTTCGCCAATGCGCCAGTAAAGCCGGTCGGTAAACAGCGTATCGAACTGAAGGCCCAAAAGCCACCCCTTGGCCAGCAGCGCCCCATGCTGTTTGACATGGGTGAAAAAATGCGCTGGCGCTTTTTTGGGAAAAACCACCGCCTCGCCGAACAGCGCGCCGACCTTGGTGCCGCCGATGTAAAACGCGTCGCAGCATTGGGCGATCACCGGTAAGGTCACATCGGTCCCTGGACTGACCAGACCATATCCCAGCCGGGCCCCGTCCAGATACAGCCGCAGTGAATATTCCCGACAGACGGCGCCGATTTCCTCCAGTTCCCGCTTGGTATAAAGGGTTCCGTATTCTGTCGGGTGGGACAGGTATACCATCCCGGGAATGACCATATGATCGTAGGTTTCGTCCTGGTAAAAAGCCTTGAGATACGCCTTTAGCTGTTCGGCGTCAATCTTTCCCTGGCGGTGGGGCAGCGTCAGCACCTTGTGACCGGTGTGCTCAATGGCGCCGGCTTCGTGGGCGGCGATGTGCCCGGTATCCGCCGAAAGCACCCCCTCGTAAGGACGCAGCAGACTGTTAATAACGGTCGCGTTGGTTTGGGTGCCGCCAACCAGAAAAAAGATGTCCGCCTGCGGCGATTGGCAGGCAGCGCGGATTTTTTCTTTGGCGCTTTCGCAGTATTGGTCGCGTCCGTAGGCCGTCTGGGGCTCCCGATTGATGTCCGACAGGCGCTTCAGAATCTGCTCATGGGCGCCCTGGGAATAGTCATTGACAAAACAAAGCATTGCTTTTCCCCCTTTTTTGTGTTTCATTTTAACATTTTTTTCTGAACGGTGCAACGGATATCCTCCCCTTTACCCCGTGCGGCGTTTTGTGTATAATAAAGGATATGGCAAAACGGAAAGGCGGTATGGCTTTATGGAATGGACCGAGGCTTCCATTTACACCTCCAGCGAGGGGGTGGAGCTTTTATGCGGGAAGCTGCTGGAGCTGGGGATCAGCGGCTTTGCAGTAGAGGACCCCCGAGATTTTCAGGAATTTTTAGATGAGACTACCCCTCACTGGGACTATGTGGACGACAGTCTGATGGCCTTAAAGGAGGCGGAGACCCGCGTTATTGTCTATCTTCCCCAAAATAGCCAGGGCAGCGAGATGCTGGCGGCGGTCCGCGCAATGGTCGCCCAGCAGAAGGCGGCGGATCGGGAAAAGAGGATGGGCCGGCTGGAAATTTCCTGCGGCAGCCTCTTGGAGGAGGATTGGGAGAACAACTGGAAGCAGTATTATAAACCGATGCGGGTGGGCCGCCGGCTGGTGGTCGTCCCTTGCTGGGAGGCATATGAAAGAAAGCCGGAGGACGTCGTTCTGAAGCTGGATCCAGGGATGGCCTTTGGCACCGGCGCTCACGCCACCACCCGGCTGTGCATGGAGCTTTTAGAAGAGTCGGTGACACCCGGCTGCGCCATGCTGGACGTAGGCTGCGGCAGCGGGATTTTGGCTGTCTGCGCGGTGCTACTGGGCGCAGAAAGCGCCGTCGGCGTAGATATCGACGAGCTGGCCGCCAAAATCGCCGGAGAGAACGCCGCTTTAAACGGCGTGTCCGGCTGTACCCGCTTCGTGCAGGGCGATTTGACCGAAAAAATCAGCGGACAGTACGACGTGATCTGCGCCAATATTGTAGCGGATGTCATTATCCGCCTGTGCCCGTCGATCCCCGCCTTTTTGAAGCCTGACGGTGTGTTTTTGGCATCCGGTATCATCGACGAGCGGTCGGTGGAGGTGGAGAGGGCCATACAGGCCAGCGGACTTACCGTCACCGGCCGCCGGGAAGAGGGCGGCTGGGTTGCGCTGCACTGCCAACGGTTGGGGGAATAGGAATGCCGAGATTTTATATCGATCCTCCGGCCGGGGAGCTTGTAACCCTCTCAGGGGAGGACGCCCGCCATGTCAGCCGTTCTTTGCGCATGGCGCCGGGCGATCTCCTAACCCTCTGCGATAGAGCGGGCATGGATTATTCCGGCGTGCTGCGGCAGATTGACAGCCAGACCGTAACGGTGCAGATCCTGTCCTGCCAGCCCTGTAAAACAGAGCCGACGGTCTTTGTGCGGCTGTATCAGGCGCTGCCCAAGGCCGATAAGCTGGAATGGATTGTGCAAAAGGCGGTGGAGCTGGGCGTTGGGGAGATCATCCCAGTTCTCACCGAACGGTGTATTTCCCGGCCGGACGAAAAAACGATGGAGAAAAAAAGGGATCGCTGGCAGAAAATCGCCGCCGAAGCCGCCAAGCAATGTGGACGCGGCCGGATCCCCAAAGTGCGGCCGCTGCTGCGCTTTACGGCTGCCGCCCAGGAACTGGGGCGGATGGAAAGGGGCCTGTTTTTATACGAAAAGGGCGGCGTCCCTTTCCGGGAGGCGATGGCCGCCCCTGCGACGGAAATCGGTATGCTTGTAGGCGCCGAAGGAGGCTTTTCCCCAGCGGAGGCGGACGCCGTCCAGCAGCTGGGGGGATGCGCTGTCAGTTTGGGCAGGCGGATCCTTCGGTGTGAGACGGCGCCGTTGGCGGCTCTGTCGGTTTGTATGTATGAAACCGGCAATCTGTAAAAGGCAAAATGAGAGGAGGGAGGTCTAATGGGCGGCAGAAGACTTGAAAAGAAATGGTCTCGCATTTTTTTTCCGCCGTTGCTGGCGTTGGCAGTCATTTGGTGCGGCGGCTTCTGCGCCAATGCGCTTCTGGCCAGCCAGGGCGGCCCCAGGGCAAAGCAGATGATCCTGCAGACCGGCCAGGAAATCCGCTCCGCCAACCAGCTGCTGTTTGAAAAAAAGACCTATCGGATATTCTATGATTATTCTATTGCGTTTTTAGACAGTGCCATCGCCTTTGATTTTTTTCCCAGTTATGACGCGGCCGGCCTGTGGAGCCTGATCCAGCATCTGCCGCCGCAGGTGCAGGTGGAGAAGATTCATTTTTCGTATAACGCCGTCAGTTATTTTATCGCTACGGATTCTCCTGCGCAGCTGCTGACCCTTTTGGAATATTTACAAAACTGTGAACAATATTCAGCCGTTTTTTTCTATCCGGATTCTCTGTCATCCGCCCCCTTCGCTGGGGAATTCTGTTGCTATTTTTGATGATTTCACTAAGAAAAAGCAGAAAAACCCGCCCTTTTTTGGAGGAAAAGGGGCGGGTTTTTACATTCCGTAATACTTTAGAAAATCATTCTGTATTTCCACATTTTTCACATTGTTTTCAACAATCCACAAGAGCAGGACAAGAGTTTTCCACGAAAAAAGCGGGAAAAACAAGAAAATTGGCTCTTTTCCCAACCAATAAAGGGATAGCTCTGTGGAAACTGTGGTGGATAGAGTGGAAATCAGGGCAAAAAAAATCGCAGGCAACGGGCCTGCGGAAAAATGAAAAAAGAAAAATTGATGATAAAGGAGGGGGGATTGACCGGAAACAGTACAATACAGTTTCCTGCCATTTATTATAGCATACGAAAGAAAATAATGGTGAACAAATTATGAACAACATTCCTTTTACGGGATAAAAATGCAAAAATATTTCCAAGATATCCCACGATGAGCCCAGTCCTTTCCAATGGAGGAAAGGGAATCACCCTTTTTTTCTTTGCCGGGTAAAAAACGTGTCCAGCAAAGCTTTGCACTCGGCGGCGAGTACGCCTCCTTCATAGTCTGGGCGGCAGCCGTAGGGCAGATCGAACAGCCGCAGCACACCACAGACGGCGCCTTCCCGCGGATCGGGCGCGCCGTAGAACACCCGGCTGATTCGGCTGTTGATAACGGCACCGGCACACATAGCGCAGGGCTCCAGCGTCACATATAAATCGCAGCCGTCCAGCCGCCAGTCGCCGCAGCGCTGGCAGGCCTCCTCAATCGCCAGGACCTCCGCATGCGCCAACGCGCTGTGGCTGGCTTGGCGCAGATTATGTCCGCGTCCCAGTACCTCGCCCTGCCGGATGAGAACCGCGCCCACCGGAATTTCGCCTGCCGCCGCCGCAATTTTTGCCTCCTTTAGCGCCAGACGCATATATCTTTCGTGAATGGATTCCTGTTTCATGCGATCCTCACGAAATTTTGCAGCATAAAATACAGAATCGCCAACAGCCCAATGATCATGGGGACAGAGGAAAAAAATACGCCGAGCTTCTTTCCCATGCGCATCCAGGTCTGAGCGGGATATAATCCAAAGGAGCCGCGAGTCCGCAGAATCAAAAACAGAAGCGCCGTAACGCCGGTAAAAATCCAGAAAACGATATAGATTAAATTGATGGCCACAAGCGTCTGCTCAGATGCGCCGGCAGTAAGAACGCTCATGACGGCGGCAGAAAAATTGATGCAGGCATGCAGCACCATGGAAATCCGCAGCGAGCCGGTGCGCAGAACCAGATAGCCAAACCAAAGACCCAGCAAAAAAGCGTAAGGCCCTTGGATCATGTTCAGATGGAACAGACCGAACAGCAGGGAGGAAACCAGCAGGGCAAAGCTGTCGCCAAATCGGCGCAGGGACTGCATGAGAATACCGCGGAAAGCGATTTCCTCAAAGATCGGCGGAAGCACCGCCAGCAGAATAAAGTATAAAACCAGTCCCGGCGCCGTCATGGGAACCGTGACATCGCTGGCCACTGGCTGAAAACCGGTAACCGAAAAAAGAAGAGATAGAATGGCGCTTAGAATGGACCCTATAACAGAAAGTGCAAAAGAGACAGGGATGCTTAACAGAACCGTTCCTGCCGGCACAGGCCGGAAGGGAAACGCCGCTTTCCAAGGCATCCGCAAAAGCAGCAGATAGGCACCAAAGGCGATGGTAAAAGTCAGTGCATACGCCGCCATGTTCAAAAGGTAGTAGGCGATCTCCGAGTTTCCGAAAAGGGGACGCTGAGAAAATTGATAAAACAGCTGAATAAAAAAGCCCAAAAACTGCCCGATCGCCAGATTGACTGCAAAGTATAAGATAACGGCAATCCCCAAAAAAATGGAAGTCTGCCGCAAGCGGCGTTTCTCCTGCAAATAGGCAGGATTGACCATTGGTGGGACAGGGGACATGTAAGGATTCTGCGGCCCGGCAGAGGGCGACGGATAGGGAGTCATCGTTTCATTTTCCTCCTTCTATTTGGCAGACCGCCGCAAAGGACGGCGCATAAAGCAAGCGATTTACAACGAAAAGGCCATTTGTCCCATGGCAGGAATCGGCCATGTCCGCAGGACGGCCATAAAAATCTGTATAATAACGGTTCTGCCGTTATTATACCACGAAGAAGGGAGGGTGTCATGGCGTTTTCGACAAAAAAGAAAAAATTGCCGTTTTTTATGGGGTGCGCGGCGCTAAAGAACATACATGAAAATGATGATTTCTCATACAATACAAAGGAATGCGCCTCCATCTGTTTTTTTCTTTCTTTCCGGTTTAAAATATGCTATAATTTATTTTGTATGCTGCATTTGTTGAATCTTGCTGCTTTCGCTGACAGCAGGCGGAATAAAGAGCAAAAAGGAGGTTCTCCTGTGAAGCGGGAAAAATCCTGCGGTGCACTGGTCTACCGCATTCGATCAAACGGCCAGAAAGAGCTTTTGTTTATCAAGCACCGGCACGGCGCTCACTGGTCATTCCCCAAGGGTCATATGGAGGAAGGGGAAAACGAGGTGCAGACCGCCCTGCGGGAGGTGAAGGAGGAAACCGGACTGGACATTGATCTGGAGGGGGACTTCCGCCAGAGTGTGGAATATTACCCTAAGCCCAATGTGAAAAAGCAGGTGGTTTACTTTTTGGGCCATGCCAAAAGCGACCGTGTTGTCCGGCAGGAGGAGGAGATCGACGAGACCCGTTGGATCCCTCTGGAGCAGGCCCATTCCTGGGTCACCTTTCGCAACGATAAAAACCTAATCAGCAAGGCGAAAAAAATTTTACAGCCGAAGAAATAGACGCTTGAAAGAGGAAAGGACGTCTTGGTTTATGCCAAAAATGCAATTTTCTTTGTCCACCAGCCCTGCGAGGGTGATCGCCGGCAGCTTTTTGGGGGTTATCCTGACTGGGACGCTTGTTTTAATGCTGCCGGCCTGCGCGAAAAGCGGACACGCCACCCCCTTTTTCGACGCGCTTTTTACCGCGACCTCCGCTACCTGCGTGACGGGGCTGGTGGTGGTGGATACCTATACCCACTGGACCTTTTTGGGCCAGGGGGTTATTCTGGCGCTGATCCAGATCGGCGGTCTGGGGCTGGTTACGCTGACCCTGTTTTTTAACCTGCTGCTGCGCCGGCGGCTGGGTCTTCGGACTCTGCGGCTGGCCCAGGAATCCACCAGCGCCAGCAATTTTGAGGACGCACCCCGGCTGCTTCGGGGGATCGTGGGCATTTCCCTGGCGGTCGAGGGGATCGGCGCGATTCTTTTTCTGCCCGCTTTCGTCCCCCGGTATGGACGGGAAGGGATTTTTATTTCGGTGTTCACCTCGATTTCCGCCTTCTGCAACGCGGGCTTTGACCTGCTAGGCCGGGAAGGTGCCTATTCCTCCTTGATTCATTATAACGGCAGCTATGTGCTGTTGGTGGCGGCAGTCCTAGTCATCGTCGGCGGTCTGGGCTTTATGGTGCTGTTTGACCTGCTGGGCTGGCGAAAAAAGAAAAAGCTCAGCTTTCACAGCCGGGTGGTCCTCCTATCTACCGCCTGCCTGTTGCTGGCCGGTACCGTCGGATTTGCCGCCCTGGAATGGAATAACCCCGCCACCCTGGGCGGATTGCCGTTGTGGCAAAAGCTGAACGCCGCCTTTTTCCAATCGGTTTCTACCCGCACTGCCGGATTTAACAGCATCGACCTCGCCTCAATGGGCGAGGTTACCAAGCTTTTGTCCATTGGACTGATGTTTATTGGCGCGGCGCCCGGCTCCACCGGCGGCGGAATCAAGGTGACCACCGTTGCCGTAGTGCTGATGACTGCCGTTTCGGTGGCCCGAGGCTATGAGGATACCGTGATCATGAAGCGTAAAATTAAGCGTCAGACGGTCAATAAGGCACTGACCGTAGTGCTGACTGGCTTTTTGGTTATTTTGCTGGTCAGTGGGGTGATCGTCTATACCACACACAAAGGCGCGACGGTTTCTGCGGTGGACGCTCTGTTCGAGTCCACCTCCGCCTTCGCCACCGTAGGCCTCACCGCGGGGATTACCGGCATCGCCAACCTGCCCTCTAGGCTTCTTTTGATCGTCACCATGTTTGTGGGCCGTATCGGCCCGGTGGCCTTTTTGATGTCGTTGACAGCAGGTGCCGGGAGGGTCAATAAAAAAAGAGTTATGCCCGAAGGGCAGATTCAGGTTGGATAATTTCTCAATACAAAGGAGGTTTTCGCCATGCAAATCAGACACACGAGGCCGGAGGATATGGACGTACTGCTGGCCCTGTACGAGAACGCCCGCCAGTTCATGGCCCAAAACGGCAACCCGAACCAGTGGGTAAAGGGTTATCCGGACCGCGCGCAGCTGGAGCAGGACATGGCCGCCGGCGGCAGCTATGTCTGCACCGATGGGGAAAGGATTGTCGGCACCTTCTTTTTTGCCGTTGGCGAGGAGCCCGCCTACCGCCGGATTGAAAATGGACAGTGGCTCAACGATCGGCCCTATGGCGTAGTGCACCGGATTACCGCAGCCGCCGGTACCCGAGGTGTCGCCTCCTTTTGCCTGGACTGGTGCTTCTCCCAGCGGGATAATATCCGCATTGATACCCATCGGGACAATCTTCCCATGCAAAGAGCCCTGGCCAAAAACGGCTACCAGCCCTGCGGAACCATCTATCTGGCGGATGGCTCCGAGCGGATCGCTTTCCAAAAAGAGGCGTAAAATGTATTTGGAAACTAAAAAAGGACAGGGAATTTCCCCGTCCTTTTTTAGTTCACAGCGGTTTGGAACCATCGGCGCCATAAATTTATACAAAACCACGCCGCTCCTATAGAAAGAAGTGATAAAAATTCACAAATAATTTGAATTAATGAATATTATTGCAAATAATCCTTGAATTTATTCAGAATATATGTATAATTATAAAAAACAAACAGATTGCAAACAAAAAGCATAAAAGGGGAAATGGAAGATGACGCAATATAAAAAGATCGTGCTGGCCTATTCTGGAGGCTTGGATACCTCGGTGATCATTCCCTGGCTCAAGGAGCATTACGAGGGCTGTGAGGTTGTGGCCGTAGCGGCGGATGTGGGACAGGGCGCGGAGCTTTCGGGCCTGGAGGAAAAGGCGGTCAAAACTGGCGCCTCCAAGCTGTATATTCTGGATATGAGGGAGGAATTTGTAAACGACTATATTATTCCCACCATGCAGGCGGGCGCGGTGTATGAAAACAAGTATCTGTTGGGTACCTCCTTTGCGCGGCCGATTATCGCTAAAAAGATTGTGGAAATCGCCAAAAAGGAGAAGGCCGACGCCATTGCCCACGGCTGCACCGGGAAAGGCAACGATCAGGTTCGGTTCGAGCTGGCCATTAAGGCCTTTGCGCCCAATATGCCCATTATCGCCCCGTGGCGGACCTGGGAGATGAAAAGCCGGGACGATGAAATCGACTACGCCGAAAAAAAGGGGATTCCGCTGAATGTCAGCCGTCAGACCAGCTATTCCAAGGACAAAAACCTCTGGCATCTGTCCCACGAGGGACTGGATCTGGAGGACCCGGCCAACGAGCCGGACTACGACAAAATCCTGGAGATGGGCGTATCCCCCGAAAAGGCGCCGGATCAGCCGTCCTATGTGACCCTGACCTTTGAAAAGGGTGTTCCCGCGGCGCTGAATGGGCAGAAAATGACTGCGCTGGAGATCATTACCGAGCTGAACAAAATCGGGGGAGCCAACGGCGTAGGCCTAATCGACATGGTGGAAAACCGCCTGGTAGGCATGAAGTCCAGAGGGGTATACGAAACCCCCGGCGGAACCATTCTCTACACCGCCCACGAGCTGCTGGAAACCCTCTGCCTGGACCGGGATACCCAGCATTATAAAGAGCAGATAGCGCTGAAATTTGCCGAGCTGGTTTACTACGGACAGTGGTTCAGCCCCTTGCGGGAGGCGCTCAGCGCCTTTGTCAGCACCACCCAGCAAACGGTCACCGGTCAGGTGAAGCTGAAGCTTTATAAGGGTAACATCATTCCCGCCGGCATGACCAGCCCCTATTCGCTGTACTCCGAGCAGATCGCCACCTTTGGGGAGGACGACGTTTACGACCAGATGGATTCTCAGGGCTTTATCAATCTGTTTGGCCTGCCAATTAAGGTAAAAGCCATGCTGGATGAAACACTAGGCAAATCCCTGTGATTCATGGTAGAATATGAATGGCAAGGCGCGCTTTGTCCAAAGCGCGCCTTGCCCTGTGTTCGAAAATTACCGTTTAGGAGGAATTTTACAATGGTGCTTTGGTCCGGAAGATTTTCCAAGGAACTCGACAAACAGGTCAACGATTTTAATTCGTCCATTTCCTTCGACAACCGGATGTACGCGCAGGATATCAAGGGAAGTATCGCCCATGCTGCGATGCTGGCCCGGCAGGGCATTCTCTCCAACGAGGATAAAAAGGCGATTACGGCGGGTCTGACCGGTATTTTAGAGGATATCGAGAGCGGGCGGCTTTCCTTCGACCCCGCAGCCGAGGACATCCATATGTTTGTGGAGGCGGAGCTGACTGCCCGCATTGGCGACGCGGGAAAGCGCCTGCATACCGCCCGCAGCCGCAACGATCAGGTGGCGCTGGATATGAAGCTGTATTTCCACGACGAAATCGGCCGGATTCTTTCTCTGTGCCGGGAGCTAATCGAGACGCTTTTGGAAAAGGCGGCGGAGCATACCGAAACGGTGATGCCGGGCTATACCCATCTGCAAAGGGGGCAGCCTACTACCTTTGCCCATCATCTGATGGCCTATGTCCAGATGCTTTTGCGGGATGTTCAGCGCCTGCAGGACTGTGACAAGCGCCTGTTGGACACTATGCCCTTGGGCAGCGGCGCCGCCTTCGGCACCACCTATCCCATCGACCGGCAAATGACCGCAGAGCTTTTAGGCTTTACCGGCATTTCCCAAAACAGCATCGACGGTGTGTCCGACCGGGATTACGCCCTGGAGTTGGCCAGCGGCCTTTCCATTTTCATGATGCATCTGTCCCGGTTCTCGGAGGAGGTTATCCTCTGGTGCAGCTGGGAATTCCGGTTTATGGAATTGGATGACGCCTTTTCTACCGGTTCGTCGATTATGCCACAGAAAAAGAATCCGGATATCACCGAACTGATTCGGGGGAAAACCGGCCGGGTTTACGGAGATTTGACTACCCTTTTGACCATGCTGAAGGGTCTGCCCTTGGCCTATAATAAGGATATGCAGGAGGATAAGGAAGCGCTGTTCGATGCGGTGGATACGGTAAAGCTGTGCGTTTCCACCTTTATCCCCATGCTCAAAAGCGCCCGGGTGCTTACGGAAAATATGCGCCGGGCGGCGGCCCAGGGCTTTATTAACGCCACTGATTTGGCGGATTATCTGGTCAAAAAGGGTCTGCCCTTCCGCGATGCCCATCAGGTTTCCGGGCAGTTGGTGGCTTATTGTATCAGTCAGGGCTTGGTGCTGGAGGAGCTTCCTCTCGAGACGCTGCAAGAGCATTCCGCCCTGTTTGCAGGGGACGTCTACCACGCCATTTCACTGGATACCTGCGTAAGAGAGCGCAAATCTGCCGGCGGTCCCGCACCGGAGGAAGTAAAAAGGCAGATCACTCTTGCTAAAGAAACGCTGGCCGCGCTGCTATAGGTGCGGCGGACGGTAAAATACCGGTGATTTGATAAAAGGGGAGGGAAATCAATGCCCAAAATCCGATGGGAGGGGAACGGCGACTGGGAAAAAAGCTTTCCGGAGCGCCCTCTTCCTCCTAACGCGAAACGATTGGAGCGGCCGGCGGACCCTGTCCGGGCATCGACGCCTTATATGATTTTGCCGGGGCTTCTCTGCTTTGCCGCCGTGTTTGTCAAAGCAAGGCTGGCTGGGACCTTCCTCTTTGACTCGTGGTATGCGCCGCTGGCCTTTTTGATCGGCTTTCTGGTCGCGATGCCGCTGCACGAATGGCTCCATGGGATTTGCTATCCACGGGAGGCGGTTGTGTATATTGGATTATGCTTAAAACGTCTGAGGGCCTACGCGGTGTGTTTTTATCCTATTACAAAACGAAGGTTTATCCTGATGAGCTTGGCCCCGGCCGTCCCCGGCGCGGCGGCGCTGGCCGTCTTCCTTCTTTGCCCGGCGTCCTGGAAGCCGGTGCTGAGCGTCTGCGCGGTTTCGGCCTTTATGGGACTTCTTTCTCCTGCGCCGGACTATATGGATATTTGCCTAGTGGCCAGAGCCGTGCCGAAGGGCGCAAAGATCCAAGCCTCCAATCAGGGGCTTTTCTGGTATTCGTAACGCCCCGCTGCCAAAGAAGGATTCTTTTTTTGATTTTCAGGCGGAAATAAGGACCTTCGAGCTTGCTGGCTCTGTCCCGGTTATTTTTTGAACAGGTGCTCTCCTCGCGCCTGCCTATCTTATCGAACATTCCATAAACGAGGGGCTTTTTGTTGGGCCCTCGCATCATAATCCGTCCGCATATCCGCGGGCGGATTTTCATATGCTTTTGATAGCCTGCCGTATAGGGCTGCCGGGCGGGCAATCCGATTGAAGGACAAAAGCAGAGGAGGGGTTTTGGTGAGACGCATGGAGGATTTCCGCCGCCTGTTGGGCCTAGCGGCGGCCTTCGCAGTTTTGGCGGGCTCCCTAGCGGCGTTTCCGGTTTTGAGTACTGCCCTGGGCAGCTTTTTGGGAAAAGCTGCTGCCGCGTCTGCCATGCTGCAGCTTCCGGAGGGGGGGATCTCCTATCTGCGGGGGCGTTTCGCCGACCAGCTGGTGCAGGACGAGCCTGTTTCCCTGCCGGAGGTGTCCGCGCCGCCGGTAAGCTCTGTCCCGGCAGAAGAGCCGCCGGCGGAGCAAAGCCGGACAGAATCCCGGCCGGAGATGGCCGCCGCCATCCCCCAAACACCCGAATCCCCCTCTATTGAGACCATCGCGCCGCAGAATCGGGGGACCATCACCGAAAAAATGTTTTCGGCGGACCAGAGTTCCTTGTATATTCCGCTGGCGGCTGGGTATATTAAAAATTCGACTAACCTTTCTAATCAGCAGGTGGGCGCGATCCTGGCCCAGCCTTTGGAGCTGAAGCTGGAGTCTGGCAGCCAGCCGCAGGTGCTGATTATGCATACCCATGCCACCGAAAGCTTCGAGCCCTTCGATCGGGATTTCTGCGATACCTCCTATACCTGGCGCAGCACCGACAACACCCAAAATGTGGTTTATCTGGGGGACATTATTACCCAGCAGCTGGAGCAGGCGGGAATTGGGGTGATTCACGACAGCACCCAGCATGACTACCCATCCTATAATGGATCTTACGAGCGCAGCGCCGCCACCATCCGAAAATGGCTGGACCAGTACCCTTCGATCAAAGTGGTTATCGACGTTCACCGAGACGCGGTGGAAAGTCCTGCCGGAAACCTGATTAAGCCGGTTGCGATGATCAATGGGGAAAAGACTGCCCAGGTCATGATCATTTGCGGGTGCGACGACGGCACAATGAACATGCCTCAATGGGACCGGAACCTTCGGTGGGCCGCCGCGCTGCAAACGACGGCAGAAACTCTTTATCCCGGCTTGACTCGTCCGGTGTTCTTCTGCTATCGAAAATACAATATGGATTTGACCGGCGGCTCGCTTCTCATCGAGTTCGGATCCCATGGCAATACACTGGAGGAGACAGCCCGCGCCGCCCAATACATGGGCCGCGCTATGGCCGAGACGCTGTTATCCACCGCCGGAGAATGACCGGCCTGCTCTCGCGCCGAAGGCAAATTCGTCCGGGTATCCGGCGCGGTTCACACAGCCCTTTGCCGTAAGGCCTGTGAAGTGGGTTTGCCGGGGCCTGGCAAAGGAAAGAAAAAACGGCGGAAAATCTTCTGATTTTAGGAGGAAATCATGCAGAGAAAGGCGCAAAAACGGGTATTTTGGATGAGTTTTTTTCTGGTTTTACTGCTTTTTTTTGCGGCGATATTTTTTCTGGTAGCGGAGTACAATACCGCCCGTTCCGGGTACACACCTCAGCCGCCCTTGTACCGGCTGGCTCGGCAAATTATGGAACCGATTTCCCAGCAGCTGGAGCCGGTTTTGCATTGGTTGGGCTTTGCTTAGGACATGCCATGCCTTGGCGGCTTGCCATATCCTCCGGCTGCGGAAGCTTGAAGAAAGGCTGGCCTGCTGGGCCTGGGTATGTTATAATCACCAGGCAAGGATAAAAACACGTCCCGGTCGGTAGTCCGGGAGCGGGCCAGTCCCACCAGTAACCTGCCTCCTTTGGTTGTCCGTTCCTTGCAGGCGATCAACCCGAAAGGAGGAATTGGAATGGAGATTGTTTCGTCCAAATTCACCGTTCTGTTCGAGGAGCCCTTCTGGATTGGCTTATACGAGCGGCAGGAGGGACGGCAGTATGAGGTCTGCAAAATCACCTTCGGTTCCCAACCTCAGGACTGCCAAGTGCTGGAATTTTTGCTGCAAAACTGGGATCGGCTTCGGTTCAGTCCGCCGTCTGCGGCGGCACTGCCGGACCGGCGCCGGGTCAATCCCAAACGGATGCAGCGCGCGATCCAGCGGCAGGTACGGCCTGCCGGCATCGGGACCAAGGCGCAGCAGGCGCTAAAGCGGCAGCAGGAGCAGAAACGTCAGGATCGAAAGGGCCATTCCCGGGCGCAGCGCTCCGCACAAAAGGAGCGGCGGCTTTCCCAAAGGCAGGAAAAACGCAGACAAAAGCACAGAGGGCACTGAAGCTCTCTGTGCTTTTTGTTTGCAACAGTCCGAAAAAAGGAAAAGAATTTTTTTGCACGGATGTGGCGCTATGACGGCAAAGGCCGTTCAAAGTTTCCTTACTCATTTTCGTTTCGCTCTTTTTCTTTGCCTTTAAAGGTCGCCCCCAGCATAGAACGTCTTTCTTCTATCCAAAACCGATTTCCGGTTTTATAGTTTATCCATGTCTTGCCGTGTGTATAGTCCCTCTTTCCGCATTTTCATTACCAAAATAACAGCACCCACCCGAAAAGCAGATACTCTTCGGGTGGGTGCTGATTTGCTTAAGACGGCTACAAAAGCCGCCTTATTTTTTAACCGAAAGGGGAATTATTTCAGTGCTTCCTCAACCGCGACCGCGCAGGCAACGGTGGCGCCGACCATGGGGTTGTTGCCCATACCGATCAGACCCATCATTTCAACATGGGCGGGAACGGAGGAAGATCCAGCGAACTGTGCGTCGCCGTGCATACGGCCCATGGAGTCGGTCAGGCCATAGGAGGCGGGGCCGGCGGCCACATTGTCCGGATGCAGGGTACGGCCGGTGCCGCCGCCGGAAGCAACCGAGAAGTATTTCACGCCGTTTTCACCGGCCCATTTTTTGTAGGTGCCGGCGACCAAATGCTGGAAGCGGGTGGGGTTGGTCGAGTTGCCGGTGATGGAAACGTCGACCTTCTCCTTTTTCATGATGGCCACGCCCTCCAGCACATCGTTGGCGCCGTAGCAGCGGACCTTCGCCTTGTCACCCTCGGAGAAGGGAACCTCGCGGACGGTTTTCAGATCGCCGGTGGTGAAGTCATACTCGGTCTCCACATAGGTAAAGCCGTTGATTCGGGAGATGATATAGGCCGCATCCTTGCCCAGGCCGTTTAAAATGACCCGCAGGGGCTTCTTTCTGGCTTTGTTGGCGGTTCTGGCAATGCCGATAGCGCCCTCCGCCGCAGCAAAGGACTCATGTCCTGCCAAAAAGCAGAAGCAGTCGGTCTCTTCTCTTAAAAGCATGGCGCCCAGATTGCCGTGACCCAGACCCACCGCTCTTTGCTCCGCAACCGAGCCGGGGATGCAGAATGCCTGCAGGCCCAGACCGATGACTTCAGAAGCGTCGGCAGCGACCTTACAGCCCTTTTTCAGCGCGATGGCGGTGCCCAGGGTATAGGCCCAGCAGGCGTTTTCAAACGCGATGGGCTGTACGCCTTTGACGATCTCTTCCACGTTGATGCCATGCTCCTTGCACAGCGCGTCAGCGTCTTCAAGGGTTTTCCAACCATATTCTGCAAGACATGCCTCAATTTTCGGCATTCTTCTTTCCTGACCTTCAAATTTTGCCATGTGAGTTTACCTCCTTTTCCTCTGATCTCAATTATTCTTCACGGGGGTCGATATATTTGGCGGCTCCCTCATAACGGCCATAGGTGCCGACATTTTTTTCGTATGCGGTTTTGGGATCGGCGCCGTGGCGGATATCCTCCAGCATTTTGCCGACGCGGACAAATTTATAGCCGATGACCTCGCTATTTTCGTCCAGCGCCAGAGAAAGGATGTAGCCCTCAGCCATTTCCATGTAGCGAACGCCCTTTTTGGCGGTGGAGAAGATGGTGCCTACCTGAGAACGCAGGCCCTTGCCCAGATCCTCCAGACCGGCGCCAATGGGAAGTCCGTCCTCCGAAAAAGCAGTCTGGGTTCTGCCGTAAACGATCTGCAAAAACAGCTCCCGCATGGCAACGTTGATCGCGTCGCAAACAAGGTCGGTGTTCAGCGCCTCCAGCAGGGTTTTCTTCGGCAGAATCTCGGCGGCCATGGCGGCAGAATGGGTCATGCCGGAGCAGCCGATGGTCTCAACCAGCGCTTCCTCGATGATGCCGTTTTTCACGTTCAGGGTCAGCTTGCAGGTACCCTGCTGGGGAGCGCACCAACCGATGCCGTGGGTCAGACCGGAAATGTCGGAAATCTGATAGGCTTTTACCCATCTGCCTTCTTCCGGAATGGGCGCGGGACCGTGGTTGGGGCCTTTGGTAACAGGGCACATTCTCTCTACTTCATGAGAATAGTTCATTGCGGTTCTCCTTTCGGTTTTCTATATTCTGTATGCGGCTTGCTCATACCTTTCCATATTATAACGAATTGGACAAGGATTATCAAGAGATTTCTGCGGATTTGTGAAGCTTTTATCAATAAAAAGGAGGGCGGCGGATGTCAGATAGAGGCGAAGCGGTACAGAAGACAGAGGACCAGCAGCAGGGAAAATAGGACCATGAACAAAAGCCCCCATTTTTTTAGCTTCGGGTTCTCTTTGTAGTGGGCCAGGATGGGAAAGACCATCCCCAGGATAAACAGCACCACAAGGAAAAAGGCCATGGCCTGGGCAAACGAATCGGTCATTTTTCATATCCTCCTGCGTTCCGCCTAAAAAAGCGGTATTTAGCGTTAGTATAGTCCAAGCAAACGGCGAAAATCGTCGCAAAAAAGAAAATTTTCGCCCTGGGAAATATCCCAGAGATAATGAGCGTCGGAGCTGTGCAGTACCAGAAGATCCTGAAATCCGGGGATCTGCGGCGCCAATTCGGCTGTCCGGCTGCGGTCGGCGATTTCCACCGCCCGAAAACCCCAGTCCGAGGAAAAGTATCCCAGGTTGGAGAAGACGCTGGTGGAGCTTTTGTCAATATGGGCGGGGTAGCAGATCCCGCCAAAGCGCCTGACTAGTGGAACGACCTCCTCTATGGAAATGTCGGCAGCGTTGATCAAAAGGTAGGGCTCGTATCCGACGATCTGATCGTCAGCGTTTAAAATCTGCTGCTCGCCGAAGATTTCCGGCCGGTTTTCCACCGGCGGCAGCCGGTCGTGAACATAAGCGTCGAAAGCCATAGCGCTATCCAGCGACGGGAACAGGCAGACCACGTGAACCTCTTCCGAGGTGCACAGCTCCATGCCAGGAATCAGGTCCAGCGGCAGGCTTTTGGCCACCGCCATAGCGGCGGGACAGTTTTTGCAGCTGTTGTGGTCGGTGATGGCCAGCGTCTGAATACCGTTTAAAACGGCCATATTGAGGATATTGTTAACGGTCATATCGTTATCTCCGCAGGGCGACAGAGCCGAATGAATATGCAGGTCATAAATGATTTTTTCCACCGTCTTCCTCCTTTCTCGCGGAAAAATAGACGCCGCCGGAGCGCATTCTCCCCGGCGGCGTATGGCAGCCTGTTAACCCTCCAGCAGCCGCTGGATCAAAAGCCCCGTGTCAAAGATGGGCTGAGACGATCCCAGTACCGGAACGCCCTGCCCGTCGGCCCGGGAGCGGGCCTCGTCGTCCAGGGCGGCATTTTCCGCCAGCACAATACAGGCGGTGTCGGCCAAAACGGCGACGGCAATGGCGTTGACATTGCCCATGACCGTAACCCAGGCGCAGTCCGCCGGGGCGCGGCCCATGACAAAGCTTAACAAGTCGCAGCAGAACACTCGGTCCGCCTCTCGATCCAGGGCGTTTGCGCCGGCCAGGACCGAAAAGCCGCAGGCCTCAGAGATTTGGCGGATGGTGATTGTTTTCATATGCTTCTACCCCCTTATGGCAGCTCGGGACCTATTCCCGGCGATCCCCCAAAGGAACAGCGGGGATTTTTCCCTCCTGTTCGCAGGCGGCGTTGGCCAGGGACTGCATTTTATTTTTGAGAAGAAAGACGCAGGCGTCCGGCGTATTATAGCCCCGAACCACATCCTCCGCCAGCGCCTTACAGCTGGGCGCCCCACAGGCGGCGCAATCCAGGCCGCTGAACTGGTGGGAAATTTCTTCAATCTGGCTTAATTTGCGCAGGGCGACGGTGATATCCTCATCCAGCTGGAGCACCGGCTCATACTGGATTTCCTGATCGAATTTCATCTGGCGGGGAATACCGTCTCCCACCCGATTGCAGGAAACAGGCAGGTATTTGCGCACCCGCTTGAGCTTGGCCTTGGCAATGTAGGGGTTTTCTACCGTCAGCACTCCGCCGACACAGCCGCCGGAGCAGGCGTTGAGCTCCACAAAATCCACCGAGCCCAGCTTTTCGTCCTCCAGATCCTCCAGTACGCGGATGACATTTTCGATGCCGTCCGCCGCCAGGTACCGGTCGTTTAAAAGGGCGGCCGATTCCCCGCCGGAGGAGCCCCAGCCGATTCCCATGCGCCCGGAGCTTAAATATTCCTCGCCGGAGCCGACCCCTTCCTTCATATACCGCAGCATTTGGGGGTAAACGTCCCGGATGGCTACCACCCCGTCAATAGCGCTTTTTATGGTGCCCAACGGCATTTTCACCGCCGTCACCTTTGCGGCGCAGGGGGAAATAAAGATGCAGCCGATCTTTTCAGGCGGCAGGCCGGTGCGCTCCGCCGCCTCCTTTTTGGCAAGACGGGCGGCAACCTCCACCGGTGCCTGCAAGGGCAGCAGATGCTGGATTAAATCGGGAAAGCGGACCCGGACCAGCCGAACCACCGCCGGGCAGGCAGAGCTGATCACCGGGCGGGGAAGCTGGCCCTCGCTGAGCATTTTACGGGTGGCGTCGCTGACCAGCTCCGCCGCCCGGGAAACCTCGAAAACCGCGTCAAAGCCCATATCAATCAGCGCCCGCAGGATGATCTCCACATCGTCCAGGTTATTAAACTGCCCGTACAGGCTGGGCGCCGGCAGGGCGACGGTATATTTGTATTGATCCATGACCGAAAGGGGATCGAATATTGGCTTTTTCGCATGATGCGGGCAGATGCGGATACATTCGCCGCAGTCGATGCACCGGTCGGACAGGATTTTGGCCTTGCCGTCCCGCACGCGGATCGCCTCGGTAGGGCAGCGCTTGACGCAGTTGATGCAGCCATGGCACAAGTCCTGATCAAGGGTCACCGAATGGAAAAATTCGCTCACGACACCGCCTCCCTCTGCGGATGGGTAAACACGGTCATGGTCACGGTAGTGCCGACGCCGACGGTGCTTTCCACTGTCATTTCGTCGGTGTATTTTTTCATGTTCGGCAGCCCCATTCCGGCACCGAAGCCCAGAGAGCGAACGTCGTCCGGCGCGGTGGACCAGCCTTCCTGCATGGCCAAAGAGATATCCTTGATGCCGGGTCCCTGATCCTTTAACACCATGCGGACAGCGTCGGGGGTAATGTCCACGTCTATTTGGCCGCCGCCGGCGTGGATGACCATATTGATTTCGCCCTCGTACATGGCGATGGCTACGTTGCGGATAATATCCGGCGCGAGACCCACCTGCTTTAATGCCTTCTTTACGCCGCTGGAGGCCTCTCCTGCGCGGGTGAAATCGTCGCCGGGAACGTCGTAGTGGAAAGAAATTGCCTGGCTCATTCCAGATCGCACCCTCCCCTCAACCCGTTTTCATACAAAAGTCCACAGGCGGTAAACATCCGATGCCGGCTGGCAAGCAGGACGATACCCCGCTCCTGGGCCAGCTCAATCATGGCGGGAGCGGGTGTCTTTCCCCGGACAAACACAATGCAGACAATGTCCATCATCTCAGCGGTGCGGATGACCTGCGGGTTTACAAGGCCGGTTAAAAGCACCGCCTGATCCTTGACAAAAGCCAGTACGTCGCTCATCATGTCGCTGCCGCAGGCAGTATGTACCTCGTGGGAAAGCATCCCCTCGTCGGCCCAGAGAATCTCTGCCCGCAATAGATCTTTGATATCCTGAATCGTCATATTCGTCCTCCTGTTCCCATTATAAATGTATATGAGGATCGCCGGTAGCCGGCAGGAAAGCCCAACGACATACCGGACAAAAAAGCTGGATTGCGTCTATAAAGGCGGACCTTACAGGGATCATGGACCATGCCCGTAGGGCGGCCATAGAAATCTTAATATAATAGCGACTTTGTCGTTATTATATCATGTTCCGATTATAAGAACAAGAATAAGAAAAGGGAGATTGGCGGATTTTTCCTGGACAGATGGTAAATACCACAAAAATTTTGTGCGTTTTTTTTGGAAAATGGAAAAAAATCCGCTTTTTTGCGTGAATATGGTGGATTTTGTCGTTGACAGCTGTTATAATTTTAACTAGTCTGTAGGTATAGAGGGTCACAGCGTCAAGGATCCGTCCAGGCATAGGAAAATGGTTAAAAAAGAGAGGACGGTTTTCGATGCGCTTTATGCAGACAGAGAGGCTCCGGGGGAGTCCGGAAACAATAATTTTTGCCGTTTTACGGCAGAACGGAGGTTTTCATGGCTACAACAATTTCAGCAGTTCCTTTTAATGGAACCAAAGAGCAGGAAGAAAAGCTGATCGCGCTGATCGCCGCCCACAAAGGGCAAAGAGGCGCGCTAATGCCGGTTTTGCAGGGCGCGCAGGAGATCTACGGCTATCTGCCCATCGAGGTTCAGAAGCTGGTCGCGCAGCATCTGGAGGTCCCGCTGGAGGAGGTTTACGGCGTTTCCACCTTTTATTCGCAGTTCACCTTAAATCCTAAGGGCAAGTATAAGATTTCCGTTTGTCTTGGCACTGCCTGTTATGTTAAAGGCTCCGGCGATGTATTTGCCAAGCTGGGCGAATGCCTGGGGATCGAAGGGGGAGAATGCACCAGCGACGGAAAGTTTTCTTTAGAGGCGTGCCGCTGTATTGGCGCCTGCGGCTTAGCGCCGGTAATGACTATCAACGACGACGTTTACGGCCGCTTGGTTGCCGACGATATTCCCGGCATCCTGGCAAAATATGCGGAATAGGCTGCGATGGAGGAATTGTCGCTGAATATCCTGGATATTGCGCAGAATTCTGTGCGGGCGGGGGCCGGCAGGGTGGATATCTCTGTAACCGAGCGCCCGGCGGACGACCGGCTGATCATCACCATTGCCGACGACGGATGCGGTATGACCCCTGAGCAGGTAGCCCATGTGGAGGATCCGTTTTACACCACCCGAACCACCCGCAAGGTAGGTCTGGGCGTCCCGTTTTTCAAAATGGCGGCGCTGATGACCGGCGGGGACTTCTCCATCTGTTCGCAGGTGGGAAAGGGCACCGAGGTGAAAGCGGTTTTCGGGCTGACTCACATTGACCGAATGCCCTTGGGGAATATGGCGGACACCATGTGCATTTTAATGGGCTGTAATGAGCAGATCAACTTTTCCTTTACCTATCAGGTGGGGGAGGAGATCTTTTCGGTCAGTACCGCCCAGCTGCAGGAAATCCTGGACGGGGTGCCGCTGAACAGCCCGCAGGTGATGGAATTTATCCGGGAATACATTAAGGAAAATATGGATTTACTTAGCGGAGGTGCATCATAATATGAAAAGTTTAGCGGAGCTTCAGGCTCTTCGTGATTCGATGAAAGGCAAAATTGGCGTCCGCGACGACGCGGAGGGCAACACCCGGGTGGTCATCGGCATGGCGACCTGCGGAATCGCCGCCGGTGCGCGGCCGGTGCTGGCCGCTTTTACCGAAGAGGTGTCCAAGCGGAACCTGCAGAATGTGACCATCGCCCAGACCGGCTGCATCGGCATCTGCCAATATGAGCCGGTGGTAGAGGTTTTTGAACCTGGCAAGGAGAAGGTCACCTATGTAAAAATGACGCCGGAGATGGCGGTCAAGGTTGTTAATGAGCATTTGGTCAACGGCAACATTGTGACCGAATACACCATTGGCGCAAAAACAAAATAAGGAGGAAACCAACATGTATCGTTCCCATGTGCTGGTCTGCGGTGGTACAGGCTGTACCTCCTCCGGCAGTGAGCGGATCATTGCCGCTTTAGAGCATGAGATTCAGGAAAATGGGCTGACCGAAGAAATCAAGGTCATCAAAACCGGCTGCTTCGGCCTTTGCGCTCTGGGTCCCATTATGATCGTTTATCCCGAGGGTGCTTTTTACAGCATGGTAAAGCCGGAGGATATTCCGGAAATCGTCTCCGAGCACCTGCTCAAGGGCCGTATCGTCACCCGCCTTTTGTATCAGGAGACGGTGCAGGAGGATACGGTGAAATCCTTAAACCACACCCAGTTTTACGCCAAGCAAAAGCGGGTGGCGCTGAAAAACTGCGGCGTGATCGACCCGGAAAATATCAACGAATACATTGGACTCAACGGCTATATGGCGCTGGGAAAGGTTCTGACCGAGATGACCCCAGAGCAGGTCATCCAGACCATTAAGGATTCAGGTCTGCGCGGCCGCGGCGGCGGCGGCTTCCCCACCGGCACCAAGTGGAGCTTTGCGGCGGCACAGCCTGCGGGGCAGAAATACGTCTGCTGCAACGCGGATGAAGGCGACCCCGGCGCGTTTATGGACCGCTCCGTTTTAGAGGGCGACCCCCATGTGGTGCTGGAGGCTATGGCCATTGCCGGTTATGCTATTGGCGCCAATCAGGGCTATATCTATGTGCGGGCCGAATACCCCATCGCGGTAAAACGCCTGGAGATCGCCATCGGCCAGGCCAGGGAAAACGGCCTGCTGGGCAAAGACATTCTGGGCACTGGCTTTGACTTTGACATCGAGCTGCGGCTGGGTGCCGGCGCATTTGTCTGCGGCGAGGAAACCGCGCTGATGACCTCCATCGAAGGCCGCCGCGGCGAGCCCAGACCCCGTCCGCCCTTCCCGGCGGTGAAGGGTTTGTTTGAGCGGCCCACCGTTTTAAATAACGTTGAGACCTACGCCAACATCCCCCAGATCATTCTAAACGGCGCCGATTGGTTTGCCTCTATGGGCACCGAAAAGTCCAAGGGCACCAAGGTGTTTGCGCTGGGCGGTAAAATCAACAACACCGGCCTGGTGGAGGTCCCCATGGGCACCACCCTGCGGGAGATTGTGGAGGAAATCGGCGGCGGCATCCCCAATGGGAAGAAATTCAAGGCGGCCCAGACCGGCGGACCCTCCGGCGGCTGTATCCCCGCTTCGCTGATCGATATCCCGGTGGACTATGACAACCTGATTTCCATCGGCTCCATGATGGGCTCCGGCGGCCTAATCGTCATGGATGAGGACACCTGTATGGTGGACATTGCCAAGTTCTTTTTGGAGTTTACGGTGGACGAAAGCTGCGGTAAATGTACGCCCTGCCGGATCGGCACCAAGCGCCTTTTAGAGATTTTAGACAAAATTACCAAGGGCAAGGGCACCCTGGAGGATCTGGACAAGATGGAGGAGCTGTGCTATCACATCAAGGCCAACTCCTTGTGTGGTCTCGGCCAGTCCGCCCCCAACCCGGTGCTGTCGACCCTCAAATATTTCCGGGATGAGTATGTAGCCCACATCGTTGATAAGAAATGCCCTGCCGGCGTATGTAAGGCGCTGTTGAACTTTACGATTGACCCCGAGAAGTGTAGAGGCTGTACCCTGTGCGCCAGGGCCTGTCCGGCGGATGCTATCTCCGGTTCGGTAAAGCAGCCGCATGTGATTGATCCGGCAAAGTGCCTCAAGTGCGGCGCCTGTATGGAAAAATGTAAATTCGGCGCTATCTACAAAAAATAAGGAAGGAGTGTACCACAATGGAAATGGTAAATATTAAAATCAACGGTATGCCCTTGTCCGTACCGGCTGGCAGCACCATTCTGGAGGCCGCCAGACAGCATGGGATTGAAATTCCCACCTTGTGCTATTTAAGGGAGATCAACGAGATCGGCGCCTGCCGCATCTGCGTTGTAGAAGTAGTCGGCATGCGGAATCTGGTAGCGGCCTGCGTATATCCGGTAGCGGAGGGCATGGAGATCCTGACCAACTCGAAGCGGGTTTTCGCTTCCCGCAAAACCAATCTGGAGCTGATTTTGTCCACCCATAACCGTTCCTGCCTGTCCTGCGTGCGTTCAGGAAACTGCGAGCTGCAAAAGCTGTGTAAGGATTTCCGCATTTACGACGAGACGCTGTACGATGGGGAGAAGCCGGCCAGCGATTACGACGATTCCGCCGTACACATGGTCCGTGACAACTCCAAATGCGTACTGTGCCGCCGCTGTGCCGCCGCCTGTGCCAAATGGCAGGATGTTGCGGTCATCGGCCCCAACGGCCGCGGCTTTAACACCCATATTGGTACCGCCTTTAACCAGAACCTGTCCGACGTGGCCTGCGTATCCTGCGGCCAGTGTATTGTTGTCTGCCCCACCGGTGCGCTGTCGGAAAAGGACAACACCAAGGATGTATGGCGCGCTTTGAGCGACCCGACCAAGCATGTAATCGTTCAGACCGCTCCTTCGATCCGCGTGACCCTGGGCGAGGCGTTCGGTATGCACATTGGCACCAATGTAGAGGGCAAGATGGTCGCCGCACTGCGCCGCCTGGGCTTTGACGGTGTGTACGACACCGATTTTGCGGCGGATATGACCATTGTTGAAGAGGCCAACGAGCTGGTAGAGCGGATCAAAAACGGCGGCAAGCTGCCGATGATCACCTCCTGCTCGCCGGGCTGGGTCAAATACTGTGAGCATTATTATCCGGAGTTTACCGAGAACCTGTCTAGCTGTAAATCGCCGCAGCAGATGTTCGGCGCACTGGCCAAGACCTGGTACGCGGAGAAAACCGGCATTGATCCCAAGGATATTTTTGTGGTGGGCATTATGCCCTGCACCGCCAAGAAATTCGAAACTAAGCGGGAGGACGAGTCCGCTTCCGGTTATCCGGATGTTGACGTATCCCTGACCACCCGCGAGCTGGCCCGGATGATCGAGCGGGCGGGTATGTATCTGCCCAAGCTGCCGGATGAGGAGTTTGACGCACCCTTGGGCACCTCCACCGGTGCCGGCGTGATCTTCGGCGCCACCGGCGGCGTGATGGAGGCGGCTCTGCGTACCGCTAAGGAGTGGATCACCGGCGAAAGCGGCGAGACAGTCGAATTTCAAGAGGTTCGGGGCACTGAGGGCATTAAGGAGGCGTCCTACCAGATCGGTGATCTGAAGCTGAATGTCTGCGTGGCCTCTGGGCTGAAAAATGCCAAGAAGGTGCTGGAATCGGTCAAATCCGGCGAGAAGGAATACCACTTTATCGAGATTATGGGCTGCCCGGGCGGCTGTGTCAACGGCGGCGGCCAGCCGGTACAGCAGGCGGCGGTCCGCAACTTCATCGACCTGAAAGCACGCCGTGCGGCGGCCTTGTATGAAAACGACAAGAATAAGCCCATCCGCAAATCCCACGAAAACCCGGTGGTCAAGGAGGTTTACGAGACCTATCTGGGAAGCTACGGCTCCCACAAGGCCCACGAGATTCTCCACACCAGCTACAAAAAGCGCAATCGCTTCTAATAAAACCCAAGAAAACCCCCGAAGACCCGTTCTAACTGGATCTTCGGGGGTTTTTTATAAGCGGAGAAGTCTTTTGGCGGACTTATTCGTCGTCCTCATCCTCATCGTCCTCTTCGGTGCGGACGCCGCGCCATTTGGGCTCTTCCTCCTCCTGGCTGCTTTCCGCCTGACTTTCCTCCTCCGGCTCCTCTACCGGGGGCACATATACCTGATACATCAGCTTCTGCAGGTTGTTGGCGTGATAGCCTGTCATGGCGGAAAAGGCGTTGTTGAGGAACAATAGGTCGTTTACGCCGTTTTTCTGGATAAATTCCACTAAAGAGGTTTGGAAATGGCGTTCGTCTACTACATAAATATGCTCGTAATGGGGGATTAAAAACGGCGCAAATGCGTTGCCGTAGGATTCCTTGACAATGACAATGCTTTTTCCGTTGTGGACGCCGGTATCAATTTGGATCATCGGCGCGTCGCCGCACAAAAACACTAGATAGCCGTTGCCGCCGGAAACCCCTTCCGCCCAGACCGTCCAGGGGGACTGGGCATAGGGCTGGTTTTTGAACACAATCGACGCGCTGGCCTCGACGGCTGGGATGAAGTATTCGACATAATCGCCTCGCTCCAGCATCTTGGAATCCTGGGTCTGCCGGTACAGGCTTCCCAGAAAATTTTCGATTTTTCGAATGGTGTAATCGGTGCCGATATCCAGCGGCTGGAACCCTGCCGCCTGAGCAAAGGCCGTGTAGGCGTAATAGGCGCCGCGGCCGGTCCAATGATGGTCGGTATTAAAGTAAAGATATTCATCGGTATGGGCGGCGATAGCGCTGTAAGCGTCCACCCCCGTAACGCCGGCGGCCAGGTGGCTGTAAATCCCCTGAATGGCATCCTTTTCCGAGTTAGAAAGCTTTTTATATTTTTCCGGCAGGTAGAATTCGGCGCTGGTGGGCACCACCATATCAAAGATTCGGACAGAATCGCCGAACACCTGGTGATAGGCGTTGATATTTTCCGCATAGACCCGCCCTACCGACGCGTTTCCGCCGAACAAGGACATTCCCATCCCTTTATAGATAAAAATGCCGCTGTTGTTAACGCCGATATCGTCCTCCTGCGCCGGCGGCTCGCTGCTAGAGGAGGATCCCTCCGGCTGAGAGGATTGGGAGGATACGGCAGAGGAGGACGAGTCCTGACTCTGGGAAGACTCCGGGCGTGAAACCGGTTCTGGGCGGGAAGGCGGGTCCGGCAGATCCACCGGCGCTTCGGCCGAGCCCAGAATCCGCACATCGTCATAACGGACGCCTAGGCTTTCCTTCATGCTGCTGGAAAAGCTGACCAAAAGATCCCGCATGGGAAAGGTATCGGCGTAAAACGCGTCAAATTCCTTGGCAAAGCTGCCATCAAACCAGCTTTGCCAGGTAAGCGAGGGCATTTTCGCCAGCTCCCGCTGCTCTTTTTCGGATGTGGTTGGCTTTTCCAGCAGCAGAGAAAAAATGCCGGCAGCTGTCAGGATGGCGGTAAACAGCGCCATCTGCCAGGGAAGGGACCCTTTGGAGACCTTCTCAGCTTTGTAATCGTCACGGTTGGAAAGCAATTCTTTACCTCCTTATCTCAAAAGCGGAAATACAAAAAGGGATTGTAGCTTTGCCCGGCAAGGAAGGCGGCGCACAAAAATAAAACCAGCAGATTCCAAGCCATTCCCACACCATTTTCAAAAAACGGCGCCCAGCGCGGCTTTTGCAAAAGCTTCCACTTTTCCTTGGCCCAGGGAAGGATGGGCATACAGCCGATCACCGCCGCGATCAGCCAGAAAAGGTGGTTTAAAAGCTCCACCTCCAGCTGGATGTCCCAAAGCCCCGCGCCTTGTGCGCCGAACAGCGTCTGCAAAAAGGTCCAAAGGCGGGACAGATCGGTAAAGTAAAACAGCGACCAGCTGATGGTTACGGCAAAAAGCAGGTAAAGGTGACGAAGCACTCGCGGTAGCCTTTGCAGAATTTTTTGCAAAAACTGCTTTTCCAGGAAAATTAGCAGACCAAAATACAGTCCCCACAAAACGAAGTTCCAGCTGGCGCCGTGCCAAAGGCCGGTCAAAAACCAGACCACCAGAAGGTTTCGGAAGGTATGAGTGCGGTTTCCGCCCAGGGGAATGTAGACGTAATCCCGGAAAAAGCTGCCCAGGGAAATATGCCACCGCCGCCAGAATTCAGAGACGGATTGGGAGATATACGGGTAGTGAAAGTTTTCCATATAGTGAAAGCCAAACAGCCGCGCTAGGCCTATGGCCATATCCGAATAGCCGGAGAAATCAAAGTATATTTGAAGGGTGAACATCAAAATGCCAAACCACGCGCCAGCGGTGGTCAGAGCCGAAAGATCGCCGTCTAAATATTGGCTGGCAAAATCGCCGGCCAGATTGGCGATGAGCACCTTTTTGCCCAGCCCGGCGCAGAAACGGGAGATGCCTTTTACAAAGTCTTCCCGGTCGGTATGGCGGCTGTCGATCTGTGCCGCCACCTCTTTATAGCGGACAATGGGCCCTGCGACCAGCTGGGGATACATAGAGACGTACATAAAAAAACGCCAGTAGGACTGCTGGGCGCGAACCTGCCCGCGGTAGACATCCACCACATAGGAGATGGTCTGAAAGGTGTAAAAGGAGATGCCGATGGGCAGAGAGAAGGTAGGGACTGGCAGGGAAAGACCGGTCAGAGCGTTTAGACTTTCCACCGCCATGCCGCTGTATTTAAATACGCCCAAAAGCCCCAGGTTTAAAACCAGCGAGGAAACAAGCGCCGCCTTTGCCTGCCAGCGGCCGGTATATTTTTCGCAGAGTCTTCCATGAAAATAATCAATAGTGGCGCTGAAGATCAAAAGCGTGACCCAAACCGGCTCGCCCCAAGCGTAGAAGAACAGCGAAAAGAAGATGAGCACGCCGTTTCGCCAGGCAGGATTGCGCGTGAGATAATAAAGCAAAATATTTGCCGGTAAGAATAGACACAAAAAAATCAGATTTGAAAAAACCATCTGCTGCACACCCCTTTTTTTCCAATCTTAATCATACCATAAATAAAAAAGAATACAATCATTCTTTCAAAAGGTTTTGCAGAATTTCTCGACTGTTTTTTTGACACGGCAGAATCCGGCAAAATCCTTGTAATTTTTTAACAACTTTACTATAATGTTCGGTAAGAGGCTCAGACATTTTAGGGCCCAACAGGGCTTTCGCTGCCCCAAAAAGCGAATTTTCCGCCCTTTTGCGGAAAATAGGGAGGTAGAAAAATGATTGTTTTGTATTTGCTGCTGGCGGTTTTAGCGGTTGCCGCGGCACTGTTGCTGGTCTGCATTGTGCGGGCCTGCGCCAACAAAAAGGATATTCCTGAAACGCCGCTTCAGCGCCGGGAAAATCCTGACGCTATGCGCATCGCGCAGAAGCTGTCCCAGATGGTGCAGGTCAACACGGTGGTGCTGCCTGGCGAAGACAATCCCCGCCAGTTTGTCCCGATGATCGAAACGTTGTCCCGGCTGTTTCCTAACGTGTTTGCCAAATTCCAGCGGCTGGACGAGCTGGACAACAACCTTCTGCTCAAGTGGGACAGCGGAAATCCGGACAAAGAGGGCATCCTGTTTATGGGCCATATGGATGTGGTGGATGCGGCGGGCGAATGGGAGCACGATCCGTTTGGCGGCGAAATCATCGACGGAGTACTCTGGGGCCGCGGCTCCATCGACATTAAAAGCGGGCTCTGCGGATTCTTTGAGGCGTTTGAGCAGCTGATTACCGAAGGGATGACCCCCAATCGAGACCTGTATATCTTCTGCTCCCGAACCGAGGAAAATTCCGGCCCCGGCGCCCAGATGGCGGTAGACTATCTGCACGAGCACGGCGTTCACCTGGAGATGGTGCTGGATGAGGGCTGCTCCATCGGCGAAAGCCCCATGGACGGCGTACACCGCCCTTATGCGCTCATTGGCCTAGGGGAAAAGGGGTATGTAAATCTAAAATTCACCGCCCGCTCGGAGGGCGGCCACTCCAGCCAGCCGCCGCATATTTCCACCATTGGCCGCCTGTCCAAATTCATCACCCGGATCGAGAAAAAATCCCCCTTCCAATGCAAAATGGACCCGACCACCCGCCGTATGCTGGAGACCTTCGCGCCGGAAATGTCCTTTAAGGAGCGGTTTGTCTACGGGAATTTGTGGCTGTTCGCGCCGATTCTGGAAAAAGCCTACCGCCGCAAGGACGGCTTTAAGGGTGCGATGCTAAAGACAACCGCCGCCTTTACCATCATCGAGGGCGCACGCGCGGCCAATATTCTGCCGGATGCGGCCTATGTAATCTGCAACCTGCGCCTGTCCCCCCACGACACGGTGGAGAGCGTGCTGGCTACCATGAAGGAAATCGCGGACCGGTATGGGCTGGAAACCGAGCTGATGAGCGGACGGGGCGCTTCGGAGATTACGCCGCTGGGATCCGTGCCCTACCAAGCCATTGAAAAGTCTGTACAGAAGCACTTCCCGGAGGTGGGGGTAACGCCTTACCTGATTTTGGGCGGCACCGACGCGCGCCACTTTACAAAGGTCTGCGAGAATGTACTGCGCTTTGTTCCTCACGCGCTGACCAATGAAGAGGTGGGCACCGTCCATGGGCGCAATGAGCACATCTCCATCCACGCGCTGGCTAACGAGGTCCCCTGCTATAAGGATATTATTCTGGAACTAAACCGGTAATGCCTCAAAGAAGGAAAATCCACTATAAAAAAGACAGCCCAAGAGGACGGATTGTTACAGTCCTCTTGGGTTTTTCTTTTTTGTTTGGATTGGGGACGCAAAATTTCTATAGGCGAAAATCCCGTCTTTCCTTTTTTAGAATCCGCTGAATGGCGAATTTTCCGGCGACGGCGCTGCCGGGAAGGCCGCCGGGCGGCGTAATCCACTGGCCAGCTAGTACGATGTTGTTAAGCCCCTGCACATAGGCGGAAGGATAGGGGAGCTTTGCGCTGTATTTGCTTAGAGAAAAGGCCTGATAAAAGCCCTTGTAGGCGCTGCAAAATCGGGAATAGGTCATGGGGGTCCAGGCGTCCAGGACGGTGAGTTTTCCCCGCAGCTGGGGAAAACGATCCTCCAGCGCCTCCAGGGTCAGCTGGGCCTGCGCTGCTTTTTTGGCCTGGTAGGCCTGCGGGTCCTGGTACAGCCGGGACCAGTATTCGTACAGCTCCTCCGAGCCGCCCTGCAGCGTTTGCAGAAGCTGCCGGCCCGCCGGGGAAAAGGAGGGCTCGTAGCCGTAGGATTTTACGGTGATCCGCTATGGCGGTTTGGAAGGTATTGTAAACCGGATAAGCCCGCCGATCTGCGTACATTTCCTGCAAAAGGGGCTCCATCCGCTCTCTGGGAAGAAGCTGCCCGAAGGTAACCGACAGATCGCAGGCAGGCACTGCATAGTCGCAGGGAACCGTTTCGCCGTTTGACAGCAAAATGCCGGCGGTGTGGTTTTGGTTCAGCAGAATTTTTTGGACAGGCCTTCCGGTTTCCACCCGAGCGCCCAACCCCTCAGCCCGCCGGCGAATGCGCTGGGCAAAGGCTCTCGACCCTCCGGCGGGGATGCCGCCGTCGCCGGAGAGAAAGTTCCCATAGGCCATGACGAAGGAGGAGGCCTGGCTGTCTGCCGGGGACAGCGCGAGCATTTCCTGTTCAGTCCGGCGGCTGTCCCGCCAAAGGGTCAGCTGCTGTCCGTCCAGCTGGGAGGTGTACATGGCGGGAAAACGATGGATTCGGTCGTTTCCCTCCAGCGCGCCGACGGTTTTCCACAGCTCGTACAGCTGGGAGCCGGGGCTGGTGCCCATCAGCCAGTGAATACAGTTGTCAATATGGTATCCGTCCCGGTCCCAGCCGGTGCATTCGCCGCCAGCGGTTTGCTGCTGCTCATACACCGTTACTGAGAAACCGGCCAAGGAGCCATACACGGCGGCGACCAATCCGCTGATACCGCCGCCGATGATTGCGATTTTCTTTGCCATGCCACCTCACTCCTTGGAATTTTCCCACGGATTGTTCGGTTCCTTCTCCGACTCCGGACTGTCCGGCGGCAGCGAAAGCCGCTTTTTGCGCTTTTTCACACACTCGGTCAAAAGGTATTCAATCTGGCCGTTGATGGAGCGAAAGTCGTCCTCCGCCCAGGCGGCCAGCTCCTGCCATAACTGGGGGGAAAGGCGCAGGAGCAGCTGCTTTTTGGCTTTTTCCTTTTTGTTCTCATCCATTGCAGAAAGCTCCGCTTAATAGATGGAGCCGCTGTTGACAATGGGCTGCGCGTCCTTATTGCCGCACAGAACCACCAGCAGGTTGCTGACCATCGCCGCCTTACGTTCCTCGTCTAAAAGGACGATGTCATTTTCGCCCAGCTTATCCAGCGCCATCTGCACCATGCCCACGGCGCCCTCCACAATCAGCTTGCGCGCGTCGATGACGGCGCTGGCCTGCTGACGCTGCAGCATAGCCGCCGCGATTTCCGGCGCGTAGGACAGATGGGTAATGCGGGCCTCGGCAATTTCCAGTCCGGCGATCTCCACCTTTTTCTGGATCTCATTTTTTAAGATCTCCGAAATCTCTTGGCTGGAGCCCCGCAGGGATTTTTCCTCCTCGCCGTCGCCGCTGTCCTCGGAAACATCGTAAGGATACAGCCGGACGACGTTGCGCAGGGCGGAGTCGCACTGGATAGAGAGGAATTCCTTATAATTGTCCACATTGAACACGGCCTTGGCGGTATTGGCCACCCGCCAGATGACCACAATGCCGATAATGATGGGGTTGCCCAGCTTGTCGTTGATCTTCTGTTTTTCGTTGTCGAGGGTCATGGCCTTTAACGAAATTTTTTTGTTGAAGGAAAGGGCTTGACTGGCCGCCTGCATGGCGGCGACGCCGCTGTCCGCCGCAGGAGCCAGCTGTATCGGACGGGAGGCGGGGTTTACGGCGGTAACAAAGGGGTTGACATAGAAAAAACCGGGGCCGGTCAGGGTGCCGTAGTATTTGCCGAACAGGGTCAGCACCAGCGCCTCATTTGGCTTGAGCACCTTTAAACCCGCGAAAAGAATCGGGCCGACGATACCGCCGAACAGGATGCCCGCGCCCAACAAAATGCCGCCCAGGGCAAACGCCTCATCCGCCAGGAAAATGATGCCGAAAACCATTGCCGCAATGGAAGCGGCCACCAAAATAAGCAGCAGCAGAAGCATACCCATGCCGCTTTTGGCGCGGATTTGCCGTTCTTCCACTTCGTTTTTGCTTTGCATTGCCTGATTCATTTTACACCCTCCACAATTGATATTGTTTTGATATCAGTTAAATATTATAACGCTTTTCCGGAATTGTCAATAGAAATGCACTATTTTTTTGCTCAGGTTCCCTGCACGGCGGGTAAGAGAAGTTTGGGAGAGGTGTAAAATTTTCAGCTCAAAATCTTTAAAAATTCGTTGTTATCCATGACGAAAGCAGGGGGAAATAGGGGAAAAAGCCTTTATTTATGCCAATTTACAGGATTTTAAAAACTTGACAGTGCTTCGACAACTGAATATAATGACAACAAGTTTGGTAAAATACTGAAAAAAAGCGGACAAAGAATTTCCCTTTTTTAAAGAAACCGCCGGCCCTTTGCCGCTGGCGGAAACCAAAGGAGAGTTGGATGAGTCGTTTTTTCTACGTGATCCGTTTGGCGGTACAGCTTTTAAAAAGCCGCGGATTCGCCCTATCGGTCATGGCGGTTTTACTTTCAATGAGTGCCTACGCGGTGAATGCAACCACCTATACGGTGTACATCCGAGCTGATGAGAAGACAGATGTTAAATTGACCAGCAAGCAGGAGCTGGACGATATTTTGGAGGAATGTGGGATTTCTGTTTCCCCCTACGACAAGGTGGATTTTTCCGGGTTTGACGGAAATATGGCCGAAATCAGCATTACCCGCGCGTTTCCGGTGGCGATCCGGGTGGACCAGACCACCTATCAGGTGATGATGACCGAGGGAACGGTAGCCGACGCGCTGGACAAGGCGGGGGTCAGCATTGACGGCGACGATTTAATAAGCCAGCCGCTGTACAAATTTTTGACCGGATACGAGAGGATTCTCATCAACCGCATCGACTACCGGACCATGACTTATGAAGAGGAAATTCCCTATGAGGTAGAGGTCCGGGAAACGCCCCTTTTGAAAAACGGACGAACCCGCTTATTACAGGAGGGACAAAGCGGAAAGAAGATCTTAACCTATGGGGAGACCACCCGGGACGGTGTTGTGGAGGAAGCGCAGCTGTTAGGGGAAAACATCGTCCAAAGGCCTACAACGCAAATCCATCTGGTGGGCGCGGACGTGCCGGTATCGGATCTGGATTTTGGGTACACCATTGTAGACAACGCCCCGACAGAGTATATCAGCGTGATTACCAACGCCAAGGCCACTGGCTACAGCGCCGGGGGAAAAGCCCGGGGCGCCTCTGGCAACCGGCTTTTTGCCGGGCATGTGGCAGTTAATCCCAACCTGATTCCCTATGGGTCCAAGCTGTATATTACCTCGGCGGACGGCAGCTTTGTTTACGGCTATGCCATCGCCTCGGACACCGGCAGCGGCCTGATGGAGGGAATTATCGACGTGGACCTGTTTTACGAAACCTATCTGGAAAGCCGGCTCAACGGCCTTCGGACCGTTAATATCTACGTGCTGGAATAAGCTGCGGCAAATAAAAAAATCCCCGTCTATCCCAATGGGCGAAACGGGGATTTTGTCAGTCTAAATGGATGTCGTCCGGGCTTTCGGCAGGGGCCGCGAACCGGACGGAATCGGCACCGGTGTAAATGTTCAGGAGCACCTTTTCGAAGTTTCCCCTTTTATAAAGAGAGACGGCGCCGGGCCGGTTGGCACCTTCGCTGTAGATAGCGAAGGTGAACAGCGAAAAGCCGTTTTGCAGCTTTTGCGCGCCGGTGGAAGAAAGCCCTTCCCAGCAAAGACTGCCGCCCAGGCAAATGTTCCCCTGAAAAACGTCGTCCTTCATCAGATAGCGGTAAAGAGTGCCCTGGATCCGGACGGAGCCCGGCGCGCCCAGCTGCGGCGAACCCTCGGGCTTCTCCTCGTAATAAAACCCGTCCAAAGCGGCGTCCACCTTTTGGGGATAGGGGCAAAGGTACAAAAGGGCGAAAAGCAAAGGCAGGCCGGACAGGCAAAGGATCAACCGTTTCAAAAGAGGTCACCGCCTTTTAAAAGTTTTTTCTTAAAGGATAGGAATCGTTTGATTTCCTCCTTTATTATACCACAAAGAAAAGACCAATAGAATATGGAAATACTATCAAAAATATCCTGTTTTGATAATGGAAAATACCCGACCAGATTTTATCGTCCATGCCGCCTTTGCAAAATCCCGGAAAATACTGGCGCAAAGCGGGATGTTTTGCTATAATGAAAAAACAGGAAACGGCGCATCAGGAGGAAGGACAGTGGAATATCAACAAAGTACGGCGGCGGACGCGGGACAAAATCCGGCCGCAAAAGAAAACAGATGGATTGCTGGCCTTTGGCGGGCCGGACGAAAAATAGCGAAGGGCTTTGCCTGGCTGCGGGACTGCTTTCGGCAGGCGGTTGACCGGGCCGACAGCGCGATCGGCTTTTTCGTCGGGATAGTCCGGCAATGGTACGGCGCCATGGAAAAGGCGTTTTTCCCCGGCAGGGGCAAGGCGGTGGCCGGGGCGCTGGGCTGCGGCGTCTGTCTTTTGTTGATTGGTGGGGCCCTTTTGGCCGAATCCTCTTTGCAGACGCAGGTAATGCCGGCGATCCTGCCCCAAGAGCCGCAGGAGGCGGCAGGACCTCCTTTTGATCTGGAGGTTCTGCTGGCGGAACATCAGCTGAGGGCAGAGGAAGAGGCCAAGGCGGCGCCGGTCACCGTCTCGGTGGCGCCGGAACGGCAGCGCCCTCTGACCCTTGACTCTTTAAAAAATTACGAGCTGGCGGCGGCGCCTGCAGGCTGGTGGGTGGATTTGTCTCAGCTGGAGGGATCCGGCCGGGAGCGGGCGGCCTATCTGCACGATTACGTCAACAGTGACACCATCGGCTGGCTGCAGATTCCGGGTACCAACATCGACTATCCGGTGATGCAGGGCGCGACCCTCACCACCTACATGAGCTTGAACGTCAACCGGGGCTACGATTACAACGGCTCCTTGTGGGTGGATACGGATGTGACCGACTACAGCACCAATACGGTTATTTTCGGGCACAACTGGACCAATGTATCCGGCAACCCCTCGGTTGGGCGGAGCGGCGACGTAATGTTTGCCCAGCTGCCTGCCTACGCGCATCTGTGGTTTGCCCAGCGCGTGCCGTATTTTTATTATTCCACCACCTCGCAGGACATGGTTTGGCAGGTGTTTGCGGCATTTTACACCACGGATCTGGATTTCTATTTGTATACCAACCGCACAGGGTCGGCACTGCAGAGCATTATTGACAAGGGGCGCAGCCTGTCGCTGCACAATTTTGGCGTAAGCGTTTCCTCCAGCGACCGGATCATCACCCTTTCCACCTGTACGCGGGCGCTGGGTTCCTTTGAGGATCAGCGGTTTGTGGTGATGGCTAAGCTGGTTGGCAGCGGAGATGCAAATGTGCAGGTGAGCTGACGGAATGGGGAGTTGGTCGAAGGCGTATCGCTTTGCGCTGTGTCGTTTTTAAAAGCCGCGCTTGGCTGTAAGGGCGTCAAGGATTAAAAAAACAGGCGGGAAACCGCCTGTTTTTTTAATCCGGAAAATTATCATGAGAGCCAAGAGAAATTCAGCCTTCGGTCGGCTTTTTCCAAAAGGGCTTCCACGGCCGCAGATAATGGGAAAAGGGATGCAGATATTCGGTCCAGGAGGGAAGGGGTTTGGGGCCGCAGATAATGGGCCGCACATTTTCTTCATTGCAGCAAAAAATTTCCATAACCTGCGCCACATCCAGATTGCGGATATGATGACAGTTTTTTTTCTCTGAAAGGGAGTAGACAAGCAGGTCGCACCGGCGGTCAAAGGCCTGGATTGGGCTTTGGCGCAGGACCACCTGGGAGATCCGGCTTTGGGGGAGAATGACGGTGTGAAGCTGGCTTCCCTTGGAATAGCGCAGCGTAAACATATCCCCCTGGCGGCCGATGCCGGAGGAGAAGAAATCCAGCAGACGGACGATGAGAAACCACAGGCAGGGAATCATAGACATCCAGGCAATGGAATGGATGAAGTCGGCCCAGCTGGGGAACAAGACAGAGAGAATCGAGCCCGCCGCAGGGATAGCCAGCGTTGGCAGAAGAGGGTCCAAAATAAAGCGGAAAAGGGCGCCGGCATTGGGCTTGACCTGGCGGGGAGAGGCAGAAAACTCAGGCAGAAGCAAATGCAGGTGGCGCTGAAGCCGATCCCAGAGGTTGGCGGGGATCATGGCGGAAATATCGTCCTTTTCCTTGCCATAGCCAACGGCGTTGACAAAAACGGAATACAGACCCAGCAGCTTGGTCAGCAGACTTTGGCGGATGTCAATGTAATTGATCTCGCTTAAGCGGATGGAATAGCTGCGATTGGTGACGACGCCGCTGTCGATTTGAAGTTCATCCTTTTGGCGGCGGACGACGAATTTTCCGTGGCGGATTAGGTTGCGTACAAAGGAATACAGCCAACCAAAAACGACTAGGTAGGCCAGCGCGACCGTTGCCGGCGGTAGGCCCCAGGCAATGGCTCTGGTCAGCCGCTCAAAGGTGCCGGTGATACGGTCGGCAAACTCCTGGCCAAGCAACGATCCCGTTTGGGAGATAAAAGTGGCGAAAAACAATACGCCTGCAAAGGAGCTGCTGAGAATGGCGGACAGGCAGGTAATATACAATCCCTTTGGATGGTATTCCCGCAGGGAAAAGTCCTTTGCGGCCAAGGCTTCGGTCCGACTTGCAAAGATATTCTGGGCCGCTTTTTTGGGCAGGATCAGCGAAATATCGGTGCTTTTTCCAGTTCCGGCCCAGGTATCCACCCGCAGACGGACGCCGCCGACGGGCTTGAGATAAAACGGATAGGTCAGAGACATAGTGATTACCTTGGCAGTGGGAATGAACAGACGCCGGCGGAATAGAAGGCCGCGGCGGATAAAAAGGCCCGCCGGTTCCCACCGGTACCGCAGGCACCACCACTGCACAAAGGCCAAAGAGAGGATGGCGAGGATGATCAAAATGTCCTTCCAGGCGCCGCCCAGCCATTCGGCGATGTTCCCGCCGGATAAGGCGGTGAGAAAGCCGCGGGCAGCAGGGAAGATCAATAAGAATAAAAAACGCCAGATCATTTGGACGAGTGAAATGGGATGGGTGTGATGCTCCGGCAGATTCATGGAATCTCTCCCTCCTTCCGGCGGCGGACACAGGTTTCCTGCAGGTCCTGGGCATCGCAAAAGCGCAGGCAGGGCAGATACAGCGAGGTACCAACGCTGTGGACCATCACCGACGCAAGGCCAAAGGGGAGCATATCCGGCGTGCGCAAAAGGGTAACGTATTGAATGTTTTCCAGCGGGATGACCCGGCGGCGGCTGTAAAACACACCGCAGTCCACAATCAGCTGTTCGCTGTGAAAAAAATAGGTGAGCTTTGTATACTTCAGCGGATAAAAAACACAGAAAAAGAACAGAAAGGCCACGCCGGTCAGGATTAAGGACAGGCGGCACCAGAAAGAAAAGTCGGACAGCAAAAGCGTCAGGAAAAAGCTGGCCAAAAAAGCCGCGGCAGCAGCGCGCAGCCGCCAGAGAAGCAAAGCGCGGGCAGGTAGAACGGTTTTGTTCATTGGCTCACTCCTTTTTTGGACCGAAGGCCGGCTTTTTCATAGTCAGGGAAATGCGTTTTTTTCCAGGGTCCACACCCAGCACCCAGACGGTGACGATATCGCCGACCTTTACCGCCTCGGAGGGATGGCGGATAAACCGGTCGCAGATCTGGGAGATATGGACTAAGCCATCCTGATGGACGCCGATATCCACAAACGCACCGAAATCAATGACGTTTCGGACGGTGCCTTGAAGCTCCATGCCCTCCCGCAGATCCTCTATGGAAAGAATATCGGTGCGCAGAAGGGGCGCCGGCAGCTCGTCTCGGGGATCCCGGCCCGGCTTTTTTAATTCGGCGACAATATCCCGCAGGGTGGGCAGGCCCACCTCCAGCTGGAGGGCCAGCTGCTCCAGCTGCCGGGCGTCCAGCTGCTGGAGGATTTCCGAGATCCGGCCGTTTTTCAGATCTGCTTCGGTGCACCCGCACAGGCGAAGAAGGCCTTTGGCCGCCTGGTAGCTTTCCGGGTGGACGGCAGTATTGTCCAAAAGCTCCTCGCTTTCGGGTACGCGCAGAAAACCGGCGCACTGCTCGTATACCTTTTTCCCCAGCTTATCGACCTTTTGCAGTTGCCTGCGGGAAGAGAAGGGCCCGTTTTCCTCCCGCCAGGCCACGATGTTTTTTGCCACCGAGAGGCGAATGCCCGCCACATGGCTTAAAAGGGAAAAGGAGGCGGTATTCAGGTCCACCCCCACTGTGTTAACGCAGCTTTCTACCACGCCGGAGAGGGTTTCATCCAGCCGGGCCTTGGGCATGTCGTGCTGGTACTGGCCTACACCGATGGCCTTGGGGTCGATTTTGACCAGCTCTGCCAGAGGGTCTTGTAGGCGGCGGGCGATGGATACGGCGGAACGCAGCGACACATCGTATTGGGGAAATTCCTCCGCCGCCAGCTTAGAGGCGGAGTAGACCGACGCGCCCGCTTCGCTGACCACCATATAGGAGACCTTTTGGGGGATTTCCCGCAAAAGTCCGGCTACAAATACCTCCGATTCATGGGAGGCGGTCCCGTTGCCGATGGCGATGACGGTGACCCCGTGCTTTTCAATCAGCTGTTTACATTTTTCCTTGGCAGCCTCCACTTTATTCTGAGGCGGGGTGGGATAAATCACCGCAGTGTCCAGGACCTTTCCGGCGCCGTCGACCACCGCCAGCTTGCAGCCGGTGCGGTAGGCCGGGTCCAGGCCGAGGGTGACGGCGTTTTTCACCGGCGGCTGCATTAAAAGCTGCTGCAAATTTACGCCAAAAACCCGGATGGCCTGTTCGGCGGCCCGTTCGGTCAGGGCGCCGCGGATTTCCCGCTCTAGAGAAGGGAGGATCAGACGGGAGAATCCGTCGAAAGCGGCGTCCTGCACAAAGGCGGCGCAGGGGGTGTTTTCCTTAACAAAATCCCGGACAATGGTTTTTTTACAACGGTCAAAATCCGCTGTCAGCGAAACCTTTAAAAGGGATTCCCGTTCGCCTCGGTCGATAGCTAAAACCCGATGGGGCGCAATTTTCGCCACCGGCTCGGAATAATCGTGGTACATGGCGTAAACCAAATCCTGCGGGTCCTTTCCTTCGGTTTTTAAAACGCCGTGCATCAGCAAAAAGTTGCGGAGAGTTTTTCGCAGAGAGGCGGAATCGGAGACCATTTCCGCCACGATGTCCGCCGCGCCCTGTAAGGCCTCCTCTATGGAGGCAACCCCTTTTTCCGGATCCACGAAGGGCCTGGCCAGCTCCCGCGGCGAGGGGGAATCAGGCTCCTGGGCGAAAATCGCCTGGGCCAGCGGCTCCAGGCCCTTTTCCCGGGCGGACGAAGCGCGGGTGCGCCGTTTGGGCCGGAAGGGACGGTACAGATCCTCCACCTCTGCCAGCGTTGCCGCCAAAAGAATCTCCCGGCGCAGCGGCTCGTCTAATTTGTCCTGGCTTTCAATGGAGGCCAGAACCTCCTCCTTGCGCTTTTGAAGACCGCGCAGGTAGGCCAAGCGGTCCGAAAGCTCCCGCAAAAGCTGATCGTCCAGGGAACCGGTCATCTCCTTGCGGTACCGGGCGATAAAAGGGATGGTATTTCCCTGGTCGATTAAGTCAATGGTGTTTTGGACCTGCTGCGGCTGTAGACGGAATTCTTCCGCCAGGCGATGGGTCATATCCAAAGCGAAAAGCCTTCTTTCTGTTTGTTCTGGCAAAGGAAAAGATACAATCCCTCTGCGAGGCGATAAGGCGCCTTTCAGTATTATTTTATAATTATAGCATATTTATAGGGAAAAAAGAAGAAAAAAGCGCTGTCACATGCGCATTGACAAACGATGAAGGGTGCAATACAATAGAAAAAAGGAGTGATCTGGATGAAGAAAGTAATCGTATACGGCAGCCCTATGTGTCCGGATTGTGTAGAGGCAAAGAAGGTGCTGGATGAAGCGCACATCCGGTACGGCTATGTGGACGTTACCGCTGGCATGGCGCATCTGAAAAAATTTCTGAACCTGCGCGACAGCCGGCCGGAGTTTGATTCGGTCAAGGCGGAAGGGAAAATCGGCATCCCCTGTTTTCTGGTGGATGACAAGGACCTTTATATCATGCTACCAGAGGATCTTGACGTACTGCGATAAATGCAAATAAAGAAAAGCCTTTGTCCCATTCCGGACAGAGGCTTTTCTTTATTATGCTGTCTCAGCGGCTATTTTGTCCTGATTGGGATGAAAAGAAAGTGATCCCCTCGGTCTGGCTGAGCGCAATCCCGTCTTCACCGATTTGAGCGACGGTGAAGACATCGCCTTCCGCCAAAGAGGAAAGGGAAATTTTCAAGGCGTTGGCGGAAATGTATTCGGTGTCTACCGGCTTTTGATTGATGCAGACGCGGCTAAAAGGGGTGAACCGGTCGCCGAAGACATACAAAGCATCCCCCAAAAGGCGGCAGCGCTCCAGCACAATGGGAGCGGTTCCCATCCGCATATTCGCCGGACTGTAGCCGCCGGATGCGCCAAAAACCGCCTGTTCGCCATAAAGCATGTCGTATTCCAGCATCTCCAGGTATTCCTGATATTGGGGATTATCCTGAAAGCTTTGGTGGAAGCTGTTAATTAGGCCGTTTTGGACCCTGATCTGCTGTAAAACAAAGGAGGAAAGCTGGTAGGCCTCCAGATCCTGATCCTGTTTTTCCAGGCCGATATTGTCCCAGACAACGTATTCCGTTTGTAAAAGGCCGCCCTGAGCCATATGCTCCTCCGCAGCGGAGATCGCAGGAAGATGGTCGCCATAAAGCACTAGGACGGTGGGCTCACCCAAGGATTCCAATGTCTGGATGAGCGAATATACAAAGGCGTCGACCTCATAAAGCTGATTGACGTAATAGGAAAACGGCGTTTGCTCCTCTTCGGAAAGAACCTCGCTGATAACGGTGACAGGCTGATCCTCCCCCAAAGGTTCGGAGGGGTATTTCCCGTGGGGCTGAACGGAAATGGCATAGACAAAATCCCGCTGTTCAGTGGAAAGAAGGGACTTTACGATTTCAGTGGTCAGGATACTGTCCTTGGCCCAGCCCAGGGGATTTTTATCCACGTGGTTCATGTATTCCAAGGAAGTAAAGGTGTCAAAGCCCAAATGGGGGAACACCAGATGCCGGTCGTAAAAGGTACCGGTATTATTGTGGAGAACGTGGGCGCCGAACCCCAGCTCCTTTAGATTATAGGCGATGCTCTCGCAGGCTGTTTGCTGAAGGACGGTGGTGTAGGGGTATTCGCCGGGACCAAAATAATCCAGGTTCATGCCGGTCAATACCTCGAATTCGGTGTTGGCGGTGCCTGCGCCGATAGCTGGGACAGACAGATAGCCGCTGGTGTACTGCTTTTTGAGGCTGGAAAATACCGGCACCGGATTTTCGGAGTAGGCTATATCACCCAGGCGGTTCGGATCGATAAAGGACTCCAGCTGGACGAAAATGACGTTGGGCCGCAGGTCGGATTCAGCAGGATCAGCGGGTTCTTCCCGCTGATCGGAGGAGGGGCGCCCCTCCTCCGATTCCTCCTCAATCTGCTGCGCCAGACTGGCCATGACCTCGGCAGCATAATCCTGGGGTCTGCCTATGCCTGTATCCAGGAAGCTGACGGTAAAGCAGTAGGCAAATCCGTATTTTTTATAGGCCTCGGATAAATTGGCAAAGCTGGCGGAGGTGGCGTCGGCCTGGACGCAGAAGCGAATTAGCACAAGGGCGGCTGTCGCTGTCATAGCGATGGAAATGAAGGCGCTGCGGTATAGGGCACGGTGCCGGGGGGCTTTTAAAAAGATCAGCACGATTCCCACGATGACGACCAAAAAGGCTAGGAAGATCAACGCCATCTGCAGTGGGGTCAGATAAATTTTCAGGATGCTGAAGACTGGTTTCAGGATATAAAAATCAATGGCGGCCAAAGGAGTGGAACGGTAGCCCAACAAGATAAAGTTGGTGATGGAAAGGCCCAGCCAGACAGTAGAGACGAGGCAGAGCATAAAAATCCGGCGGCTGACCAGCAGGGACAAAAGCAGAGTGGAGAGAATAACCAGCATATTGCAAAGAAAATAGACCGGATGCAGCAGCAGGAAGCCCAGCCCCTCTCCAACAGACTGGCGGCCTAGCATCTCCATGATAGCGCCCAGCAAAAACGCCAATACAACGCACAAAAAAGGCGGGCGGCTCCATATCCAGCTTACGATTTTTTTCATTGGACAATCACTTTCCATTCCATATTCCGAATCCCCGTTATTCCGTCGGACGCCTCGCTCCATTGTCCGACAGAGGATTTTTGCAGCGTCTGTCAAATCTCCGCGCAGCTTGTCTTCTTAAAGAAAACGAGGCGGAAGGGATTTTTGTTTCAAAAAGCCCGCCGGTCAGGCGAAGATCTGGACAAAGGGCGGATTAATCTGCGCTTTTACGGCTGAGGCTGTCTTCCGTACAGGCGAGGATGGTTTCCAGATAATCACCCCAAACGGTATCCGCAGCATATTCCCGAAGCAAGGCCGCGTCGCTGCGGTCAATCGTCATGAGCGAACCGCCAAAGTAACAGACGTTTGCTCTGGCGCTCAGATCACACAGGCGCGAGAGAAGCTCTCGGTCATCGGTTACGCCGGACAGGATCTTTTCGGCCTGTGCAAAGGAACGGTCGTAGAAAAACTGGTATCCAAATTCTGCATAATTTAAAAGGTTTTGATCTTTACAGCCAGTGGCCGTAGCATAGCCGGAAACATCCGTTGCCTGGGCATCATATGCCCATTGACCGCCGTTTACCGTCAGCCTTCCGTAACGGTGGGGATACACGGCAAGGCTTCCGCCGGCAATATCGGTGACTGCATCTTCCTGCGCGATGTGCTGAAGGTGCATATGCCCGCTCAGGTAAAGATCACCGCCATATTGCTTGACCAGCGACAAAATTTCATCGCTGTTGCCCATGATGTAGCCGATGTTAAACCGTTCGTTGTGCATCAGCAGATTGTGGTGCCCGGCCAGAAGGGGATAGGCCCCGGCTCGCCTGCAGCGCCTAAGCTGGGATTTTAACCAGCGCATGGTGCCGTCGCTCAGCTGTCCGAGACTGGAGCCGTACTGAAAGTTGGTATCCAGCATAAAAATCCAGGTGCCTTTTCCCGTATCATAAACATAGGAAAGGGAATGCTCGTCGTAGGAAAGGCCGCCGCTGTAGCCAAATTCCGCGTAAATTTTTCGAAACTCCTCTGCGGTGACAGAGGGCGCCTCCACCGGTTCTCCCTCAGGAAGAATATAGGCCCTGGAGCAGATATCGTGGTTGCCCGGCACGACCAGTACCTGAAGTCCGGCGGCGGTAAGGCCGGACAGGCGCTGTGCCAACGCCTCGTGAGACGCTTTTGCGCCGACAAAGGTCAGGTCACCGGTAAGCAGGATGTAATCCGGCCTTTCTCCAAGCATTTGGTCCATAAACGCGTCCAGAATATCGTCCAGATACTGCATCTGCTTGCCGCTGCCGTTGTTCTCACTGTCCTGCCGGAAGGTTCCGGTATAAGCGTAGGCATCCCGGCCGGCAAAATGCAGGTCTGTCGCCGTTACAATCGAGACCGGCGCGGCTTTTGCTTGCTTGGCACATCCGGGCAAAAGGGACAAAAGCAGCGTCATAGCCAGGAAAAAGGGTATTCTTTTTGTCATTTTAAAGCTCCCCTTTCTGGGCCGTCCTTACAGCTATTATACAATAGTTGGAAAGCAAAATCCAGATGCTTTTTCTTTCCATATCCGATGGGCAGGGATCTTTTTAGGTGAAGTGCAAGGCAAAAAAGGAAGCCCCTTTTTTGCAAAAGGGACTTCCTTTTTTCTGCACATTTTTCGTTTGCCGAAAAAACTATCTCTTGGAGAACTGAGGTGCGCGTCGGGCCGCCTTGAGTCCGTACTTTTTGCGCTCCTTCATACGGGGATCACGCATTAAAAAGCCCGCCTTTTTCAAAACAGGACGGTAAGCCTCCTCGTTGACCTGCAAAAGCGCTCTGGAAAGACCGTGACGGATAGCGCCGGCCTGGCCGGAAATACCGCCGCCGGCTACGTTGCATTCAATATCGAAACGGCCTAAGGTATCGGTCAGCTCCATGGGCTGGCGAACAATCAGCTTTAAGGTTTCCAGGCCAAAATAATCGTCGATATCCCGGCCGTTGATCTTAATAGAGCCAGTGCCGTTGGCATATACGCGAACGCGGGCGACAGAATGCTTTCTTCTGCCGGTGCCGTAGAAATAAGGTTTCGAATCGTACATAATTTTGCCTCCTCCCGTGTATTATAAAGTCCAATTTTCCGGCTTCTGTGCCGCGTGGGTATGCTCGCTGCCGCGAAATACCCGGCACCGGGTCAGAGCAGAACGGCCCAGACTGTTGCCGGGCAGCATACCCTTAACGGCCAGCAGCATGGCCTTTTCTGGGTTTTCGCTCATCAATTTGGCGTACTGGACCTCTTTCAGGCCGCCTACCCAGCCGGAATGATGGCGGTAATACTTCTGCTCGAGCTTTTTGCCGGTCAAAACGGCCTTTTCTGCGTTGAGGATGATCACATGATCACCGCAGTCGGCGTGGGGGGCAAAATCTACTTTGTGCTTGCCGCGCAGTATATGGGCGGCAACGGTCGCGGTGCGGCCGAGCGGTTTGTCAGCCGCGTCGAGAATATACCATTTACGGGTCATCTCGCCGGCTTTCGGCATGGTGGTCGACATAATATTTCCCTCCTGTAATTGATGCTTCATTTATGTTTCAGGTCACACAAACTACTGTTTTCTGCCGAAAAGGCCCATCTGGGCCGATGACAGCAAATATCATTATAGTTGCAGAAAAGAGGATTGTCAACCTTTTTTCGCAAAAATTTAATTTAGTTTCTGTAATCTCTTAAAATCTCCAGAAATCTCTTTTAATCTTTCGTTTTCTCATATCCTATTTTTCGTTTTTCCATTGCGGTTTCCAAAAGAAAAAAGTAAAATAGGAAAAAGCGGTTTCGCAAGGGCGTGCGGCATTTTGGGCCGAAGATTACACAAAGGCGGGATAATATGCAGCGGATCATGGGATATATGCGCAAAGCGGTTCAGGAATATGGGATGATCGAGCCGGGCGACCGGATCGCCGTAGGGATCAGCGGTGGAAAGGATTCGCTGGCGCTGGCGGCGGGCTTGGCGGGGCTTAGAAGATTTATCGGCATCCCCTTTGAGCTGGTGGGAATCACGCTGGACCCGGGGTGGGAAGGCCGGTGTACCGATTATGGGCCGGTTGCCGGGCTTTGTGCAGACTGGAAAATAGAATACCATGTGCTAAAAACTGAGATCGGTCCCATTGTGTTCCAGGCTAGGGAGGAATCAAACCCGTGCAGTCTGTGCGCCCGGATGCGTCGAGGCGCTCTGCATGACGCGGCGAAGGAGTTTGGCTGCAACAAAATTGCCCTAGGACATCATTATGACGACGCGGTGGAAACCTTTGTCATGAATCTGTTTCAGGAGGGGCGAATCGGCTGTTTTTCGCCAGTAACCTATCTTTCCCGCAAGGATCTGACCATGGTCCGGCCGCTGATATTCGCGCCGGAGCAAGAAATTGCCTCGGCGGTGCGGAAAGCGGGATATCCGGTGGTGAAAAGCCAATGTCCGGTGGATGGATCCACCCGGCGGGAATGGACCAAAAATTGGCTGCGGCAGATGGAAAAGGAGCACAGGGGCATCACCCAGCGGCTGTTCGGCGCTATGAAGCGGGGACATGTTTCCGGCTGGTGAGCAGAACAAAAAGAGCCTGGCAGAATAACCGCCAGGCTCTTTTTGCGTATGTTGCTTTTTACCGTTGGCTGCAGGGCTTTTCCGTTTCATAGTAGAAAATAAAATCGTCTACATCGCCGGCGACCTGAAACCAGGAGGGCTTCAAGGGTTCCGGGATCTTTGTATCTTCCTGCAAAACAGGGTCGTAATGCACGTAATCCCCTCCTTCTCTCTCTATTTTATGTTTCTCGCTTTACGGCGTTATCAAGGGGCGGAAAGCCGCAAAGCGCGGCATCCGCAAGACAGCCATTCTTTATTGTATGAAAAAGAGGGGAAAGAAATTCCGGAAAAGCCCGGCTATTGGCAAAAAAATTTCAGAAGGACGAGGTCCTGTTTTAGTAATGATATTTTTTACGTTTGCCAAAAAGAAGCAGAGCAGCAACCATCACCGACAGAGCTTCCGCCGCAACGGTGGACAGCCAAATTCCATCTAAATCCAGAAGCAGGGGGAACAGCAGGATTGCTGCGCATTGAAATACCAGCGTACGTAAAAAGGAAATCAGTGCGGAGGTGCCTCCATCATTCAGCGCGGTAAAAAAGGCGGAACCAAAAATAGCAAAACCGGAAAGCAGAAAGGAAAAGGAAAAAATCTGGAACGCATGAACCGTCATTTCCAAAAGAACCGCATCGTAGCTAGCGAATAAAAGGGCAAGGGGCTTTGCGAGGATTTCGCCGGCGACAAACATCAGAATAGAAAAAACACTGATTAAAACGAAACTTTTCCGGCACAGACTTCTGAGCTCGGCATGATTCTTTGCTCCGTAGTGATAGCCGATTACAGGGGATCCGCCTACAGAATAACCGATGAAGATCGCTTGGAAGATAAAGCTGACATACATCAGTACGCCATATGCTGCAATGCCGTTTTCACCTGCGTACTTTATCAGCTGGATATTATAAAGCATTCCGATGATAGAAGCGGAGATGTTGCTCATCAATTCAGAAGATCCGTTCACGCAAACCTTTACCAGCGCCTGCCAGTCAAAGCGGCATTTGCCCAAACGCAGAGGACTGTTGTTTTGACGAGAAAAATACAAAAGGGGAACCACACCGCCAAGCAGCTGGCTGCATGCGGTGGCTGCCGCCGCGCCGGCCAATCCCCATTGGAACACGGCGACAAATACGCCGTCTAAAAGGATATTGGCTACGCCGGCCAGGACGGTTACAAACAGGCCAAGCTTGGGCATTCCTGCAGCAGCGAACAGGCATTGAAATTCATATTGCAGAATAAAAAACGGCAGCGCGGCCAAAATGATCTGGCCGTATAGGATACAGTTTTCCAAAAGAGGACCGCTGGCTCCCATGGCCTGGGCGGCCGGACGCAAGAGGACAAAGCCTAAAACGGCAAGCACCACTCCGCAGGCCGCTGCGATATAGACGATCAAAGAGAAAATCTGGTTGGCTTTTTCCGAGTCTCCTTCGCCCATGGTTTTTGCAATGAGCGCGCTGCCGCCTGTGCCGAACATAAAGCCTACACATCCTAAGATCATCAGCAAAGGCATGATAAAGTTTACAGCGGCGAACGGGGTTTTTCCCGCGAAATTCGATACGAAAAAACCATCGACCACGCCGTAAATCGAGGTGAAGACCATCATAATAATAGAAGGAAAGGTGAAGCGCAGCAAGTGTTTATAGGTAAAATGATCCGACAAGCGTATCATATAGTTTCTCCTTTCTGGATGCTTTCCGCCTTTTCGTTTAACGCCAACAAAAATCTCTCCGCCAATTCCAGGTATTTTTCCACATCCTCACGCGGCCATGAGGCGAAGATGCTGTTTTCTATTTCCATCACCTGTCCGGCTGTTCTCCTTGCCAAATCTGCGCCCGCCTTGGTTAAACAGACCATCTTGCTTTTCGCGTTTACCATTTCCAGATCAATAAGACCCAATGTCTCCATCTTTTGGATTGCGGAATGAACGGTCTGCTTGCTCAGCCCGGCGTAGCGGCAAATTTCCTGCAGCGAACGGCGGTCACCATTATGCAGAATAACATATAAAATAGATAGTACACTATCGGATATTCCCATTTTTACATTGATTTTATGGTAAACCGCTTCCGTTTCGAAAAACAGATAGATGAACCGCTTGAGCTCCTGAGATCTTTCAGAGATCATGGGATACAGCCTCCTTTTGTCCGATTTCGTACTATATTATAGTACGAAATCGGACAAAAGTCAAATAAAATAAAAGCCGGTTAAAATACCGGCTTTTATTTTAGCTTTTCGGCGAATTAAACCTTCCAGTCCGGGTTGGGCGTTTCGCCATTGATGATCTGTTCGCAGGCCTTCTGGACCTTTTCCAGATAGGAGGACATCATGGTAAACTCGATTTTTCCGTTTACCGCCACATACAGCTTGCGGACTCCGGCGTCGTAAAACTGCAGAGTATCCGATTCGCTGTCGTTGCGATAGTCAAAGGTAATGGTCAACAGCGGCTCTCCCGCAGGCTGGGCGTCGGGAACATAGTTGCCGTCGTGAGAGGCGCCGATCAAAAGCTGATAGAATTTGGAAAAAGCGGTTTTGTCAATCAGTCTGCCTTCGTAAGAGACGTTTTCGCTCTTTTCGCCGGAAACATCGAACCGATAGCTTTTCCCGTCGGTCTGCACGGTCGCCCGGGAGATATCGTAAATGCTGGGCAGCAGAAAAAGTCTGTGAACGGCGTTCTGATATTGCAGACTCATCCAATCCGCCTTAGACAGCGTATAGATGATCGGCACATCGTTGCAGACAGCGTAAACCGTATTGTCCTGGAAGGAGAGAAGGAAGGAGAAGATCGTATCCTCTTCAAACTCCTCTGAGAAGGTCACCTCAATTCGAGCATCCGGCTGGTCCAAACCATATTGAGCCAGCTCGGCGTCGGTGTAATTGCCAGTCAGGACCGTTTGGGCGGTGGTTTCGAGGATCTCATCGATCTGGGTAAAAATGGATTCAGCGTCCACCGGCTTTAAGGAAGGCGATGTGACGGCATAGGTAAAGTAGGAGTAGGTAGAATCGTTATCCTCATCGAAATTATGCTTTTCGATTACCAAAGGCTGCGGATAATTTGTGCCGCTGTAAGAAATCCGTTTAAAATCGGCGTTTGCTGAAAGCTCCGGGATGATTTTTTTAGAGACGAAGTCCTCTGTGCGGTAGGCAAAGCTGGTCAGGTCGCTAGTGTAGACAACATAGACCTCGTTGGAGCCGGACAGCTTCACGTAGGTGCCATAGGAGGCGGAGGATTCCAGTCCGAATTCGAGGGTAAAGGCGCTGCCATCGGTTTTGGTGACAGTCAGGGAATAGCTGGGCCGATCCAGACCGTATAGCCCAAGACTGGAGGGATTTTCGTCAACCATTTCCTTTGCGGTCATAGAGGTTGCCTGAGAAATCACCGATTTGGTCCGATCCGAATCCAGCGGCAGGCCCTCAAGCCCATCGATAGAGGCTTCGCCGTTTTTCTGCCGCAGAGTATAGCCGCCCTCGGAACGGTTTACCTGCACCGAGGCCAGCTCCTCAGAGGATAGGGAGACAAGCTTGACGGATGTGCTGCTCGTTTGAGAAGAGGAGGAGTCCGACTCCTTCGGCATGAAAAGCTTCACGGCAAAAAACAGGCCGACCAGCAGTGCCAGTATAAGCAAGGCGGCCAATAAGGTTTTGGTACGTTTGGACATAGCAGACTCTCCATTTCTAATTTTCGATTACTGGGTGAGCGGCGGCAAAAGACAGATCCGGCTCTTGAAATCCTTTGCGCTTTTGCAGCCGCCGAGAATTGCCGGCAAATAAATTACTTATGCCGCCGGCGCAGCCACACGACAATACCGATGGCCAGCAGCGCCACAGGGAGGATGATGGCAAAGGTGGCGCCAATGGAGAGAATCTGGAAATTCGTCATGGTCAGGGTAGTGGTGTCCAGCGTTTTGGCGGTGACGGAGAAATTGGATTCGCGGCCCAAAAGGCTGTTGAGCAGCGCAAGATAATATTTGCCGTTGACAAAGGTGTTGCCGGAAAGCAGACTGGCCTCGCAGCTCATCGCGGAGGAGGCCACCACCACATGGGACTCCAGCAGCGCGTTTCCGGTGTCGTTGACGTTGCCCGCCGATTTTTGCAGGGTGGATTTGATGAGGGCGGGGAAGGCGTAGGTCTCCGCGCTGTTCAGGTCAAAATCCTCTCCCGCGTCGTTGGGAATAGCCTTAGCGGTGGAGCCAAATTTTAACAGTACCTCTACGACACGACTGTCCCGTTCGGTAAAAGCGGCGTCCATCACACGGGCGTTAGGCATCAGCAGGTAGGCGGAGGTATCCGGATAAATTTCCTTATTCACAAAGTCCACAATGCTGTAATAAGGGCTGTAATTGTAAATCCGGTTATAATTGGTCTCGCAAATGGTCGCATCCTCCATAGCAATGCCCCACTCGCCTAAAAAGGCCTCCAGGTTCGGCAGCTGCGGCTGATTGGCGGCGGCGAAATACAAAAGGGTTTTGCCTTTTTGGCCGTCGTTATCCAAAAACTGATCCAGCTTTTTTAACTGCTCCCCGTCCAAGTCCTCGCTGGGAGCAAACAGGACGGCGGCCACTGCCTCTTGGTCAATTTCATCCAGCAGCAAATCCTGGGTGATTGTCTCGAAGTTGTTTTGATTGAGCAAGGAGGCAAACGCGCTGGCGTCGAAGGAGGAATGGGCGCTTAAAATCGTGACCTTGGGCGTGTAGTCGGAGGTTACGTTCATAATCGCCGAGGTGATGGCCTCGTCGGTCCGGGAGGATTTAATATAGGTCCGCCCGGTGCTGGAATCATTCTCCAGATTAAACAGGTCACTGGTTTTGACCACCTGCACCTTATCGCCGCATTCCAGCAGAATATCCCGAGTGCCCATGGAATAGGAGGAATATTTTGATTCGAAAGCAGGGTCCTTGGCCAGATCAATGAATTGCAGCTTGATTTTCCCATTGTACTGAGGGAATTTTTTCATAATTTCGCAGGCCTGAAGATAATACTCATTTGGGCTGCCAAAGGAGTCCTCGGTAGAAAGAACGTAGATGTTCACGTCCTTTTCCACCGTTTTTAAATATTCGATGGTCTCGTCGCTCAGCCCATAAATCTTGCCTGTGGTCAGGTCCAGCTGGATGGGATAGCGCTCGGAAACAGCGGAGACGATCATATTTAAAATGATCAAAACGGCGATGAAGATGACCGTCAGCGCAGTGGCGAAGCTGCCCATACGGAACCGGCGGTTTTTAAAAATATTCGATAGCATGGTCTTTTCCTCCTATTAACCCCATCTTCTTTTTTCCAGCACCCGACTGGTCAAAAAGATAAACAGCGCGATAATGCTCAAAAAGAAGAAGGCGTCGGCAAAATCAAGTATGCCCATAGTAAAATTGCCGTAATGATCCGACATGGAAAGGCTCTTGATTAGGCTTTGCAAAGATGCGGTAGGCATGAGCGTGGCCAGAGAATCCACCAAAAGCAGCGCCACGTCGATGACGATGGAGACAATGGCGGCGACCAGCTGGCTTTCGGTCAGGGAGGAGATAAACATCCCCACCGCGATCAGCGCGGCGCCCAGAAGCAGGATGCCGAAATAGCTGCTGATGACGACAGCCCAATTAAAGGAAACAAAGACGGACAGCACCAGCGCGTAAACCAGGGTAATGGAGATTGCAATAACATAGACCAAAAGCGCCGCGAAAAATTTTCCCATCAAAAGACCGAACAGGCTGATGGGCGCGGTTAAAAGGACCTGATCGGTTTTCTGCCGTTTGTCCTCGCTGAGCATGCGCATGGTCAGAATCGGCATAAGCAGGGCCGAACAGGTAAAGAGCATAGAGTAAACGTACCGCAGCTCGGCGGAGCCTACCGCCAGGTTGTCTAAAAAGAAGAAAAAGCCGGACAGACAATAAAACATGGCGATAAATACATAACCGATTGGGGAAGAAAAATAGGCGTTAAATTCCCGTTTAAAAATAGCCGACATTATTCTTCCCTCCCTTCCTGATTATTTTGGGCGGAATGAGCGGCTGGCTCCGGAGCGGATTCCGCTTTCTTTTTCTTTTTTTGTTTATTCTGCGGGACCGGCTCCTTCGCTGGCGCGGTATATTCGCCGGAGGTCAGCTTCAAGAAGATTTCCTCCAGTGTCATCTCGGTGGATTTCATCGAGAGAATCGGCCAGTTCTTGTCCGAGGCCAGGCGGAAAATGTCCCGGCGGATATCGGCGGCGCCCTCGGGCTCTACCAGATATTCGAAAACGCCCTTTTCCCGTTCGCTCAGCGGGTTGCAGGAGTGAACGCCCGGCAGCGCGCGCAGCGCGTTGTTCACATCGGTGACAGGCCCCTCCAGGCGGACAGCCAAACCGGTTTCGCTGCTCATGGAGCGGGCCAGATGGTCCGGCGTGTCGTCGGCGATGATTTTGCCGTCGTTAATCACGATGACCCGTTCACAGATGGCCTGTACCTCCGGCAGGATATGGGAGGACAGAATGACTGTATGGTTTTTGCCCAGCTCTTTAATCAGGTTGCGGATCTCAATAATCTGCTTGGGGTCAAGGCCCACGGTAGGCTCGTCCAGGATTAAAAGCTCCGGGCTGCCCAGCAGGGCCTGTGCCACGCCGACGCGCTGCTTATAGCCTTTGGAGAGATTGCGGATCAAGCGGGTATAAACATGGTCGATTTTCACCGTTTTACAGATTTCCTCAATATGCTTTTGGCGGGGAAGCTTGACCTTTTTTAACTCATACATGAAGTTCAAATACTCTTTTACGGTCATATCCATGTACAAAGGGGGCTGCTCCGGCAGATAGCCGATGTGGGATTTGGCGGCAATGGGATCCTCTAAAATTTCATGTCCATCAATCGTAACGGTCCCCTCCGTGCTGGAGAGATACCCGGTGATGATGTTCATGGTCGTGGATTTCCCTGCGCCGTTGGGCCCTAGGAAACCAAGGATTTCTCCTCGCTCGACAGTAAAGCTGATGTCGTTGACGGCATACTTGTTGCCATACCGCTTGACGAGGTTTTTGACCTCTAGCATGTGCAATACCTCCTAAATTCGAACCCGCGCACGGGCGGCGCTTTAAAAAAGCGCACTGACATAAATGATAATAAAAGAAAAATATGTCCAAATCATCAATAGAAAAAAAATATGGCCTGTCCGGCAGATTTTTTTCCATTTTTCCTACTTTTTTGCCTGAAAACAGCGCTTTTCGCGGCTGGCAACGCCAAACAGGGCGGAAAAGGTTCCAAAGAGAATCTGACGGCGCTGCGCCTCGCGCAAAGGCAGGGAGAAGAAACGATCCAGCTCCTTTTCCATTACCCAAAGAGGATAATCGGTACCGAACATCAGCCGGCTGGGCCCATATCCTTCAATCAGACGCATGGCGGCCTCGTCGGAGAGAAAACAAAGAGAACTGCTGGTGTCAAAATACAGCTGGTCGTAGTCCTTTAAAGCTGCGTAAGCCTCTTCCCACTGGCTGTAGCCGCCAAGGTGGGAGGCGATAACCGGCAGATTGGGAAAACGGTCCAGCACATGCGCAAGGCGCCCAGGGGAGGAACGGTCATAACGGGCGTCGCCGCAATGGAAGAGAATCGGAAGACGCAGGTCCTTTTCACATATATGGTAGAGCGAGAACATGTGTGGGTCGTCCAGCAAAAAGTCCTGAATATCCGGATGCAGCTTTATGCCCCGAAGGCCACTCTCTTTGATCCGGACAGCCTCTGTGATCATCTGCGTTTCACTCATGCGAGGGTGAATCGCGCCAAATCCGATGAATTCCGGGTGAGCGGCGCAATTTTCCCAAATAAAGCGATTGATACTGACGACCTGCAAAGGAGTGGTGGCCACCGAACAGACCAGATAATGGCTGACGCCCAGCCTTTTGCCGTTTTTTAGAAGGACCTCTGCCGTACCCACATCACCGGCCTTTACTTTATAAAAGTCCGCAATGGAATGGGCAGCCTTCTCTGCGATTTTTTCCGGAAAGATGTGCGTATGCGCATCCGCAATTTCATATGGCCGGTCAATCATGGAAAAGCCTCCATTACTAGAAAATGACTATGACCATTGTAGCGATTGAAAAGGGTTTTGTCAAAAAAAATTGCAAAAACGGCTGAAATGGGATAAAATATTTCATAATAAAGGATAAGTTTAAAGGAAAAAGGGAAATATATAATAAGGTATAAAAAGGCAGAAAAAAATTAAAAAAATGTGAAAAAAGGTATTGACATAGGCAGTAGGGATGTGATATAGTAATGAAGCTGTCCCGAGAGGGCGGCGGAACCTTGAAAATTGAACAACATCTGAAAAGGAAAAGAAGAAACCCTAAAATTCTTTTGAAGAAGGAACAGGAAAATCCAGGATAAAAGCGAAAGCTAGAGTTCGGGAAAAGCCTGGACAAACTTGGTTAAGAGCCGAAAGGCTTTTGATAGGAATTAATGAAGAGTTTGATCCTGGCTCAGGACGA
>CAJTZM010000009.1 GCA_910583935.1 uncultured Oscillospiraceae bacterium
GGGGATCTTACCTATCGAGCGGGCGCGCCTCAACGGCGACCCGGTCCGCCGCCTGCCCGGCAACGTCAACTTCTCCTTCGAAGGGGTGGAGGGCGAGGCCTTGCTTCTGTCGCTGGATGCCCTGGGCGTCTGCGCCTCCTCCGGCTCCGCCTGTACCTCCGGCTCGCTGGACCCCAGCCACGTGCTTTTGGGCATTGGCCTGGCGCACGAGATCGCCCACGGCTCCCTGCGGCTGAGCCTCAGCGACGAAAACACCATGGAGGACGTGGATTATATCCTGGAGGTTCTGCCCGGCGTCATCAGCCGGCTGCGGACCATGTCCCCCTTGTGGGAACGGATCACGAAAGCGTAAGGAGGATTTTTTGCCATGCTGTACTCGGAAAAAGTAATGGACCATTTCACCAATCCCCGCAATGTGGGGGAACTCCCGGACGCCAACGGCGTAGGCGAGGTGGGCAACGCCAAATGCGGCGATATTATGAAAATGTATTTGAAAATCGAAAACGGCGTCATCGAGGATGTGAAGTTTAAAACCTTCGGCTGCGGCGCGGCCATCGCCACCAGCTCCATGGCCACCGAGATGATCAAGGGCAAAACGGTGGACGATGCGCTTAAGCTGACCAACAGCGCGGTGGTCGAGGCGCTGGAGGGTCTGCCGCCGGTGAAAATCCACTGCTCGGTACTGGCGGAGCAGGCGATCAAAACCGCCCTGGCCGACTACTACACCCGCCAGGGAATCGACCCCACCCCCTTTGTAGGCGAATTAAAGGACCCGGACGAGGAGCACCTGGCCTGTGAGCGGTAAAAAGGTGCTGGTGGCTCTTTCCGGCGGGGTGGATTCTTCGGTCTGCGTCTCCTTGATGAAGCGGCAGGGCTGCGACGTCACCGGCCTGGTGCTCAGTCTCTCCCCCGCCCATGAAGGGACCGTCCGGGCCGCCGAATCCGTGGCCCGGGCCCTGGATATCCCTTTGATCGTTGCCCGGGAGGAGGAGTGGTTCCAGCGGGAGGTGGTCCGCCCCTGGGCCGAGGCCTACCGCCGGGGGGAAACACCCAATCCCTGCATTTTCTGCAACCCCTCCACCAAATTTGCCCTCCTTTGCCGGGAGGCCAAGGCCCGGGGTTTTTGCCAGGTAATCACCGGCCATTACGCCGGAGTTCGGCTGCGGGAGGGGCGGTACCTACTGAAAAAGGCGGCATTTCTCCCCCGGGATCAGTCCTATATGCTGTACCGTCTCAGCCAGGAGCAGCTCTCCCTTTTGTCCCTGCCACTGGAGAGCCTGTCTAAAGAGGAGGTACGCGCCATCGCCGCCCGGGAAGGGCTTCCCTGCGCCAACGCGCCGGACAGCCAAGAGATCTGCTTTATTCCGGATAACAACTATCCGGCCTACATCGAAAAGCGGTTCGGCCCCATGCCCCAGGGGGACTTTATCGGGCCGGACGGCAGGGTCTGCGGGCACCATAAAGGCCTTCTGCATTACACCGTCGGCCAGCGCAAGGGCCTGGGAATCGCCCTGGGCAGACCGGTGTTCATCCAATCCATAGACCCGCAGACCAACCGCATCTATTTGGGCGAGTCCGGGGAAGAATATGCCGCCGGCGTCCGGCTGCGGGACTGCCGCTGGATCCCCTTCGACCGGCTGCCCGGTTCGCTGCGGGTCGGAGCCAAAATCCGTTCCGCCGCCAAGGAGGCCCCGGCATCGGTCACTCCTTTGGAAAACGGCGGGGCCCAGGTGCTGTTCGATACCCCTCAGCGCGCTCCGGCCCCCGGCCAGTCCTGCGTATTGTACGACGGCGACTGGGTCCTGGGCGGCGGATACATTGAAAAGCAGATCCTTTAACCAATCAAAAAACCGGAGTAAAGCATACTTTACTCCGGTTTTTTACAAAATAAAGGGACAGACCGGCCCGATTTCACGCCGGTTCAGAGGCGGACTTTGACCTGTTTATCCCCCGCCTTTTTTATCAGCGCCTTTCTCGGGCGGCTTCAGCCCCAGCACAAAATCCGCCGAAACCTGATAATGGCGGCAGAGGACGATCAGGTGCCGGATGGGAAGCTCGCTGGCACCCCGCTCGTAGCGGGCGTACATGGTTTGAGAGGTTCCTAAAATCTGGGCCACCTGCTCCTGGCTCAGATCATGATCCTCCCGCAGATTACGCAGACGCTGCATATAAGAAGACATTTCTCTCACCAACATTCTTTTTCAAAATGTTAGCATAGTAAAGATATTTACTATTGCTTTTAGTAAATATCTTTACTATAATAAGAGAGAAAATGCATGTAGCCGTCTCCTGCATGGAAAAAACAATCAAGAGCATCGTCCCTCTACAATTGGACTTTAGCGCCGCCCGGCAAAAGAGAGCCGCCCAGCGGCTTCTTGCAGCCCCGCGCTGTCTGACTTTGTGAAATTGCCCGCCTGCCGGCGCTGTTCAGGCCGGCGGCCGTTTCTTGATAAACGCCGGCTTCACCGGCAGGCTCAGCCGTCTGCCCCCGGAACGGGGCCTTCTCCCAATAGCCTGTCCCTGGGCAAGCGGCCCGCAATTTGCAGAAACCGTCTCTGGGTCCTGCCCGGAGACGGTTTTTTGCATTGTCAGAGCCGCTCAAAGGACTTTTTTCCGCCAAGCCACACAAAAAACGCCGGTAAAGTCTTAAGCTTACCAGCGATTCTTTGCATCAAGCCGCGCCCTAGATGTAATTGCGGTCAAAGGTGATCACCGTAAAATAGGTATCCTTTTCCCCCTGCAGCCGGCTGTCGATCTCCTTTTTCAGCTCCCCGTTTTTCCGGTTCTCCCCCTGGGGGACCACCAAGTCGAAAATCAGATTGGTGTGGGTGGGGCCCGGCACCATCCGAAAATCATGGATGGTCATTTTTCCGTTTACCTGGGATACGATCTCCTCGACCCTTTTGCGCATGGCCGTCGTCTCCTCGCAGTCGTCGGCAATGGGATCGTAATGCAGTACAAACGGCATGTGCAAAACCGCCTGCACATGCTTTTCCGCGTTGTCGATCACGTCATGGGCCTGCATCACATCTATCGTGCGGGATACCTCCACATGGGCGCTGCCCATCATCCGCCCGGGACCGTAGTCATGCAGGACCAGATCATGCACGCCGGTGATCTCCGGATAGCTTAAAATCATATCGTACAGCCGGTGGACCAGCTCCGGGTCCGGCTTTTGCCCCAAAAGCGGGCTGATGGTATCCTTGGCCAGCCCATAGCCCGAATAGAGGATAAATCCGCCGACCATCAGCCCCAGATAGCCGTCGATGGAAAAGGGCAGAAACCGCGCGATGAGAATCCCCAGGGTGGTGGCGCCGGTGGAAATGCAGTCGTTAAGGCTGTCCTGCGCCGCCGCCCGCAGAGTGCCGGAATCAATCCGCTTATCCAGCTTGCGGTTAAAGGCGCTCATCCACAGCTTGACCAGAATGGATAAAGCCAGCCCGCCAATGACAAAAACGCTGAACTCCACCGGTTCCGGGTGCAGGATCTTGCCAAAGGCGCTTTGGATTACGTCCATCCCCACCAAAAACACCAAAAAGGTGATGATCAGCCCGCTGACATACTCAATCCGCCCGTGCCCAAAGGGATGGTCCTCGTCCGCCGGGACACAAGCCGCCTTGAACCCGATAAAGGTCGCCACGCCGCTGCCTACGTCCGACAGGTTGTTGAACGCGTCGCCGGTGATGGCGATGGAGTTGGAAATGAGGCCCAGGATGAATTTTGCGGTAAACAAAAGCAGATTGCAGACAATCGCCACCCAGCTGCTGAGCATCCCGTACCGTTCCCGCACCTTGGGGGAGCCTGTCTGATCCGCATCCTTTACAAAAAGTCTTACCAGAAGGTCCGTCATAAAGCCTGCCGCCTTCCCATTTGTTTTTACCGTAAATTGTACTGCCCTTTGGGCGGTTGGTCAAGGGTATCTTTTGCCGGACGGCGGCAAAGATTTGGCAAAAGCCATCCAAAAAATTGCCGGAAAACCAGAAAAAACAGCTCGAAAACGGGCTGTTTTTTCCTTGTTTTTCCCTATTATTTTGCGTGGATCTCACAAATGCGGGTGGCGATGCTGGTCAGAATTTCGATGTTCTTTTCCATCGCCTGTACGCAGGTGTATTCATATTTTCCATGGGCGCTGTGGCTGGCCGCCCCCAGATTGGGGCAGGGCAGTCCCATAAACGAAAGGCGCGCGCCGTCGGTGCCGCCGCGGACCGGACCGCTGATCACCTGGACGCCAACCCGCTCAATAGCCTCCTTGGCCGCGTCTACAATATACATATGGTTGAGGATCTGCTCCTTCATGTTGCGGTAGGAGTCGGTGATGGTTACCTCGACGGTGTTTTCGCCGTATTTGTCGTTTAGGTAAGCGGCGATTTTGCGGAAGGTCTCCTTCTTCTTTTCCAGCTTGGCCGAGTCATGGTCGCGCAGGATGTAGGACAGATCCGCCGTTTCCACATTGCCCTTCATAGAGCCTAAGTGGCTGAAGCCCTCGTGCCCTTCGGTATAGGCGGGGTTTTCGAAGACCGGCAGCATCCCCTGAAATTCCATGCCCACCAAAAGGGCGCTGACCAGCTTTCCCTTGGCCGAGCCGGGATGAACGCTCTGTCCGTTAATATGCACCTTAGCGGAGGAGGCGTTGAAGTTGTCGTACTCCAGGCTGCCGATGGTGCCGCCGTCCACCGTGTAGGCAAACTGCGCGCCGAACTTCTCCACGTCGAAGTGGTCCACGCCGGTGCCTACCTCTTCGTCCGGCGTAAAGCCGATTTTAATGGTGCCGTGTTTTATTTCCGGATGCTCCAGCAGATACTCCGCCATCCCCACAATCGCGGTGACGCCCGCCTTATTGTCGGCCCCTAACAGGGTGGTGCCGTCGGTGGTGATCAGGTCCTTTCCCTTATACATCAGCATTTTGGGGAAGTTTTTGGGGCTTAGCACAATGCCCAATTCCTTATTTAACACAATGTCGCCACCATCGTAGTTTTTGATCACCTGGGGCTTGATGTTGTTGCCGGGCATGTCTGGAGAGGTATCCATATGGGAAATAAAGCCGAAAACCGGAACGTCAAAGTCCACGTTGGAGGGCAGTGTTCCGGTGACGTAACCGAATTCGTCCATGGCCGCGTCGGCAATGCCGATGCCCTTGAGCTCCTCCACCAGATACCGGGCCAGCGTCTTCTGCTTTTCCGTACTGGGGAAGCAGTCCGCACCGGGAGCGGACTGGGTATCAAAGCTAACATACTTTAAAAATCTGTCTAAAACCGGGGTCATAAAAATCCTCCTTGCGGTAAATCGTTGGTTTTAGTATACCATTCATTGACAAATAAGGAAAGCCCGATTGCCAAATTTTCTTTTCCGCGGTATGATAGGAAAAGAAAATATAAGGAGAGCGGGACAAATGAAAAAGAATTCTTCCCAACCAAAAAACAGCGGCGGGGAAAAGCCGGTCAAACGGACGGTTGTGCTTAACTGCTTTACCGGTGAAGATCGCGAGGTCGACCGGCGCAAGATTCCAGTCGTAGACGGCATGGAGCTGGGGAACACCCGGGTGCAGCTGGACAACGGGGTGACGCTGGCTGTTGCCGGCGAGGGGAAGTACCACACCCTGGGCAATCCCAAAGAACGCTGGGCGGAGGTGGTCCAGGTCCTGGTACGGCCGGACGGGGAATACGGCGACGGCGAGCTGCTGGGCTGGACCCCTTTGTTTTCCGACCGACCCAAAAACCTGCCGCCGATCCAAAAGAAGGGGCGGACGCCCTCCGGCGCGGCAGAAGCAGCGGGAGCCAAAAAGGCGGGCCAGGGCGGGAACAAGCCCAACCACCGTCCCGGCCGGCAAAAGCCGGGGACAAGCGCCCCCAGCGGCGGTAAGCTGCCGCCCCGACCCAAAAAGAGCCGGACATAAGGCCAAACAGCCAGAAAGACCCCCGGCGCGGAATCCGCGCCGGGGGTTTTCGATCCTAATTGCGTTTTGCCACACTGTTAAACACAACACGCTAACCCCAGATATTGGCTGGCGGCTTTTCTTCCTCTTCGCCGCCTTCTCCTTCGCCCTCGCCGCCGGGATTGTCTCCCGGGTCGGGGGTGTCAGGATCGGGGGTTTCCTCCGGCGGATTGGGATCTTCTGCTTTGGAGGAGGATTGCTCTGGGACGGAGGAAGGCTGTTCCTCCGCTTTAGAGGAGGAAGACTGCTCCGGGACAGAACTGCTGCTGGAAGGCTTACTAGAAGGCTTTGACGCATTTCCATTACCGACGGTGACCTGCACTTTTTTGACAATACTACCGTCGGGCGTTTTGACCGTGATGGTCACCACCCCGTCGGTAAGGCCCTGCAGGTGCCCGCCCTCAACGGTCGCCACACCCTCGTCGGAGGAGGACCAGACCAGTTGGCTCGTATCGGCGCCGACGGGATCAACCCGCAGATATTTGAGCAAACTGTCCCCATTGCCGACAGCAATATTGTAGCCGTTCACGGGGTCGCCGTTGCCGTCCACAAACTCCAGCTCGGAGGGGGGCAGCGCCTGATCGGTGACGGTGATGCTGATAGAAGTCGTTTTTACCTGACCGTTGTCGTTGATGGTAGCGACAACAGTGGCGGTGCCCTTCTTTTTGCCGGTGACGGTAGCGGAGGTGCCGCTGCCGCTTAAAGAAATGATCTTGCCGCCGGCGCGGTCGGTCGACCATTCCACATTCTGGTTGGTGGCATTGTCCGGGTTAATGACCAGACTCAAGCTGGTGCTGCCGCCGACGGTGACCGTGCCACTGCCCACAATACTCAGATAATCCACCGGCACATAACTGCCCACCTGCACGGTGATAGACGCGGAAGCGCCGCTGGGCGCGGTGACGGTAATGGTCGCGGTCCCCATCTTTTTGCCGGTTACACCCCCGCCGGAAACGCTGGCCACCGACGGGTCGCTGGAGGACCACTGCAGCTCATCCAGGTTGGCCCCCTCCGGCTCCACCACCAGCAGACTGGTAAGATCCATGCCGCCGCCCACCTGGACGCTGACTCCTTCGCTGGCAAAATACATAGACGTAATGGGTCCGGCGCCTACCGTTACGGTGGCGGAGGCGGTAAAGCTGCTTTCCTCAGTGGTGACGGTGATCACCGCCGTACCGCTGCGGTGGGCAGTGACGGTACCGCTCTGGTCTACGCTGGCCACCGACGAGTCGCTGGAATCCCAGCGGACGTTGCGGTTAACCGCCGTATTGGGCAGCACCGTGGCGGTCAAAGAGGCGGTTTCGCCCGGCTTTAGGTTCAAATTCTCCGGAGAGAGGGAGACACCGGCCACCAGCGCGGCGATCTTTTTGGCTTCGTACCAGGCCTTGGGCATCACCGGATTGGGGTTAATGTGGGCGGTGGAGGTGTCCACCGTCTCCGATTCGCCCTCCCGCACCCGTCGGGCCACCATGGCAAAGCGGGCCTCTTTAAAATCGTAGGTACAGGTAGAAAGGGTGATCAGCTGGTCGCCCGGCTGAATATCCACGCCGGTGACGATCAGCGAACGGGAGAGAACCTCGTTGGCAAAATTCATTAACTCTTCGTCAGAATTGGCCTGGATAAAGTTGTGGTATTCGAAGTTGGGCGCGTGCTCCGGCAGGGTCGAGGCGATAAACATGGCCACGATCTTGTATTTTCCCTCTTCGTAGAGGCTGTCGAAATTAATCACCGGATGCTGCTTATAGTAGTTTAAGTCCTGGTAATTGATCAGTTCGCCGAACATCTGCCCATCCTTCATATTGTGGCTGTAGATGGGAATATTGGTGCTGGGGATGGAAATATCTACCCGGCAGTCGGCAAAAGGGATGCCATGCTTGTTGTCCGCCTTGGAAAAGTCCTTGTGCAGATAGTAGTCGTTATCGTCGCTTTGGACCACCGGGTAATTGACCTTGGTCCCGTCGATGGACAGCCACCCGACGATATCCTCGTTCATCTCCCACAAGGAGGCGAATTTGGTCAGATAAGCCCGCGGGTAATTCTCGCTGACCTCGCCCTTGCCCAGCATGCCGGCAACGCCGTCGTAAAACTTGGCGTTGCGGTCCGATTCGCCGTAATAGTTGACCAGATAGGTACAGGAGCCGATAAAAACCAAAATCGCCAGATCGAAAATAATCTTGCGGGCCTTATCTATCGTGCTGTCCTTTTTGGTCGGCACCATCATGCGAAGGAGCTTTTTGTACCAGGGAATTTTCTTTTTTCGCCGAGTACCTGGCGACGCCATACCAGAGGAAGGCGCAGCAGACCGGGCTGGCGCCTTTTGGGTCCTGCTGTAAGGTTTTCTATGGTTTGGAAGCATATACGCATCCCCTTTTTTGTGAATTCCTCTATGCGTTCGCATAAGTCTCGCATAATAAGTACCCGTTAAAAACGGATTTGTTGCAGGGAAGAACGGATTTTCACTGTTTTGTCATTATTTTTTATTGCTTCGCAATAAAAAACGAATTTACACAGTCCTGCTTATGAAACATGATCCTTTCCCTATTGTAGCATCAACCGAAAAAAAAACAAGAAAAAAACGAAAATTCATTTGGATTTACCTTTATTTTACGCCGTGCCCATGCCGCGAACGAAAAAAAGACCGGCAGCCGCCGCTGCCGGTACAAAAGCGCCATCAGTCTTCCTTTTCGCAGTATTCCACAATCTTCCGGCAGGCTTCGGCCAGATAATCCGCCTGGGCCTGTTCGATCTTCCCCTGGTCGCACAGCTGGGCCAGCTGCGGGTCAATGGGCATTTTGGCCAGCACCGGCAGGTTAAATTCCTCGCCGATCCCGTCGATATGGCTTTCGCCAAATACCTTAAGCTTCTTATGGCAGTCCGGGCACTCCACATAGCTCATATTTTCCACCAGGCCAATGACGTTGACCTGCATGGCGTTGGCCATGTTGAGCGCTTTTTCCACCACCATGCCCACCAGCTCCTGGGGGGACGCCACGACCACCACCCCGTCCACCGGAATGGACTGGAAAACGGTGATCGGCACGTCGCCGGTTCCCGGAGGCATGTCCACAAACAAAAAGTCAATATCGTTCCAGATTACGTCGGTCCAGAACTGCTTGACCACGCCGGCGATCATAGGTCCGCGCCAGATGATGGGGGCGGTCTCCTCCTCCAAAAGCATATTGGCGGAGATGATGTGGATTCCGGCAGAGGTTTCCGCCGGATAGATGCCCGCCTCGTCCGACATGGCCCGTCCGTTTACGCCGAACGCGCGGGGGATCGACGGGCCGGTGATATCCGAATCTAAAATGCCCACCCGGTAGCCCAGCCGGTTCATGGCAATCGCCAGCAAGGAGGTGACCAGGGATTTGCCCACGCCGCCCTTGCCGCTGGCCACTGCGATGACCTTGCGCACCGAGCTCATCTCATGAGGCGCCTCCAAAAAATCCTTTAAGCTTTTGGTCCTGGAGGGACAATCCTCCCCGCAGCTGCTGCAATCGTGGGTGCAGCTTTCCGGGACCTCCCGGGAAGCGCATTCTTCGCCGCAGGAGGCGCAGTCGTGGTTACAATTTTCTGCCAAAACGATTCAACTCCCATCAAAGTTTTTATCCTACCTATATTGTAGTCTTTTGCCCGAAAGCTGTCAACTAATCCTCAAACAGCCCTTTTTTTAAAATTTTTCCTTCTTCCATCAGCACCTGCCCCTTTGCCACCACCGTTTCGATCTCCATTTGGGGGCCAAGGACCACCAGGTCCCCGTCGCTATCCGGCGCAAGGCAGCCCTTGCGCGGATAGATTTCCAGAGCCTGAGCCACATTTTGGGTCACAAAGCACAGCGCCCGCTCCAGCGGCAGACCCTTGACCTGTACCAGCGAGCGGATCTGCCCAAACAGGCTGGTCATCTTGGCATAGGTAATGCCCACAAGCTCCTTGTTGGGGCCCCATTTAGGCATACTGCCGTTGGAGTCGGAGCTGATGGTCAAATGGTCCTCGGGAATTCCCCGGGCCAGCACGTCCAAAATCTCCTGGGACTTTTCGTCCGGCTCCTCGCTGCTGGTATAGTCCACATACCCGCCTAGACCAGCGAATTCCACCACGTCGTCCTCCAGCATCTTCCGCATATGGGTGGGGCGGAAATGCTTAATGGGGATATCGGTGGTTTTTACAATGTCCAAAATCATCCCAAGACCCTGGCGGCCCGACCCGGTGTGCATGTGGACTACGCCGGGCTTTTTACTCAAAAGGCCCGCAATTCGGGCCTCGCTGGCCAGCTTGATCATCTCCTCCTTGGTGAGGTTGGAGCTGCGGTGGTCGGAGATGGCCACCTTTACGCCGATAACCTCCTGCAAAAACAGGATGTCGTCCCCTACCGAGCCGGTGAGGGTGGGCGACGGAATTTCGTACGCACCGGTTAAACAATAGGCGGTAATTCCCTCCTCGTTTAGCGCCTTGGTCTTAGCCAGCAGGTTCTTCACGCTGCGGGTCCGGGAGTCGGTGCCCAAAAGGCCTACCAGGGTGGTGACCCCGGCCCTGACGCTGTGGGAGAAGCGAAGCTCCGGCACGCGGCTGGTAAAACCGCTTTCTCCCCCGCCGCCGGTGATGTGCACATGCTGGTCAATTAATCCCGGGATCACCCGGCGGCCGGCGGCATCGATCACCCGGCAGTCTTTGGGCAGCCCGTCGATTTTCGGCCGGATGGCAAGGATTTTATCGTTGCAGATGAGAATATCGTTTCGGCCCAAAGGGGCGGGACTGTAGACATCCGCATTTTTCACACATAAAAGCATACTGCTTCCTCCTTTTAACGCAGGCCGCCGAAATGGCTGAAGGGCCACAGGGTAAACTGGGCCTTGGCCTTAATTTTTTCCGCTGGGATAAACGGCTCCGCCCAATAGCGGGCGTCCTCGGAGCCGGCCCGGTTGTCCCCTAAAAACAGGTAATGACCCTGGGGGATTTCAAACTCCATTTCGGTGCCGCCGGCAGGATAGACCACATACGGCTCCTCTAAGGTCTGGCCGTCCACCGTTATGCCGCCATCCTCACCAACGACGACCGTTTCGCCGGGCAGACCGACGAGCCTTTTAATCAGCGTCTTGCCCAGCTCGTCCGACTCGAAGACCAGAATCTGCCCGCGCTCCAGCTTGTCCGTATTGTGGACATGGGTGCAGAACAGCACGCTGTTTTTTTGGATAGTCGGCAGCATGGAGCCAGAGGGAACCAGCACCAGCATGAACACGACCTTTAACAAAAACACGATCACAAGGACCTCCGCTCCCAGCGGAAGGACCCATTCCTTGAGGAATTTTTTCCATCCGTCCATTTTTTCCATCGATCCTTTCCAGGCGCTGTCTGGCCAAACCAGCGGGTCCTTGTCCGCACGGCCGGCCGGCGCGGGTAAGCGTATCAGCGGATATTATTATACACGCTTTTTGCCTTTTCTACAACAAGGTTTGCGGGAAAAACCCACGAAAAAAGGATCCGCAAAGCGCTTTGCAGATCCTTTTTGAAAAAATGTTTTGGCGTGCTATTTTTTCAGCGCCACTGCTTCGATCTCCACCAGGCCGCCCATAGGCAGATTCGCCACCTCAAAGCAGCTTCTGGCCGGGCAATCGGTCTTAAAATAGGTCGCGTAAATGCTGTTGACCGAGGCAAAATCGCCGATATTCTTCAGATATACGGTGGTTTTTAACACTGTGTCGTAATCCGCGCCGCCGGCCTTGAGCACCTCGCCCAGATTCTTTAAAGCCTGCATGGTCTGCTCCTCCACCGACTGGCCCGCCAGCTTGCCGGTAGCTGGATTGATTCCCAGCTGACCGGAGGTAAACACCATCTGGCCGCCGACAGTACCCTGAGAATATGGGCCGATGGCGCCCGGCGCTTTATTTGTAGCAATAATCTGTTTCATAAAGATGTCATCCTTTCTGTTCTTCGTTTTTCGCACACGAGTGGGAAACGTGTGCCCTACCGCTTTATCTTACCTTTTTCCCGGGGCGATGTCAAGAAAAGGACACCGGCCGCTAATCCACCAGCAGATATAAGGCAATGTAGTCCAGCGGCGTTGGCTGGCTGTAGTCGGTAAAAATATAAAGTCCGAACGCCTCGCCCTTTACGGTGAGCTTTTGGGCCGCCGCAAAATCCAGCACTGGGGCCAGCATTTCCTCTATCCCAAGGCCCCAGGGGGAGCGCACCACCGTATAGACCGCCTTGGGCGCGCTGACCAGCCGCCCCTCCTCGGGGGGCGCCTTTCCCCCCTCCGGGGGGAGAATCGCCGCCGTAAACAGGCGGGTCATCTCCCAGCCGCCGGCAGTACGGCCTGCAATAAAACCCGCCTCGATCAGCGACCCCACCGGCTGGACGGCGCCGGGGTCCTCCTGCTCCATCATGCTGTGAAAATAAGCCTGGCTATCCGCCGCGGATTCGTACAACAGCGCCATCTGGGGCATGGGGCAGACCCTGAGCACATCCAGGCCCTCCTCCATAATCCGGTAGTCCTCGATGGTCGCACGGATCTGGCCCAGCAAAATCCGCTGCTCCCGGATTTTGGCCTCCACCTGCTTTTCCTTTTGCTCCAGCAGCTTTTTGACATCCCTATGCTGGTAGGAATTCATAATCTTGCAGACCTCTTCCACCGGAATATCCATACTGCGGTAGAAAAGCACGTCCAGCAAAGCGTAGATATCCGCCGAGGTAAAATACCGGTAGCCGTTTGCCGCATCCTTATGGGAATAGACAATCCCATTTTTTTCGTAATACCGGATGGTGTCGGCGGAAACGCCCAGGATATTCGCCACCTCTCCGATTTTGTAGACCTTTCTCATCCGCATCCTCCTTTATCCGGGCAGGACGTTATCTTGAGCCGCGCTTTTGGATGATTTGCAGCACCGCGTACAGGGCGTGGTTTTCCGCCAGACGGCGCACCCGCTCCCGCTCATTGCCGCTGCCTCGGGCCAGATGCAGCTCTTTGATTTCTTCCTTCCACGCGCTGGACACCGCCACAAAAACAAGGCCCACCGGCTTTCCCTCCGACCGGCCAGGCCCCGCCACGCCGGTGACGGCGACGCCGATGTCCGCGCCGGTTTTCGCCCGGGCGCCCCGGGCCATTTCCAGCGCCGCGTCAGCGGAAACCGCGCCGTGGATATCCAGCGTATCCTTTCGAACACCTAAAAGCGAACGCTTCATCTCATTGGTATAGGTACAAAGCCCTGCCCGAAACACCAGCGACGCGCCGGGCACGTCGGTAATCCGCTGGGCCACCCCGCCGCCGGTACAGGATTCGGCGGTAGCCAGGGTGAGCCCCTCCTCCCCCAAGGCCAGCACCGCCGCTTTTTCCAGCGTGCCCACGTCTACGCCATAGATATACCGGCCCAGCCGCCGGCGGATTTCCTCCACCGCCGGCGCCAAAAGCGCTTCGGCCTGCTGCTGGTTCGGCGCCGCGGCAGTAACCCGCAAAAGCACCTCCCCGGTTTTGGCGTAGGGCGCGATGGTCGGATTGATCCCCGTCTCCATCAGATCCCGCAGCGCCTGCTCTGCCGCCGACTCTCCGATTCCAAACAGGTGGACCGTCCGGGAAAAAAAGGTCATGCCAGTTCTGCCCGCCAGATACGGGCGGACCTGGGCCAAAAACATGGGCTCCATTTCGGAAGGGGGGCCGGGCAGAAGGATCAAAATTTTGCCATCCTCCTCCATCCCGACGCCGGGGGCGGTGCCGTTTTCGTTTTGGAACACCGCCGCACCCTGGGGAACCATGGCCTGCTTGCGGTTGTTTTCACTCATCTCCCGGCCGGTGCGGGCAAAATAGGCCGCCATCCGGTCGTAGGCCTGCTGGTTCCAGCAAAGAGGCTTGCCCAGCGCCGCCGCGGCGGTCTCTTTGGTGAGATCGTCGCAGGTGGGGCCCAGCCCGCCGGTCATGATTAGTAAATCGCTGCGGGAAAGGGCCAGCTCGATGGCCTCCCGCAGTCTTCCGGCATTGTCCCCCACCACCGTTTGATGGTAAACGCCGATCCCCAGCGCCGCCAGCTCCCGGGCCAGAAAAGCCCCGTTGGTATTGACGATGTCCCCCAATAATAGCTCGGTGCCTACGCACAAAATTTCTCCCGTCATCCTCGCACACCCTCCTTTTTTCCTATGGTAACCCGCCGGGCCCAAAAAAGCAAGGGGCGGAGCCTTTATCGAAAAAAGAGACTAAACCTTACAAAATTCGGGGTGAGATTAAAAGGATGGCGTAGGATATTTCGCTTCTTCTGAAAGATCCACCACAGAACCGGATAATTCAATTGTACGGTCGCTATTCTCCATTAACTGCTTAGTATTGGAATAATAGTATTTTTTTATTTTATTTATCGGATCAGAAGTAGAATAGATAATATTTTCTCCATCCTGTATCAACTTAAAAATATGTTCTTCCGTGTTTTCATCCAAATTTTTACATTTAGTAACGTATAGCTTGTCGTTTTTTGTATCCAGCAAAAAGAAATTACTTCCTCTTGAGGACAAAGCCACCCTGTCACCAGATGCATTTAAACAAATCGCACCATAAAATGAATCAACATTTGTAGCATACGCTACCATTTTTAAACCGTCTTTTTCCATTTTATATATAGACATATCATTTACCGATGCGATGAAAACATAATCCCCATAAACTTCGATATTCGCCACCCAATCCGATAAGAAAAAGTCCCTTGAATCATTACAGTCATATTGTTTGATCATAGAGCCAGATTCGTTATATACCTCAATTTTCCAATCATTATTACTATAATCTACAACAAAGAGATAAATTTTTTTATTTTCAGCCGTTATGGCCCAAATTCTTTCACCCCTTGTTCCATTTGCATTTAATTCTTTTTGAATGATCCTTTCGCAAAACCCTGTATCAACCTGATATTTTTCTACATACGACACATCCGTAGTGTTAAAATTGCTGGAATTGGACTTCAATGATAATAAAACTTCTTCATTCAGATTTGTTATATATGATAGCTTTCCAGTTATCGTTTCCTGTGTAAGTGGGATGATAGATTGATTTTCTAACCCCATTTCAAATAAATTTGTGATTTCAGAATTTTTTTCATATGTACTCATATAAAAATATAATCTATCCTTGTTTTTTCCAAACGGAAGAGGATTAGTGGACATGGCGAAATTTTCAATTTTTCCAATTTCTTTTTTTTCTTTTGTCCCAAGGTCATACGAATAAAACATCTGAGTATTCCCATCATGCTTTCTATACAATAGAATATTTCCATCCAGAACTTGAATAACTGCTCCATCTTCTATCGAAAGCTGATATTCCCCATCAAACAAAATATCCGAATCCGGTTTTTCTTGATCTGCACACGATGGGAAAAATAATAGTATGGTCATAAACAAAAAAGCAATCCTTATACCTTTCATAAATAACTCCTTAAAACGCCTTACTCTCCGTTAAAACGGAGAGTAAGGCTCAATAAATCAATTAATAAACATAGCCCGTTCCAGACTCATAAGATATCCCATTGTAAATTATACCCGCGCCTTTTGCATACTTGCTTGGGCAGCCAGCAATTTTATAAAGAGGATCTCCTAAATAGAATGCATATTGGTCACTGTATGCGCCTATTACAGAAAGTGCATGCCCTGCGGTATTATAATATCCCCACTCTCCATCCATAGCTTTGATGACGATGATGGCGGGCGTTTGATATTGGTTAATTGCCGCAGTCAATTGAATTCGCATGTTTTCATAAGAAACTTTATAATCACGAGTCACATAGCGCGTTGCGTTTTGCTCTTGATTAAGATATGGAGCAATTCTTGCTAGACAAACCCCAGGCTGTATTTGCCCTGTTCCCTGAAGATTCACATATGTTGCACTCAAGGATTCCGAGCTTCCTTTAATGTAATTCATAGTCGACTTTACACAGGATGCTGCACAGTAGTAGTCCTTTCCCTGATCTATTACTGTAAATGTATTCGGAAGATAAATCCAAGCGCCATATCTAGCAGAAGGAACTGGTTCATGAATTCCATTGATTTTATTTTGAACATCAGCAACATCTTTTGAAGATGGCTTAGAATGGAGAAAGTCTTGGAACTGTTCTTGAGCAGACGGTACCCTTTCCGGGAATAGACCTCCATAAGTAGAACCTATCGTTTCATCATCTGTATTTGTTTCTGCATACACAAAAATAAACGAATTTAAAATCATAAAGCAGGCGATAAAAACGCTTATAATTTTTTTCATAAATATCCTCCGTTAAAATTTTATTTCGCTTGTTTTATCCTTCATATGCCACCTTCCTTTTAATTTGTTTTTGAATAAGAAATAGCGCGCTCATTTCCCATTTTATATATAAAAACGGAAATATTTTAAAAATATTACATATAATTTCTAATTTTTTATAGAAAATTGAGCGAAAGGATAAAAGTTGGCCGAAAAAGAACTACTCTGCACAAATTTAGACATCCATCCTATTCATACTCAAATAAAAAACACAGATGATTTCTATATATGCGGTGATTTTAGCAGAAAAAAGGCGGCCTGTCGGCCGCCTTTTTTCATTAGGGTCACTTTATAGCAGGGGGAGGAAATAAGAGGTTCGCAAGGCTTAAAGCTTTTCTGCGCGCTGGATGTCCGATCCCGTTGAATGGCAGTGACAGCCGCCCGCACAGCCGGAGCAACCGCCTGGGCAGCCCCCTTCCCGAACGCTTTTTCGAACCGACCGCAGAGCCAAGACGATGCCGGCGGCCAAGATGCCCAGAACAATCCATGTACCCATGATCCGCGCTCCTTTCTTTCGCAAAAGCTTTTAGTCAGCACCCGCGCCCACCGCCTGAACCAAGCGGGTGGATTTTCCCGCGCCGTCCCGACCCTTCCGGACCAAAAGCCAGACATAGCCGGCCACCAGGATCAGGGCGGCCAGGGTCCCGACGCCGAAGCTACCGCCGGTAAACAGCAATCCCAGCTGGTACACAATCAGCGAAACCGTATAGGCAAACGCCGTCTGATAGCCGATGGCGAACCAGGTCCACTTGGCGCTGTTCATCTCCCGCTTGATAGCGCCGATGGCCGCAAAGCAGGGCGCGCACAAAAGGTTAAAGAGCAAAAACGAGCAGGCGGAAAGGGCGGTAAAATGCTGGGCGATGGGGTCTAACTGGTTGAAAGCCCCTTCCTCCACCAGCTCCAGTGCGTCGCCGGTTACACCATACAAAACGCCGAACACGCTGACCACCTCTTCCTTGGCCACCAGGCCCAGGGCCGTTGCGACGGTGGACTGCCAGCTGCCAAAGCCCAAGGGCGCGAACAGGGGGGCCACAAAGCTTCCCACCGCTGCCAGCAGCGAGGTGTCCATATCCTCTACCATGCCGAAAACGCCGTCCGCAAAGCCAAAGCTTTTCCCGAACCAGACAAGGATACTGGCCAGCAGGATAATGGTCCCGGCCTTTTTGATAAAGGACCAGCCCCGCTCCCAGGTGCCGCGCAGGATGTTGACCACCGTCGGCGCATGGTAGGCGGGCAGTTCCATGACAAAGGGGGCCGGATCCCCCGCGAACATCTTGGTTTTCTTTAAAAGGATGCCGGATACGACGATGGCTCCAACGCCGATAAAGTAAGCGGAGGGCGCCACCCACCAGGCGCCGCCAAAGATAGCGCCGGCAATCAGCCCTACAATCGGCATCTTGGCGCCGCAGGGGATAAAGGTGGTGGTCATGACGGTCATCTTCCGGTCCCGATCCTGCTCGATGGTGCGGGAGGCCATAACCCCCGGAACCCCGCAGCCGGTGCCGATGAGCATCGGGATAAAGGATTTGCCGGAAAGGCCAAAACGGCGGAAGATCCGGTCCATCATAAAGGCGATGCGGGCCATATAGCCGCAGTCCTCCAGCAGGCACAGAAACAGGAAAAGCACCAGCATCTGGGGGACAAAGCCCAGCACCGAGCCGACGCCGCCTACAACGCCCTCGACCACCAGCCCTACCAGCCAATCGGCGGTGCCAAGGCTGACCAGGAGGCTCTCCACCGCGGGGCTGATCCACCCGCCGAACAGGGTATCGTTGGTAAAATCGGTCACAAGGGTGCCGACGGTGGTCCAGGATATAAAATACACCAAGGTCATCACCGCCACGAAAATCGGCAGACCCAGCCAGCGGTTGGTGACGATCCGGTCGATTTTATCCGAAACGCGCAAGCCGGATTCTTTCTTTTTGACACAGCGTTTCACCAGCTCGGCAATGGCTTCGTACCGCTCGTTGGTGATGATGCTCCCGCTGTCGTCCTCCTTCTGCTTTTCCAGTTTGGAGATGATATCCTCCAGCCGGTTCTTTAAAGGCTGCGCCAGCGAAAGGGAAGCCAGCACCCTTTGGTCCCGTTCCAAAAGCTTGACCGCAAACCAGCGGGCGCTCATCTGGGGGATCAGCCCGGCCATCAGCGACTCGATTTCGGACAGGGCGCTTTCTACCGCGCTGTCGAAAGCGTGGCGGTGCTGGAAGACGCCGCCGGCCCGGGCTGCGGCAACCGCCGCTTCAGCCGCCTGCATACACCCTTCGCCCTTAACCGCCGTCGTCTCGATCACCTGGCAGCCCAATGCCTCGGACAGCTTTTTGACATCGATCTGATCGCCGTTTTTGCAGACCACGTCCATCATGTTTAAGGCGACCACCATCGGGACGCCCATTTCGGCCAGCTGGGTGGTCAGATAGAGGTTTCGCTCAATGCTGGAGCCGTCCACCAGATTCAAAATGACGTCCGGCTTTTCCTCCATCAGGTAGTTTCGGGTCACCACCTCCTCCAGCGTATAGGGGGACAGAGAATAAATACCAGGCAGGTCGGTGACAATGACATCCTTGTGCCCCTTAAGCCTTCCCTCTTTTTTCTCCACCGTCACGCCAGGCCAGTTCCCCACAAACTGGTTAGCCCCTGTCAGGCTGTTGAATAGGGTGGTTTTGCCGCAGTTGGGATTTCCTGCAAGTGCGATTTTGATCGCCATATTCCTCAAGCTCCTTTCGCCATCGTAAAACGATCGCGCAGTTTTTAGATTAGCTATCGCTAACTAGTGATGAAAAAAATAAACGGCCGCCGGTGTTTATTCCACCAAAATATTCTCCGCGTCCGATTTGCGGATGGACAGCTCACAGCCGCGGACGGTAATTTCCACCGGGTCGCCTAAGGGGGCCACCTTTCGCACATAGACGGCGGTTCCCTTGGTAATGCCCATGTCCATAATCCGGCGCTTTAAAGCCCCTTCCCCATCCAGTCGGGCAACCGTGACCGTTTGACCGCATTTGATCTGCTTGAGCGTTTTCATTTTACCCCTTCTTTCTTATATGTGAGCCGCCGGGATCCGGCATTTTTTAAACCAGAATCTGGTTGGCCATGCTTTGGCTCAGCGCAATTCTGGTATCCTTGACATTGACGATCAGATTTCCGCCGCTTTTTGTAATTACCTGCACCTGCCCGCCTTCCGCAAACCCGAGGCTTTCCAGAAAGCGTTTGGTTTCGTCCTTTCCATTGATCCTTTTGACGGTGTTGATTTCGCCGGATGGGGCCATGGTCAACGGCATATTTACCCTCTCCTTGGTCTGATTCAAATAGCTTGCCATTTTGGTTAGCATTTTCTAACTCACTGTTCAGGCATAGTTTACCACCACTAACTAGATTTGTCAACCGCTTTGGGTATTTTTTCTTGTTCAGAAAAAACCTGCATGATTCTTGGGATGATTCTATGCAGAATCCCAAAAAACACGCAGGCTCTACAGGGGATTTTCCGCCATCCCGCTGTACAAAAGGGAGGCGAATCAGACAAAGATGAGCTGGCCCGTCATGGCGATCAGCGGCACGGTAACAAGGCAGCCCACCGTTGTCACCGCCACAATCACCGATGCGTATTCCCCGTCCAGCCCGTATCGGGCGGCCATCATGCTGGTGGCGATGGCCGCCGGGCAGGCGCCGGCGATCAGGTTGACCAGCACCAGCACCGGGCCTTCCGCAATCCAGCGATGAACCCCCAGTGCCCAGTATAAAAGCAGGGTCAAAAGAGGGACCAGCACCAGTCGGATGAGGGCGGTGTACAGCACCCCCTTTTCCCCGAACCGCTTCCAATCCACGCCTGCGATGAAAAAGCCGCACACCAGCATGGCCAAGGGCGTGTTTAGCGAAGAAAGGTAGCTGACCGCCGGCCCAATGGGGGAAGGAAGTGTAATGTTCAAAACAAACAGCGGCACCGCCACCAGGCAGCTGAGCACTCCGGGATTGACCAGCGCTTCCTTCCAGGACATCTCTTTAAAGGAGCCCTTGAGGATGCCCACCCCCACCGTCCAGGACAGCACGTGGAAAACCACCACAAAGACCACGGCGTACACCGCGTACTCCGCGCCAAAAATGCCGGTGACCAGCGGGATGCCGATAAAACCCACGTTGCCGAAGCTGGCGCCGTACCGCTCGATCCGGCGGTTTTCCCCCTTTTGCCTGGGCAGAAACAAAAAACGCGCCGCAAAAATTGCGATAAAGGAGGAAGCGGCAGCCAGCGCCAGAGAAAAAAGCATCTGCCAGAGGATTTCTTGCTGGAACGGCCGCTGGAGATTGCTTAACAAAAGGCAGGGGGTGACGATCATCAAAAGGATGTTGCAGATGCGGTTGCACTCCTCTTTTTTCATCCGGGTGGCCTTTGCGTAAACAAAGCCGATGAGCATCAGCAAAAACATGATGAAAACCTGCTGGAACACGATGGCAAACATAAAACGCGCCTCCTTAAAAAACACCGGCCGGGATAAAAGCCGCCCTTTCGGCCAAAGCGGGCCGGATGACGGTTATCCTGCTATTTTTATTGTATCGAAAAAAGGCGGCGTTTGCAACAAAAGAAAATTTTGGAAAGTAGTGTGTTTTTTAATAAATTATATTATATTTGTGTTGTAAAATTTGTATACTTTTTCTATTGGAAAAACAATATCTAACGCGCTGGCCGTCAACCCTCGAAAGGAGCCTAAGCATGAAAAAGACCGTGTACGCCCTTCTCCTCTCTCTGGCTCTGCTTTTTGCCGGATGCCAGGCGTCGTCCGGCCTTTCCTCCGATGATTTTTCCCTGCCCGAGGATTCCGGCCCGGAGCAGAGCATCTCCCTTCCCGCCGAAGAAAGCTCTTCCGCCGCCTCGCCCGAGGAAAGCGCCGGGGAACGAAACAGCGCCTCCTTCCAGTCCCCATATGACACATGACCTACGAAGAATATTTTTCCGAGGAGCGCTACTTTAACCCGGGCAGTCCGTGGAGCATCTTATATTCGAGGGGTCACAACGAAGGGCAGCAGGACATCATTTTTCGGCATCCTGCAAATGGGGAGGACGAGGTCTACTACCAGCACACCGCGCCCATTGAAAACTGTACCAGCAATGACCGGTATCTGCTTTATTTTCTTTCAGAGGGCAGCGTTTACCGGTTTTTTATCCCGGAGAAAAAAGCCGAAAAAATGTTTACGACTGACGAGAGGATCCATGGCCTAAGCCCCTTGACCAATTTCGCCTTTTTCTATTCTATCTATAACCCGCAAAACGACGAGGTTATCCGGAAACCAACCGGTTTTTCCCTAACTTTTATCATATTTTTTTGGTGACCGAAGGGGGCAGCCGTTCGTTTTCCCCGGAGGATTACCCGTGTTCCAGCATGTCTTTTTTGCTGTATAGCGAAGAAGGGATGAAAATGCTGTATCCCCTTCCGGAATAAACGAAAAAGGACCCGGTTCTATTTTGTTCGTCCGAAAAAGTGAAGGGCGAGGCAGACTTCAAAAGGTCTGCTTCGCCCTTTTTATCCTGTGCGCCCGCTATAATGCCTTTGGGTTCCCTTGGGAACGGTTCTTTTCCCGCCGGTAAACTATTTTTCTTGGGCTTTCTCACCGAAAGCCGGATAAAGAGACCGGGCTTTTCGCAGCTGCTGCGCCATTCCGCGCACCGCCGCTTCCGGCGATAGGATCTGCACGCCGTCTCCCAAAGCAAAAATCCATCCGTAAAATTGGGGACTCAGCACCACCCGGGCATAGATCTCAAAGGTTTCGTCTTCTTTAGGCAAAACGGTAACCTCCTTGCCAAACCGGTCCAGCACCACCCCGATGAGCCGATTTTGAAAACGCAGCCGGACCAGCTCCTCCTTTCCGCCAAACATCGAAAACACCTTGCGGGTGTAATCGGCCATATCCAGCCTTTGAAACGACTCATCGCCATCTCGGGGAAGGTCTAGAGTGGAGATGTCGCTCATTTTGTCCACCCGGTAATGCTTTAAAATACCCGCCTGTGAATCAAAGCCCAGCATATAGTAGTTTTCATCCTCCCAGGCCAGCGCAAAGGGACTGATCTGGTACTGGGCCCCGTCGTGCCGAAACCGGCGCTTTTTCTCTACTGTGTATGCAAAATAACGAAATCCAATCTGCCGGTTTTGACCAATCGCCGCGTAAATCCGGTCGATATTGTAATAAACGCTTTCGTTCATGGTTTTGATCCGGCCCGCTACAAAAACCTGCCGCTGCAGCTGCTGCGCCTGATAAACGCTGGTGAGACTCTCCAGCTTTTTAATCAGCTCCATGGATTTTTTGTAGGTGATAAATTTAGACGCCTGCACGCTGTCCACCAAAAGCTTCAGCTCCGCCAGCTGAAAAATGCGGTTTGGAACGTGATAGCCCTTGCCTCTGACGAATTCCACATCCAGCCCTGATTGACGAAGCTGCTCCAAATCGTCGTAAAGGCTTTTTCGTTCGCCGTCCAGCCCCTGCTGGGCCAGCAGCTGTGCAAGCTGCGCCCGGCTCAGGTAATGGCTTTCATCGGTCTGCTGGAGCAAAAGCTGCGCCAAATAGAGAATTCTTCTTTTCTGATTGGACGATTTTGGCATTCCAGCGTCTTCCTCCCTGCTTGTTTAACGTCGGTTTCCATTTTGTTTGAAGGGTTTTTACCGGCTTTTGCCCTCACCCTTTTTCGCTGCGATCCTTTCCCGGACCCGGCTGAGCATTTCATCATACCGCTCGGACTTGGCGTTTGGGAAGGCCTTGAGCAAACGAACCGGCATTTTTTCCTGCATGATTCTCTCGTATTCCTGAGAAAGCTGGGCCAACCGCGCTTTTTTCTGCTCAAGCGAATCGAAAAGGGCCTGCTTTCTTTGTTCCGCGTCTTGGATAAGCGCCTCCCCCTTGCTCTCCAGCCTACCGCGCAGCTCTTCCCGCTTCTGCTGTGCCTGTTCCTTCCATTGAGCGGAGGATTCCTTCACCCTTTCGCCGGTCTGAGCCAGCTTCAAGGCGCTTTGGGCCAGGCCGCCGCCAATCTCCTCCGAAAGCTGGAACATTAAGCCGCTGACCTCGTCCAGCCTTTTCAGGCGGCGGTTCAGTCGCAGGATATTGGCTACCGTCACGTAAAAATCGCACGCAAAGCAAAAAAGGCAGACGCCAATCACAATTTCCCCCGCCAGAAGCGGAATCCAACGGACAAACCGCACTATCGGCGGATGAATCAAATCCATCACCAGAACGCATCCAAGGCCCCAGAGAATCGAAAAGCGCAGGCAGATATAGCCGCCCAGATTAAACGGCTGGTCGGAATAGTCCCACCAGCTGGTGTGAAACACCTTTTTGAGTATGTAGCCGGTAACCCCCTCCAGTACGCTGGTCAAAACCATCGACCCCAAAAACAACAAAGCCCCGTTCTCCTCAAGCGGCGTCAGGCAAAGCACGACAATCACCATGCCAAATCCATAGATCGGGCAAACCGGTCCCTTTAAAAACCCCCGATTGACAAAATGTCCGGTGCTGATGGTGTTAAAGACCACCTCGGCGCACCATCCCAAAAAGGCGTAGATGACAAAAAACGCCAAATATTCGTAGAAAGAATACATAAAGCTCCCTCTTTATTATGGAATTGTCCTTATTATAATGCACATTCTAAAAGTCCGCAAGGCTTTGCTGGACCGCGCAGAAGCATCCGGCCCTGAAGGACGGATGGACCGTTTTTTTATAAAAGGTTTTCCCTGTTTCACACAGGGAAAAAAGGACAAGGCAGACCATTTGGGGGCCGCCTTGTCCTTTCCCTTTTGATGGGTCCCCAGCTCATGCAAAAAGGCTGTGAGCTGGCAAAAATTTGCCGTTATTCTTTGGGGATCAGGTTTGCCTTTTGCAGAACGACCACCACAATCGGAACCAACACCAGCTGCAAAATCATGCCGGGGATGGCGCTTAACACAGCACCGGACAGGAAAGCCGTCCAGGTAAAGGCGCCGCCGTTGATCCCTAAGCAGATCATCATGGCAAGCCCCCAGACGACCCGCCCGCCGATCATGGCAATCAGCAGGTCGGCGTAGAGAAAAAGCGGCTTTTTCGGCAGCTTTTTATAGCAGACGCCGGTGATGGCGCCGTAGGCCGCCAGCTCAAAGGCCATAGCCACCGCGGTGGGAAAAGGCGGCGGCATGCCCAGCGTAACAGAGCGAAGCAGCGGCGCGGCAAATCCCACGCCCAGACCGTAGGGCCATCCGCAGACAAAACCGCACAGCAGCACCGGCAGGTGCATTGGCAAAAGCATACTGCCGATTTCCGGGATCTGGCCGGTCAAAAAGGGCAGCAGATAGCAAAGGGCCAGAAACAGCGCTGCCAGAATCATTTTTTTAGTGGACTGATTTTTCATATGTAACCTCCTGCTGAAATGACAAATCCGTTGTCGGTTGGCAGCCGTCCGGCTGATCTGCCGGTTCTCCCGCCTGGAAAAAACGGTTCAGCCAAAGGAAGGGGGAACCGAAAAGGTTCTCCCCAAATCCATTACGCTTTCTCGGACAGGTATTCGTTGATTTTTTGGACCAGCTCGTTCACGTCCGCGCCGTGAACCGCACAGGCCTCCTCCAGGCTCTCCATAGCAGAGGCCGGGCAGCCAACGCAGTGCATCCCCATTTCAAACAGAAAACGGGCGGCGTTCATATCGTTTGCCAGCAAATCGCCGATCAGGGTATCTTTGGTTACGGTCATCGAGAACTCCTCCTAATTGATTGATAATAAAATTATACCCTTTTTGCCGCTGTTTAGCAATACCGGTGGTTTTTCCTCCTTTTTCGCGGCAGAAAGCCGCCCGTTTTTTGTTTTCCAAGCAAGGCAGCGCTCCGCCCGCTGCCGCGATGTCTTGTGTCCAGGTACCGGACTGTGCCGTTTTCCGAACGCGGCATTTGTCTTGCCAGACAGGCCTATCTGTGGTAAAGTAGCATTAAATCTTTTCATAAAGGAGAGCGAGTGTATGTTAACAGCCTTTGAATCGGTGATTGCAGCAGACCGGGAGGTTTATGCGGACTGATTTTTTGCAAAACCTCCCATAGAAGATTTCTGCAAATTCTGGGAGGATTTTTTCGTGAACCATCAAAAGCAAAAAGAACACGAAGGCCGCTCTGGAAAAGAGGCGTTTATCTGTAAGGTCTGCGGCGCAGCTGTCGGGCCCGCTTTTGGCGGAGGCCGCCAGCGCAACCATTGTCCGGTCTGCCTGTCCAGCCTTCATCTGGACGATTTGCCGGGAGACCGGTCGGCAGGCTGCGGCGGCGTAATGGATCCAGTGGGCGTTTGGGTGCGCAAAAACGGCGAATGGGCGATCATCCATCGCTGCCGCCGCTGCGGCGTCCTCCATTCCAACCGCGTCGCCGCTGACGATAACCCGCTGAAGCTGATGTCTATCGCGGTAAAACCGCTGGCCTCGCCGCCCTTTCCCATAGAGCGGATAGAGGAAATGGCAAAAGCTGAACGCCTTCCATCAAAAGAATTATAAAGCGGTTTTCCAAGAAAAAGAGCCCGGTATTTTACCGGGCTCTTTTGTTTCGCTGTTATCCCTGCGTACTGTTGTTTTGCAGACCAGAGGAGGTGATGCCTGTATCCTCAATTAAGGTCACCTTCACCTCGAAGGTTGTGCCCTGTACCGTCTGCCCGCCGTAGGAGTAGCTATAGCGGGAGCCGCCAATGGATTGGCTGGCGCGGAAGATGGTCATGGTCACCTGGTCGCCGGGCTTATACCCGCGCAGCAGGTCGGACAGGCTGATAAAGCTGTTGACCGGCGTGCCCTCCACCTGGGTGATGATATCGCCGGACTGAACCCCGGCGGCCAGCAGAGGAGAGTCCGATTCAATGCCGTCGATGAGAATGCCGCTGGGGATTCCATTGACGCTGGCCACATATTCATTGACCGCGTAAGCCGTAACGCCCAGCTTTACCCGGCCAGTGACCCGGCCGTACCGCATCAGATCCTCCAAAACCGGCAGTGCCTCGTCAATGGGGATAGCAAAGCCGATCCCCTCGTAGCCGTCCTCCGCCAGCTTTTGAGAGTTAATCCCCACCACCTGGCCGAATTCGTTGACCAGCGCGCCGCCGGAATTTCCGGGGCTGATGGCCGCGTCGGTCTGGATAAAGTTCATGGTATACCCCTCGTTGGCCGCCCGCAGGGACCGGTTTAAACCGGAGATAATCCCCTCCGAAACAGAGCCCGCGTAGGTCAGACCGCCGGGGTTGCCGATGACGATGGCTTTTTCCCCCACCTCCAGCTCACCGGATACGCCCAGCTCCGCCGAAGTCAGGCCGGAAGCGTCGATCTTCACCACCGCCAGATCGGTTTTCTTGTCGTAGCCCACAACCGTACCCTCGTAGGTATCCCCGTTGCTTAAGACAACCTCCAGACTGTCGGCGTTTTCAATTACATGGGCGTTGGTGGCGATATAGCCGTCCTGTGACAGGATGATGCCGGAGCCCTGACCCGTGGGCTGGAAGTAGTTGGACCGATATTGGACAATCCCTACCACCGAAGGCGAAACCTTTTTGTTGATCTGAGCCGTCGTCAGCGTCCCGTCGGCTGACAGCGTATTGTCCGACGGCTTGTGATTTTTGTCAAGCTCCGGCACATTCCCATCCACCTGGGGGCCGGTGGCGCCCTCCTGCTGGGACTGATGCGGCGGCTCAAAGACGCTGCCGGGCTGCATGACAAAGCTGTAGATGCCGAACGCCGCAAAGCTTACCAAGGCAAGTCCCAGAACAGCGCCGGCGATTCCGGCGAAAATTTTAAGGCCCTTTCCCTTCTTTTTTTTCTTGGGCTTGGGGGGCGCAGCGTATTCCGGAAAGCTCCATTGATCGGTATGGTTCTGCGCTGGCGGCGTTTGCGCGTAGCCGCCGTAAGGCGGTGGATTCTGCTGCGCGCCAACCGGCGGCTGGTAGCGGTAAGCCTGTGCATTAGCAGACGAATCGCCAGCGGATTCCGGCTGCCCGTCCGGTTCCGGCTGCTGCACCGGTCCGTTTTCCTCGAAAGAGCCGTCCATGCCGTTTCTTTCCATATCGTTCATACTTGTTCCTCCTTTTATCCTGGAAAAGCCCTGGACCTTGGGGCCCCGGCTGTTTTTTAACTGCTTTTATTATAAAGTAGAATTATGTCTATTGCGTAACGGACCTTTTAAAAAACTTGGGGAATTATCCGTTTTTTCTGAATAGATTTTGTGAATTTTTTGTGCCTGCGTGAGGAAGAGAAAAGGCAAATTCCGTATACTCCCCCTCTTTGGAGCTGGCGTGGATTTCCCCGCCGTGCAGCTGAATCACCGTGCGTACAATGTAAAGGCCCAGACCCACGCCGCTTTTATCCTGGCTACGGGACCGATCGGTTTTGTAAAAGCGCTCGAATACATTCGACAGATCCTGCGGCGCGATGCCCGCACCGGAATTGCGGATGGCCACCAGCGTCCGCGCGCCGTCTGTGTGATAGCGGACCTCGATATAGCCGCCGTCGTTGACAAACTTCACCGCGTTTTCAATCAGATTATAGACCACCTGATGGATCAAATCCGGGTCTGCGCTGACCAGGACCTTGTCCACGTCCAGGCCGATAATATCCAGATGCTTGGCCTCGATGGCCTGCTCAAAGCTGAAAATCACCTGGCAGACCGTATTGTTCAAATCGAATTGAGAGGGATTGAGCTTCATCTCCCCCGCTTCAATCTTCGCCAGATCCAGCATGGAACGCACCATCCTCGACAGGCGCTTGACCTCCTCGGACACAATCGCCAAATACTGCCGGTGCTTTTCCTCGGGGATGGTCCCGTCCAAAATCCCGTCTACAAAGCCGCCGATGGTGGTCATAGGCGTTTTTAATTCGTGGGAGACGTTGGCCACAAAGCTGCGGTTCATGGCCTCGTTGCGGGCCAGCGCCTGGGCCATATCGTTAAACTCCTGGGCCAGCTGACCGATCTCGTCGCTGCTGCCCACCTGCACCCGGACCGTATAATCCCCCCTGGAAAAGCTCTGGGTGGCCGCCAGCATATCCCGCAGGGGCTTGACCATCCGGGCCGTGACAAAATAGATGACGATAAAAGCGATGACCACCATGGTCAGAGAGCTTAATAAAAACATGTTTAAAAGCTGGCCCAAAAATACGCTTAAGCTTTTGGAGGAGGCGCTGACAAAAACAAAGCCGGTAATCTGCCCGTTGGGAAGACCGATCGGGCGCGCCACAGTGTAATTGCGCTTTTTATACGAGCCGCCCAGCCGTCCGGTTTCCTGAAAGCTGCCGGATGCCGCCTGCTTGAGCACCGCCTCCGGTATATTTGCCGGCGCGGAGACAAAAATTTCCTCATTGGTGCAGATTAGAACCTTCCCCTCGGTGTCGGAGAGAAAAATTGTCGCCTCAATGGCGTCGGCCAACACCGTATAAACCGATTGGAGGGTGGTTTCATCAATATACAGGTAGTTGTTTTTCTGGTAATCGGTCAAGGTCAGGGCGGTTGCCTGGCTGACGTAGCGGTCCAGCACCTTCAGCTTATCGCCTCGAAAATACTGGGAGGCAAAGCCCATCAACAAAGCGCCCAAAACGGTGATACTGGCTAAAATCATCCCAACACAGATGGTAAAATATTTGGTGAAAAGGTTTTTCTGCATACGATCTCCCCATCCTCCTCAAAGAGAAAACCGCGGCGGACTGCCCAACAAGGCCCAGGCAGACCGCCGCGAAGAAAATTTCGTCATGTTTTGAGGGGCAGACTATTCTTTTACCTCGAACTTATAGCCTACGCCCCATACGGTTTTTAACACCCATTTGTCAGAAACGCCCTCCAGCTTTTCCCGCAGGCGCTTAACATGTACATCCACCGTTCTGGAATCGCCGTAATACTCGAATCCCCAGACCTCGTCCAACAGCTGGTCGCGGGTATACACCCGGTTGGGATTGCTGGCCAGATGATACAAAAGCTCCAGTTCCTTAGGCGGCGTATCTACCACCCTGCCATCCACCTTCAATTCATATTTGGTCATATTGACCACCAGCTTGTCGTAGCTGACCTCTTTCACGTCGTTTTCCGAAGCGCTTTTGCCGGTGCGGCGCATCACCGCCTTAATCCGGGCAACGATTTCCTTGGTCTCAAAGGGCTTGACCACATAATCGTCGGCTCCCAGCTCCAGCCCAAGCACCTTGTCAAAGGTTTCGCCCTTGGCGGTGATCATGATAATCGGACATTCGGATTTTTTGCGGATTTCCCGGCAGACCTGCCAGCCGTCCAGCCGGGGCATCATCACGTCCAGCAGGATGATATCGGGATTTTCCGCCGAAAAACGGGCCAGCGCCTCCTCCCCATCTCCTGCCAGAACCACCTGAAACCCTTCCTTCACCAGGTAGAGCCGTAACAATTCGCAGATATTTTTGTCGTCGTCCGCAACCAGGACCTTTCCCATCGCCATTTTTTTACCTCCTTGCCAGTACCGGACGGGCTGCCGCCGCCTTCTATCATAACCATTATACCCGAAAAAAAGCGCGAAAGGTTACAAATTTATAAACCTTTTGGGGATATTCTGAAACGCACTTGCCGATCCCGTTTTTTCTATGTATAATTATAGTCTGTGAGTGGCTGTTTGTACAGCGGCCGCCAGGAAAAAGGGCGTGTTTTTCCCGGCAGGGGCCGGGGCGCAGGCCCAGCTTTTCGGAAAGGACGAGGCTTTCATATGAAATTAGGAATCGTGGGGCTGCCCAATGTAGGCAAGAGCACCCTTTTTAACGCTATCACCAACGCCGGCGCCGAGTCGGCCAACTATCCGTTTTGCACCATTGAGCCCAACGTGGGGGTGGTATCGGTGCCGGACCAGCGGCTGGACGTGCTGGCCAAAATGTACGATCCGGACAAATACACCCCCGCCGTCATTGAGTTTGTGGACATTGCCGGGTTGGTCAAGGGTGCCTCCAAGGGAGAGGGGCTGGGAAATAAATTCCTCTCCCACATCCGGGAGGTTGACGCCATTATCCATGTGGTGCGCTGCTTTGAGAGCACTGAAATCATCCATGTGGACGGGCAGATCGGTCCCGCTCGGGATATTGAAACCATCAATCTGGAGCTGATCTTTTCCGATCTGGATATTCTGGACCGACGGATTGACAAATCACAGAAGGCGGCCAAGGCGGACAAAAAATATTTGGCCGAGGTCGAGCTTTTACAGCGGCTGAAGGTCCATCTGGAGGAGGGCAAGCCGGCCCGCTCCTTTCCGGCGGCAAGCGATGAGGAAACGGAAATCCTCTCCACCATCTCTCTTTTGTCCGCCAAGCCGGTGATCTACGCAGCCAATTTAAGCGAGGAGGATTTTATGGGCTCCCTGGACGAAAATCCTTTTTACCAGGAGGTCTGCCAAATTGCCGAGGCGGAAGGGTCGCTGGTGCTGCCCATCTGCGCCAAAATCGAAGAGGAGATCGCCGATATGTCCCGTGAGGACAAGCAGCTGTTTTTAGACGAGCTGGGGCTTAAGTCTTCCGGCCTGGACCGGCTGATTCAAAAGGGCTATGAGCTTTTAGGGCTCATCTCCTATCTGACCGCCGGCAAGCAGGAGGTACGGGCCTGGACTATCAAAAAAGGGACCAAGGCGCCGCAGGCGGCGGGCAAAATCCACTCGGATTTTGAAAAGGGCTTTATTCGGGCGGAGGTGGTGGCCTTCAGCGACCTGGAGACCTGCGGCTCTATGGCCGCCGCCAAGGAAAAGGGGCTGATCCGCTCCGAGGGCAAGGAATACGTGTTCCAGGACGGGGACGTAGTGCTGTTCCGGTTTAATGTCTGATACAATTTCCTGTCGGGAAAATGCTGTAAACGCTGGGAGTTACCGCTTGCGGGCGGTAGCTCCTTTTGCTGTTTAACCCCTACCCTATATTTTTGCTCAATAGTTTACTGCGTTATCCAGTTTTTGGATTTCATCCTGTTTCAAATCGTCCAATATGTGCGTATAGGCATCGGCTGTTTCCTTTATGGTCGCATGACCTAAGAATTTCTGCATAAGACGTACATCTACATTGTTTTCTGCCCCTCTGGTGGTGAAAGTATGACGCAGACAATAAGGGTGAAAGTTGCTGACACCGATTTTCGCACAGATAGAATCACAGGTGCGCCGCATATTCGTAGGGTCAAGCGGTCTGCCTAACTGGGTGGCAAAAACAAGGTCGTTATCCTCGTATGCGGTACTGGATTTTTCCTTGTTTTTCTCCTGTTGCTCCCAGACATCAGCAAGGACTTTATTAGCTGTTTTGTTGAGTAGGATTATCCTGTCACTGGACGGCGTTTTTGGTGCGCCAAATTCTAAGTGCCAATGTTCGTCTGCGTTGTCAGGGTCTTTCATCTTGCGGAGGATTCTCCTGATGTGCAGCTGGTTCTGCTCAAAGTCTATGTCCTGCCATTTCAGACCCAATAATTCCCCAAGCCGCATACCTGTGCAGAGGTCGAAAATATAGACAACTCCCATATAGGTCACTTTCGCTTGTTCCACAAATGCGTTTTGTTGTTCCTGTGTTAAAACATTGATTTGCGGCTTTTGGCATTTACAGAAAAGGTTGGAGCAGATGAAATACCAGTGAATCGTTCTGTGTTTCTACGCATACAAAGGCTACAGCTATAAATCTAAGTTTCATTCTCTTATCTCCTGTGTTGTTTCGCAATTTCCCTGTTATGCTGAATGGGTCTGATACATGCTCTCCATGTATTATCCCTCATTTTTTTGTCAATAAATGCCTTTTAGGACAAGTCAGAACATAGCGTCCATATCTAACGGTTCTGTATCAATCTGTCCACCCAATCACATAATTTCCGTTCTTGTTTCGGGGTAGAAGCACTTACAACAAATTCCTGTCCTCTGCAAGCAGAATTTAATTCCGCATAACCGTCCTTTAGCATAGGGCGGTTATCTCCTTGCCATGAAATAGATATGCCACCCTCACCAAAAAACGCAGGCAACGCCCATAGCCGCCGATTGTCTTGTCCTCTCTTTGTAAGCAACAGAGAATCGTCATACTGGAATGTGCCATATGTATCAGGCAGATACAAACGATTATTGGGGCGGTCTTGATTTACGCCATGTGGGTGCCAGAAATAGCGCTCAATTTCCTGTTTCCCCCTCAATATTTCTCCCACTTTCATATAGCCGTAGATGATATGGACAATAGGAGCGTTACGGTCAAAACACAGTGTTTTATCAGGCTGAACCATTGTTTTTTGAAACATTCCGTAGAATAAAAATATATCGCCCACGCCTACGCCCAATTTATCCAGATGTACGGCAGATACGCTGTGTTGCCCGAATGCCGGTTTCCATTCATCTGTTGCCGTCCTGCCCTCTATATCCTCATATATGTCGGGGTCAAGATGACAGGTGGGATTTTTGCCAAAATCAAATTTAGGACGTAGCTGACAGATGATTCTCTCGAAACTCTGCCCTTTGTAATACAAATCCTTATATGCCGTTCCTATCGTTGTATCTGGAATAGGGAGTGATAACAGTGTACCGTCTGGCAAAACAGGGCTTGCCATACCTCCCGATGCACTGTCCATGCCTTTTCTGCTCAATATCACTTTCATAATACCATGCCTCCTACACAGCACTATCTTAGCACATAGCACAGCAAAAAGAAATTAACAGCATAAATAACGCAACGTGCAGATTATCTAACACATAAACAAATAGTATCATTTACATATACTATTTGCATTGGAGGGAAACCGTATGGAGCAACAGGCATTAGGAAAGCGTATTCGTGAGGAACGGCTAAAGCTGAATCTGACACAGGAAAGACTGGCAGAAGATGTAAACCTTTCAACCGCCTATATCGGGCAGATTGAGCGTGGGGAACGCAGCTTAACATTAGAAAATCTGGCAGCAGTTGCTAACTGTCTGGGCGTTACCATAGATTATCTGCTGTCTGATTCCGTCGTTTCGGATAATGACGGGCAGTATCGGCTATGGTGTCAACTGATGAACGGCAGGACAGAGGAACAAAAAGCCCTGGCAACCAATATGGTAAAACTCATGTTTGGCTATCTGGACGAAAATTCCTGAATGATACAGTGATGGGGAAGATACCCTTTAACAGAGAATCTTCCCCATTTTAAATGACCAGAAATCACCGCTAACGAATTTTAACCGTTGGACTGAGTAAACTTCCATCTACCGCCTAATGAGCCTTAAAGCGCAATTTTAGGGCTGTTTCAATTGGTGAAAAGCGACCTATTCGCTTACAAGCCTTATAGAAGTCTTATTTCCGTCCCAAAAAGGCTGATAGAAAAGCCGTATGATTAAAATGCTGTTCCTCAATCGCTTACAAGACAGATTTCTTACAGCGGTTCACATATCGTATTATTCCATATTCCGCTTACAAATCGCCTAAAATCTTTATCCCTGTGATTGATACCATTATAAGCATTTCAGCATAAGCAGTAAGCCGTATGCTGTATGGTTCCCCTCAATTCTTTACCGTTGCAGTCTGGAACGGTCAGCACCATATGATACAGAGAAACCTTATATTGCTCCATATAGGGCAGGAAACGGTGTTGCAGTAACATTTTCCTCACCTGACTGCAATTACTGCAAATTTATCCTTACATAAAAAGGTTCGCAGTAACACTCTTATATGACTGGCTTCATAGGTTTCCATAGACCAGAATCGGTTACAGTTTTCCAGACGTTTCTTCCGTTTCCTTATTATATGGACTTCATCAGGCGACAGGCGTTTCTTTACAATGCCGTTTGCAAGCAGTTTCAGATAGTTCAGTACCATTTCTTCATTCCGTTTTGCGTTTCCATGCACCTTTCCCATATGGCGTTTAGTTACTTCCTTTACGATAGGCGTATGTTCCATGCTTTCCATGTTTACAATCCCTCCATATCCTTTTTGTTTTAGTACGCTTAACTCTAATTAGAGAATAGATAATTATATAGGGATTCGCCGCCTGTAATTTACAAGGTTTTTTAAACAGGCTTTGAGCCCCTGCCATCCCCTAACCCCTTGACGCAAGCTGGATTTTATGGTATATATTAAACTGATAAATTAGAAGAAATTCAACATAATGTGAAAGAACGGAACTGTATAGATATGATAAAATTTCGGTTTATAGCGTTCCGATATAACGTATAAGAGGGTTAGGAGATGGACGGATTAGAAGACAAGGATTATGCGTTAATCGAAAGGGCCCAAAAGGCAATACAGGAAAATTACGATCAAGCGCATTATAACCATACGGTAGGGGCCGCCGTGCGCTGCAAAAACGGAAAAATATATGTCGGTGTAAACGTCTATTCCCTGCACGGTGCCTGTGCGGAACAGGTGGCGATAGGAACAGCCATTACAAATGGAGAAAGAGACTTTGACACCATCGTCGCAGTCCGGGGAAAAGAGGGCGAGGAAATTATCCCGCCTTGCGGAAACTGCCGTCAGATACTGCACGATTATATGCCTGCGTGCAAAGTGATCCTTTCGGTTGACAAAGAGTTAAAAAAGATAGAGGCGAAAGAGCTTCTGCCCTTTTCCTATTCTGTTGAATAAAGTCGAGTTTTGTTTATACTGGGATGTATAAAAAAGAGACGGCGCATACGCCGTCTCTTTTTTATTTTTTATCCGCCTGGTATTCGCTGGCCAAAAGGCCCCAGACCGCCACGTCCACGATGCCGCGGTTATTGTAATCCGCCTGCCGCAGCGTCCCCTCATATTGTAAGCCGCATTTTTCCATTACCCGCCCGGAAGCGGGATTTTCCGGATCGTGCCGGGCGCAGATGCGCCTGGCCCCTACCTGCTCAAAAAAGAATGGTATGATTCCCCGAAACGCCTCGGTCATGATTCCTTTTCCCCACCAGTCCACGCCGATGCAGTAGCCGATTTCCACCTCTTTGGTTTTCTCGTGAATCTCTACGGCACTGATGGAGCCCACCGGCTCGTCCCGGCCGTCCTTGGGCACAATGGCCCATTGGTAAAAATCCGGCTTCTGGTAGGAATCAACCCATTTGGCCAGGCCCTTTCTCGTATCCTCTAAGGCCGTATAATGGGACCAGGTCAGAAATTTTGTCACCCGCTGGTCGCTCTCCCAATTTCGAAAGACCGCCGGCGCGTCCTCCGGGACAAATTTTCGCAGGATAAGCCGCTCGGTTTCGATTTGCACCGTTCCCTGATGGCGCATAAGCCACCTCCTTTGTTTCATCCGCTCATTTTTGTGTTTTTCTGTAGGCTTTTCCTATTATAGCAGAAATCCCCTTTCTATACAATGCAAAAAAGAGCCTTTCGGCTCTTTTTTGCAGGGATACTGTTCGAGGAGGATTCCTTGCCAAAACGTTAAAATAAGTATAAAAGCATCGAAATCATCCATTTTTTCAGTCCATCCATTTTCCTTCCTCCTTTGTGGTCTTGCGTTTTTTTCTCTCTACAAAGTAAAACGCGCCGAACAGAGATTTTGCTACAGAAAACAGAAAAATTTTTATCTGCTTTCATTTCTTTTTATTATAGCCGGCTTCCCTGTCGAAAAAGGCTGTTTTTTCTTCCCCCTCTTTCTTTTTTCTTTCAGTGCAGAAATAAAAAAGGCGGGGAGTCCGTCTGCCGGTTCCCCGCCTTATATCCTATTCATCGCCGCTTTTTACGAAGCGTCCTTCTCAAACACGGCGGATCCCGGACAGCATGTCCTTGCGGACCTGCCGGGAAACGCTGGCCATTGTGGTCAAATCCGAAAGGCCGTTGAAGAAAAGACCGGTTCCCAAAACTCGCACGGCCACCTCCCAGGTGGAAAACGGGTCGAACAGCAGGACCACCCCAAGGCCAACGGCCAGCAGCGCGCAGAACAGCACCGCCCCCCAGCCCCGATACTGCATCCGCTTCAGCTGCAGGGAATTTTGCAGCTTAATCGCGCCGTTGACCGAAAAAATCCCGCCCATGAGGATAGGGATCAGCCGGGGCGTCTGCCGGGTCCCGAACGCCGTCAGGACCGCCGACAGCCCAAACAGCAGGCCAACCGCCAAATCCACTCTGACCGGCAGGCCCTGCCTGCGGCTGCTGACATAGCTGACAAAGCGGCTGGCAAAGCCCAACAGCAAAAGTACCGCCAACAGGTAACGAACCCGCTGGCCACCGAGCGCCGGCTGGAAAAGGAAGAGCATCCCCAAGCCCGCCGAACCGGCGGAAAATACCGCTCCATTCCATCGAAAAGCCTTGATAAAATCCACGATTTTATTCTCTCCTACTTACGAATAAAAAGGATTCCCAACGTGTTGGGCCCGCAATGGCTGGATACGGTGCATCCCGCCTCGGTCTCTAAAATCCGGTTGAATCGGCCATAGCGCTTCACGCTCTTTTTCACCGCTTCCACCGTCTTTGGATCACAGGGGGTATGGGTGACAAAAATCCGCTCGTCCAAAAGATCTTCCCGACCCTTCAGCCGTTCCTCTACATAGGAAAGCAGACACTTTTCAAAAGAGCCGCGATACTTTTTGCCCACCTTCATCCGGCCGTCCACCACCTCGATACACGGCTTTAGGTGCAAAAGATTCGCGCCCATAGCCGCCAGCGAGGAGCATCGCCCCCCTTTGTGCAGATATTCCAGGCTGTCGATTACAAAGCTCGCCTCCACCCGGCCGGCCAGATCCTGCAGCCGGCAGACGATCTCCTCTGCTGCCAGCCCCTGTTCCACCAGCTTCGCCGCCTCCAGCACCATATGGCCGCTGCCGGTGGATAGACTGCGGGAGTCCACTGCGTAAACGTTGGAAAACTGCTGTGCCGCCAGTGACGCGTTTTGGTAGCAGCTGGAAAATTCCGCGCTGATATTGACATGAATCACCGCGTCGTACTGAGCAGAAAGGCGGGAAAAACAGGCAGTATAGTCCGCCACGCTGACTGCCGCGGTTTTGCACGGGTCATTCCCCTGGGCGACAAAAGCAAATATGTCCTGCGGGGTGATCTCCAGTCCATCCCGGTAAGAGACCCCATCCTTTACCACGTACAGCGGCAGAATCTCAATCTGATACTGATCCAACAATTCCCGGGATAAATCACAGGTGCTGTCCGCCGTAATTTTGATATGCATAAAAACGCTTCCCCTCTGCTGCGATCTGCCTTTTGCCTCGCCTGCGGGAAAATAGATCCTTCCCTTTCGATCGTTCTTACGAGTCGCTTCGCCATATTTTTACAATCGACAAAAACAGATTATTTTTTAAAATAGCACAAAGAAGGATTTCCGTCAACCTATAAGGAAGCCATTCTTCCCTTTTGGCCCGCCGTGTAAACGCAAAGATCCGCCTTTTCACACACCAGAAAAAAACGGCGGCCGAATGAGGAAACGGCCGCTCGTTTAGGTTCCGCAGAGCTTCTTATGCCTGGCCGATTCCGCCGCAGACCTGAATTTTATGCTCGATCAGCTGCTGAACGCACCTTTGGCCCTGGGCCAGATATTTTTTAGGATCAAAGCTTTGCGGCTGGGCGGCCAGAGCGGCCCTCACGCCCTTGGTAAACGCCTGCCGCAGCTCGGTGGCGAAGTTGACCTTCGCCATCCCCTTGGCCACCGCCTCCCGCACCGTCGCATCCGAAAGACCGGAGGCGCCGTGCAGCACCAGCGGCAAGCCGGTTTTGGCCGCTAAAAGAGGGATGCGCCCCAGGTCCAGCTTAGGCGGCGTTTGATAAATGCCGTGGGCGGTACCTATGGCCACCGCCAGGCTGTCTGCGCCGGATAGAGCGGCAAATTGGGCCGCCTGGTCCGGATCGGTATACCCGTCGGCCTGTGCCTGCAGCGAATCCTCCTTCCCGCCAATAGCGCCCAATTCCCCTTCGCAGCAGGCGCCGAAGGACCGGGCCAGCTCCGCCGCCCGGGCAGTTTGGGCGGCGTTTTCCTCAAAGGGCAGGCCGGAGCCGTCGAACATCACCGATGTGTACCCGGCCTCCAGACAGGCACGCACCAGCTCCAGGCTGTCGCCATGGTCAAGATGCAGCGCCACCGGCACGGCGGCTTTGCCCGCCGCAGCCTGCGCCATCCCGGCAAAGCAGGCCGGCGGCAGATATCGAAGAGTCGAAGGCGTTGTTTGAAGGATCACCGGCGCTTTGCATGTTTTCGCCGCCGCCACGGCGGCGAAAACCATCTCGGCGTTTTCCACGTTAAACGCGCCTACGGCATAGCCGCCGTCCCTGGCCTTTGCCAGCATTTCTTTCGTACTTGTCAGCATGGTTCGTTTCTCCCTTTTTCTAAATCAATCGGCACCGGGCCGGCCAATTCCACCCGCAGCGGCGTCACATCCGTTTCATAGGCCAGCAGGCGCACCCCCGCATTCTGCGCGGACACAAGCGCCTGGCCAAAGGCAGGATGGGTCCGCCAATTGGGGGAAAACAAGCGGATCCCGCCCATTTGGATGACAAAAACAGCGTAGCACAAATAGCCCTCCTGCGCCGCTTGGATCAGATGGTCCAGATGCTTGACCCCCCGTTCGGTGGGCGCGTCGGGAAAGCGGGCCCAGCCGTCCTCCTCCAAGGTTACCCCCTTGACCTCGGCAAAGCCCTTGGCCTTTGTGCCCTCCAGGTAAAAATCGAAGCGGGAAGCCCCGTAAAAGGTCTCGGGCCGGACGACCCGCAGCTCCCCCAGTCCCGGCAGAGAAAGAGAGCCGTTTTGCAGCGCCTCCCCCACCAGGCGGTTCGGCGCCTGGGAATCAATATGCACAAGCCTGTCCCCCTTCTGCACATGGGTCAGGGTGTACCGGGTCTTTCGGCCCGGCGCCGGATGGTGCTGCAAAAGCACCTGCGCGCCTGTGACCAGCAACTCCCGGCACCGGCCGGTATTTTTCACATGGGCCAGCACCTCGGCCCCAGCCAGGGAACAGACCGCCGTAAACCGGTTGGGACGCTCCAAAAAAACGGCGGGAAAAATCTGCTGATATTCCAAAACTTTCAACCCCCATTCGAAAAACAACCGCAAAATTTATAAGACACTCTGCAAAATCCTGGGGGAAAGGTACAAAAGGACGAGAAGTTTTTCGTTGTTAATCCCGATTTTTGTGTTTTTGCACAAAAATTCATTTACAAATCCGCTTTCTCTTGCTATAATAGACCCATCAGGACAACAATATTTCATTGATTCCTCATCTTATTGCTTCTCCTAATAGATAATTTTAACCGGGAAAAAGGGCTGACCTCATCAATCAGCCTTTTTTTCTGTCCATTTTTGCCATTGCTCCAGGGGTGCCCAGCAGGCGACCCGAATTTTACCGTATCTGGGCGGACGCTTTATTACCGGCGGCTTCCTCCCGCAGCAGCCCCGCCAAAACATCCGGATGGTTGGTGATTAAAATGTCGGTGCCCAGCCGGATCAGCCGGCGCATCTGCTCGGGCTGGTTCACCGTCCAGGTATGGACCCGCAGCCCGCGCCGTTTTAGGTCCGCCAGGTTTTCCTCGGTCAGGTAGCTATACAGCGGATGGGCGCATTCCAGCCCCAGCCCTTGCAGATATCCGCCAAAGCCGACAATCCAGCTTTCCACCAGCGCGCCGCAGGGGATGGACGGCGCAATTTCTTTTAACCGCAGCAGCGTGTAATGGTTAAAGGAGGAAAAAATGACCCGCTCCTCCATTCCCATGCGGGCAACAAGCTCCACCGCCTTTTGTTCGATTCCCGGGTATTCCCGAACATTGGTCTTTAACTCCAGATTCAGCCGCAGGCCGGTTCCCCTGCACCATTCCAGCACCTCCTCCAGCGCGGGAATACGGTTCCCCTGGACTTTGCCGGCAAACCGGTAGGACGCGTCCAGCCGGCGCAGCTGAGCAAAGGAGGTATCCCCCACCCAGCCGGCCGCGCCGGTGGTGCGCTCCAGCGTCTCGTCATGGATGATTACCGGCACCCCGTCGGCGCTCAGGTGCAGATCCATCTCAATACCGCCACAGCCCGCCTCCTCGGCTTTTTGAAACGCTGCCATCGTATTTTCCGGATAAGCGGCGGAAAAGCCTCGATGCGCGAAATTTTCGGTCATATGCGTCCCCTCTTTCCCCACTAACCATGCGTGCGAAGCCATAAAAATCTCGTAGAATAACGATTCTGTCGTTATTCTACCATAGCATAAAACCTCCTGGGTGTAAAGATGCGGGGACCTTTTCGCCTATTTGCCCTTGCCAGCGGCAAAAAAGGCGGGTATAATACTGCCGTATTCCTCTTTGCTTTGGAAAGGGTGTTTTGGATGCTGATTGATGCACATATCCACATTTTTCCCGACGCGCTGGCCCCGAAAGCCATCCCCCAGCTGGCAAAGGTTTCCGGCTATGTCAACCAGACCGACGGGACCTTGTCCGATACGCTGGAAAAAATGGCGGTCTGGGGGGTGGACAAGGGGGTCTTTTTAAGTATTGCCACCAAACCCTCGCAGCAAAAATCCATCAACGATTTCTGCGCCGCCATCGCGGGAGACCGGGTGATTCCCTTCGGCTCGATCCACCCTGACGCGCCGGACTGGGAGGCGGAGCTGGAACGAATCGCCGGGCTGGGGCTTCGGGGCGTCAAGCTGCATCCGGACTATCAGGGCTTTGATATGGACGAGCCCCGGATCCTGCCCATCTTCCGAAAAATCCGGGACCTGGGACTTTGCGCAGTGGTCCATGCGGGCTTTGATCCCCTCTCCCCCGATCATATTCATTGTACGCCTCCGGCCTGCCGTCAGCTTTTGAGGGCCTGTCCGGGCCTAAAGCTGATCCTGGCCCATATGGGCGGTATGCGGCTGTGGGACGAGGTGGAGGAACAGCTGGCGGGGGAGCCCGTCTGGCTGGACACCGCCTGCTGCGCCGGCGCCATAGACCCCGCCCAGCTCAAGCGGCTGATCCAAAAACACGGCGCGGACCGGATCCTTTTTGCCAGCGACTGCCCCTGGAGCGATCCCCGGCGCGAAAAGTCGCTGATTGAGCAGGCCGGCCTGTCCGACAGGGAAATAGAATCCATCTTTTCCAAAAACATCCGGCAGCTTTTGGCGCTGTAAGGTTGTTTTTTTCGGCGCTAGGTGTTAGAATGTGTCTGTATCTGTCGGCCGGTAAAGCGGCCGCCTTTAATAAAGGAGGCACCTTATGGCTTATTTCAAGGGTTCAATCCGTTCAAAGGTTCTGGGGATGGATACCGGTCTGTCGGTTGTGCTCCCCCTTGACCGGGCGGCGGTGCCGGAAAAGAAGTGTCCGGTCGTCTATCTTTTGCACGGGCACGGAGAAAACGCGGACGTCTGGACCCGCATGACCTCGGCGGAGCGTTACGCCAACGCCTATGGCGTCGCCCTGATTATGCCGGAGGTGCAGCGGAGCTTCTATACCGACATGGCGGCGGGCCTGCCCTATTTTTCCTATGTTTCCGAAGAGCTGCCAAAACTGTGCGAGGGGCTTTTTTCGGTTAGTTCCCGGCGGGAGGATCGCTTTGTGGCGGGCCTTTCTATGGGCGGCTACGGCGCTGTTAAGCTGGGTCTTCGGCGGCCGGACCTGTTCGCCGGCTGCGCCGGGTTTTCCGGCTGCTTGGACATTGAGGCACTGCGCGCCTCTCTTTCCGATTCCGACCCCGCCCTGCTGGGAGAGGCCAAAGCGATTTTCGGCCAACAGCTTGTAATAAAACCGGAGGATAATTTGTTTTATCTGGTAGAAAAGACCGCACGGCTGCCCAAAGACCAGCGTCCCCGGGTGATGGTTACCTGCGGCTGCGAGGATTATCTGTATGCTCACAATGTCCGCTTTCGGGATACCATCCAGGCGCTGCCCTATGAATTTGCTTATCGGGAATGGCCCGGCGTACACGAATGGGGCTTCTGGGACCAGTCCCTTCAGTACGCGCTGGAATTTTTCTTTCCTGGCCGCCGGGAAGCTTTACTGAAGTCTTAGCCGTCTTAAGGCAAATTCACAATAAGAAAGGACCTTCTCTTTATGATAAAACCCAATCGGATCATTTCTCTGTTTTTGATTCTGACCATGGCCGCCGCGCTGCTGTCGGGCTGTGCCGGTTCCGCCGAAGACCGCTGCGTTAGGGTGGACGGAGATACGGTTTCTATCCCGTCCATGCGGCTGTCCTTCTCCTTTCCCGCCCCCTGGTTTGTGGTGGCAGAGGAGGAGGCCGACGCCATTTTTCAGGACCATGAGCTGTTAAAAAATTACGTGGATGAGAACGGAAATCTGGTCAACTCCCAGCCGGAGGCCTATACGGCGGAAAAAATCCTCCTGCTCAATGGGCAGACGCTGGAAACCTGCCGGATCTGCGCCAAGGAGGACACAAATACCTACAGCCTGGAGGGCTTTGCCTCCAACCTGTTCGACAAAATGCAAGGGGATATGGATCAGATTTCGCTGCCCCAAAGCTGGAGCACCGGAAGCCACAAGGGCTATGCGATCAGCGCGATCCCCAAGGATTCCACCGTCCGCTTCAAGTACTACTATCTGCATGAAAAAAGCACCTTTGTCGAGATTGTCACCGCCGGGTATTCCGACCACGTCAGGGTAGAAAAGATCATCGAGGCGTAAAGACATTTCCGCCGCCTGGGGCGGTCCGGAACTTCAAGCGTGAGGAGAGAAAAATGGAGCTTGTCAAAATCACTCGCGACAATCTTTCGAAAGAACATATCTGCTGCGCCATTTCTAACGATAAGGACCTGCAGGTAGCGTCAAAGAAGGCCTGGCTGGAAAAGCGGCTGGACGAGGGGCTTGTTTTTTTAAAGGGAAATGTGCGCGGCAAATGTTTTATTGAGTACATCCCCGCCGAATATGCCTGGGCGCCGGTGGAGGCGGACGGGTTTATGTATATCGACTGCTTATGGGTATCCGGGCAGTTCAAAGGCCATGGATATTCCAGCCTTTTGCTGGACGAATGCGTAAGGGACAGTAAGGAAAAGGGGAAAAAGGGGCTGGTCTGCCTGTCTTCTAAAAAGAAGATGGGCTTTCTTTCCGACCCAAAATATATGCGGTATAAAGGGTTTTTGCCTGCCGACAAGTCGGACCCGTATTTCGAGCTTTTGTATCTGCCGTTTGACCCGGCTTGTGAAAAGCCCCGCTTCAAGGACGCGGTAAAAAGTCCGCATTTCGGCGGCGATGCCAAAGGATTTACCCTGTTTTACACCCATCAATGTCCTTTTACCGCCAAATATGTGCCGCTTTTAGAAAAGCTAGCCCGGGAAAAGGGCGCCGCGTTCCAAGCCGTTCACCTAAACACAAGAGAAGCGGCGCAGAACGCGCCGACTCCCTTTACTACCTTTTCCCTTTTTTATAAAGGACAATTTGTGACCCACGAAATCCTCTCCGAAAAGAAGTTTGAAAAGCTGTTGGCGGACCTGCCTGCCGAAGCGGTGTCTGTTTAGAGGAAAAACTTTGAGGCGTCTTCCATATGGAAGGCGCCTCAAAGTTTTTTGGGGATTCTGCCGTCAAAATCCAAAGCTCCCGATCCCTGTGGACCGTCGGTACTGTTTCATAGATTTTTTTGCACCCGGGCGCCAATTTTTCCAAACGCTTTACGCCTTTCAGGAGACCTCAAAAGGATTTGCCATCACGCCTTTGTACCAAACCGGAACGGGCTTTGTCATATGATCATACCAGCGCAGCACATCCTTTGCCTGATTGATCATCACCTGAATTTCGCTTTCTCCAAAAGGAATCGCCCAAGGCAGCGAGGACAAAGTATTGCTGCTGATATAAAGCGCGAGAAGCTCCCAAAACGCAATCGGCACATGGTTATCGAAGTATCCGTTCACCATGCCAGTTGCAAACAAAGGGGATGCCTGGGCGCACCACACGATGCGATTAAACTCTTCCCACGGATCCCCAAAATCATTTCTGTTAAAATCAATGATGTAAAGCTGCTTGTCATTGCCGATCATCATGTTTCCGATGTGATAATCTCCGTGCTGGTAGGTTCGGGGGCGGCCGCTGAGCAAATGTCTGTGGGCATGGATGTAATCCATGAAGGCCTGTCCGTTTTCGTATTTGATGGGACATGCTTCATACATCTTGATTTTGCGGTCTAATTTACGATTAAAATAGATCTCCCAATCCTCCATTCCCTTGGGGGCGGGGATTGTATGGATGCTCTTCAGTATTTTTCCCGCTTCAAACCCGTAAGCATATTGTTCTTCCTCTGTTTGACTCGGTATCGTTTCTTCTGCGTCCACACCGTCGATCCAGGTTTGAATAGAATAAACCCCCTCGCAGGATCTGCCGAATTCCAAAGGTCTGCACATTGGCACCCCAAGAGCCGCCACCTGACACATCAGCTCATATTCGCTTTTCTTTCGATCGTACTGTTCAATCGGAGAAACACGAAGTAAAAACTTCTTTCCCTGCTCGTCAGTCACACAATATTTTTGATCTTCCGACCAGCCTTTATCGATGAGCCGCTTTGTAATAAACCGATGCTGCAGCATAGTCCTTCCGCCTTTCAAACCACTGTTTGCTTCTCAAAAATTCCAATCCCTTTAACGGATTTCCCTGCATCCAATCCCTCTGACCGATTACAAAAACGAAAAGGGAGACCGCCCTTTGGCGCAGTGTCTCCCTTCGGAATCCTCTTTTTTCTGCTTTGGCCGCCCGGGGATGCGCTACAGCGTCTCCGGCTCGCCGACTTCCTCGCCAAAGGTCTCCACCGTGACCTTGGCCATCCGCTGATCCTCCAGCGGCTTGTCCGAAAGATTCCGCTTGACCGATACGATTCGGTCCGCCTCTTCAATGCCTTCAATCACCTTTCCGAAAGCCGCATAGCTGCCGTCTAAATGGGGCGCGTCGTCCACCATGATAAAGAACTGGCTGCCCGCGCTGTCCGGCCGGGAGGACCGGGCCATGGAAATAACGCCCTTGGTGTGCTTTAAATCGTTGGAAAACCCGTTGGCCGCAAACTCCCCTTTGATGCTGTAGCCGGGACCGCCGGTTCCGACCCCATCAGGGTCCCCACCCTGGATCATAAAGCCGGGGATCACCCGGTGGAAGATCACGCCGTCATAGAATCCCCTTTTCACAAGGGAGACAAAATTTTTCACCGTATTCGGCGCGATTTCCGGGTACAGCTCCACCTTCATCTGACTGCCGTTTTCCATCTGGATGGTTACAATTGGGTTTTTCATGGGCAAATTCCTCCTTTGTCCTATTTCTACAGTATTTTTTCCATGACGAAATTGATAAATACCTGGCCGCGCAGGGGCTTTTCCTGCTTTTTCACCACCCGGTACCCCCAGTGCGCAAAAAAAGGCCGGGCGGTGACCGACGCTTCGGTATAAACGCGCCGGCAGCCCTGCTGCCGCGCCGATTGCTCCAGCTGACGCAGAATCGCGGAGGCAACCCCTTGGCGCAGAAAATCCTTCTGCACATACAGCCGGTCCAGATAGCCGTTCTCCCCTAGATCGCCAAAGCCGGCGATTCTGCCGCCGCTCCATGCGACCCAGGTTTCGTGCGCTGCCAGCGAAGCCTCCCAGCGGGCCTGGTCCATCTCCTGGGGGGCCCAAGCGTCCACCTGGCCCTGGGAATAATCCGCCCGGTTGACCTGGTGGACTGTATCGTAAAACAGCCGGTAAATTTCCGGCAGATCCGTCGGATCGTATCTGCGAAGCTCCATCGCCTGCCTCCTTTGCGCAAAGCGCCATCAACCGGCGCATAGCGGCCCTTTCATAGATTGGATAGATCGATTATAGCACATTCCGCTATTTTATGGTAGAATCAAAACAAATATTTTTCAGGAGGCAAGCGATGAACCTTTCCATTCAAAAAGCAGTGCTTTCGAACGCCGCCGCCCTCACAGCGCTGTTAAACGAGACAGTGGCAGATCTGCACCGGCGGGGGATCCGCCAATGGGAAAGCCCCTGGGATTCGGAGGAAATTTGCAGGGAAATCGGCCAAGGACGGGTCTGGGCCGCCTGGGGCGGCGGCACCTTGGCTGGGACCTTCTCGCTGAAACCCCTGGAATCCGCCGGCTGGCTGCCCGACAGCGCGAAGCCCGGCGGCCAATGGTATCTGTACCGTGTGGCGATGCATCCATCCCGTCAGGGCAAAGGGGAGGGCCGGACGCTGGTCCAGTTTGCCTGCCAGCTGGCCGAAGCGGCAAAAAAGGACCTGTATCTGGACTGTTGGGCGGGAAACGATGCCCTGCGTCGTTTCTACACTTCGGCAGGATTCGATACAATTGGTATATTTCCAGAAGAAAATTACAAAATTTCTGTTTTTATGCGGTCTCATGTCCGATCATAGGCCGCCGCTTAAAAAAATCCGCCGTCTATTTTATCGTTTGGCCTTATAAAAAACGGAAAACTTTCATTTTCCCCTTGCTTTTTTCCAGTCTTCGGTCTATAATCTGTAAAAGATGCAGGAATTGCGTCTTTTAGCTCTTGAATCTGAGATGTAAGGGTCCTGCCTACAGGACGGGCTTCTATCGCATATGGCAAGGAAGCCGTCCTCTGCCAGCAAGTAAGACATCTGTTTTTGTGGGAGGAAAAATCATGCGTGTGGAAACCGATTTAATCGGAAGCAAGGAAATTGAAAAGGACGCGTATTACGGCCTGCAGACGATGCGCGCCTATGAAAACTTCAACATCACCGGCCGGCGGGCGCATCCGGAGTTTATCCGTTCCCTGGCCGCAGTGAAAAAAGCGGCGGCTATCACCAACTGTCAGACCGGTGAGCTGTCCGAGCGGATTAAGGACGCAATTGTGCAGGCCTGCGACGAAATCCTGGCGGGCAAAATGCACGACGCCTTTATCACCGACTCGATTCAGGGCGGCGCCGGAACCTCCTTTAACATGAACGCCAACGAGGTAATCGCCAATCGGGCCATTGAAATTTTAGGCGGCGAAAAAGGGGACTACAGCATTGTCCATCCCAACGACCATGTTAATATGTCCCAATCCACCAACGATGTAATCCCCACCGCAGGTAAAATCACCGCCATTAAGCTTTTGCAGGGGGCAAACTTTCAGCTGACCCGGCTGATCGGCGCACTGCGAAAAAAGGAAAAGGAATTTGATCACATCCTCAAGATGGGGCGCACCCAGATGCAGGATGCGGTACCGATTCGGCTGGGCCAGGAATTCGGCGCCTATCGGGCGGTGGTGGAACGGGATTTGGGTCGTATGACCCATATCACCGACGAGCTGATGTATGTCAACATGGGCGGCACCGCCATCGGCACCTGCATCAATGCCGACGAAAGCTATGTCAGCGCCATCGTGTCCAATCTGTCCACCGTCACCGGGCTGGATCTGCGCCAGGCGAAAAATCTGATTGATTCCACCCAGAACCTGGACTGCTTTGTCACCGCCTCCGCCACTATGAAGACCTGCGCGGTAAACCTGTCGAAAATCTCCAACGATCTGCGGATGATGTCCTCCGGCCCCCGTACCGGTTTTCATGAAATCAATCTGCCGCCCAAGCAGAACGGCTCCTCGATTATGCCCGGCAAGGTAAACCCGGTTATCCCCGAGGTAATGAGCCAGGTGGCTTTCAATATCATCGGCAACGACGTAACCGTTACCATGGCAGCAGAGGCAGGGCAGCTGGAGCTCAACGCCTTTGAGCCGGTGATTTTCTACAAGCTGTTCGAATCCATTAACACCCTCACCGGCGGGATCCAAACCTTTACCGACAACTGTATCTGCGACATCACCGCCAACGAGGCCCACTGTAAGGAGCTGGTGGACCACAGTGTAGGCATTATCACCGCCATCTGCCCGCGGGTGGGCTATTCGGTGGCGGCGGATATCGCCAAGACGGCCATCCGCACCGGGGAGTCGGTTAAGGATGTGCTGCTGGGCCGCAATCTGCTGACCGAAGAGGAAATCAATAAGCTGTTGGATCCCTATGCCATGACCTGATTCGCTTTCTACATAAAAAAGACAGCCGCTCTTTTGAACGGCCGTCTTTTTTTATATTCCTGTTTTTAATTACACCACCAGGAAGAATTTCACCAGGAACAAAGCGGAAATGATGTAGGTTACAACCGACACATCCTTGGCCTTGCCGGTGAACACCTTAATGACCGTATAGGCAATCAGGCCTAAGCCAATACCGTGCCCAATGGAGCCGGAAATCGGCATGGAAATCAGCATCAGCGCAACTGGGACAATTTCGGTCAGATCATCAAAATGTACGTTTTTCAAGCCGCTGAGCATCAAAACGCCTACGTAGATCAACGCGGCGGAGGTGGCGGCGGCAGGAATAATCGCGGCAACCGGCGCAATAAACATGCAGGCTAAAAAGAGTACGCCGGTGGTCAGCGCAGTCAGACCCGTGCGTCCGCCCGCCTCAACACCGGAGGCCGACTCCACAAAGGTGGTGACGGTAGAGGTACCAGTGGCGGCGCCGGCGATGGTCCCGACCGCGTCGGCAATCAGCGCCTCTTTCATCTTGGGCATTTTTCCCTCTTTATCCAGCATTCCCGCGCGGGAAGCGGTTCCCACAAAGGTGCCGATGGTATCGAACATGTCGATCATGCAGAAGGTGATGATCAGGGTGATGACCGTAAACCAACCGATGGAAAAGAAGGTTCCGAAATCAAATTTAAACAGGGTCGTTGCCGCCATGTCGGCAAAGGGCGGCACAAAGGAAGCGCCCGCCAGCGAGGCAAACGGGTTGTTGCCCAAAAAGATCGCCTCTCCCGCCCAATAGATCACGCAGGAAACGAGCATCCCCAAAAGCACCGCGCCTTTCACGCCCAGCTTTGCCAGAACGCAGATGGCAAACAGCCCGACAAACATAGTCACGACGGTCAGGACCATTTCGGGGTAAGCGTCGCCCATGCTGCCCTTGATGACCGAGGGGGTCAACGCGCCGAAAAAGTCGCGCATCACATAAAACGGGCCGCCGTCCGCCGAGTAGATGCCCACGTTAGAGCCTAAGCCGATATTCATCAGCATCAGCCCAATACCAGGGGCAATCCCCATCCGCACGCCCAGGGGGATCGAATCCACAATCTTTTCGCGGATGTTTAACAGCGACAGGATCAGGAAAAGAATTCCCTCAATAAGAATAATGCACAACGCCGCCTGGAAGGATTGCAGGTAGGAAACCCCGGCAAGCCCCGCGATGTTGGCGACCACAATCGCAAAGAAGCTGTTGAGCCCCATGCCGGGCGCCAGCGCAAAAGGCTTATTGGCCAGAAACGCCATGACGAACATCGCCACAGCCGAGGCGATACAGGTGGCCAGAAACACGCCGTTCCACAGCTGACTGCCAACGTCAAAGCCGGTAAGCAGATTGGGGTTTAGGGCGATGATATAGGCCATCGTCATGAATGTGGTCAAGCCGGCCAGGAGCTCGGTCTTGACATTCGTACCGTTTTCCTTCAGCTTAAAAAATTTCTCCATTCTTTTTCTCCTTCTTCAAAAATTCCTAGTGGAAAGAACACCACTGCCTGATATTGTAACAAAAACTGACAAAATTTCCTATAGCGAATTTATACAAACTTAACAGTACTTTTCTGCACAGTGAAAAAAAGGAGCCGTTTTTATCTAGAATTCAGCGCATAAAGGGGCGCCTGTCCCTTTTGCGCATAAAAGGACAGGCGCCCAGGGTAAAACCCCGCGTTTTAAGAAGGAATGCCGGGTTCCTCCGGTTCCTCCGGTTCCTTCGCCGGATCGGGCATTCGAAGACCCAAAGCCTCATCTACCGGCAGAGAAAATACAATTGCGTGCTCACCGCTTTTTTCCAGGATCCGGCTGCAGATGGACTGCATGACCGTTTTCTTCATCGACAACGGGACGATGGTGAAAACCACCTCTTTTTCCGGCTGGATGGTAATATGAAAAAAACGGCTGGCCTCTTCGGCACCTGCCGCGCGGGCGCGGACCATCGTCCCGCCCCGGGCGCCTGCCGCTCGAGTTGCATCTACAACCAGGTCCGATTCCCCATGGGGGATAACGGCGGCAATTAAGGCGAATTGTCTATTTTCCGGCATGGCGGGTACAGCCTCCTTCTGCATCATGGTTTGTACGCTGTTTTGTGGGTCGGCATGGCGGCTTACCGCCGCGCTGATGCTGTCCAGCGAAAGGGTAAACGCAATCCCCTTGCCCGGAGCCGAAAGCGCCAGGCGTTCCCCCAGCGCCCATAAAAACCTTTTTTCCAGCGGCTGAGGAATCAGGCTCATGACAATATCCTTCTCCGGCTCGTCCAGACCCAGATAGTCCATCACCTCAGAACTGGCGGTACCCTTTCCAAGGCTGATCATGTGGATGCTTTTATGGATTTGGTTCAGCGTTTCCACCGCCGCCTCCCCTCTGCCCCGGTCCACAATGGTAATCAGCCATTTTACCGGGAATCGGCCCATTTTCTGTTCAGACATTTTCCGGTTCCTCCTGGTGAAAATCGATGATTTCATCCTCGACGGATTTTTCCGTCTTGTCCGCGGGGCCGCCGCGCGTTTTCAGCCGGTACAAAAGCCCTAAAAGCTGGATGGTGATCAAGGGCGTCATGGCTACCATAGCCACAATGCCAAACGCATCGGTCAAAATATTGCCGCCTACCGCGTCGCAGGCGCCCATGGCAAAGGGCAGCAAAAAGGTAGCGGTCATAGGTCCGGAGGCCACGCCGCCGGAGTCAAAGGCGATGGCGGTGAAAATATGCGGGGTAACGAAGGACAGACCCAGCGCCAGCCCATAGCCGGGAAGCAGAAACCACAGCGCCGAAAGCCCGGTGAGCACCCGCGTCATGGAAAGGCCCAGAGAAACTGCCATACCGGCGGACAAGGCAGTCATCATGGCCCGCTGGGAAATGGCGCCGCCGGTGACGCTCTCCACCTGCTTGTTGAGCACCAGCACCGCCGGTTCGGCCTTGACGATGTAATAGCCGACGACCATTGCCAGCGGGATCAGAATCCAGCGGTAGGAAAGCCCGGCAATCTCCCCGCCCAGGGAATAGCCGGCGGGCATAAAGCCCACATTGACCCCAGCGAGGAACAGCGTCAGCCCCATAAAGGTGTAAAGGATGCCGATGAGGATTTTAATCAGCTGGCGGCGGCGCAGCTTGAGGAAAAAGACCTGAAGCAGCAAAAAGAGAAAAAGGATCGGCGCCAGCGCCAGCACCACCTCTTTGGCGTAATCAGGAAAGGCGCGGCCAAATTCTAAAAAAAGTTCCTTAGTGCTCCCGATTGCAGGAATTTGCAGCGGCGTATAGCTGGAACCGGAGGGGTTGTACAAAAATCCCAGAATCAGTACCGATAGAATCGGCCCGATGGAACACAGAGCGACCAGGCCAAAGCTGTCGTCCTCCGCCCCCTTGTCGCTTCGCACCGACGTAAGGCCCAGGCCAAGCGCCATGATAAACGGCACCGTAATCGGACCGGTGGTCACGCCGCCGGAATCAAAGGCGACGGCCAGAAAGGAATCCGGCACAAAAAACGCTAAAAGAAAAACTGCGGCGTAGAAAAAAAGCAGAAGATACGAAAGCCTCCAGCGGAATAAAATCCGCAGAAAGGCCAGGACTAAAAACAAACCCACCCCTGCCGCTACCGTCAGTATCAGCACCATATCCGGCACCGCTGGTGTCTGCCGGGCCAAAACCTGCAGGTCCGGCTCCGCCATGGTAATCACAATCCCCACGGCAAAGCAGGCAATCACGATCAGCCAAAGCTTTTTTGTGCGGGTCAGATGCTCACCCGCCTGCTGGCCGATGGGCATCATCGCCATATCCGCTCCCAAGGAAAAAAAGCCCATACCGACTACCAAAAGCACCGCGCCTGTGAGAAAAAGCATCAGCGTTTCCAGCGGCAAAGGCGCCACCGTCGTGCTTAAGGCCAAAACGATCAGCGTTATGGGAATGACCGACGAAAAGGATTCATGTATCTTTTCCTTGAGTTTCTTGTTCAATGGATATCATGCCCCTCCTAAATGTCCAGATTGCCGGGAAAAAATCCCTGTAAGCATATAAACCTGTACACAGCCTGAACAGGCGTAATCGGGGCGAGAGAGGATGGCGGCCCCGGACAAATCAAATGCTTTCTGTTTTTAGTATAGCATAAAGCCTGGGGCAAAAATGTTAAGAAACTGCAAAAAAATGACGGCGTGCAAAATTAAATCCAGTAATCCAGAACCTCCCGGCCGGCAACCGCATCCTTCATCTCCTCCTTCACCGCCAGGTGCAGCGGATGGGTCTGGTACGCCTCCATAGCCTCACGGCTGGTAAATTCCGTATAAAGAACCATGTGGTGCTCCCCCTCCGGCGCAAGATTCAGACCGGTTTGTGCTTTTAAAAGGCCCGGCACCTGTCCGACCATGGCGCCAAACCGCCGGTTGAGCTTTTCCACCAGCCCCTCCCACTCTTCCCGGGGGATATCTGGGGAAAACCTCCACAATACCAGATGCTTAAACATAACGACTCCTCCTTTGCAAGGAGTATAGCACAATTGACAGCGAAAAAAAAGAAGCGTATCATAAAAAAAACATCGGATCCCGGCAGGTCCGGGCCATTAGAATTCTGAAAAGCGGGGGCGGATATTTTGGAAAAGATTTTGCTGGATTACGGTCAGACCCAGGTGGAGGCGGTTTTTGACGGCGCCAAATCGGTGACCTATCTGGAACCGGCAGACCAGCCGGCGATTGCGGACATTAAGGCGGCCTTTTATCAGGAGGCGGTGGTCCGCCCGGTGGGCAGCGAGCCGCTGGACCGGCTGGTTAAAAAAGACGACCAGGTAACCATCGTCATCAGCGATATCACCCGCTATTGGTCCCGGCAGGATCTGGTGTGCCGGGAGCTTGTGGCCTTTCTGCACGAAAGCTGCGGCGTCCCTTATGAAAATATGGCGGTGCTGGTGGCGCTGGGCACCCACCGGGGACAAAGTGAGGAGGAGCTGCGAAAAATCGCGTCTCAAGAAGTATACGGAAGAGTCCAGGTGATCTGTCACGACTGCGAGGGAGAGCTTTCTTATCTGGGAAAAACCAGCTTCGGCACCCCGGTCCAGGTCAATCCGCTGGCCGTGGGCCGCAGGGTGATTACCATCGGCGCTACGGTACACCACCTTATGTCCGGGTACGGCGGCGGCAGAAAGAGCATTTTGCCCGGCATCAGCGGCAAGGAAACCATTCTTCATAACCACATGATGTGCCTGGACCCCCTAAAGCCCCAATCCTCCAGCCGCATCGGCATGGGAAAGCTGGAGGATAACCCGGTCCATCTGGACATGGTGGAAGCGGCGGCAATGGTGGACCCGGTCTTTGGGATTAACATCGTCATGAACAAGGACGGACGCCAATGCCGGCTGGTCTGCGGCCACTGGCTGAAGGCCTGGGAGGAAAGCTGCCGGATCGTTCAGCAGACCGCCGGCGTTCCCATCCGGGAAAAGGCTGACATCGTCATCGCCAGCTGCGGCGGGTACCCCAAAGATATCAACCTCTACCAGGGCATTAAGACCCTTTTGAACATGGGTCAGGCGGTAAAGCCCGGCGGGACCATGATTTTCCTCGCCCAATGCCAAGACGGCGGCGGGGCGCCGGACTTTTTTGACTGGAGCCGGTCCTTAAAAACCGATTCGCTGGACGCAGACCTGCGGGCAGGCTTTACCATTGCGGGCTATATCTTCTACGCCGGCTGCGAGACCATCCGAAAGGGTCGGGTGCTGATGCTCACCGAGCTTTCCCCCGAAACCCTAAAGGATATGGGCATCGAGGGCTATACCGATCTGGCGGCGCTTCTATCCCAGGTAGATTTTGCCGGAAAGGACGTCATCGTCATGCCCCACGGCGGCAGTACGGTGCCCTATGTTTTAGACGAAGCGTAAATGGGGCCGCCCAAGCGCCTGCGACAAAACAAAGCAAGGCCGGTCGGGACAAACGCCGCCTGCATGGGCTATACTGAAGGGGCAGCGGAGGTGAAAATCGTGGATTGGGTAAGAGCTGTTGGAGATGCTGTCGAATATATCGAAAGCCATATCACCGAGGAGATCACCTTGTACGACGTGGCTGGCTGTGTAAACATCTCCCCCTTTTATTTCCACAAGGGGTTCGGCATATTGTGCGGATACTCTGTGATGGAATATGTCAGAAGCCGCCGGATGGCGCTGGCAGGAGAAGAGCTGATCACCAGCGATTGTTCGATCATCGAACTGGCTATGAAGTACGGGTATGATTCCCCCGACAGCTTTACCAGAGCCTTTTCCCGCTTTCACGGACACACGCCTTCGGCGGTGCGAAAAAATAAAACCATGATCAAAGCTTTCGCGCCGCTTCAGCTGACGATTTCATTGAAGGGCGGTTCTATCATGGAGTACAGGATCACAAAAAAAGAAGCCTTTTCCGTTTTGGGTTCGTCAAAAGAGTTTCTTTATGAAAACGCGAAGCGGGAAATTCCTTTGTTTTATCAAGAGCATTACGCTTCAGGAAAAGGAAGGTATATCCGCGGCATGTTCGGCGTGAACATTGACCCGCAAATGGCAGATGTAAAATTTGAATACCTGATCGCGGATCTTTATAACCCCGCCGTCGATATTCCGGACGGATTTTCTGTGCGGGTCATCCCCGCTTTTACCTGGGCGGTCTTCCCCTGCAAGGGCCCGCTTCCCCACGCTTTACAGAATGCAAACACCAAAATTTTTTCCGAATGGCTGCCGGCGCTGAAGGATTACGAGTTTGCCGCCGGGTACTGTATCGAAATGTATGACGATCCGGACAAATACCCCAACAAAACAAGCGATGAGAATTATTATTCGGAGATTTGGCTCCCTGTTAAAAAGAAAGCGTAAGCCCGCGCTTCGCATCCTGTGCGAAAGGAAGACTCCAATCTTTTTGCGCTCGTTTTCGCGGCTTGATCTGCCCAAAGCGGCACGTCTCCCAGTAAAAATTAAAAAAACTATTGACAAATCCGCCGGATTGTGGTTTTATAGGTTCAAACCCAAAATCCAAACCGGTGAAGTGGAGATAAAACGGTTTACGCGCTTTCAGAGAGTCGGGGCAGGTGTGAGCCCGGCAGAGATGCGGAACCGACAAATGGACCACTGAGGGCGCGGGGAACAGGACGTCAAGTCCTTAGTATTCCGCGACGCTGCGCCAGCGTTACAGGGCGGGGAGTGTGTCGGCACTCCGCAGAGGCGGGCATGCTTTTGCATGTCAATCAAGGTGGTACCGCAGATGTTTTTGACGTCTGTCCTTGTTTTTCAAGGACGGGCGTTTTTTATTCCCCAAAAATGCGCCGCCTGCGAAACCCTCGGGCTTTTTCCGGCGAAAATCAATCGAAAAAGGAGAACCCTGTCATGAAAAGAATAAAACTTTGTAAAATCACAGCCTTGCTGGCGGCCGTCTGTGCGCTGCTCACTCTCTTTGCCGGCTGCGGCCAGCAGCAGACCGGAAAAATCGACGTCGGCATCATCCAGTTGATTGAAAACGGCGCGTTCAACGATATGCGCGAGGGCTTTATCCAGCAGATGAAGGACAAGGGCTACGGCGAAGACAAGGTGAATTTCAACTATAAAAACGCCCAGGGCGACGCGACCAACCTCAACGCCATCTGCCAGGAAATGGTGGATAACGGCATGGATCTGGTGGTGACCATCGCCACCCCCGCCTCCCAGGCGATGGTTAATCTGGAAAGCAATATTCCGGTGTTTTTTATCTCGGTTTCCAATCCGGTGGGGGCGCGGATTATAAACGATATGGAAAAGCCGGATAAAAACGCCACCGGCACCTCCAACGCCGTTCCGGTCAACGAGATTTTTGATCTGGCCGACCGGCTGACCCCCGGCTGTAAGACCTACGGCTTTTTGTACTGCACCAGTGAGATCAACGCCGTGACTACGGTGGAAAACAGTAAGGAATATTTAAAATCCATCGGCCTTTCCTATGAGGAGGCGGTGGTGACCAACTCCTCCGAGGTCCAGCAGGCGGCCCAGAGCCTCATCGGCAAGGTGGACGCTTTGTTCATCCCCAATGATTCGGTCATCCAAAGCGCCATGAACCTGGTGGCGGAGGTGGCCCGGGAGGCAAAAATCCCCGCCTACTGCAGCTCCAGCACCACGGTAGAATCCGGCGGGTTCGCCACCGTTGCCATCAGCGATAGGGAAATCGGCGCCATTACGGCGGATATGGCCATCGAATACCTGGGCGGCAAGGCCATCGCTGAGATCCCCTCGGTGGTTGTCCCGGCCAATGATGTGGTAATCAACCAAACAACGGCCGAGGCGATCGGCGCCACGATCCCGGAGGAAACCGCCGCTTCGGCAACCATTGTAAAGGACTAAGGTCCAAAAGCGGCAGAAAAAGGAGAAGTGATTATGACCTTGATGATAGGCTCTTTGCAGCTGGGCTGCATCTACGGGCTGCTGGCGGTGGGGGTGTACCTGGCCTTTCGCATTCTGGATATTCCCGACCTTTCGGCGGAGGGGACCTTCACCTTTGGGCTGGCGGTCTCCGCCGCGCTGACCGCAAAGGGACACCCGCTTTTAGGCATCCCCATGGGATTTCTGGCCGGCTGCCTGGGCGGAGCGGTCACCGGCTTTTTGCAGACCAAGCTGCGTATCCACCCGATTTTGGCCGGTATTCTGACCATGAGCGGCCTGTACTCGATTAACCTGGCGATTATGGGCTCCAGCTCCAATATCTCCCTGGTTGGGCTGGACACTTTGTTTCGTATGACCTTTGCCCTGTTCCCCGGCGCCGACAAGGAGCTTCTCAAGCTGGCGCTGGCGGTGTTGTTCTGCGCGGCGGCTGCAGCGGTGCTGGTCCTTTTCTTTAAGACCCACATCGGTCTTTGCATCCGGGCCGCAGGGGACAACGAGGATATGGTCCGCGCCTCCTCCATCAACGTGGATTCCACCAAAATTCTGGCGCTGGCCATCGGCAACGGATGCATCGGCCTTTCCGGTGCGCTGCTGGCCCAGTATCAGGGCTTTGCGGATATCAGCTCTGGCATCGGCATTGTGGCGGTGGGCTTGGCCTCGGTGATCATCGGAGAGCGGCTGTTCGGCCAGCGGGGGGTGACCTGGGGTCTGGCGGCCACCATCGCCGGTTCTATCGTCTACCGGCTGATCATCGCGCTGGCTTTAAAGACCAGCCTGTTTCCTGCCTATTTTTTAAAGGTTGTCTCGGCGGTAATCGTGGCGGCGGCCCTTTCCATCCCGGCGATAAAGGAAATGCTTGCCCGCAGAAGGATCAAAAAGGAGGGACTTGCCCATGCTGTACATCCGTGATCTTTGTAAGGTGTTTGCGCCGGGAACCCCCAACGCCCATACAGCGCTGGATCATCTGAACCTGACCTTGATGCCCGGCGAATTTGTCACCGTGCTCGGCTCCAACGGAGCTGGGAAATCTACCCTCTTTTCCGCCATCGGCGGCGGTTTTTGGGCGGACAGCGGCAGTATCTTTTTAGATGGAGAAAATATCACCTATCTGCCGGAATATAAGCGGGCGGCAAAAATCGGCCGTTTGTTTCAGGATCCCATGAAAGGGACGGCCCCCCACATGACCATTGAAGAAAATCTGGCTTTATCCTACTCTCGAAGCCGCCGGCGGGGCCTTTATCTGGCGGTATGCAAAAAGGATCGGGATTTTTTCCGGGCAGCGCTGTCCGAATTCGGCATGGGCCTGGAGGACCGTATGAACGCCAAGGTAGGACTTTTATCCGGCGGGCAGCGGCAGGCGCTGACCTTGTTAATGAGCACCATCGTGCCGCCAAAGCTTTTGCTTTTAGATGAGCACACCGCCGCTCTGGATCCGGCGACCGCCCAGAAGGTGCTGGAGATTACAAAGGAAATCGTCGCCAAAAACCAGCTGACCACCATGATGATCACCCATAATATCCAGTCCGCCTTAACCTGCGGCAGCCGAACCATCATGATGGACGAAGGGCGGATCATCCTGGACCTTTCCGGCGAAGAACGGAAGAAGATGTCCGTTGCCGGACTCATGGATTTGTATGCCGCAAAACAGCATAAGACGCTGGACAATGACCGAATGCTGCTCAGCTGATGCAATCCGTTTGGCAAGGCGTTCAAAGGGACATCCCCGCAAAAATGATAGAAAAAGAAGGAGAGGGTTTAGGCCCTCTCCTTCTTTTTTCCAAAAAGCCGACAGGCCCTTCCCCATCCGGACAAAATCATGGAATAGACGCTCAGGATACCTTGAGTGTCAGACGCAGCTTATCGCTTAACATGGCGATAAATTCGCTGTTGGTGGGCTTTCCGCGGGAATTGTGAATGGTATAGCCAAAATAGGCATTGAGCGTATCCACATCTCCCCGGTCCCAAGCCACCTCAATGGCGTGGCGAATGGCCCGTTCCACTCGGGAGGCGGTTGTGGCAAACTTTTTAGCCACCGTCGGGTAAAGCACCTTGGTCACCGCGTTCATCACCTCCGGATCCTTTACCGAAAGCAGGATGGATTCCCGCAGGTAATGGTACCCTTTAATATGTGCGGGAACGCCGATTTGGTGAATCATTTCAGTCACCATCAGCTCCATATCCTGTCCGCCGGAAGCAAAGGGAACGGTTTTTCCGTTTTTGCCCTTTTCCTCCTCAGAACTGCTGATCAGCTGTACAATTCGCTCCGCCAAAACCTCGGTATCAAAGGGCTTGAGGAAATAATACCGGGCGCCGGACTGCATAACCTCCTTTTGCAGCGCCATATTGTCAAAGCCCGACAGGATCATGAACTGAGGCTGCGGCAGATCCTCCTGATCCCGCACCCGCCGCATAACGCCGATAGCGTCGCTGTGCGGCATAAACACATCGCACAAAACCGCCTGTGGTCTTTGGGCGACAATCGCTTCGTACAGCGCTTCACCGTCCTTCGGCACCAGAACCGCTTCTACGCCAAAACTCTTTAACAAACTCGCGCAGGGAACGGCAAATTCCCGGCTTTCATCTGCGATTATGACTTTTCTTGTAATTCCCATGTCGATGATTCCTCCAAAAACGTTTTTCCCGCAACATTTTGTCTATCCAAATACTATCACGTTTCCCCTCGACATGGCAATGAATGGACTGCATGAACTTTCTAAGGAAAGTTTGTGTGGTTTTTTCCCCTTCTTGACAGCGCGTTATGCCTGATTCCGAGCCCTTTCACGCCATTTCGACAAAAGACTACAGGGAGAATGTCGGAATCAGCAGAATTACCTTTGCCCAACCGCGCCGGCAGAGCAAAAAAACGATATACAGGGCCCCTTCCCATTCCAAAAAACCTGTCAGATTTTTCCTACCGGCGGCGGTATTTGGCGGCGCCCAGAACGGCCAGCCCCATCGCCAGCAGCAGCCCGCCCAAAATCGAAAGGCCTTTTACCCGGCTCCAGGAGGTCTGTTCCTTCTGACCGGAGGGGGACGAACCCTTCAGAGAAGCATTTTCTAAGAAAGGAGACGGCCGTCCCGACTGTATCGCACCGGAAAAAGCGGGATTTTCCGCAAGGTTCTGTTCGCCGTCCTGCTCCAAGGCCTCCCCTTGCTGCAGCGGCCCTTGTCCCTCTGCCTGGGGACCGGGCGTCTGCTCCTCCCCGTCCGGCAGTACATCCAAATCCGGAACGCCGGACGGGGATTCATTAGAGCCCGCCGGTTCCGCCGGCGCAGAGCCGTCAGCCGGCCGTTCCGGACGCTGTCCGCCGGGGAAGCCGCCGAAGCTCTCTTCGCCTTTGGGCCGGCGTTCTTCTCCAAAACCGCCTCCCATCATGACCCCCATGACGGTCAAATCTATTTCCGAAGTGTCGAACAAAAGGGAGGGCGCCTGGGCCTGCTCCTCGTGGGTGGCGGGGATCTCACCCGCCAGCTGCCCTAAAACGCTTTCGGCCCTTAGCTGTACTGTCCGGTACAGCATTCGCGCCGCCGTGTCATATTCCTCGCCGGTGTAAAAGGCGGTGGGATCCGCCGCAGCCAACGAATCAAGCTGAACGCGGACAGTTTGATAAAACGCTTCGAACCGGCTGCCGTTTACATATTCCTGCGCCAGCTGTTTTAAATAGGCATGGTATTTTTCCCGGTATTCCTCCCGGTTTAAAATCGCCATAAAAAACTGCCGGTCATCGGCGGATACGCCGGAGGAAAAGGGGGTGTCCACCGGGAAATGGACGACAGAGGCGGCGTCTCCGGACCCGAAGCCCCCAAAGGCCAGATTATAATCCCAGGGGACCAGGCTCAGCTGCCCGTTCTTTTCATAGAGATAATAGTTGTGTGCCATGCTCCCGGTAAGTCCGTCCAGATTAACCACAAAGGTCTGCACCGCCAGATACCGAAGCACCCGGTCCACGTCCATCGACTCAGCCAAATCAGTCCCCGCGCTGATATTTTTTAAGGCCTGGACCACCCGCTTATGGTCGCTTTTTTTGCTGGAAAACACCTGCGAATCCCAGATCACCGAATAATCCTCCAGCTCATCTCCCACATAATTGAGCGCGGCTGCGCGGCCAGAAGAGCCGCCCATCTCCCCAAACAAGCCCCGTTCCGGTGAAAAATCTCCCGGAACGCCTTGTGAAAAAGGCGGACCCTCTTCCCCGTCAGGCGGCTGACCACCTTGCGGAAGATCCCCGCCGGCAGGGGAACCGCCTTCCAGCCCGGATGGATCCTTCTGGTTGGAAGCCAGCCATTCACTGAAGCTGTCCGGATCTACCTGCTCCATTTTTCCGGGACCGCCCACTTCCATGCTGTCCGGCTTATACAGCTTGCCGTAATGGGTGCCGTAATTGCGCAGGGCGAAGGACTCCTCCACCGCCTCCAGTGCCAGATATACCCCCCAGTATTCCCCGTTGACTGAAATTTTGGCGTAGGAACAAAGGCTGGCGGGAACCTCTAAAAAGGAGAACATATCGTAAACAACCGCTTCTTTCATCATGGTCGCGTCGGCATAGTTGTTGTTAAGCACCAGCTTATCCAGCCCGTGACAGGTCTGCCCCTCCACATATTCATCGAATTTTATCTTAAAGCTGTACCGGTCCGAGCCGCTGGCGGCCACCATCGAAAGGCTGGTATTCCCTTTAGCGCGGATGCCCACCCGATAGTAGCTTTCCCCGTTCACCGTGATGTCGCAGCAATAGTATGTTTCCGAAACCGCCATGTCTAAAAGCTCCTGCCACTGGTCCGGATCCATTTGGATCTCCACTGTCATCACCTGCCCGGAGCCGAAGAGCTCCTGCTGGTAGGACAGAGAAACGCCGGACGAAAAACGGCCGGAAAAAGCGGTGAAAATCCCCAGCGCCAGCACCGCCAGCAGCACCGCCGCCAAAATGACTCTGTCCGTCCATCGGTTTGTTGTCATGGGTTTTCCCCCCAATCAGGACATATATTCGCCGTTGTAGCTGCAAAGGGTTGCGCTCTGCACCCCTTCCACCGCGCCGATTGCATGGAGAAACTCGGTGGAAGCATCCCGCAGCTTCAGCTCCACCGAAAGCTCTATCCCATTTTGGCTTATGGTTTTGGCCTTGACCTTGCTGCGGCAGCCGGCATTTTTTAAAAGATCCATGGCGCCGCTTTCCGCTTTTTCGTTTTCACAGCGCAGCACCAGCATGTAAGGGTCGTCGCCGTACCGGCGGTTGGCCAGCAAAAAAAGCATCCCGCCGATAATCAGCGATCCGATCACCGCCAGCGGGATCATCCCCGCGCCGATGACAATTCCGGCGGCCAGCGCCCAGAACAAAAAGACAATTTCCACCGGCTCCTTGATCGCCGCGCGGAACCGAACGATGGACAAAGCGCCCACCATGCCCAGAGAGAGCACCACGTTGGAGGTGACCGCCATAATCACCAGCGTGGTGACCATCGTAAGGCCCACCAGGGTCAGCGCAAGTCCCGCAGAATACAGGATGCCGGTTAAGGTCTTTTTATAGACCAAATAGATGAAAAGGCCCACCACCAGGGAAAAAATCAAACCGATCAGGGTATCTAAAACCGAGAATTCCGCAACGCTCTCTAAAAAGCTGGATTTAAAAATATCATTGAAGCTCATAAAAAAATCCTTTCCGCCGTTTACACGGTTTTATTATTTTCGAAAACGCCGAGAGGGGCCTTTGTCCTCAACCACAAGACTACAAAAACGCCCGGCATGCAGCGTACTTGGAAAAGGCGCCGGTCCGGACCACCCCCAGTTGCAGAGCGTCGGCGATGAAGGAGGGCAAAAATCCGTCGTACTTCACCTCCAGGATCATGCGCCCGGCGGGCATGACCGAGACCGCCGCCAAGGGCGGGCGCAAAAATTCCGTGCCGGACAAGCCGCTTTGCAGATCCATATCAAAGGTCACCCGCACATTTCCCGCCGGATAGACATACGGCTCCCGTAGATAGGATACCAGCGCTTTGGGCCGCAGGAGCTGGCTTTTCATCCGAAAATCCAGCTCCTGCAAAAGCGGATGGGCCTGCGGCGGCAGCCAATCCGCATCTCCCGCCAGCAGCCGGGCACAGTCCTGGGGCAGAATCCGGCAGCCGGTTTTTAAACAAAGCCCGCCGATCTTTTGCTTTTTTTCCAAAAACAGGTTTTGCCGGTCGTCATTGTACCGCCGCAGACGGAATTTTTCCCGACGGTTCACCCCGTCTTTCTTTTCCCGCAGCGCCTTATCGCAGCAATTGTCAAAATACAAGCTGTGGATTTGGTACCGCCCGTCTGTAAGGGCGTGGGGATCCTTCTGCATCACGGCGGACAGACGCATTCTGAGAGTCTGGTAGGAAAAAAGGTCTATTTCGTACTTTTGCTCATGCCGGAAATGCTTTTCGTTTTTCATCTGTCTTCCTCCTTTCTGGCCCTATCTTACGAGAGGATTGTAACGGACGAAAAAACGAAATTTGAAAAAATATCCCTTTTCCCTTGAATTTCTTGTTCACAAATGAAAGCCCGTATCCAAACAGCAAAGGGCCGGAACCTTTTGGTTCCAGCCCTTTGACCCCAAAGCGAGGCTCTTTATTTTGCCTGCACGATTCGGTAATAGGTTTTAGAGGTTTTGTGATAAACAGCGTAATATACCATTCCAAAGAGCAGTACCGCGCCGGCGGTGCAGCCCAAAAACAGCGGCTGATTGGCCATATTAAAGGCCAAAAGCAGCTTGCACAGCACGGGAAAAGCCACCGCGATATGCACCACCGCCATCCCCAGCGGGAGAAAGAAGACCAGCAGGACCTGCTTGTTAATGGTGCTTCGAATTTCCCGATCGCTCAGCCCAACGTTGCGCATGATGCGAAATCGACCATGATCGTCAAAGCCCTCGGTGATCTGTTTATAGTAGATGATCAACACCGTCGCGATCATAAATAGGCAGATAAAGAAGATCCCCACAAACAAAAGGCTGCCGTAAATCTGGTAAAAATTCTCTCGAGCCGTTTGGGCGGTTTCGGTCCGTAACAGCCGGGGGACCGACCCCAGCAAATCCTCCCGCAGGGTAGCGTAATATTCCGCCGGCGCCTCCCCTGAAAGATCATAGTAATAGTAGTACAAAAGGTGGTACCGCCCGCCGTCCATTCCCTCCATTTGCTGGACCAGTCTCTCCAGGTGGGAAAGGTCCGGCAAAACCGCCAGCGCGCCGGGATAGCTGCTGAGCCGCCCTAGACAGGAGGGCATTTCCACCCGCTCCCGGATTTTATAGGCGGTTCCCTCCAGCCAGATCCGGTCGGTGTCTACCTGCATCTGGGATACCGCCAGCAGCGTCTCGTCCTGCGAAAGCTCCAGCTGTGTTCCCATCATACGATTGTAGTCATCCAGGGGGATCACATTCACCTCGTACACCGAACCGCTGTAGACCGACGAAGCCAAAAAGCTGCCGTCATGATACCCGGCTGGATAGTTGAGACTCGCATATCCCACCTCGTTTTGCAGCGATATTCCGTAGCCTTGGGCATGCCGGCGGCAGGCTTCGACCAGCTCAGGACCGCTTTTTTCCGTTTCGATTAAGCAGCTGGTCATCATCTGCCGGGGATACTGGACCCGTAGAATGTCCTCCTCGCCCAAAAACAGGCTGACGGTAGAGGAAAGGGTGACCAGCACACAGGTGGAAAGAATACAGATGTTGGCAAGGCCAACGGCGTTCTGCTTCATCCGATACAGCATACCCGAAATCGAAATAAAATTCTTTGGCTGATAGTAAAAGCCCTTGTTTTTCCGCAAAAGCTTTAAAAAAAGAATGCTGCCGGCCACAAATAAACAGTAGGTGCCCAAAATGACCAGAAACACCGCGGGGAAGAAGAAGGAGACCGCATCGGAGGGGGACTGGACGGTAAGAGCCAGCAGATACCCGCCGCCCAGCGTCAAGAATCCCAGCAGCGCAACGGCCCATTTGGTTTTCGGCTCCCGCTCCCCCTCCTTTTCGCTTCGCAAAAGCGCGATGGGATCGGTGCGGCAAACGCTTACCACGTCGTAGCACAACAGAAGAAAAAATCCGATTCCAAATAAAACCACCGTTGCGGCTACCTCCCCAAAGGGGATCTGAAACTGCAAGGCCGCCGGCAATCCCACAATCTTCAGCAAAAGCAAGAACAAAAGCTGGCCGGAAAGTGCGCCGAATAAAATCCCGCACAGAATGCTGGCCGCCCCGGCAAAGAGCACCTCCCAGATCATCACCAGGCAGATGTGCCGCTTTTCCATGCCCAGAATGCTGTAAAGGCCAAATTCCTTCTTGCGCCGCTTCATAATAAAGCTGTTCACATAAAACAAAATCGCCAAGGACAAGATCCCGCAGATCCAGGAGCTTAGCTGAAGCATTGCACCCATGATTTCCCTGCCGCCGGCGCTGCTGGCGGTCACCATAGAGAAAACCGAGCGAAGGCTGTAAAACAGCATGACGATTAAAGAGCTAGCCAACAGATACGGCAGATAGATGTTTTTGTTGTTACGGATGTTCATCAAAGCAAGCCTTGCATAAAAATGTCTATTCAAGCTCTTTCCCTCCCGTCGCCAGCACCGTAAGGGTTTGGGCAATCTGCTGGTACATCTCCTCATTGCGCATCCCGCCCTTGTGCAGCTGATGGTAGACCACGCCGTCCTTGATGAACAGCACCCGCCCCGCGTGGCTGGCCGCCCGGGCGGAATGGGTAACCATCAAAATGGTTTGGCCCTCCTCGTTGATCTGCTGGAAAAACTCCAAAAGACTGCCGGTGGCCTTGGAGTCCAAAGCGCCGGTAGGCTCATCCGCCAGCACCAGCTTAGGCCAGGTGATCAGCGCCCGAGCCACCGCTACCCGCTGCTTCTGCCCGCCGGAAATCTCATACGGAAACTTTTCCAGCAGCTCAAAAATCCCCAGCTTTTGGGCCACGGGGATCAGTCGTTTTTCCATTTCCGGATAGCTTTTTCGCGCCAGCACCAGCGGCAATAAAATATTGTCCTTTACCGAAAAGGTGTCCAAAAGATTAAAATCCTGGAATACAAAGCCCAGGTTGTCCCGGCGAAAGGCCGCCATCTGCCCATCCGGGATGCGCGCCGTGTCCTTGCCGTCCAACAGCACCTGCCCGCCGGTGGGCTTATCCAGCGCTGCCAGAATATTCAAAAGGGTGGTCTTGCCGGAGCCGGATTCGCCCATAATGGCTACATACTCCCCCTGCTCCACCGAAAAATTCACGTCGGCCAACGCCTGGACCTGGTTCGCCCCAAACCGGGCCGTATAAATTTTTTTGACATTTCGCACCTCTAATAGCGTCATGGCTGCTCCTCCCTGCAAATAAATTTTCTCTTTTTTTAAGTATAGAGGGAAAATCCCCGCCATTCCATCGACCTAGCTTACATTTGGCCGCTTGTTCCTTACAGTTTTGTAAGGATAGGCGCTTTAGTCCGTCTCCAGCTCTTGCCGGGAAAGGTCGATGGTCACCGTCGTTCCACCGCCTGGGGCCGACTGGACGGCAATTGAATGGCCCAGCATATGAAGCGCTCTTTTGCAAAGATTCAGTCCCACGCCGGTGGAGCGGGACTGCCCATGTCCGTTGCCGCCGGTGTACCCCCATTCGAAAATCCGGGGCAGATCCTCCTGACTGATCCCGACGCCCGTATCCCGAACATACAGCTTCCCCTGCCCGCTCCAGATAAAAACGCCGCCGGATGGGGTGTATTTCACCGCGTTGCTCAAAAGCTGGACTAAGGCGAACCGAAGCCATTTTGCGTCGGTGAGAACCGTTTCGGACAGGTCCCCCAAATCCAGGCGAAGCCGCTTATAAATAAACAGGACCGAAACCTCCTTCACCGCCTGGCTGACAATATCCCGCAGCCGGCAGCGGCACAAAACCAGGTCGGTAGAAGATGCGCTCAGCCGCTGGAATTGCAGCGCCATATCCACATACTGCCGCGCATGAAAAAGCTGCTGCTCTAAAAGCCCTTTGTCCGGCGTTTTCTCCTGTATCAAAAGATCGATGGCAGCCAGCGGCGTTTTCGCCTGATGGGACCAAAGGCTGTAGTAAAGGGCCGTATCCGCCTTTTCTCTCGCCGCTCTTTGCTGCTCCTCTCGGTAAAGTCTTTCCGCTTGCCATAGGATTTCCCAAAACAGCCGCTCGTCCAGGTCCCGCGCCTCCTCCAGACCGTCAGGACGGCAAAAAAACTGCGTCTTTTTTTCCGTTAATCTTCGAATCCGGCGGGAAAAACGCCAAAAGTCCACCGCCGCAAACAGGCAGAACAGCACCGCCATCAAAAGAACGGTGTATTGTACCGGTTCCATCGGCAACCCGTACAGCCAGCAGACCAAAGGCGGCAGCGAAAGCTGGAGCACCGCCAGCACAAGCCACCCTCTGCGGCTTTTGGCAAACTCCCAAAAAAGCCTCATGCGCCAGCCCTCACAAAATAACCGATCCCCTTTTGGGTGCCGATAAACGGCCGTATCCCCGTCTGCTTAAGCTTTTTGCGCAGGCGAGCCACATTTACCGTCAGAGTGTTTTCGTCAATGAAGCTTTCGTCCTCCCATAGGCTTTTCATTATGCTCTCCCGCGGCACAATTTCCCCGCGGGATTCCAAAAGCAATTGCAGGATCAGACTCTCGTTTTTGGTCAGCTGGACCTCTGCCTGTCCGCAGCAGACGATCCCCCGGCCGGTATTTAAAGAGATGTCCCCATACCGCACCAGCTCCTTGTGCGCGCCGAAGGAATAGGCGCGGCGCAGCATCGCCTGGATTTTCGCCAGCACCGCCTCCATACGAAAGGGCTTGGGGATCAGGTCATCTGCGCCCTCATTGACCGCCAGGACCAGATTGATTTCGTCGCCGGCGCCGGTTAAAAACAAAATCGGCGCCTGGCTGACCCGGCGGATCTCGCCGCACCAGTAAAAGCCGTCGAAAAACGGCAGAGAAACGTCCAGCAATACCAGATGGGGCTGGTACGCCTCGAACTGGGCCAGAATATTTTGAAAATCCTGGACCAGCCATACCTGATAGCCCCGGTGGGAAAGCTGCCGCTCCAGCGCCTCTCCAAAAACCGGGTCGTCCTCGACGATGAAAATTTTATACATGCTCTCGCTCCTTTGCGCCGGTATTTTCGCTGTCCTCTGCCGCCGGCAGAATACTACTCCTCTTTTATAAACGACGGGACGAAAAAATTTTTGTCAAACAAAGCGCCGTCTTACCGGCCGCAGACCGTGTGAACTTTGCCGTTTCCAACTTCTGTTGTAAAACAAAACCGCAAAGGGTATAATAGCGGCAGAATACCCATAGGCTCATGGCGGAAAAAGCACCGTTTTACAGCCAAATTACAGCTGTAAACGGTGCTTTTTTAACGGTTATTTTCCCGGCAAAAGGGTCACCGAAGAAATCTCTTTCGCGCAGATGCACAGGGTGTACCCCGTCCGAAACGGCACAAACCAAAGCGACCGCCCCTGCACACAAGGCAAAAGACCCCCGGAATCCACCACAGAAAACCGGCCAAAGCCGCTGTCGATCCCCTCTCCGGAGAGCTTGACAAAGCTTTCCTTCGCCGCCCAGACTCGAAAAAAGTCCCGATACCCCGCCGATTGCAGGTAAGCGTCCTCCGCCGGATGGAAAAACCGCCGGGACACAGCCGCCCGCCGGACCTTACGATGGATTTGCAGGTCAATGCCCAAGGGCTGATCCGAATAGGCGCCCAGCCAGTAATCCCCGCTGTGGGTCACCGAGCAGTGAAGATCCGGCGCCGACAAAAAGTACGGCTTCCCCTTTGGGCTGCGCCCAATCTGCCAGCGGGCAGACGCATCCTCGACCGGCTGGCCGGAAAACAGCGCCGCACCGCGAGCCAAGCATTCCTGCGAGGATGGACGCTTTTGCCCATACCAATAGACTATAACCTCATGCATCCGCCGCTCCTCCCCTGCCAGCGTTTTCCGGATTGACCGCCTTACAAAATCCCTTTTGCGCTTTATTGGGGATAAACCAGATTTTCCTCTTTGATGCAGTATAAACAGCTGTCCAGATATTTTTTCGCCAGCCATTTGGCCATCCCCAGGTTCTGGTCCAGATAATTGCCGCAGTCCTTGGCGGCGGCGCCGGGGATCTCCCCTTCGAAATCCCGAATAAACTCAAACATGCCGGTCACCAGCGCCAGCACATCTCGAGAGGTGTAGTCGCCGTTTACAATCAGATAATTGCCGGTGCGGCAGCCCATGGGCCCAAAGTAGATGATCCGCTGCGCCCAGTCCGGATGATTGCGCAGATAGGTGGCGCCTAAATGCTCGATGGTGTGCAGCTCCGCCGTGTTCATCACCGGTTCCCGGTTGGGCTTGGTCATCCGCAGGTCAAAGGTGGTCAGCACCGCATCCCCCGCCTTGTCCTTGCGGGAGACATAAATACCCGGCAAAAGGTCCAGATGGTTGATGGTAAAGCTCGCGATTTTTTCCATAGGGGCACATCCTTTCAAAAGCCGTAAACCAAAGGTGTTTTTTACTAGGAATATTATACGCCCCATCGGCCAAAACAGCAAGGGAAAATCCCTCTGTCCTTTGTAAGACAGAGGGATTTTGCGTAAGCTTTCCATCATCAAGCAATCTAAAAAATACAAGCCACTAGGAAAATTCCAGTGGCTACTTTTCTGAAGTGAAAGATTTAATATAAGCATCTATCTGTGATTCATAAACAATTTATACGTTTCCACTTCCAAGGCATCAGCAATCTTAAATATAACATCTACGCTCGTGCCAACCCAAGCAATTTCTGTTTTACTAACCCTAGAGCGTTCTATCCCTGCTTTCTCTGCTAGTTGCTCTTGAGTCATTTTGCGCATCTTACGATAATAAGCGATATTAAGTCCTAAAAGACGGTATCTCTCTTTGTACTTCTCTTCCAAATGGCATCACACCTAAAATACTATATAATAAATAATTCTAGCCAAACTGTATAAATATATCCACTTCCTAAGTTTCATGAAAATGCACTTGTATTTCACAAATAGATGAAATATAATGATTTTTATCAAAAGGTTAAATTAACCTTTGCTATTTTTCTCCCTAAATTCTTGCAGCAAAGACCTGATTATAATCTCCTGTTGGTCGGTTAAATAGTTTGTATCAACAGTTTCGTGAATGTAATCATAACTCAAGGCATTTCCTCTTTCTTATCGGGCAGATATTCTATAATATCTTGAATCGTGCAGCCAAGAATTTTGCAGAGAGCCTCCAAAGTATTTGTAGATACAGAATCGCCAGCTTTCAAACGGCGTATGGTGGAGCTGCTGATGCCACCTTTCACTTGCAGTGTATAGGTAGTTGCACCACATCTTTCCATCGTTCTCCATAGTGGAGCGTAGGACACCACGCCGTTCAGCCTCCTTTCCCTATTGACATATTTCCATTATCGCCTATAATGGAATAAAAGCGTTATAGTCAATATTGCCTATGCAATTCTCAATAAAAAGTTGCAGCTGTAATAATATAAAAGCCAGCACCTCGCCATAAAGGTACTGGCTTTTATAAAATTAAGTTTTATTCATCCTCTACTTCATCATCAAGTGAATAGCTGTTTAATTCTGGATAGTCAAAAAATTCTGCTAGTGTCATATTAAAAGCAATGGAAATTTTATACAGTGTTTGGATTTTAGGATTAGTAGATGCCCCACACACCAAATTATGGATAGTAGACTGTCTGACTCCACTCATCTCTGCAAGTTTATTGATTGTAATACCGCGCTTTTCGCATAGAAAGAGTATCCTTTTTAAAATAAGTTTTCCAAAATTAGAAGCCATTGTATCCCTCTGCTATCGTGAAACAATGATGTTCTCTATATTATTGTTTCATGATAGCAGTAAAAAAAACATCAATTAACTATGTGCAGTTTATCTTAAAGAATATTGCAAACGAGTAACGCATCAAAACAGCGAAAATCATCCGTGCAGCAGCAAAGGAGCATCAAGGTATACGAAATGAAACGGAAGAAAAAAGAGCTATTACTCTTCGTCTGCACAGTCTATACGGTGCTTCTCAAAAACGAAAGCCGCAAGCAGGAGCTTGGCCTGACCGAAGCCGAGGAAAAACGCCTGGCAGAGCTTTTGGCCCAGCCCGAGACAGCCCGCGGCATCATGGTGCTGTACCAGGCAATGAGCGCGGCCCTGTCGCCGGCAAAACGCTCCCTGCAGCAAACGGCAGAGAACTATCCGCTGGAATATCTGGGGCTTTCGGCCAGGCCGTATGCCTGCCTTGCGAAAAGCCTGCTGTACGGAGAAATTCGGACAGTAGCGGATTTATTGCGGCTGTCCGAAGCGCAGATCAGCAGAATCAGAGGGATCGGCCCCAACTCCAAGAGCCTGGAGGAAATTAAGCGGAAGCGTTTAAAATTCGTCCAAGACTATCACGCCGGCCTGATTCGATAGCGCGTTTATCCGCCGGCAGCGAGCAAAAATGGGTGTAAAACGCAAAAAGGCGGGGCCTCCGGCCTGAAAAATCAGGCGGAAGCCCCGCGTCAGCTCGTGAAAAGCTTTTGTTATGCCATTTTATGGAATCGCTTTGGATTCTGCGCGCCGAATCGCACCCAAACCGGCATGAATGTGAACAAAAAATGGGCCGGTCATAATAGATGACCGGCCCAGCTGGCAAGCCTGCCCAGTTTGGAACCACCCCGGACGCGGGCATTTGTTTTAGGCATAAGAAAAAGCCTGGAGCGCGAATTGGCTCCAGACCCTTGCCTGATGGTTGCGGAGGTGCGCAACATGGTTTACCTGAAATATTATTCTCCTATACGATTTTCTAAGAATTTATCCATTTCAGGAAAAATATTCGTGCTATTTTGTTCTGCCGGTTTTGGTTCTCTATATTTCAGATATTTCCTATCCCCCCGCCCGCTCAAAACCGCCCTGTCTTTTCCAGCAGCTTTATTGCCTCCAGCCTTTCCCCTGGCGCTGCGTTCGAATCGTCCCTGATCTGACGTAAAGCCTCGATCGTCGCTTCCTGCTCCTTGACATACCTTTCCCACTGCTCCTGCCGGATCGCTGCATTATTTCGCCTTGTGCTCTTTTCGCTCATGTCTGCGCCTCCTTCCTGGACTGCCGCTTATAGTCTCTCTCACCGGAACAGCGTCAACATGAATTTCAAAAGAATCTTTCTCCCATGAATTACAAATCTCCTTGACCTTGTACCCGCCAAAAGCGGACATCATAAGCGAATCGTTAGGATTGATTTCAACAATTCCACCACGCCAAGCTATGAATATATTCTTTGCATTCGAAAGAACGCTAACCGCTTCTCTTATTGTCATAGTTTTTTTCCTCCCGCTCTGTCATTATTTTCCGTTATGTTTTTGCTCATTCCGTGGCCTCCCCTATCCGCTGCATCAAAAAGCGGGAAAGGTCCGATGGCCTTCTGAACACGTCTTCAATGGCATACACAACCCGCATACCGTAAAGAATGGCGGGCCATTCATACGCCGCAATATTTTCGCTTACCGTATCGGAAAGCTGGTCCACAAGTTCCTTTGGTGCATATTGTCTTATTTTCTCCATCACTGCCGACAGTTCCTTTTCTGACTGCTGGATCAGCGGATTATTCATAATTTCATCCTGCCACACGTCTGTCTGACCGATGCCTTGCATCAATTCGTCTACCAGCTGTATATTTTTGTCATTCATCTTGATTTTTCCTCCTATTTCGATTAAAATAGAAGTCAAGGGAGAGGCCTCTCGAACTCTTTCTTGCTATCGAGTGACTACCTGTTGGAGCAGGTGGTCACTCTTTCTTTGTATTCCTCAAAGACTTTTTGTTTCTGCTCCTTTGTGGGTTTTTGCCATTCTTGGAATCTCATAAGCGCCACCCCCTTTCTTTGTGGTCTCTCTCCCTTGACACTTACTATTATATATTAGTTAACTAATATTGTCCATTGGTAGAATCGATAAAAGTTAACTAATATTTTTGGTAGATTTGTTAGTTAACTAATTCTTGTGTTTATGCTATACTTATTGTGGGGTGATATTATGGCAAGTACAGACGCCCAAAAAAGAGCCGTAAAAAAAGCGCAATCAAAGTGCGACGCTATCATGTTACGCCCTCCCAAAGAGGAGGGGACCGCTATCCGGGCCGCTGCCGCCGCCGCTAGGCAAAGCAATCAGCAATATATCTTGCAAGCAGTACAAGAGCGAATGAGGCAAGATGTAAGAAGCCCACAGGAGGCTGTGAGAGACCCCACAGCGCCCTCGGCGGGCGGGGGCGGTATTTTATCCCCTGATACTATCAAAGCCGCGCAGGAGGCCGCACAGATCACAGGAGAGGCTTTGCCGCAATTCGTAACACGGGCAGTAGAAACACAGGTACAAAGGGACAAAACTTCCCTGTTAATGGGGATTCATCCAGCCACGGGAGAGCGTTTCAAAAAAGAAAGGAGCGGGGAATAAGCCCGCTCTTTTGCTATCTGGATAGATCAACCAACCGCTATTGAATGCACAAAACAAGGGCATAGATTTGCCCTTGCAGAGTTAAGTCCGGGTTCGCTGATGATATTTATTTTCTGCTTGTCGCAAGGGTACGAATTGAACACGTACCCTTTCTTGCTTGCCGCCAGGGGTGTCAGTTGAAATGACACCCTTTTCGTCGTCGTTCAGCCGGGCTATTGCTTGTGCGCTTTCGGAATTTTAAATTCCGAAAAAGACGAGCTACCCCAGTACATCGGAAACATTGGGATTCCCTTCATTTGAGGTTGCATCCGTTAAACAGATAGAACCCTTTTCGTCATTTCGGTTCTGTCCCCCTGACACGATTTTAATTCGGGTCAGCTCGTCATCATCCAAACGGGACGTTGCTTGTGCAGCCCTAGATTTAATCTAGACCTGATTTGTTGACAATGGTTTTGTTAGGATTTCCCGGAATACCGTCGGTTAAAACTACGGTATTCTTTTCATCATTGTCCAGTCTTGAAGCAGCGTCCCGGCTGTTCTGAATTTCCAAAGCCCTGCACACATCTTGGGTTTCCTGTATTAAACGCAGGATATTCTTGTCCGTTTTCAATGGTCGTGATTTCCGACCTTTGGAGAATCCGTTGACCCTCAGTTCAGGGGTTGCCAGGAATGACCCTCAGTTTAACCGAGGGTCATTTTCTCGTCATCCAAACGGACCGTTTCCCGTGTAACCATAGATTAAATCTAGACTTGATTCGTTAACGATACTCGTCTCCTGCTCTCTGCCCAGCTTGTCGGTGATACGGCGTTTCACTGCCCCACGGCAATGTTGCTTGATGGCATTGGTGGTGTCCTTGTACCCCGGCGCCGCCCCGCACCAGAGAATATAGGCCCGGTTCGTTGACACACCAAGTATCTCCCCCGGACAACCCTAAGCTGAATTTATACTTCTCATCGTCGTCTAATCGTTCAAGCGCCATTGCGGTATTAGTATGGTCCAGCGCCTTGCACACATCCGCCGCCACAAACCAGGGCTCGCCGTTTTGTTCAATTACCCGGATTTCTCCAAATAGCCCCGATATCTTGATGCTTTGGAAGATATCCGCCTCTGAGGCCCACCGGCTGGGTTATGGTCAAAAATGTCCATGACTGAAAAGTCCTGATTTTCTGGGATGAAACCGTCATACCCACAAGTGGGTACGCCCAGCTCTTCGAGCTAAATTTTCCGTGCCAACTTGCTGGCACGCTCCCAATTCGAAAAGATATTTTCTGGGATAAAGTCGTCTTTCCCCAGCTTATTGGGGAAACCAAGTTCATCATTTAGTGACTATTGTCAACGCTTTTATTTCATTTTTTTATTTATTTTTTCATATATTATTGACTTAAAACATTTTATAGTGTATAATAGAATTGTAAAGGAGGTGTGACAATGCCTTTAAGCATGGGCGAAAAAATCAAGGTTGTATTAAAACGCCGCGGCATGACGCTAGGCGATCTCGCTGATAAAACCAGCCAGTCAAGACAAAATCTTTCAAATAAGATAAGCCGCGACAATTTCACTGAAAAAGACTTGCAAGCAATCGCAGTTGCGCTGGATTGTACCTATACCGCTTCGTTTACTATGAATGATACGGGCGAGGTAATCTAATAATAAAAGTGAAATTTTCAGCGGGGGGAAAGCACAGATGAAAATATATAACATCATCGGCGGCGTAAATGGAGCGGGCAAGTCCAGCTTGACCGGTTCTTTGAAATATCAGCGATCCGACTTGGGAACCATCATTGACGTAGATAAGATCACGGCGCAGCTGGGCGGCGATCCTCTGAAAGGCGGCAAAGCTGCCGTTGCCAAAATTCAAGACTGCATGGAAAAAGGGGTCAGCTTTACGCAGGAAACAACGCTTGCCGGGTACCGCACCGAACGCACCGCCAAAGAAGCAAAAGAATCCGGATACTATATCCGCCTTTTTTATGTTGGGCTGGACACCGTTCGGGAAAGCCTGAAACGCATTCAAAACCGTGTGGAAAAGGGCGGGCATGATATTCCCCCGGATGATGTAAAGCGCCGTTTTTCGGGCCGTTTTGAGGCGCTGGCGAAGGTGCTGCCCTATTGTGATGAAGCAATCTTTTTTGACAATGACAACGGATTTCGGGAGGTAGGCGAATACCGAAACGGCGAACTTGTTCCATTTGGTGATAGTCCGCGCTGGTTCTGCCAGCTTGCCGAATATCTCAGGGAAAACGTCTAAACCATTGCCATTTGCATAACATGTAACACACAAAAAAGCCGGGGGGTTATCCTCCGGCTTTTCCTATTCGCCAAAAAGACGTTTTGTGTGAAAGTATACCCCCAGCTCGTCCAGCCTGTAAAGAATCGCCGCATACCCGTCAAATTTGGCCCGTACGGCGTTTTCCTTGTTTTCGCATAACTTTTCCCGTCGAAATGCAGTCGCGCTATTTCGGGCCAAAATCAAGGCAGCTAGAGATGGCACATAATCCGCTGATTTGGTGCGGGAGGCCCCTCCAAAATTGGAGAGTTGAAAAATTGGACTCCTCAAAATTTAGGGGTCGGAGTTCTGGGCCGTGTTCGGCTTCGTGCATTGACGTAAGTAATACCGCCAAAATTGGCGATATTCAATCTCCTTAAAATTAAGGAGATTGAATTCTTCGTTACCCCCAAGCCCCCGAATATCTCTCAGGACATTATCAGAGCTTTATTTTCAACATATCTTTTATCTGTCGCTTTTGGTGCTGATCCCGATACTTTGCAAACCGTCGCAGATATCGCTCATATGTGGTCTGGTGCATATATCGGGGCCGCTCTGGAATCCATGCGCAAAAGCTGAACCCGTCCGGCCTAAGCTCGGGCCATGTGTCCAAGTGCTTTTCCACCAGGGCCATGCCCTTGTCATAGTAATACATACAATCGCTTTTGGTTTCCTGCTGGCCCCGATAGTTCAGCCGGGCGCACTTGCGGCACAAGAATATGGCCCCAGTGAAGTACAGATAGCGCACCCTTGCACCACAGGCCGGACAGAGGAAAAAGGCTTGGCTGCTGCCGAATCCATTGACTTTACGGGATAGTTCCACAGTTTGGCTCCATTGTCCGCTCCACATCTCCACAAATTCCCGCTGTGTGCCTGGCGTCGGTTCAAACTTCGTGTAGTGGTCACAATCGACCGCAACCATCTTTCCGTCGCATTTGGCGAAAAAAACCTGTTCCGCACTTGCTGCCTCGAAACTGTCAATCCTGGGCGTTGTTTCGACTGTCCCGTGGCTCTTGTTCCATCCGCCGTTATTTCTCCATGTGGACATGAAGCACCTTCTTTTTTTATGCCTTAATACTATGAGAATTTAAGCATTTTTCAACCTGCCTTTAATCCAAATCGGGCGGGTCAGCATACTCTTTCAAGATTTCCGCCCGGTCTTCCATGATCTTTTTGAAAATATAAGTGCAAAGCTTCAAATGCTCTACGCTGTTAGGTCTTCTGCCGGAAAAAATCTCGTTGTATTCCTCTACTCCCAACGTACCGTGGATAAAACCCTGACACTCGGTCAAAAGCTCCCGGTTTTTCGCGAAAAATGCTTCGCTTGCCTCTTTTGCCTTTTTGGGGTTCCCGATCTTGCTTATCATTTGTTTTTGCAGTTTTTTGAATTCTTCTCCAATCTCCAGAATCCGGGGAAAGTGCTTCGATACCCCCTCGATTAGGTTAACATCTGTCGAATCGCAGATATATTTCTTGCCCTCAATTTCAATGGTTTTCTTCTCATCAAAGGTAAATTCCATGTCCTTTCATCCTTTCAAAAATTCTTTTGTTTCCGTCTTACAACAAACTGACAGACTATCAGGAATATCACTTGGCCCTTTCCATCTGTCTGCGGGTGGTGTACCACTTCACAACCTCATCCATCTGTCTAATGCCGTTAACTGATATGTTGATGGTCTGGTTATACACTTGGCCAGTTCCCCGGCTGGCCACCATCCCCATTGCCATTGACTGGCTGGCGGTCAGTATCTTTTCTCCGCCGCTTAAATACATTAGCTCCGGTCCCTTTTCACCGACCCAGCTCCAGCCGCGCTGCGCTGATTCTGTCCCCTTCGCGTGCCATGAAATGTTAGAATAAGCAGCTTTTCGGGCAATCGAATTCGGACTTAATTTGTCCATCTGGGGAATTTCGGGCATTTTAAAATTATTCATTGCTTTTCCCGCTTCTTCGGTTCCATCTTTAATCGCTAAGATAAGATACAACATAAAAGACAGCACCGCAACCGCAACGCCAATCAACACAATCCACTGAAAGACCGTGTTATATGATCCGTCGAGGGCTTTTGTAAAGGTTTTAATTCCTCCGGCCAGCCCTTTTACAGTATCCCCCGCGTCTCCGAAAGCACTGTCCATCTTACTTGCAATGGTTATAACACCGCCTAAAATCAGCATAAACATCTGCATCTCCGGCGGCATTTGAGAAACTACGGAAAAAATCTGCAAAATCCCGTCCAGTAAAAACAAAACCACATCCGCCAGCGCTTTGATCGTATCCTTGTTTTCCGAAAGAATCTTTGTAAATTCCTGCATCAGCTCGGTTTGCAAGGGCTGCAATATGGTGGAAAGAGATACAAGCGCCTGATTGTATGCCTGCTGCGCCCGTGAAGCTTCCTCCAGATCAGGGTTATTTCTTACAAAATTCTGGAAGTATTCCGCTAGCCCGGTGTCGTTTAATTCCTCCAGGATCATCTCTAAACGGTCGCTTTCGTCTCCCGTCTGTTGAAGCCTTTTTGTAAAATCTTCCACATTCACACCGTACCGGTGCAGAAGTTCCGCAAACTGGCCCACTGCTTCGCCTGTGGCCGCTGTCTCCTGTAAGCTTTCGGCAATGTTTTCAATCTGCATGGTTCCCGGCAAGGAGACAACCGCCCCGCCTAAAGCGTCCACCGCTTCCGCCAGCTGATTTTCGTCCACTCCGGCTAGCATCAAGTTTGAAAGGGCTTCCAGCTGGCTGTCTGTATCCTCAGTAACGATGCCTAAACGCACCATTGCTTCTTCTGTCGCAGCAGTACTAATGCCCGCTTGCTGGGCGTTTGCTTCCAGCATGGCCATTTGTTTTCTTAAATCCTTTGTTTTGTCCAGCAAATCCCCAATGGCAGAAATCGCTTTTTCGATGCCTTTAGCCACAAGGTTTCCCAACGCCACTTGAAAAGAACCAATATTTTTTCCGGCCTTTCCCTGGCTGTTGGAAAGTTTGTCCGTTTTATCCGCTGCATCGCTGGCCGCGGTGCCATATTCCTTCGTCGTCAGCGTCGCCTTTTTCTTAGCGTCTTTTGCTTTATTGATCGCAGCGGCCAGCTCGTCGCCTTTTTTCGCGTTGATCGAAAGGGAAGCGTCCAGCTTGTCCAAAGCCTCTTTCAAAGCGTTTGCAGCTTTGCTGTCCTTCCCAAAGGTCCGGCTTGCCTCTTCAAAATCTTTCGCCGTATCCTTTCGCATTTCACCCAAATCTTTTATTCTCTGATTGAGGATACGCAAATCTTTTTCAGCTTTGTCGATTCCGTCAATATGTACCACAAACCCATTAAATTCTTTGTTTTTTGCGGTTACTACTTCGTCTATCGTATCTAAAAAATTTTTTGCTGCACCATCCACAGAATCCATATTCTTTTGGGTATTTTGTGTAAACCGCTCAACGCTTTTATTGGCGTTGTCGATCTCCTTTGAAAGATCGTCTGTATTGATGGAAAAATCTAAAGTTACCGATCCGTCTGCATTAGAAGCCATAGGATAATCCCTCCTTTTTTCTGTTGCACTTTTTGGGCATTTTGGGCATTTTGGTTTACAGGGTCGGTATTGAACACCGCCCCTTTTTCTAGTTTTCCCGCTCCCTCCTCTCTACATCGTCCAGCTTTTCCACCATGATTTCTACCGAAGAACCGCCCGTCTGCCGGAAGTGAACCAATCCGCCCTTATATGCGCCACCGCTGATAATATCTTCCCGCCACGCTTTAAGGCGTTTCATGTTTTCCGGACGGCGTAACCCTTTAAGGCCGTTTATTTCCCACGTTCTTACTCGGTCGACGGTACATCCCCGCCGGGCGGCGATTTCTTTGAACGTCTCCCCGTTATAGAATCGGCCCCGAATGGTATCGGCCTCCGGCTCCTTTAGGGTAGAAAGACAGCTTTGCAGTGTATCGCGCAGCTGGACGGTATATGCCCGCTCTATGGCGTTTTCTATGGCCTGTTCCGCCTCCTTGTCGGGTATAGCGTCCGCAAGGGTGGTGGAAGTATCCTCTGTTCCGATGGGCATTTCCAGGCTGGCGCAGCGGTTGAGCGGGTCGAAACTTTCCCGGCCTGTCCGGATATCCAACATACGCCCCCAGCGGTTGAGCGCCTGCCGTCTTAGATAGGTGGTGAATTTATACCCGGATTCCAGCTTAAATCCTTTCACCGCGTCCATCATGGCCAGATAGGCCGCCTGCTCCAAATCCTCCAGCTGCACCCCGGCCCGAATACAGGTGATCTTAGAGCGGGTATAATACCGCCTTGCCATTAACCGCGCCAGCTTTTCCACGTGTTCCCACAAAAGAGCGTCAAAACCAAAATCCCCTTTCTGTACCCTCACGGCCATTTCTTCATTGGTCATTTGCAGCAGCCCCTTTTCTGTGATAGAATTAGCTTATTCCTTCCGGGCTGTTGCGCTAATCTGCAATGGCTCTTTTTTATGCAATTTTTCGGAGTTTCCGGCACTAACCATAGTTTCAAGCTAGGTTAGTAAAATTAACCCACCTGAAAACCACGGAGTAAAGGCCCGGTTCGCTGATGATATTTATTTTCTGCTTGTCGCAAGGGTACGAATTGAACACGTACCCTTTCTTGCTTGCCGCCAGGGGTGTCAGTTGAAATGACACCCTTTTCGTCGTCGTTCAGCCGGGCTATTGCTTGTGCGCTTTCGGAATTTTAAATTCCGAAAAAGACGAGCTACCCCAGTACATCGGAAACATTGGGATTCCCTTCATTTGAGGTTGCATCCGTTAAACAGATAGAACCCTTTTCGTCATTTCGGTTCTGTCCCCCTGACACGATTTTAATTCGGGTCAGCTCGTCATCATCCAAACGGGACGTTGCTTGTGCAGCCCTAGATTTAATCTAGACCTGATTTGTTGACAATGGTTTTGTTAGGATTTCCCGGAATACCGTCGGTTAAAACTACGGTATTCTTTTCATCATTGTCCAGTCTTGAAGCAGCGTCCCGGCTGTTCTGAATTTCCAAAGCCCTGCACACATCTTGGGTTTCCTGTATTAAACGCAGGATATTCTTGTCCGTTTTCAATGGTCGTGATTTCCGACCTTTGGAGAATCCGTTGACCCTCAGTTCAGGGGTTGCCAGGAATGACCCTCAGTTTAACCGAGGGTCATTTTCTCGTCATCCAAACGGACCGTTTCCCGTGTAACCATAGATTAAATCTAGACTTGATTCGTTAACGATACTCGTCTCCTGCTCTCTGCCCAGCTTGTCGGTGATACGGCGTTTCACTGCCCCACGGCAATGTTGCTTGATGGCATTGGTGGTGTCCTTGTACCCCGGCGCCGCCCCGCACCAGAGAATATAGGCCCGGTTCGTTGACACACCAAGTATCTCCCCCGGACAACCCTAAGCTGAATTTATACTTCTCATCGTCGTCTAATCGTTCAAGCGCCATTGCGGTATTAGTATGGTCCAGCGCCTTGCACACATCCGCCGCCACAAACCAGGGCTCGCCGTTTTGTTCAATTACCCGGATTTCTCCAAATAGCCCCGATATCTTGATGCTTTGGAAGATATCCGCCTCTGAGGCCCACCGGCTGGGTTATGGTCAAAAATGTCCATGACTGAAAAGTCCTGATTTTCTGGGATGAAACCGTCATACCCACAAGTGGGTACGCCCAGCTCTTCGAGCTAAATTTTCCGTGCCAACTTGCTGGCACGCTTCCACTTCGAAAAGATATTTTCTGGGATAAAATTATCTTTCGCAACTTCCTGCGGAAAACCAAGTTCGTCCAACTGCGAAACCCTAATCTAACTTAGACCGTTCTTTTTTTCTGTGTGACTTTTTGTGTCACTTTTGGCCCGTTACTTTCTGCAACCTACCTCGTACGCCAGCTTTTTCCCGCAAGAGAAAGCCCCACACACATTTCCATAAGCCTGTCAACAGCCGCCCTTGCTGTAACGCTGTCGCCGGTGGCTCTGGGGGTCATTCTGTTTATCAGATCGTCAGCCGTATAATTCGTTGTAATGATGGTCGGCAAGTACGCTTCATATCGGGCATTGATGATGTTATAAACCGTAGAAACCGCCCATTCTGTCGGAGGCTCCTTCCCCATATCGTCAATCACCAGCAGGGGAACCGTTTTATAAATACGCAGTACTTCCCATTCATCCGATTCGCTTTCGTTAAACGTGTGCTTAATTCTCCCCAGCAGGTCAATCATGGTCATACAGATAACTGGTTTACCCTGAGATAACAGCCGGTTCGAGATTGCCGCCGCAAGGTGCGTTTTTCCCGTTCCCGGCGGACCGGAAATAAACAGGCCGTTTCTCCCCGGCTCCGGCTGGCCAGGTTTGGGGATCAGGCTGTCAAAGTGATCCGCATATTTGCGGCAAGCTTCCAGCGTCCGCTTGTTTTCGTTTGTTTCGGCAAACGTGTCGAATGTCCGCCGTAAAAATCGTTCGCCCATACCGCTTTCGCCGATCACCCTTTTGACCTTTTCCCGAAGCTGGCGGTTTTGCTGCGCTTCCCGCTCTGCCTTTTCTTTTTCCTTTCGCCGCGCCTGCTCTGCTTCATGAGCGGTTATGGCATCCGGACAGGTGCAGGGGATTGTATTGGGTGTCCAGAATACCTGATCGCCATTGACAAACCCTTTGTAATAAATGGGCGATCCGCAAAACTCGCATATCTTCGGCGCTGGGGTGCCGGGTATGTCCGCAAAATCGCGGGAGGATACAAGCTTTTGCGAATCATGTGAAGACATCGGTTGCGGGCACAAAGCCTTTGATCCAGTCTTTTTCTGCGTATTCGGTATCAGACCGCTGATCATTCCGCTGATCTGCTGCATTATTTTTTGTGCCCTCCATTTCGTTGTCCCATTGGCCCCCATTTAACCAGGTGGCCGGGTTAGGGATGTATTGTCCGTTGTTTTTGCGCCATTGTTCGCTTTGCTTTTGATCTTCAACGGCTTTTAGAATCCGTTGGTGAAGGTCTGCGTTTGGCTTCAGGCGTTTCCACGCTTTAAGCGCGTACTGCTTAGCAACCTTTTTGGGGTATGCGCTCCAAAACTCCGAAAACCGATCGTCTCCAGAATGTTTTTTCACCGTCTCCCCCTCTTGGGGGGTAAGGGGGGGATTGTATATACTCTTCTCTACTCTACTCTTCTCTACTCTGCCGCAGGTCTTTTTATGGTCGACCGCTGGTTGACCTCCGGTCGTTTGACGGTCGTTTTTGCTGTTCTTATCAGTGGATGCACGGCGGCGCTTTGACCGTTCTTTTTCGGCCTGTCTGCGACCAATCAGCTTTCCGGTGTACTCGTACCAATCGTGAATTTTGAGGATTCCACTGTCTGCATCTTCGTCCAGCCAACCGGCTTGAACCAGCGTTGCAATCAGCTTTTCGGCTTGTCCGTCCCACTGCGCCGCCCGTGAGATCATGCGGGGAGTTATGCCATCCAAGTTTCCATCTGGGGCATTGTCAAGCGCCCACATCCAGAACGAGATTAACAGTCCCATCATGTACGCCGGTTGAATTTCCAACTTGTCGGCAGCGTCAAATAGCTTCCGATGGTCCTTCAATGTTTGATGTATTTGTAACCACGCCACGGTAACCACCCCCTATTTTTTTTGTGTGTAAATGGTCAAAATTTGATCGTTTTACAATTGACCATCAACCGACCGAAAAACGACCGATGGTCGACCGGCGGTCGTTTTCTATATCTCCCAAAGATTTTTTGCCACACGGACCAAAAAGTTTTTTCGAATCCGTTTCATTGTGTGAATAGAGTAATTGGCCTGTATGTATTTCATCGGCAAACCCTCAAACAGATTTTTTTGGATCAGTTCCCGATCCCGATCATTCCCGCAATCTGCCAAAGCCTTTTCTACGGCTACGATTTGCTCCTCGTTTTTCTGCCTTACAGGTCCATACGGAAGCTGATCGCGCCGATGTAACATGAAGTAATATCCTTTTGCGGTCGCCAATACCCGGCTATATATACTCTGTTCTAAACGCTCGCTGCTTTGTTTTCTATGCTTTTCTTTTTGTTCTGTCATTGTTCCGCTCTCCTTTGTCGAGCGTTTTTTCTATGGCCAGCGCAGCCCGCTCGATCTCCTTCGCTCTATGCCGCATGGAGCGGGCAAAACAAATCTTCTCCCATTCGTTGGCCGGAAGATAATACCCGCTTGTATTGTTGGACAAAATAGGCGTTCCTGACAGTCTTTCACTGGCGATCATACGGCGGACCACTCTGCTGTCCAGCTTGGTTACGCCCATCAAATACCGCAAAGACACGGCGTTTTCCTGCCCGGCGCTTAAATATTCAGCTATTTTCATGGGCATCACCCTTGTAAAAAATTGCATCCCCGCCAAGCTTTCCAATCAAAAATCCGGCAATATCGTCGGCTGGAATGTCCCAATATTCCGCATCCGTCATGGTTGCAACGCCGTTTTCTACAACCATCCTCACCGTTACCGGGATCCGGCATGTTACTTTTTCCATCCATTAAGCCTCCTTTTTGAGGATGTCCGCTACCGAGACACCCAATTCCACCGCTAGCTTTCCAGCGGTTTTAGGTAGAACCTCACAGCCTTTACGGATACGCGTTAGGGTTTGTGGTGAAATACCTGTGCGTAGGTCTGACATGGATTTACATTGCTGGGCCAAAAGAACGTCAAGCCGCTGTGCATCTACTTTCACGTATTTGTTCTCCTTTCGTTCCAAATTCGTTCCGCATCTACATAATAATACCGATATCGTTCCTTGTCAAGATATTTTTTAAAAAAGTGTTCCATTTTTGTTCCATTTATGCTATGCTAAAATTGGAGGTGATAATTGAAAATGGAAATAGAAGATACTTTTGAGATAGGTCAAAATATTCGTGCTGTCCGCAAACAAATGGGGTTAACCCAAGAAGAACTTGCTAAAATGGCTGGATTATCAACCATGAGCATCCGTAGATACGAAAAAGGTGAGCGTATAATAACCGATGAAACCTTAATGAGGATTGCAAAAGTGTTGAAAATTGAGTGGCAGAAACTAAAAGGTTGGGTATTTTATGGTTTTACTGTTGACGGTTATGAATTTTGGGGACCGCCAGAATCCATAACCGAACTAGACCAGATATTCGCTGATAACATTAGTGAACAACAAGGGTCCTGCAAACAAATTAGCAATCAGATAATTATGGCACTAAATAAATTGAATAGAGCTGGGAAGCAAAAAGCGGTGGAGCGTGTATTGGAACTAACCGAAATTCCCCGTTATCAAGCCTCCCCCCCCAGTCAGATGCTCCAGACAGTTCCAGAGAGCAAATAAATGCTTACAAAGTTTCTAGCCAGGAAGGAGGACCATATGAAAGCAGCCGTGATCTACGCCCGGTTTTCATCGGACAAGCAGACAGAAGACAGTATAGAAGCCCAAGTGCGCGCCTGCCGGGAATACGCGGCGGCACACGGGTTTTCCGTCATCGATGTATATGCTGATGAGGCTGTCAGCGGCAAAGGTTCTAAAACAGCAAACAGGCGGCAATACCAACGGCTTTTGCGCGATTGCGGCAAAGGCCTTTTTTCGATTATACTCATCCACAAATATGATCGGATCGCCCGCAATCTGGGAGAGCATGTCAATCTTGAAGCCCGGCTGAAAGAAAAAGAAATTCAACTGATTGCCACGGCGCAGGACTTTGGTCAGACCAACGAAGCAAAGATCATGCGCGCCTTAATGTGGAGCCTGTCAGAATATTATATTGACAATCTGGCCCAGGAAACAAAAAAGGGTCTGCGCGAAACAGCTTTAAAAGCTGAACACACAGGCGGCTTTGCTCCGTTCGGGTATGATATTGTAAACAAAAAGTACGTTATCAACGATCTGGAAGCAGTTTATGTCCGTAAAATATTTGATGCTGCCCAAGCCCGCTGCGGGTTCATCGATCTCATTGCGGAAATGGCAGCGGCAGGCATTACCGGCAAGCGCGGAAAGCCTATAAAATACCCTCAAATTTACGAGATCCTAAAAAACGAGAAATATACCGGCGTCTACTTGTATAGTCCCACAGAAGCCAAAAAGCGGACCGACAGAAGAACAAAGCCGGATGCGATAAGAATCGAAAATGCCCTGCCGGTTATTATCAGCAGGGCACAATTTACGGAGGTGCAGAAGATCATGGGAGAAAGAAAGCAGACCGGTCGAAAGTCGGGCTACCTGTGCAGCGGTTTGGTGCACTGCCAGTGCGGGGCAAAGATGCATGGTATCACTACCCACCGCAAAGGCCATGAATATCAATATTTCACCTGTTCTAAAAAATGCGGCGCACCGGTGGTTCACATGAAAGAAGTCGACAAAGCGGCGGTTCAATATCTGCGGGATTTGCTGTCCGAGGAAAATCAGCGCGCCATAGCTGACGCTTTGCGCCAATATCGAGCCGGGGAAGGCTCACGAATGGAGGAATTCAAGCAGGCATTAAACGCTCGTGTAAAGGCAAAGCAGCAGGAATATGATACCCTCATGAAAAATTTGTCTTCCGGCGTTTTGCCTGCGGAAGTAGTTTCTGATATCGGCCAGCAGATGCAGGAAATAAAAACCGAAATTTCTGCGTTAATGGCAACTGAGCCGCCTAAAGATTTTACCATAGACACGATTAAAGCATGGCTGGAGAGCATCAAAGCCGCGCCGGACGAATCCGCCGTCCATCTTCTGATTGAGCGGATCGACATAGCAGATAAGCCAGAAAAAGAAAAGACCGTTTTCAACATACAAAGCACATTGAAAACGGTCTTAGGTAAAAATGGTTGCGGAGGCAGGATTTGAACCTACGACCTTCGGGTTATGAGCCCGACGAGCTACCGGACTGCTCCACTCCGCGATATCTTGCAAATTAAACTGCCTTTTTACTATACTACAGTTTTTCCGATTTGTCAAGGATTATTCTCACTTTTTTCCTTTGGCGGCAGAAAATACGGAACGACCGTTCAAGCATCCAGCCGGCGGCGAATCACTTTTTCCAGATCGCCGCCTTTTTGTCAAGCCTGATCCTGGCCGCCCTTTCCCAATAGATTCCGCAGCTTTTGGGCCGCCTCCTGCCTGCGCCGCCGGGTCTCCTGCTCGTCAATCCGCCATCCGCCGGCGCTTTGGAGCAGACAATCCCCCTCCTTCACCTCGGGAGGAAGCAGCGAAAGGCTCAGATGAGTAAGGGATTGGTCCGGCCCCTCTAAAACCGCCTGCCCTTCTTCTATCCGGTCGATGCACCAATACTCCATCAGCCCGCCTCCCGCTCGGTTTGTACCGTAATCTCTTTTCCGTCGGTGGCAAATACCACCGACCCTGCCAAATCCGTGCGGTACACCGAAATATCCCGCTGGGAAAAGCTGGCTAAAACCTCCTGGTGGGGATGGCCGTAATCGTTGTCCGCTCCGCAGGATATGGCCGCGATTTTAGGGGAAACAGCGTTTAAAAACGCCTCGCTGGAGGAGGTACTGCTGCCGTGATGTCCCGCCTTCAGCACATCTGCCCGCAGATCCGCCCCCAAATCGATCAGATCCTCCTCTACTTCCTTCTCCGCGTCACCGGTGAACAAAAAGGAGGTTTCCCCACTGTCCAAACGGCATACCACCGAATAATCGTTCAGATCCTGGTAGTCGCCTGCCGGGGACAGCACCGTCAGCAAAACCCCCTCGCCCAGATCGTAGGAAAGACCCGGTCCGGCGGCAGTGACCGGGATATTCTGCTTTTCCGCTGTTTCCAAAAGCCGCCGGAATACCGCTGTCGTGGGAACCATGCTGTCGGCCAGCTGCGGCATTAAAATTTCGCCTGCAGGAACCTGCTCCAGCACCTGCGCCAGTCCGCCGATATGGTCCGCATGGGGGTGGGTGGCGATGACCAGATCCAGCCTTTTTATCCCGGCGGACCGGAGGTAATCGTAGATCGTTTGCCCCTGGTCCCGCTCTCCTGCGTCGATCAGCACCGTTTTTTCCCGCGTTTGGATCAGGATCCCGTCGCCCTGCCCCACGTCAATCATATGGACCGCCGCGATCTGCTCCCCATCCAGCTGAATCGCCGGGCGGTAGGGCCCCTCCATGCCCAGAAGGTCGCTCCAGCCGGGCATATCAAAGGGCAGCCAGCCCATTTCGCTCATGGTCATCAGGGTAAAAAACACCATGACCAGCGCCGCCACCGTCAAAAACAGCCAGGTGGGCATCCGGTCGATCAGCCGCTGAACGATTTGAACACCGTTTTTTCTTCTGCTCATCCTCTTCCCTTCCCCCTTCTTGCTGCCGGACTTTTTCCGGGCCCTTTGCCCGGTCTGCGTCCGGCGCCAGCATGGACGGGCCGCTGTCTTCTGAGATCCGGGCCCTTTCCTCCCTGCGCCGGACGCCGGATCCCCGCCGCCGGCACCAGACAGTCGGGCCTCGGGCCAATCAGATCCTGCCGGCCCGCCGCTGTCAGCGCCTCGATAACCTGCTCGCGCAGCTCTGGCCTATAGTACTGCAGCAGCGCCCGCTGCATCGCCTTCTCCTTGGGACTTTTAGGCACGAAAACCGTCCTGCCGCTGAACGGGTCGAGGCCGGTATAGAACATGCAGGTAGACACGGTTCCCGGCGTCGGGTAAAAGTCCTGCACCTGCTCCGGCCGGATCCGGTTTTTCTTCATGTACACTGCCAGCTGGACCGCGTCCTTTAAGGTGGAGCCAGGATGGGAGGACATCAGGTAGGGCACCAGATACTGCTCCTTGCCTGCCTTTTCGGTCAGCTGGTAAAATTTCTTCACAAACCGATTGTAGGTCTCGATATGGGGCTTTCCCATCTGATCCAGAACCGCAGCGGAGCAGTGCTCCGGCGCCACCCGCAGCTGTCCGCTGATGTGATGCTCCACCAGCTCCCGGAAAAAGGACTCGTCCCGATCCTCCAGCAGATAGTCAAACCGGATGCCGGAACGGATAAACACCCGCTTGACCCCGGGCAGCGCCCGCAGCTTTCGCAACAGCTCCAGATATTCCCGGTGATCCGCCTTGAGATTTTTGCAGGGAGAGGGGGCCAGGCACCGGCGCCCCCGGCACACTCCATGCTCCAGCTGCCGTCTGCAGGAGGGCTGGCGGAAATTGGCGGTGGGTCCGCCCACGTCGTGAATATACCCTTTAAACCGGGGACTTTTGATCAGCTGCCGCGCCTCGGCCAGCACCGATTCCTCGCTGCGGCAGGTCACCTGACGGCCCTGGTGGGTGGCGATAGAGCAAAAGCTGCACGCCCCAAAGCAACCCCGGTTGTGCATGATGGAAAATTCCACCTCGTCAATGGCGGGGACGCCGCCTTTTTTCTCATAGGAGGGATGGTAGTATCGGGCAAAGGGCAGCGACCAAACCCAGTCCAGCTCCTTTTGGGTCAGCGGCGGCATGGGCGGATTCTGCACCAAAAACCGCTCACCGTGCTTCTGGATTACCGTCTTGCCGTATACCGCGTCGTGCTCCTCATACTGGATTTTAAACGCCCGGGCGTAGGCGGTCTTATCCTGTGCCACCTTTTGAAAGGACGCGCAGGATACCGCCCCTGGAACCTGCGGCGCCTCATCCGCCAGATAGCAGGTCCCCCGGATGTCGGTCAGCTCCCGCACCGGCTCCCCCGCCGCCAGCCGCCGGACGATCTGGATGGTCTGGCGCTCCCCCATGCCGTAGACCAGAAGGTCCGCGCCCGCGTCCGCCAAAACCGAGGGGCGCACCTGGTCGTCCCAATAATCGTAGTGGGCAAAGCGCCGCAGCGAAGCCTCCAGCCCGCCGATAATCACCGGCACCTGGGGGCAAAGCTTCTTTAATGCCCGACTGTACACGATGGTCGGCCGGTCCGGCCGAAAGCCCGCCTTGCCGCCGGGACTGTAGGCGTCCTCGCTGCGCAGCCGCTTCGCCGCAGTGTAGTGGGCCACCATTGAGTCGATGTTTCCGCCGGACACCAGAAATCCCAGCTTAGGTCTGCCAAGGGCCAGAAAGCTCTGCTCCCGCCGCCAGTCCGGCTGGGCCAGCACCCCCACCCGAAAGCCCTGGGACTCTATGACCCGGGCGATAATCGCCGCCCCAAAGCTGGGGTGATCCACATAAGCGTCCGCCGAAACCAACACAAAATCCAGCTGATCCCAGCCAAGCCTTTCCATATCCTCTCTGCACACAGGCAAAAATCCGCTCATTCTTTTCCCTTTCCATCCACTGCTTTTTCCGGGACAAAACACCACCAGAGCCTATCCTTTTTAAAGACGGCTCCGTTTTTTCTTCGGGAAGGCTTGTCCCCATTATTGCGGCTCCGCCGGCGGATTTTCGTCCGTCTGCATTTTCATCTCGATCCACTGCTGGCGGCTGATGAGCACCTGCCGGGGCTTGCTTCCTTCAAACGGGCCCACAATTCCGCGCGCCTCCATCTCGTCGACAATCCGCGCCGCCCGGGCATAGCCCAGCTTCAGCTTGCGCTGCAATAAGGAGGTAGACGCCTGCCCGGAATCCACCACGCATTCAATGGCCGCCGGCAGCATCTCGTCCTCTGCGTCGAACCCGCCGCCGGATTTCTCGGAGCCGGATTTGCCCGCCGCCTCCGCCTGCCGCTCGATCTCTTCCAAAATCTGATCGTCGTAATCGGCGGTCTGGGAGCCTTTGATAAAGGACACGACCTTTTCCACCTCTTTATCGCTGACAAAGCAGCCCTGAATGCGGACCGGCTTTGCCGCGCCTACCGGGAAGAACAGCATATCCCCCTTGCCCAGCAGCTTTTCCGCGCCGCCCGAATCCAAAATCGTCCGGGAGTCCACCTGGGAGGATACGGCAAAGGCGATCCGGCTTGGGATGTTGGCCTTGATGACGCCGGTGATCACATCCACCGACGGCCGCTGTGTCGCGATGACCAGATGCATCCCCGCCGCCCGGGCCATCTGGGCCAGCCGGCAGATGGCGTCCTCCACCTCGTTTTGGGCGGCGATCATCAGGTCCGCCAGCTCGTCGATGATAATGACAATCTGAGGCATCTTGGCCAGATTCCGGTCCGGCTGCTCCTCAGCCAGCCGGTTATAGCCGCCAATATCCCGAACACTGTTGTCCGCGAACAGCTTGTAGCGGCCCAGCATCTCGCTGACCGCCCAGTTAAGCGCGCCCGCCGCCTTGCGCGGGTCGGTGACCACCGGCACCAGCAGATGGGGAATGCCGTTGTAAACCCCCAGCTCCACCACCTTCGGGTCCACCATCAAAAGGCGCACCTCCTCCGGGGAGGCTTTATACAAAATGCTCATGATAATCGAGTTGATGCACACCGATTTGCCGGAACCGGTGGCGCCGGCAATCAGCATATGGGGCATTTTCGCAATGTCCGCCACACAGACGCTGCCGCCGATATCCTTGCCCAGACACATGGTCACCCGGCTTTTGGCCTCCCGAAACGGCGCGGAATCCACAATATCCCGGATCGGCACCATGCTGGTCTGCCGGTTGGGGACCTCGATGCCCACCGCCGCCTTGTTGGGGATCGGCGCTTCAATCCGCACCCCGCTGGTGGCCAGGTTTAAGGCAATGTCGTCGGCCAGGTTGGTGATTTTGCTGATCTTCACCCCCGCCGACGGCTGCAGCTCGTACCGGGTCACCGCCGGACCTCGGGCGATGTCAATAATCCGGGTCTGGACCCCGAAGCTGGCCAGCGCGTCGACCAAAAGCTGGGCATTGGCCTTTAATTCCTCGCTTAAATCCTGGCCGTCCGGCTTTTCACCCTCCTGCAAAAGGTAAACCGGCGGGAATATGTAGTTCTCGGTGGCCTGCAGCTTTCCTGCGGCATCCAGCTCCCCAGCCATTTGCTTTTCCGGGCTGGACAGCTCCTCCTTCGCCGGCTCGCTTTGAACCGGCGGAATCACGGGCGGTTCCTCCTTCTTTGTCTCGGATAGGGCGCTTTGCGCAATTTTCCCCACCAGATCGTCCAGTAAAGGCTGCTCTGCGGATTTTTCCGCCTTCTCCTTCGGCGGCTCAGGCGGCTTTTCCTCCTGGCCGGCCGCCGCCCTGATCAGCTTTTCCTTGGCCTTCTTCACCTTTTCCTTTTCCTCCGGCGACTGCTCCCGCACCTGCACCGGATGCGGCGGCAGCGGCGCTTCGTCCAAGGGAACGTCAATATTAAACTGGGGACGGCGGCGCTCCTCCACCCGCTCTACATAGGTTTCCCCAATCTTTTTCACCGGCTTGTAGGCCGACCGGATCAGATCCAACAGCGTCGCGCCGGTGATGAGCATCAAAAAGGTGAAAATCAAAAGCAGAACGGTTACTGCGGCCGGAGTCTTCCCAAAGGACAAAAGCGGAAGGCCGAAAAGCCCCCCCGCAAGGCCGCCGCTTTCCAAGCGGGTACCGCTTTCATACAGATAGGCGGCCTTTTCCACAAAATTTTCCCCTTCTGCTGGGTTTTTAGAAAAGATCTGGGCCGCGCCACAGATAAGCGCCACCAGCACCAGCGTCTGCCATACCTTGTGCCCCAACGCACCGATGGGCTTGTCCATCGCGGCCATCACCGCAATGTAGATAAGCGCCGGCGCAATCAGATACGCACACCAGCCGAACAGTCCAAAGCAAAAGGTGTGCAGCCAGTTCCAAAAGCCCTGGCCCGATATCAGCGATACGGCCAGGAAGAAAAGCCCCCCCGCAAACAGAATCACCGCCCAAAGCTGCCGGCGGGACCGGGCCTGTTCCTCGGCCAGACGCTTTTCCTGCGCCGTCTGCCGGCCGGTTTTCTTTTTTGCGGCCGGCTTCTTTTTCGCCGCCGGATTTTTCTGTGCTGCCAAATCCCCAAACCTCCCTTTATTTTTTGCCGGACGGCGTCCGCACCCGCCCGGCCTCTCCCTTGCAAAAAGGCCAATCCTTTGTACCCCTTGTGCCGCAAACAAACGACAAAAAAGCCCCTGCCCGACTATTTTCTTTCCCAGTGTAATGCGCAGCGGCCTGTGGCACCTTTCCATTCCCACCGCAGAAAGTACCTGTTTTTCCTATTCAAGTCCACTCTGCCGGCAGGAGACTGCCGGTTGAGCTTTAAAAGCGGTTGTTTTTTCCCATCCAGCAAAAGCACCTCCGCGCTTCCCCGCAGCAGATGGTCGTCAAGAAAAAACGTATAGGTCCGGCTCTCACCAAATCTTCCGATGTGACGGACCCAGCCGGTGCAGGTGTCCAGTATGGCCTTATCCGCACCTCTCCCCGGCAAAAATACAAAGGAAATCGCCTGTATGCTCTTTGTCACGGCTATGCCCCGGCGATACAGAACGAACCCTGCAAAACTGCCGATCAATGGAAAAAGCCATATCCATCCCTGCATAACAGATTTCTCCTCTAATTTAGACCAAACGCTCTCTTCGGCTTACTGGACGAATTTTTCTATGATCCCCACCGTCACCGTCGCAACACCCAGAATGGCCGTATACCAGGTGAAAACCTTAAAATTGCCCGACCGGGCCAGCCAGCGCACCAGCTTAATCGCCAAAAATCCGACCACGGCCGCCACGACCATCCCCACCAGCATGGGCAGAAGGTCTATCTGGGCGCCCTCCTCCAGCGCGTCCTTCACCTCGAAAATATTGGCGCCCAGCACCGCCGGTATGCCCAGAATAAAGGAAAAGGCCACTGCAAATTCCCGGCCAAGCCCCGCGAAAATCCCGGCGGAAATGGTGGAGCCGGACCGGGACAGTCCCGGCAGCGGCGCAATGCCCTGCATAACGCCGACCAAAACCGCATCCCGCGCCCGCATAGTAGAGGCGTCCTTTCTGCCGGGGGTCAGATGGTCTGCCAGATACAATAGCCCAGCGGTAGCCAGAAAGCAGATTCCCTCCACGATAATGTCATTGTCGCTGGCAAGGGATGTGTACCAATCCCGCAGAAAGAAAAATCCCAAAAGCGGCAGCAGCGCCACCACCAGCATAAAGATCATCCGGCGGCTGGGGTCGGTGGTCTTAAAGGTGAATTTCCCGGTAAAGATGTCGCCGAGCATCCGGAAGAATTCCACAATCATTCCCCAAATCGTATCCCAAAACGCGATGAAAACCGCGATTAGGGTCCCCAGGTGCAGCAGGATGGAAAAAAGCCCCGCCGCCTCGCCCGACTGGCCGGTAAAATGCTGATACAAGGACAGATGTCCTGAGCTTGACACCGGCAAAAACTCGGTTAAGCCCTGGATAATCCCCTGTAAAATTGCGTCCCATAAACTCATGATTGTCCCCTCCCAAATTGTCCTTTCATCCAATAAAAATTCGGTTTTTATGTAAAGGCCGGGCCGGACCCGGCTTTTTAAACCTTTGGGCAATATATGGCTCCCGGCTGGTACTGCGGGTTCAGATACAGCGCCGGATCGGTAGAAACCAGCCGGGTCACCGCCAGACCGTTCCGGCCCTGCACCCCCTGCAAAAATCCGCCGGGTACCTGCTGCCAAACGCTGGCGTCCTCGGTCTTTTCCATCATCTCCAGCGGGTCGATAATCGAATGAATCAGCATGGCGGTTCCTCCTTTTGCTCCTTCTGCGGGCGGGACTCAATCAGCTCGGTCAGCTTTTCCACCGCCTGGGCCAGCCCGCCTAGCTGGTCGATCAGCCCTTCCTCCACCGCCTGTTCTCCATCCAGCACCGTACCCATATCCATCACCAGCTCGCCGGTATTCATCATCAGCTGCCGAAAGCGCTTGGGATCCACCCCCGAATTGTCGGTGACAAAGCGGACGATCCGCTCCTGCATTTTGTCAAAATACGAAAGGGTCTGGGGAACGCCCAGCACCAGCCCGCTCATCCGCACCGGGTGGACGGTCATGGTGGCCGACGGGGCGATAAAGGAATACTGGGCGCTGCACGCCAACGGCACCCCGATGGAATGGCCGCCGCCCAGCACCAGCGAAACCACCGGCGTTTTCATGGTGGAAATCAGCTCCGCGATGGCAAGACCCGCCTCTACGTCGCCGCCCACTGTGTTTAAAATTACAATCAGCCCCTCGATTTCCGGGTCCTGCTCAATGGCCACCAGCTGGGGAATTACGTGCTCATACTTGGTCGTCTTATTCTGGGCCGGCAGGATATAATGTCCCTCAATCTGGCCGATGATGGTCAGGCAGTGGATCATATGCTTACCGTGGGTTTCGGTGGTCACCGATCCGCTTTGGATGATCTGGCGCTGCTGTTCCTCCTGCTCCTTCGGATCTTTTTCTTCTGGCATAGCCTTTCCTCCCCGAACCGTTTTTCCCTTATTCTGCCCGCTCAGAGGGAGCGCTATCCCATACATGAATGTATTATAGCAAAAAAAGCGCTGCTTCACAACCGAAAAAAGTCAAAAAAGAGAACCTGTGTTCCTTACCCTTTGATGAAAGCCGCCGTCTGGCCGGTTTCCTTCCTTTTCGCTGCATGGGTCCCTCCCTCCAAGGGCAGACTTCTGTTAAGCCAAGAGAAAGGGGGGCTGCCCTTTGACTCAACATAACAGGATCTGGTTTTTAGACGAAGCCCGCGGGCTTTTTATTATTTTGATGGTGCTGCACCACGCCGCCTACGACGGGGTGTTCCTCCTCGGCTGGCCGCTGGATTTTCTCTTTTCCGGCTGGTTCGGCGCTGTCCGCACCTTTTTTGCTGGCGGCTTCGTGCTCATCTCCGGCGCGGCCTGCCGCCTTTCCCGCAGCAATCTGCGCCGGGGATGCCGGTGCCTTTTGCTGGCGGCGGGCCTTTCGCTGGTCACCGCCTGGCTGATTCCCACCCAAAAAATCCAGTTCGGGGTGCTCCACCTTTTAGGCTGCGCCATGCTGCTGTTCGCCCTTTGCCGCCCCCTGCTCGACCGAATTAGGCCCCTTTGGGGCGCCGTTTTGGGACTTACCCTCTTTTTTCTCTGCCTGCCGGTTCCAAAGGGCCGCTTGGGTCTGTTTTCTTGGCAGATCGTCCTGCCCGGTTTTTTGTACCAAAACGCCTTTACCGCCGCGCTGGGCTTTCCCGGTCCGGACTACTTTTCCGCCGATTATTTTCCCCTGATCCCCTGGCTGTTCCTTTTTGGAGCCGGGACCTGTCTGGGTGTCCCCCTGGCCCAGCGAAAAGGACCGGCTGGGCTGTACCGGCGGCACAGCCGGTTTTTCGCAGCAGCCGGACGAAAATCCCTTTGGATTTATCTTGCCCACCAGCCGGTCTTATACCTCGTATTCTTTTTGTCCCGGCAATATTTTTAGCTTTACAAATTCTTCCGGTAGGCGTATGCTGAAAAAGGCCCGGCGGATTTTCTTGGCACCGGACTGACCGACTTTCGACCGAAGGAGGGCTCTTTCTTGACCGTCTACGCCCCGGTAAAAACTTCTGTGCGTTATCCATTTCTCGACGAGGTGCGCGGCGGCGCTGTTTTAATGATGATTATCTACCACCTTTTGTACGACGGCGTCGTTTTCGCCGGATGGCCCGTTCCCCTGTTCTCCCCGCCTCTTTCCTATTGGCAGGACAGTATCGGCGCCCTGTTCATCCTGCTTTCCGGCTGTATGTGCTGTCTGACCCGCAGTAATCTGCGCCGGGGTCTTCGCTGCCTGGGGGCCGCCTGCGCGATTACCGCCGTTACCTTTTTCTTTGTCCCCATTGTGGCCGACTGGTTTGGGGTGCTCCATTTTTTAGGCTGCGCCATGCTATTGTACCCTCTTGCCCGCCCGCTTTTAAACCGCGTCCCGGTCCTGCCCGCCGCGCTGGTCCTATTTTTTCTGTTCTGGATCACCTTTCCCGTAAGCTCCGGAAAGCTCGGCGGACCGCTGCTTTCCATTTTGCTGCCGGCTTTTTTGTACCGCAACTTTTTCACCGCTATTTTAGGCTTTCCGCCGTATAATTTTGCCTCCAGCGATTACTATCCGCTGCTGCCCTGGATTTTTCTGTTTTTTTGCGGCAGCCTGTTGGGCCGTCTCCTCCTTTCCTATGGGTCTTCCCGGCCCGGACTGCTCCGCTCCCGGTGCCGTCCGCTGGCATTTTTAGGGCGGTACAGCTTTTTTATTTACCTTGTCCACCAGCCGGTTTTATACGGGCTTTTCCTTCTGGCCGGGCAGCTGCTGTAAAACCGTCCTTTTTAAAAACGCTGAAGCGGCCTGTTTTTCGCCGGATTTCCCGCCGAAGCGCCAAAAAACAGACAGAAATTTCGAACTTTTTTCTCCGCGGCTTTTCTTCCGCCGCCAAATCCGATATAATAAATGTATCCAATTGCGGATATTTTCGGCTATCGGTCGTTTTATTCGGTGAAAACGCAAAAAAAGAAAGGGGGGCCCGGATGAAAAAAACAATCTGCATTCTGCTGGTGCTGACGTCTTTGCTGGCGCTGGTTTTATCCGGCTGCGCAGACAAAACCGCCGGGCAGGTGTTCCGGCTGGATATTCTCTCCGAGCCCGCCTCCCTTGATCCGCAGATTGCCGTCTCCAACGAGCAGGAGCTAATCCTTCTCAACACCATGGAGGGGCTTTTGCGGATGGACGAGAGGCAAAAGCCCGTACCGGCCGCCGCCGAAAGCTATACCGTTTCTCCCGACGGGCGAACCTATACCTTTACTCTGCGAAGGGGGATGCTTTGGTCCGACGGCGAAACCCCCGTCACCGCCTACGATTTTCAATTTGCCTTCCGGCGGCTGTTTGACCCCAAAACCCAGTCGTCCACCGCCGCCAATTTCACCTGTATCCGCGGCGGCGCAGCCACTCTTTCGGGGGAAAGGAGCGTTCAGAGCATCGGCGTTGCCGCCCAGGACGCATACACGCTGGTTTTTACGCTGGAAAGCCCCAACCCCTCCTTTCTCTCTTTGCTGACCACCCCCGCCGCCCTTCCCTGCAACGAGGATTTCTTTTTGGCCTCGCGGGGGAAATACGGCGTATCGGATGAATTCATGCTCTTTAACGGACCGTTTTTTGTTCACAGCTGGGTGGAGGGGACCTATATCCATATGCGCAAAAACCCCGCCTATTACGCGGAAGAATCGGTGATTCCCGCCGCCTTCCGGCTGTACATCCAGGAGTCGTATGATCTTGCCCGTCTGCTGGACGGCGCGGTAGACGCGGCCGCCGTATCCTTTTCGGATTTGGAAAAGCTGGACGAGTCCTTCCAAACCGTGCAGTTTTCCAATATACTTTGGTCGGTCCTTCCCAATCTGGAGCGCCCGGCGCTGGCCAACCTGTCTATCCGGCAGGCGCTGGCCGCCGGCATTGAGCGGGAGGCGCTGGCCGCCCACCTGGGAAAA
>CAJTZM010000010.1 GCA_910583935.1 uncultured Oscillospiraceae bacterium
TGATAGCGATAAACCGAACACCCTTTTCCACAAACAGGACTTCGGTATAAAATCCTACTTTCAGATAATCACGACCAAGCCGCGACATATCCTTGACAATCAGCGTTGCCACTTCTCCGTTTTCAATTCGTTCCAGAAGTTCGCTCCAACTCGGACGGTTGAAGTTTGTTCCAGAATACCCGTCGTCCACGAAAAACGTGGTGTTTGAGAATTGGTTTTCTTTTGCGTATTTACTTAAAATCGCCTTTTGATTAACAATGCTGTTGCTGTCGCCCTGCAATTCATCGTCGCGCGATAAGCGGCAATAGAGGGCGGTAATTTTGCCAGACTGCCTTAACATAGTTTCTGCTCCTTTCATCGGCGGGCAGTCTGCCAATACAGGATTGCTTACCCCTATTTTATCGGCTCCGGCATTTTTAATCAACATCTTTTTTGCCCCGTTCCTGCTCCATAAGGCGTAAAACCTTGTGGGGCAGGCTCCTTTCCCCGTCATAGCTGCCCGTAAAGCGATAGAGCGTCCTACCGGATTTTATTGTTACTTCATACGTTGGTAATTCTTGAAACAGCGGATTTTCCACTACAATATGCCCATCCTTGATTTTTCGTTTCCGTTCCATTCCTTTCCCGTCCTTTCCTTGTTTTGTAATGTGATAAGTTTCGCAGCAAGCATAGGAAAAGAGTACCCTTTTCCGAAAATGCGTTGCATTTTGCTTGTTGGGAAGTATCCCAAACCCTCTCAATTTTTCTTTCATTACCTACTACACCGCGCATGGCGATTTTGCCAAAGATTTAAGAAAAAATTTAGCTTTTTTATTTCTATCTCTCCCCAAATGGCATAAAAAGCAATTTGCTTCATTTTCGAAAGTTTTCCGCAACTATCTTTGAGAAATCTACTATCATCAATTCTGTTGACTTTGAATAGCTTCCATGTTACAATATTTTTGCTTGTCAGAGGACTTGCAATCGAATAAGATTGTTGAAGTGGGATAAGACCATTTGGGGCTTTATCCCACTTCTTGTTTTATGTAGCGGGATAAAGCTGAAAGGGCTTTATCCCGCTTCCTTTATGGGAGGTATCTTGATGAACACAAAAACAAAATCTTTATTTGCTTACATCTTCCCTGCATTGGGTGGATTATTTGTAACTTATCTTTACAACGTTATGGACGGAATCTTTGTCGGGCAAGGCGTCGGCTCGGCTGCGTTGGGGGCTGTCAATATTGGTGTTCCGTTTATCACTTTTGTTGTTGCTATCGCAGCCATGTTCCCTATGGGCGGCGCAACCGTTGTTGCTATCAGAATGGGGCGGGGAGATAAAGACGGTGCAAATCATGCTTTTATGACGGCATTTTCTTTAACTGTTCTGCTTTCCATATTTCTTATGGTTGTGGGTATGGCATTTTCTCAGCAGATTGTTGATTTAAGCGGTGCAGGAAAACTAAGTGAAGAAATGCGGAAAATGTCAGCAGATTATTTGTTTTATTATTCTGCTTTTTCCATTCCTATGCTCATGAGTACCTGTCTTTCTGTTTTTGTCAGAAATGACGGATCACCTGCTCTTTCCTTTGCAGGAATGTGCGTAGGTGCAGCAGCAAATATCTTTTTGGATTGGCTGTTTATCTTCCCGTTAGATATGGGTGTGATTGGCGCGGCAGTTGCGTCCGGTTTGGGGCAGGTTCTTTCCGTCCTTGTCCTGCTTTCCCATTTCGTGCGAAAAAAGGGCGAACTGCGGATTAAGCCATTCAAAATTGATTTTTCACTGATGAAAAAAATATGCAAGCGTGGTGTGCCAGAAGCCGTTACGCAACTCACAACACCTGTTACCGCACTTTGCTATAATCTTATGTTGGCAAGCCTAATAGGGGATATTGGCGTATCTACCTTTAGCGTTTTGAGTTTTATTTACTCTCTTGCAAACGCTATCCTTTCTGGTGTAGCGCAAGGTTTACAGCCTCTTTGGGGGTATTGTTACGGCAAGCAAGATACAGCGGAAATAAACTGGTATTTCCGTTGCGGAATTATCATTAACAGCATTTTGTCAATTTTAATATACGGAGCATTATTTATTTTTGATAAGCCCGTAATTTGCATATTTAATCAGGACCCCGACCTTGTACAAACAGCTTCGGCAGCTTTGCCATTATTTAGCCTGTCCTTTATCCCTATGGCACTGAACCTTATTTACACAGCATTTCTGTTTTCGACAAAAAGAACAGGATCGGCAAATGCCATAGCAATTAGCAGAGGTATTGTGCTGAAAGCACTTGCCATTTTCTGTATTCCTATACTCTTTGGAAGCGACGCTATTTGGATTGCTCCATTTGTGGCAGAAATCTTGACTCTTATACTTGCTATCGGGCTATGTAAAACAACGAAATTAATCTATCAATAACTTTTCTAAGGATATGACGGTATCGAGGAGGTGTCGCCATGTCCTTTTTATTTTTTAAGTATAATTTGTTAAAAAAATCCAATACAAGGCATTGTATCCGTCTGCCCGTCAATATGAATTATCTATTCATTTAGTATGTCTTAATAATTCATATTATTGGAACGGCTTCAGGAACCTGATAATCATGTATTACCCAAACACTCATGTGGCTTTATGTCGCATGGGCGTTTGTTGTAATAGCCCCCTACTGGGAAGAAAGGGGGTGATGAAAAAATGAGGTATTCTGAACAATTCATGGAGCATATCGAATATGCCTTTGCCGCCTTTTGCAGAACTGTTCTCCGTAACGCGGCAATCAGCGCATACCGCGATTTTGGACGGAAGCAGAAGCGGGAAGTATCGCTTGACTATCTGATGTCCGAAACGCACTTTGAGCCGTTCACGACAGACAATTACTTTGAGCAATACGACATTCCAACTGTTTTTGTTGTGAAAGGGCAGAAAATTGTTGTGGCAAGCAAACGGTTAGCGGACGCATTAGCCAGATTGCCAGAACAGCGGCGCGCTGTCCTGCTGATGTATTTCTTCCTCGGTTACACTGATACAGAAGTCGGGAACGAGTACGGGCGGAGCAGAAGCACAGCGAATTACTGGAAACACGCGGCATTAAAGCAGTTGAGAAAGGAATGGTTGAAATCAGAACATGAGGAGCAAGAAGCTGATACCCTTTGAAGTCATTGAAAAAGCTGTCGCTGGAGAACCGGAAGCCATAGATGCGGTATTGCGGCACTATGCCGGACATATCAAATACCTGTCTACCTATCGGGGACATATCAATGACGATATTCAAGACAGTCTGAAAGCACAGCTTATCAAAGCTATCCTGCAATTCCGTTTTGACAGGTAGGCAGTAGCAAAGACAGAAAAAGCCGTCAAGGATAAAATGCACGCTTGCGCGTCCTTGACGGCTTTCCCTGTCTTTGCTGTTAGGCGGCTAAGAGAGCGTAAGCGGATAAACCGCTTACGCTCTTAATCCATTATGGAATGTGTTACGCGATAGAGTGCTTTTCTCGCTTGATTTAAGCGGCATTACAGCGGCGATAGGGGGCAGGCACAATGGTTTTATACTCCCACCCTTAAAAATGGCGTTCTATTGCGTAACATAGCAAACGATATTTCTTTGTGTTGCTATTTCCATTCCATTCCTTTCCGGCGGCTCTGCCGCTTCTTTTGGAAAGGGATTAAGGGAAAGGAAAGGATAGGAATGGAATCGGTATTTGATTAAATCCGTATTTGGTTTTTCTTTAGTTATTTATATCTTTATTTAATTGCGTTGGATTTTCCAACGTAGGCTTTTCCAACATAGGGCAATCCGAGATAGGCGGTCTATGCTCCGCCGGATAATTACCGCGGTTTTGTTACGCAGTAGAAAGGCGTTTTTGAGGGAAAAGGTATAAATCCCTTGCCGCATGGGAAATGCGCCCACAAAGCCGCCTGTATCAATGCTTTTTCAGCCCCTACTGCGTAACAAGGGGCATGAAAAAAGCGGGCAAGAAACGCTTTGTTTCTCTCTCGCCTTTTTCTGCACCCTGTATGACAGCTACCCTATTTCAGTTTGTTGGTTGATACTGTTTTATGAGTAGCTACCATTCGGCCGGCGCTTTTTTTAGCTATAGGTTTTAAGCATGGAAATCCATGTCATATAAGCACTTGCTATCTTGAAAAAAAGATTCTACAATAGGGATGTCGGCTCTGACCCACCGTCCAGATCGGTTTTTCTAAAGGAGACGGATACGATGAACGAAAATGAAGGGGTTGTCCAAAACTTGAAGGATGCCGGATGCGATGGCGAAACCATTCACGCGTTCGTAGAAAAGCTTCGGGCCGGAAAAATAGAAGACGGTCTGAGGCTTTTGGCAAAGCATCGGCGCACCCTGCTGGACAATCTCCACAAAAAACAACAGCAGATTGACGGCCTAGACTATCTTATCCACACCATGCAGAAAAAGCATCAAGCGAAAGGAGCTTGTGATAATGCAAACAATTGAAAATAAAACCTTTGACGAGGAAAGAGCCTTATATGGTGCAAATGGGCTTATTGTGAAAAACTGCCGGTTCGACGGCCCGGCAGATGGCGAAAGCGCTTTTAAGGAAGGCCACGATCTTTCGGTCCACAGCTGCTTTTTTAACCTTCGCTATCCATTCTGGCACGACGACAAGCTCAAAATTGCCGATTCGGAAATGACCGGGCTTTGCCGGGCGGCGCTTTGGTATTCTAAGAATATCGAAATCACCGGTACAAAGCTGCACGGGATCAAAGCGCTTAGGGAGTGTGGTCTTGTCCGAATGCAGGGCTGCGATATCCTGTCCCCCGAATTCGGCTGGTCGGTACAGGGCATCGAAATGGAAGACTGCACCGCCGAGAGCGAATATTTCATGATGCGTTCCGATCATCTGACCTTTCAAAAGGTGCGCATGAAGGGCAAATACTCCTTTCAGTATATCAGCGATTCTGTGTTTGAGGACTGTGCCTTTGATACAAAGGATGCTTTCTGGCACGCAAAAAACATCACGGTCAAAAACAGCGTGGTAAAGGGCGAATATTTAGCATGGTACAGCGAGAATATCACCTTTGAAAGCTGTAAAATCATCGGTACACAGCCTCTTTGCTACTGCAAAAATCTCAGACTCATCAACTGCGAAATGATCGATACCGATCTCTGCTTTGAAAAATCCCAGGTGGAGGCGACCATTACCACGCCGGTGATCAGCATCAAAAATCCGCTGTCGGGTCATATCTATGTGCCCAGCGCGGGAGAAATCATCCGCGACGGCCAAAACGTCCGCGGGGAAATCATCCTAAAGGGGTGACGCCATGAAGAGGAAAAGGCTAACAAGCATCCTCTGCGCCTTCTACTTCCTTTTATTCCTGCCTGCCTGCAAAAACAATCTGTCCGCGGCCCTATCGGAGGATTTCCAGATGGATACATATAAAACAAAATCCGGCACGTCCCAGGGCTTTGTCAATGCAGATTTCGGCGATTCTGAGAGCCGGATATCCGTCAAAGTGACGGAGCCCGAATCTGCCGAAGAAGCGCTGGAACTGCCGGAAACAAAACCGAACCCTGAAAAGGAGAAGACAGAATTGCAGCTGAATATCCAAATCGGCGAACACCTGCTTACCGCATCGCTGGCGCAAAACACCTCCGCCGAAGCACTGGCCGAAATGCTCTCCGGCGGGCCGGTAAGCATCCAAATGCAGGACTACGCCCGCATGGAAAAGGTGGGCCCGCTGCCCGTCGCGCTGCCGCAAAACGACGAAACCATCCACACCGAGGCCGGAGATCTGATTTTGTATCAGGGAAGCTCCTTTGTGATTTATTACGACGAAAATACCTGGAGCCTTACCTGGCTTGGAAAAATCGACGGCATTACCAAGCAGGAGCTGAAAGATATTTTAGGAGATGCTGAGGTGACGGCGGTCCTTTCCCTTCCCTCAACGTAAGTTCTGCCGCTTATTGCTTTTGGCAGCAGATCTCGATCGCCTGATAGATAAATTCCGCCGTACCCTCGCCGCCGACTTCGTCGATGCCTTCCGTCAGCCTGCCGCCGCCAGCATACATCCTGCCAAGTCCCAGTAGCATCGCATCCGAGCAGCTGTAAAAATGCGCATCGATAAAATCCCGCAGCTTCTTCACCTGTGCCTGCACCTGCTCCGACGCAGGCGAATATCCGCGCATCCCGCCGAATTCGGTAAAAATGGCCATCATCTGTACACTTAAACGCTGGTCATCTTCCTTTGTGCGCCCTTGGGACTTTTGCAGAAACTCCTGGTATTCCGCCGTTTGCCCATACGAGGCCTTGGCCTCGGCAGCATAGGCGTCGATTTTGCTTGTGTCAAACGCTGTAAAATCCATTTTATTCACTCCAATCAATTGAATTCCGCGGGCCAGATCAATTAGATTTTCCATATGCTCTTTTTTGAGTGTCAGCAGGGTAATCTGCTGCTCCAGCGCCCTGTTCCGATCAAAATTCGGGCTTTCCAAAATCCCCTTGATTTCCTGTAAGGGGAACTCCAGCTCCCGAAACAGCAAAATCTGCTGCAGCCGGAGCAGAGCCGCGTCGTCATACAGCCTGTACCCGGCCTCTGTAACGGCCGCCGGCTTTAACAGCCCAATCGCGTCATAATGGTGCAGCGTGCGCACGCTGACCCCTGTCAATCTGCTTACCTCATTTACCGTTTTCAATGTCGTTCCCTCCTTGTTAAGCTAGTATAAGCTATAACGCAGCGTTAGAGTCAATAGGTATTTTTTCAAGGAAACAAAAAGAGACTTCCTTCGTGCAAACGGCGCAAAGGAAGTCTCTTTTACATCCTAAAAAACAGGAAATCAAGGGCTAGAGGATCAGCCTTTTCAGCAGGGAGATTGTCTCCTCCAGATTAATCGGCTTCGCCGTATGGGCATTCATACCGCTGTCCAGGCAGCGCTTGACATCCTCGGAAAAAGCGTCCGCTGTCATGGCGATAATAGGGACAGACAGCGCGTCCGGACGGAGCAGTCCGCGGATGGCCTTGGTGGTTTCATACCCATCCATCACCGGCATACGCACATCCATCAAAATCGCAGAGTAATAACCCGGTTCGGACTGCTGGAATTTCTCCAGGCAGATTTTGCCGTTTTCCGCCCAATCCAGCACCATTCCAGCGTCGGACAAAAGCTCCTTTAAAATCTCCCAGTTTAACTCGTTGTCCTCCGCAACCAGCAGGCGGCGGCCGGTTAAATCCAGATCCTCGTGCACCGGCCCCTCAATCTGTTCGTGATCAATATATCTTTTCAACCCATAAAACAGAGTCGATTTAAACAACGGCTTCGCAATAAAACCGTCGATTCCCGCCTCTCTGGCCTCATCCTCAAAATCGCTCCAATCGTATGCGGAAATCAGGATAATCGGCATATCGGCGCTGACAATTTTCCGAATTTGCTTCGCCACTGCGATGCCATCCGCATCCAGAAGCTTCCAATCCAACAGGACAATCTGGTAATTGTCTCTCGCCAGATCGTGCTTTTTGATCATTTCAATCGCCTTATTTCCGCTCAAGGTCCAATCCGCCTGGATACCAATAGACTTGAGCGCCTCTACCGCCGTCAGACAAAGCGTCTCGTCGTCATCCACTACCAGCATTTTCCAGGGAGGCAGAATCATATCCGTTTCCGGCACGGAAACCTTTTCCAAATCCAAAATGATATGGAATTCCGTTCCCCTGTTCAATTCGCTTTGCACCATGATGGTCCCATTCATGGCGTCCACAATATATTTTGTAATCGCCATACCGAGACCCGCGCCCTCGGTTTTGCGCACCCGCTTGCTGTCCACACGCGAATATGCGTCAAAAATATGCTCCAAAAACGCCGGCGTCATACCGATTCCGTTGTCTTTTACCTTAATATGGGTTCGGACATAATTTTCGCCTTTTTCCAAGGGCGCCTGCTCCTGGTACAAGGACAGCTGGATCGTGCCGCCCTCCTGGGTATACTTAACCGCATTGGACAAAAGGTTCAGCATGACCTGATTTAAACGAACACTGTCGCAGTATACGTTTTCCGCCTCAATCCTGTCAATATGTATATTAAAATTCTGGGACTTGGCCTTGACCTGCGTCTGCACAATGCCGACAATTCCCTCAATGACCTCCCTTAAAGAAACCATCTCCGCTGTAAGCGTCATTTTTCCGCTTTCAATCTTGGACATATCCAGCACATCGTTAATTAATCCCAGCAGATGCTTGCCGGACAGGGTGATTTTTCTTAAGCAGTTGCGCACCTGCTCTTTATCGTCGATGTGGGACATAGCGATGGCTGTCATCCCCACGATGGCGTTCATCGGCGTGCGGATATCGTGGCTCATATTGGACAAAAACTCGCTTTTTGCCCGGGTAGCCTGCAGCGCCTCCTGCCGGGCTGTTTCCAGCTCCCTCATCTGCTGGCGGGTCATTCTAAAATAAACGCAGAAGATCAAAAGCAGCATGACCAGCACAATCGCGCTGACCGACAGAGTGGATACCGTCCGGTTTCGGTCCAAAGATTCAACCGTCTCATTTAATATGCCAAAGGGAAGCACCGTTACCAGATGCCATTCCGAGTATGGCAGCAGCATACAGTAAATCTGCTGGCTGCTGCCGCCCAGTCCCAATATTCCAGAATAATCCTCGCCCTTTTCCATCGCGGCGGAAAGCTCCTTGACATACTGGTCGATTTTCTCCTTGTCTTCATCCCAATACCGGCCATACAGGCTGCTGAAGTAATCGGGATATTGCATGTCCACGTCGCCGACAATAAAGCTGCCGTTCTTTCGGATAATATATGAATAGATCAGCGCGTCATCCTCATTGGTGTTGAGCATGGTACTGATATAATCAATCGGAACGGCGGCAAGCATGGCCATGGATTTTTCGCCGTTTGCCATCGGGTAATCCACACTTACACCAAAGATTACCACCTTGTTTCCAATGGCGTCACTGCCAACCGCTACCTTTTTTTCACCGCGTCCAAGCGATGCGAAAAAAGGATCTGGATCCGCCAGCTGGATTCGCTGGCCGTCAAGCATCTGTATTTTCCCGTCCAAAGCGCAAAGGGCCAGATAATTAAAGCTTCGAACGCCGGCCTGGTAAACCAGCTCCCGGTACAGCTGCTCTACCTCCTCCTCGCCGTCGGCCTCTGGCGGAACCATCTCCAGCACCGCCTCCACCTGTTCGAGCTTTAAATCAATCAGGGTGCGAAAATGGGCGGAAATATGCTCGTTTATCCCGATCATATACAGGTTTCCCACTTTATCAATAGATTTGGCACTCAATTTGCTCATGTTTTGCCCAAGATATGCAAAGGCGCCAATACTCATGATCAAAAGAAGCGAAAAGCCCCCGATCAAAAAATGGGTGGTGCGGCTTCCTTTCTTTTTTTGCCTAGCCATCATACCGTTCCTTTCTGTATCCCCTTCAATAAGCCGGGTTAATCCAAGTCCAGCACTCTCTTTATGCGCTGGACATCGAATTCATCCGACAGCCGGATGGAAATGCGCTTCAAAGCTTTGCATCCGATATCCATACAATAGTGATTCTACCATATTAAAAAAGAAACTGCAAGCAACTGCCTCCGGGATTTTTCGTTGTATCCGGTGGCAGAATATGCTATACTAAATTGCATTGTACCGATAAAATTGGGCAGACTGGCCGCCGCATAAACTGCGGCAGAAATGAAAGAGGTGAACGGATTGTCTTTGATTGACCCCGCTTTGGCGCGTACCCGCAATTTCTGCATTATCGCGCATATCGACCACGGAAAATCCACTCTGGCCGACCGGATTCTGGAGCTGACCAGTACGGTGGCAAAACGGGACATGGAAGAACAGCTTTTAGACAATATGGATATCGAACGGGAAAGAGGCATCACCATCAAGGCCCGCGCCGTTCGGCTGCAATATACCGCCAAGGACGGCCATACCTATGATTTTAACCTGATCGACACTCCAGGACATGTGGACTTTAACTACGAGGTATCCCGCTCCCTTGCCGCCTGCGAAGGAGCGCTTTTGGTGGTAGACGCCTCCCAGGGCATTGAGGCCCAGACGCTGGCCAACACCTACCTGGCCATTGAGCACGATTTGGAGGTAGTTCCGGTTATCAACAAAATCGACCTGCCCGCCGCCGATCCGGAACGGGTAGCCCATGAGGTGGAGGACGTCATCGGCCTTCCCTGCCTGGACGCGCCCTGCATTTCGGCCAAAAACGGCGTGAACATCCAAGAGGTTTTAGAGCGGATCGTCACCGATATCCCCGCCCCCTCCGGCGATCCGGCGGCTCCCTTAAAAGCGCTGATTTTCGACTCCTACTACGACAGCTATAAAGGAGTCATCGTTTATATTCGGGTAAAGGAGGGGACGCTGCGCTGCGGCGACGCCATCCGCATGATGGCCACTGGCGCAGAATTCTCCGTGGTGGAGGTAGGCACCATGGGTGCTACCTCACTGGTCCCCTGCGAAGAATTAAAGGCAGGACAGGTCGGATATCTGACCGCCAGCATCAAAAACGTGCAGGATACCACCGTCGGCGACACGGTCACCCTGCGGGACCTTCCCTGCGCCGAGCCGCTGCCCGGCTACCGCAAGGCGGTGCCCATGGTGTTCTGCGGCATCTACCCGGCGGACGGCGCCCGCTATCCAGATCTGCGGGACGCTTTGGAAAAATTACAGCTCAACGACGCCTCTCTTTCCTTTGAGCCGGAGACCTCTATCGCCCTGGGCTTTGGCTTTCGCTGCGGGTTTTTGGGGCTTCTGCACATGGAAATCATCCAGGAACGGCTGGAACGGGAGTTTAACCTGGACCTGGTCACCACCGCCCCCAGCGTTATCTATAACATTCACCTGACCGACGGGACTACCGTCTCCATCGACAACCCCACCAACTACCCGGATCCATCGCTGATCGCCTCGGCGGAGGAGCCGCACGTCAAGGCCAGCATTTTTACCCCGGCCCAGTATATCGGCTCTATTATGGAGCTGTGCCAGGAGCGGCGGGGTGTTTACAAGGATACCAAATATCTGGATACCGACCGGGTGGAGCTCCATTACGACCTGCCCCTAAACGAAATCGTCTACGACTTTTTCGACGCGCTCAAATCCCGGACTAAGGGGTATGCCTCCTACGACTACGAGCTGGACGGCTACCAGCCCTCCAAGCTGGTCAAGCTGGATATTCTGTTAAACGGCGAAATGGTGGACGCTTTAAGCTTCATCGTCCATGCGGATAAGGCCTACGCCCGCGCCCGCAAAATGGCCGAAAACCTCAAAGAGCACATTCCGCGCCAGCTGTTCGAGGTGCCGATCCAGGCGGCAGTCGGCGGCAAGGTCATCGCTCGGGAGACGGTTAAGGCCATGCGCAAGGACGTTTTGGCCAAATGCTACGGCGGCGATATCACCCGCAAAAAGAAGCTTTTGGAAAAACAAAAGGAGGGCAAAAAGCGCATGCGCCAGCTGGGCTCGGTAGAGGTGCCGCAGGAGGCGTTTATGTCGGTGCTCAAGCTGGATTAGCCGTTTTTGCCGCAGATTTGTTTTCCCGCCATAACGGAAAGCCGGCCCAACAAGGAGGATTCGTATGAAAAAAGACGCCGCCTTTTCCCTTTGCGGCCCTGATCTGTCCTGTCAGGCCTCCCGGCCCTTACAGGAAGGCGGCCCGATGAGCCGGTATCCTCTACAGATAAAAGAAAGCCGGCCGGGAATTTACATCCATGTGCCCTTCTGCGCGGTCAAATGCCCTTACTGCAATTTTTACTCGGTCAAGGCCCAGGACAGTTTGATGGACGCCTACACCGAAAAGCTGTGCCGGGCGCTGGAGCTGGCTGCCGAACGCTGGGTCCGCAGAATGGATTCTTTGTATCTGGGCGGCGGCACTCCGATTCTGTTAGGGCCTGCCCGCATCGAAAAAATTCTGAACGCCGCCCGGCGGCATTTTTCTCTGGAGCAGGCGGAGATCACCCTGGAGGCCAATCCCGCTTCGACGCTGGAGCCGGTGCTGCGGGAACTGTACGCCGCCGGGGTCAACCGGCTGTCCTTCGGTCTGCAGTCGGCAGACGAAGGGGAGCTTCGGCTTTTGGGCCGCCGCCATACAGCCAAAGAGGCGGCCCTGGCGGTGGAGCAGGCCCAAAGGGCGGGCTTTTCCAACCTGTCGCTGGACCTGATGCTGGGTCTTCCACAGCAGTCGGTCCAATCGGTGGAAGGCTCGGTCGCCTTTTGCGCCAAAACTGGCGTTTCCCATATCTCCGCCTATCTTTTGAAGGTGGAGCCCGGCACCCCCTTTGACCAAAACGGCATGGCGGCGCGCTGTCCCGACGCCGACGGCCAGGCGGATTTGTACCTGTGCGCGGTAAAAGCGTTAGAAAAGCATGGTTTTTTCCAATACGAAATCTCCAACTTTGCCAAACCGGGCTTTCATAGCCGGCACAACTGCAAATACTGGCTGGGCACCGAGTACCTGGGGCTGGGCCCGGCGGCCCACAGCCTCTTAGAGGGACGGCGGCGGTTTTTCCCGCCGGATCTTGCCGCCTTTTTATCGGCAGGGGATCCGCTGGCGCTGATGACCGACGACGGGCCCGGAGGCGGCCCCCAGGAGTTTGCCCTGCTGGGGCTTCGGCTGGCCCAAGGCGTCAGCCGAAGGGAAGGGGCCGCCGCCTTTCCGGATTACGACTGGGCGGGCCTTTGGCAAAAGGCGGAGCCGATGGTCCGGGCCGGATATATGGGGCAAACGGAGGACCGGATTTTCTTTACACCGGAGGGGTTTTTGCTTTCCAACACCATTTTAGCGCGGATTTTATAAAGCCCACAAAAAAAGAAGGTATGAAGCTCATACCTTCCTTTTTTGCGCTGGCCTTTCGCCGTCACCCTTCCTCCGTCAATCGAAAGGTGACCCTCCAGCCGCCTTCGGTCTTTCTGTTGGAGGTGTAAAAATTCCCATACAAAGAATAATCGGCGGCGTCCTCCGCTCCTACATCAAATACAAATTCGTCGTAGTCTATCCGCAGGTCCCCCTGTTGCTCCCGAAAGGCAAAGGCGTAACGGCTGAAAATCTTGCCGCCCGCCGTGTCCACAAGATAAAAATAGCCGTGATTGTCGTTGCTCAAAGGATCCTTGACCTGTGTCTGGACATGCAGTTTCCCCTCCACATAGCCGACGCCGGTCAGGGCAATGCCCGCCACCGGGAACGCCGGGTCCGGCTCGCCGGGAAGCATCGCCAGAGCCTGCCCCGACCCGCGCCAATCCACCGCTTCCTTGAAATCCTCTCCCGAGCCGCCGAGCACCGGCTGCATCGCCGTTTGGGGCGCGGCGGGGACCTGGGCAAGATCCATCGGGATCCAAAGATCTTCATAAATATGATGATCGCTTAAAAACATCCCTACCGAAAAGGTGACCTTATCTTTGGGAATGCTGCTCCCCTGCGGCCCTTCGATGGTTATCAAAAAGGTGACCGTCCGGCTGGCCGGGTCGAACCCCAGCCGCTGGCAGTGGGCCGAGGCGTCAAACGGCAGGTGGATTTGGTAGCTATCATACAGGTCGGTGGTCCCGTCTACGCGGTCGCCGGTCAGGTCCTGGAGGGTGACATAGACTCTGGCGACATTTTCCTGGATATCGGCGGACTTCACCTCCATTTTGATCCCGTTATGGGTGTCGGATTTTTGCACCGGGGTAAGAAACTGGGCGGCAGGTGGACTCACCAGGTATATCAGCTCGTAAACCGGCTCCATCGTCGCCGCCAGCACCGGCACTGCCAGCACAAGAACAAGGCAGACTGCCACGGCAGCCAGCACCGGCCGGCGGCGAATGACTTTTTCCGGCTTCTGGGGCCGGATTTGGCGTACAGCCGCCTCGACCAGCGCCTCATCCGGCTTGATCGGATCGTTTATACGCCGGTAGATTTCCTTAAACATTTTCTTCCTCCTTTATAAAATCGCGCAGCAGGGCCCGTGCGCGGGTCAATTGGGTGCGGACGGTGCTGCTTTTCCGGTGCAGCAGCCGGCCGATCTCCTCCGCCGTCAAATCCTCGTAATAGTACAGGTGGATAACCTGGCGGTACTTGGGCGGCAGCCTTTTTAGCTCCCAGTAAAGGCCGACCGTTTCCTGGCTCTCAAAGGCCGGTTCCTCCTCCAGGGGGACCGTCCGCCGGCGCCAGGGGCTTTGCCACAGCTTTTTGGCACAGTTAATCGTCACCCGAATCAGCCACGCCCGGCAGTGGGCCTCGCTTTCAAAATCCGGCCGTTTTTTCACATACCGCAAAAAGACCTCCTGGAAAATTTCGTCCGCATCCTCCTTCCTCCCCGACCGGGCAAACGCCAGCCGGTAGACCATCCCGGCATACTGCCGGATTACTGCTTCGGCATCTGTGCCCAATGACGGATCCTTCATTTACGGTTCCCCTCCTCCCTTTGTTCAAGAATACCCGGCAGAACCCCCAAAACGCTACACCGTTTTTCCATAAATTTTAACACTTTTCCTCTTTCCAGCAGAAAAATTTGATTTCTGCCCCTGCGGTGATTATAATACTACTATTAAGAAACGCAAAATCGCTTATGAAAGGATGATACCCATGTACGCAGATTTGATGGATACCATCGGCTTTGTGGAAAAATGCGACCCTGAGCTGGGCAAAGCCATGCAGGAAGAATTAAGCCGCCAGAGGAGGAATATCGAGCTGATCGCCTCCGAAAATCTTGTTTCTCCGGCGGTCATGGCGGCCATGGGGTCGGTCCTGACCAATAAATACGCCGAGGGCTATCCCGGCAAGCGCTATTACGGCGGCTGCCAGGACGTTGACAAGGTGGAGAATCTGGCCATTGAGCGGGCCAAAATGCTGTTTGGTGCAGAGCATGCCAACGTGCAGCCCCACTCCGGCGCGCAGGCCAACATGGCGGTGTATTTTGCGCTGCTTCAGCCCGGCGATACGGTGCTGGGCATGAACCTGGCCCACGGCGGGCATTTGACCCACGGCTCGCCGGTCAATATGTCCGGAAGCTATTTTAAATTTATCTCCTATGGGGTTGACGCCCAGACCGGAAAAATCAACTACGACGAGCTGATGCGCCTTGCCATGGAGCACAAACCGAAAATGATCGTGGCCGGTGCCTCCGCCTACGCCCGTACCATCGACTTTGCCAAATTCCGCGAGGCAGCCGACGCCTGCGGTGCGTATTTGATGGTGGATATGGCACACATCGCGGGGCTGGTGGCGGCAGGGCTGCACCCCTCCCCGGTGCCTTACGCGGACGTAGTCACTACCACCACCCATAAGACCCTGCGCGGTCCCCGAGGCGGTATGATCCTCTGCCGGGAGCAATATGCCAAGCAGATTGACAAAGCCATTTTTCCCGGCACCCAAGGCGGCCCGCTGGAGCATATTATCGCCGGAAAAGCGGTCTGCTTTGGCGAAGCGCTGAAGCCCGAGTTTTCCACCTACCAGAAAAAAGTTGTGGAAAACGCTTCCCATCTGGCTCAATGCCTCACCGAAAAGGGCTTTCAGCTGGTGGGCGGCGGAACCGACAATCATCTGCTGCTTTTGGATCTGCGCAATTGGGAAGTCACCGGCAAGGAGCTGGAGCGGCGGCTGGACGAGGTCTATATTACCGTCAATAAAAACGCCATTCCCGACGATCCCCAAAAGCCGTTTGTCACCAGCGGTATCCGGGTGGGAACCCCTTATGTCACCACCCGCGGCTTCGGCAAAGAGGAGATGGAAAAAATCGCCCGTTGGATCTATCTGTCGGTTTCGGACTTTGAAGGCTCTGCCGACCAAATCCGCGCCGAGGTAAACGAAACCTGCAAAAAATTCCCGCTGTACCAATAAGCGGCGGGCCAAAATGATAAAAAAGCAAGGGAAAACGATTTTTCCCTTGCTTTTTTACGCTTTAGTCCTTTTCTTTCCCGTCCGGCTTGTCCTTTTCCCACAAGGCCAGAATCTGGCGGCGGTAAGCCGCAGCCGCCTGCTCGGTCTTATTATCCTGAAACTGGTAGTAAACCCGGCCCTTTAATTCGTCCGGCAGATACTGCTGGGGGTAATAATGCCCCGGAAACGGATGGGGATACCGATAGGTGAGCCCCCGTCCCAGCTTTTTTGCCCCGGAATAATGGCTGTCCTTTAAATAGGCGGGAATATCCCCTGTTTTCCCCGCCCGAACGTCGGCCATCGCCGCGTCAATCGCCATGGCCCCGGCGTTGGATTTTGGTGCGGTACACAAAAGAATGGTCGCATCCGCCAGCGGCAGCCGGGCCTCTGGCAGTCCCAGCTGCAAGGCGCTGTCCACACAGGCCTTGACAATGGGGATGGCCTGAGGCCAGGCCAGGCCGATATCCTCACAGGCGATACACAAAAGCCGCCGGCAGGGGGAGAGGATGTCCCCGGCGGACAAAAGCCGCGCCAGATAGTGAAGCGCCGCATTTTCGTCCGACCCGCGCACCGATTTGTGAAAGGCGGAAAGGATGTCATAATGGGCGTCGCCGTCCCGGTCGTAGCGCATGGCGCTGCGCTGGGATACCTGCCGTACCTCCTCCAGACCAATTGAGCGGCGGCCCTCCTTCACCGGCGCGGACAACGCGCACATCTCCACCGCATTGATAGATTTTCGCACGTCCCCGCCGCATCCCAGGGCGATGGCTTCGACCACCCCTTCCTCCAGGTCCAGCAGGGTGCCCAGCTCCTTTTCCATGATTTTAAAGGCCCTCAGCACCGCCTGTTCAATGTCGGCGGCGTTCACCGGCTGAAATTCGAAGACAGTGGACCTGCTTAATATAGCGTTGTACACATAAAAATATGGGTTTTCGGTGGTAGAGGCGATGAGGGTAATCTGCCCGTTTTCGATAAATTCCAGCAAGGACTGCTGCTGCTTTTTGTTGAGATACTGGATCTCGTCCAGATACAAAAGTACTCCGCCCACCGCCTCAAAGGTATCCAGGCCGCTGATGATCTGCTTAATATCCGCCACCCCTGCGCTGGTCCCGTTTAGTTTGTGCAGAGTCTTGCCGGTCTGGCGGGCGATGATCCGCGCCACAGTTGTTTTCCCCACGCCGGAGGGCCCGTAAAAAATCATGTTGGTGATGTGCCCCGAATCCACCATCCGGCGCAGCACAGCGTCCGGCCCCAGCAGATGGCGCTGCCCCACCACATCGTCTAAGCTCTCCGGCCGGACCCGGTCCGCCAAAGGCGCAGTCATAAAAAAATCCCCCTTCTCTTTCCTTCGCCGCCGAAAAACGGCCGCAGGGCTTTATTTTTCCATAAACTTCTTACCAAATCAGACAGAGCAGAACCGGCAGAAAGATGGCCGGGATATAGTTCATCACCTTCAGCCTCGTAAGCCCTAAAAGATTTAATCCCAGTCCGATAATCAGTACCGAACCGGCGCAGGTCATCTCCGCGATGACCGCCTCGCCCAAAAAAGGGGAGACAAAACCCGCCAGCAGAGTAATCCCTCCCTGGAACACCAGCACAAAAGCCGATGCGAATAGTACGCCGGCGCCTAAAGAGGAGGCAAAAATCATCGAAGAAACAAAATCCAGCATGGATTTTGTAAAGAGCATCTGATGGTCGCCGGTCAGTCCGCTTTGCAAGGCGCCCACAATGGTCATGGCCCCGACGCAGAACAGTAAGCTGGCGGTGACAAAGCCCTCGGCCAGCGAAACGCCGCCGCTTTTTTGGGAAAACCGGCGCTCAACCCATTCCCCCAGCCGCTGGACCCTCCCGTCCAGATCCAGCCCCTCGCCGACCAGAGCACCCAGTACCACCGAAAGAATCAGCTTTAGAGGATCCCGCCCCTCCAGCGATCCGGTGATTCCAAGGTAAACGGTACACAGACCGATCCCCTTCATCAGTGTATCGGCCAGGCTGGTCGGCAGTCCCTTTTTGATCAAAAGGCCAATGGAACCGCCAATCAGCACCGCCGCCACGTTTACCCAGGTGCCCAGCATAGGGATCCCTCCTCTTTTTCCTGTTTTACACCTGAAGAATGCAAAAGATTTCATTTTCAGTATACACGTCCCAAGCGTTCAACACAAGCCCGGTTTTCTCCCCTCAGGCCGGGAATTTAACAGAATGTTCACAGAAAAAATCCAGCTTGTTTGACAAATCTTTTTGAAAAGAGATACAATAAAGAGGTATCGGGCTTTTTGCCTGGAAAGCGGCCTTTTCGCCGCAGGGAGGGATTTATAACCATGGGTCTATTTGAAAAGCTTTTCGGCAGCTATTCCCAGCGGGAATTAAAAAATATCCGGCCGGTGGTCGACCGGGTCCTCGCCTTAGAGGACAAGTATAAAGCCATGTCCGACCGGCAGCTGCAGGAGCAGACACCGGCTTTAAAGGCGCGTCTGGCCGCCGGGGAAACGCTGGACGATATCCTGCCCGACGCGTTTGCCGTCTGCCGGGAGGCCGCCGATCGGGTTTTAGGAATGCGCCCCTTTCCGGTGCAGGTTTTAGGCGGCGTTGTGCTGCATCAAGGCCGGATTTCCGAGATGAAAACCGGCGAGGGCAAAACGCTGGTGGCCACCCTGCCCGCCTATCTTAACGCGCTGGAGGGCAAGGGGGTCCACATTGTAACGGTCAACGATTATCTTGCCAAGCGCGACTCGGAATGGATGGGAAAGGTATACCGCTTTCTGGGTCTTTCGGTGGGCCTGATTATCCACGACCTGGATTCCAGCCAGCGGCGGCAGGCCTACGCCGCCGACATCACCTACGGCACCAACAACGAGATGGGCTTTGACTATCTGCGGGACAACATGGCCGTCCGCAAGGAAAACCAGGTCCAGCGGGGCCATCATTACGCCATTGTGGACGAGGTGGACTCGATTTTAATCGATGAAGCTCGTACGCCGCTGATCATCTCCGGACCCGGCGCCAAATCCACCGACCTGTACCAGCTGGCCGATCAGCTGGCTCGAAAAATGCGCTTTATCAAGGTCAAGGAGCTGGACGCAAAAGAGGAGCACGACGATGTAGACGGAGACTATATCATCGACGAAAAGGCCCGCACCGCCACCCTCACTCCGGCAGGTGTGAAAAAGGCCGAGGCGTTTTTCCAGATCGAAAATCTGATGGATATGGAAAACGCTACCTATCTGCACCACGTCAACCAGGCCATTAAGGCCCACGGCATTATGCACCGGGACATTGACTATGTGGTAAAGGAAGGCCAGGTGCTGATTGTAGATGAATTTACCGGCCGCATTATGATAGGACGGCGGTATAACGAGGGGCTGCACCAGGCCATTGAGGCCAAGGAAGGGGTCAGTATCCAGAAGGAATCCCAAACGCTGGCCACCATCACCTTTCAAAACTATTTCCGCATGTATCAAAAGCTTTCGGGTATGACCGGTACGGCTATGACCGAGGAGGGGGAATTCCGGGAGATCTACGGGCTGGACGTCATCGAAATTCCCACCAACAAGCCGGTGCAGCGCACCGATCATCCGGATGTGATTTATAAAACCGAGCAGAGCAAATTTGAAGCGGTGATCGACGATATCGTGGCCTGCCATGAAAAAGGGCAGCCGGTGCTGGTCGGCACCGTGTCCATCGAAAAGTCCGAGCTTCTGTCCAAGCTTTTAAAGCGCCGGGGTATCTCTCACGAGGTGCTCAACGCTAAATACCACGAAAAAGAGGCGCAGATCGTCGCCCAGGCTGGTCATTTTGGCGCGGTAACTATTGCCACCAACATGGCGGGCCGCGGCACCGACATCGTGCTGGGGGGCAACGCCGAATACGCCGCCAAGGATCAGTTAAAAAAAGAGGGCATGACCGAGGAGATGCTCCTAGAGGCCACCGGCTTTGGGGATACCGAGGACCAGGAAATCCTGGCCGCCCGAGCCCGCTTTTCTCAGCTGCTGGAGGAATATAGGGAAAAGTTCGCCCCCCAGGCCCAAAAGGTCAAGGAAGCGGGCGGGCTGTATATCATCGGCACCGAGCGGCATGAATCCCGCCGGATCGACAATCAGCTGCGGGGTCGCTCCGGCCGTCAGGGAGATCCGGGCGCCACTCGGTTTTACCTGTCGCTGGAGGACGATCTGATGCGGCTGTTTGGCGGCGAACGGCTCTTTAACATGATGGATTCCATCGGCCTGGACGAGCAGACCCCCGTCCAAAATAAGATGCTGTCCAGCGCCATCGAAAGCGCCCAGAGCAAGGTGGAGGGACGCAACTTCGCCGCCAGAAAGCGGGTGCTGGAATACGACGACGTGATGAATAAGCAGCGGGAGACCATCTATGGCCAGCGTGCCAGCGTGCTGGACGGGGAGAGCTTAAAGGAAACCATTCTGAAGATGACCGAAAGCACCATCTCCGATGCGGTGGATCTTTTCCTGGCCGACGACGAAAACAAAGAGGATTGGAACCTAAAGGGCCTGAAGGTTCATTTCGGCGGATGGCTGTGCGGCGACGAAGACTTTGTCTACGAGCCTGACCAGCTGGAGCAGGTGTCCAAAGCGGACATCCGAAACATGCTGGTTGGCCGGGCGAAGGACCGGTACGAAAAGCGGGAGGAAGAGCTTGGCGGCGACTTGATGCGCGAGCTGGAGCGGGTAGTACTTTTGCGCAATGTGGACACCAAGTGGATGGATCATATCGACGCCATGGACGAGCTCAAGCGGGGCATTTCCCTGCAGGCCTACGCCCAGCGGGACCCGGTGGTAGAATACCGGATGGTCGGCTCCGATATGTTCGATGAAATGGTCCAGTCCATCAAGGAGGACACGGTGAAAATGATGCTCACCGTCCGGGTCAGTCGTGAGGCGCCCCGGCGCGAGCAGGTGGCCAAGCCGGTGGCCGCTTCCGGCGGCAACGGCGGCGGGACAGTGAAAAAGGAACCGGTGAAGGTGGGCAAAAAGGTGGGTCGCAACGATCCCTGCCCCTGCGGCAGCGGCAAAAAATATAAGCATTGCTGCGGAAGATAACGGCTCTCTGTGGATATTGAAAAAAGGCCAGGTTATTCCCGGCCTTTTTTCTTTCGTTTGCGGCTTTTTATCCCAGCTTTTTTACAAGATATAAGACCAGATCATCGTCGTTTCTGCATTCTTCGTAGGGTTCGCAGACTTTATCACGGTACCAAACGCCGGAGCCGTCCGGAATATAGCCGCGCTTTATGTACATGCGCTGAGCGCCTGCGTACCCACTGTGTAGGCCCACCCCAAGGTAGACGACCTTGGCGTACGCCGCAGCTACTTTTTCGGCTGCGTCCATTAACGCCGTGCCAATTCCCTGCCTTCGGTATTTTTCCAAAACGCCAAAATCAACGATTTCTGGGTAGCCCTTTCCCCCCAGCGCACCCCATGTACTGGCAGGATAGACATTTATATAGCCAACCGGCTTGCCCGCATATTCCGCGACTAAAGAAACAGCCCTCCCAGCCCGCTGATCCTCCAATCTCCTTTGATATTTTGTAATCGAAGCGTTCCAGCCCTGTTCTATTTCCGCTTCGGTGATTGCCTGTGCGTCCTGCTCCTCCATACTGCGAATCACCAATCGCCCTTTGGAATCGTAAATCATCTTTCCCCCCTCCTCCAATTTATCTCATGATATCACAGGATATTCGGATTTTCAAAGCACACTGAAAAGAGAAAACCGCTCCCCCCTTTTCAAAGGATCCCAGGATATGGTATACTAGAAAAAGAAAGGCGTGAAACCATGATCGAAATCCTACAAGAGCAGCAGAGGGCCATTTTAGTGGCAGTAGATACCGGCGAGTACGATGCCGCTGTTTCCATAGACGAGCTGGGGGAGCTGTCCGAAACTGCCGGCGCCGTTGTGCTGGGGAAAGTTATTCAGAAGCGCCCCTGCGCCGATAAAGCCACCTGTGTGGGCAGCGGTATGCTGGAGGGGATCAAGGCGCAGGCGGCCGCTTTAGAAGCGAATCTTCTGATTTTTGACCAAGAGCTGACCGCCAGCCAGCTTCGCAACATTGAGAGGGAAACGGATTTAGCGGTGGTGGACCGCACCACCCTGATTCTGGATATCTTTGCCCAGCGCGCCCGCAGCCGGGAGGGTAAGCTGCAGGTGGAACTGGCCCAGCAAAAGTATCGTCTGCCTCGACTGATGGGACAGGGCGCCGCGCTGTCCCGGTTAGGCGGCGGTATTGGTACCCGCGGCCCTGGCGAGAGTAAATTGGAAAGCGACCGGCGGCACATCCGCCGGCGAATCGAATCGCTGGAACGGCAGCTGCAGGATCTGGAACGACAGCGCAGCCTGCGCCGGAGCCGGCGGAAAAAGGACGGCATCATCACGGCGGCCATTGTGGGATACACCAATGCAGGAAAATCCACCCTGCTTAACGCTTTGACCAACGCAGGGGTGCTGGCAGAGGACCGGCTTTTCGCCACCTTGGACCCTACCGCCCGGGCATTGACCCTTCCGGATGGGCGGACCGTCATGCTGATTGACACCGTCGGCCTGATCAGACGGCTGCCCCACCAGCTGGTGGAGGCGTTTCACTCCACCCTGGAGGAAGCGGCGGACGCCGATCTGCTTTTGCATGTATGCGATATTTCCAGCCCGGAGGCGGACAGCCAAATCGAGGTGACCCGCCGCTTGTTAGACGAGCTGGGCTGCGCCCAAACGCCGACGGTCACCATCTTAAATAAGTGCGACCGGCTGGAAAATCTGCCCGCCTCCCCTGGCGGCGGAAGGGTTTTTGTCTCCGCCAAAACCGGCTACGGCCTGGACCGGCTGTTAGAGGCAGTCGCCCAGACACTGCCCCAAAGCCAGCTGCGAATGAGACTGCTTCTGCCCTATGATAAAGTGGCGCTAGCTGCCAAAATCCGGGAAAATGGCAGGATTTTTTCGGAGGAATATGTTCCCGACGGCCTTTTAATCGACGCGCTGGCCGACCGGCAAATCACCTGGGAGCTAAAGCCCTATTTGACTGACGGCTGAAAGCCGCCGGCTTTAACCTATCCTGGGGAAAAGGACCCGTAGCGTTTTTCATTCCTTCCGCCCGGTTCTATAAATAGATTCGGTCTAGGATCCCTTCGACCCATTAAAATGAATGTAAGGTGAAATTGTGAATGAAAAACAAAAACAGGAAAAAATTATCCTGAAAATTTCTCTATACGCGGGCATTCTATTTGTCATTGTCGAGCTTTTCATGTCCCTGTGGAGCAACTCCCAAGCGATTTTGATGGATGCGGTTTTCGATGCGGCGGAGCTGATCGTCATTGGTCTTTCGCTGTTTTTAACCCCGTTTTTTTACCGGCCGGTCAGCGAAAAAAAGCCTTACGGCTATTCCCAGTTCGAATCGGTTTTTATCGTTGTCAAGGGCTTTATGCTCATCTCGGTCACACTGGGCCTGATTACAAACAACATCCAGATTCTTCTACAAGGCGGCCGTCACCTGAACCATGGGCAGATCTCCGTCTTCGAATTTGTTCTGGCTTTCTTCAGCCTTCTGGTCCTTTTGTTGATGCGCCACTTTCATAAAAGAACCTCCTCTCCCACCGTTGAGGCGGAGTTTTATGGTTGGAAGGTAGACCTACTATGCAGTACTGGCATTGCCCTGGCTTTTTTTGCCCAGCTGTTTTTAGATAAAACGCCTCTACGGCAGATTTCCCCCTACTTTGACCAAATCGTGGCGGTTGTCATCGCGCTATTTATGCTGCCTCAGCCGGTTAAAATGATTGCCGACGCATTTCGCAGCATTTTTTTGTTTGCGCCGAAGGAGGAGGTTCTGCATAAAGTCAAGGAGGTGGCCCACAGGGTTTTAGACGATTATCAATATGCTGGCACCTTTTACGACGTAGTGCTCACCGGCCGGCGAATGTGGATCTCTATCTACTTTAAGCCCAAAGGAGACGTTTTATCTATGACCCTTTTACATAGCGCCTATGACGAAATTTATAACGCCCTGGGTCAGGAATTTGAGGATTATTCGCTGGAGCTAGTCCCGGAATTGGAAGAGTAAGGAGGCCTTTATGGTGCAATTGTTTTTCCCCTTAGAGATTGGTGTCATCGGCGGCGCCGACGGACCCACCGCCGTCTTTATAGCCGTCCGCCCTTCCGTCTGGATATGGCTGGGCGCAGGGCTTTTGCTTGGAGCTGTCTGCCTTTTGGCCTATCGAAAAAAGAAAAAACGCAGATGAAAAAAGGAGGGTATCCTTATCAAGGATACCCTCCTTTTGTTTTGCAATCTAATCGATCTCGATTTTGGAATACAGCGGCTTGCTGTCATCCTCCATCTCGACCTTAGTGCGGTTAGGCACAACGTCCTGGGGGACATATTTTTCTCTGGGCGGCCGCTTTTCAAAGCTTCGGCCGCCTCTCGGGCCCCTGGATCCCCGGTCCCGGCTGTGTTCGCTCCGTTCTCCACCCTCAAAGGACCGGTCGCGGTTATAGCTTCTCTTCACCGGATTGGTAGAGGAAATGACCACCCTACGGGCTGGCTCCTCTCCAACCGAAGAGGATACCACTCCGTCGATTCCCTGGATCGTCGCGTGAATGACCCGGCGCTCATATGGATTCATAGGCTCCAGCGTAACACTGCGACCGGTGCGCTGTACCTGGGAGGACAGCTTTTTCGCCAGATTCTCCAGGGTTTTTTCCCGCTTCTCCCGGTAGTTGCCGCTATCTACCACAATGCGGTAATAATCGCCCTCCATCCGGTTGGCGACCAGCCCTGCCAGATATTGCAGCGCGTCCAGCGTTTCTCCCCGGCGGCCAATGAGCACGCCGAGTCCCTCGCCATTTAAGCTGATATTGGCGCTGTTTTCCCCTTCCGTTAGATCAATCTGGACATTTTCCAGCCCCATTTTCACAAAAATGCTCTGCAGATAGTCTACTGCGCACTGAGCCTTAGAGGTCTCCAAGTACACCCGCACCTTTGCCGGAGAAGAACCTAGGCCCAAAAATCCCTTTTTCGGCAGGTCGATAATTTCAAACTGCGCTTCCCCCTGGGATACGCCCATCTGCTCATATGCTTTTTCCAGCGCTTCGTCCACGGTTCTTCCCGTGGCAACGGTTTCACGATTCATTATAAAGCCTCCATTCCAAACAGCAAAACACTATTCCTCATCACCTGTATATACATCGCCGTATTTCTCAGCCATCCGCCGGCGGGCCTCGGCGATTTTTTTCGCGTTCAGCTCCTTGGCGCTCATGGATTTTTCCTTTTCCTTCTCATCCAGCTCTTTTCCCTGAGCCCGTTTTTCCTTTAAAAGACGGCGTTCTTCTCTCTCCCGCTCTTTTTCCGCTTCTTCCGCCGCTTTTGCCGCCGCGATTGCCTCGGAAGGATCGAATTTTTTATGCAAAAACAGGCTTTGGATCATAGTCAGTACGTTGGATAAAAGCCAGTACATGCCAACACCGGCAGGAACCTGGAAGGCAAACCACAAAGAGAACAGCGGCATAAAATACATCATGCCCTTCATCATCCCGCCGCCGGCCATATCCCCCATGGTAGCCTTATTCTGGCGCTGGGACTGGATGGAGATCAAAAGCGAGGTTATACCCGAGAGAATCGGCACCAGCAAAAGCGGCAGATAAATGGACATGGACTGCCCATTCGGCATGAGGGTAGGGGTCGCAGCCAAATTAACGCCTAAAAAGGAAAAATCCATCCCCTGAGCGGCCTTAATAAAATCCTGCCCCAGCTCGCTCCAGGGTGCAGGGTCCGCCTGGATGGCGTTGATCACCGTAATCTGCGATGCCATGGTATTTCCGGTGTTTAATCCCAACGACGTAAGAATCTCGGTAGCCTTCTGAATCAGCTCCGCACCGGGCCGGATGATATGGGTGATCGGCTTATAGATAACGTCGATCATACCAAACAGAATCGGAAAGCTGATTAAAGAGGGCAAGCATCCGCTCATCGGGTTGTAATGCTCCTTCTCATACAGCTTCATCATCTCTTCGTTGAGCTTTTCTTTGTTGTTTTTATATTTTCTTTGCAGCGCCTCCATCTGAGGCTTAAAGATCGCCGTTTTCATCATGGACTTTTGCTGCTTAATAGCCAAAGGCAGCTGCAGCGCCTTGGTAATCAGGGTAAACAGGATTAAGGCGAACCCATAATTTTTTACAATCAAATAACAGACATACATGATCCAGCCCAACGGCCAGCCGAATACAGTATAAATAAAATTCATTCCTTGTCCTCCATTAACAAATTTAAAAGAAGTCCTGCCGCGCTGTAAAAGCCTCTAGTGATAACAGGAGGAGCGGCTTAATCCTTTTTTGTTTTTTGAAACCAGCGGAAGGTCTCAGGGACCGGATCGATTCCGCCAGGGTGAAAAGGATGACAGCGCAGGATGCGCCGAAGCGCCAAAAACCCGCCCTTCCATACGCCAAAGCGATCGATCGCCTGCAGCGCGTAAGAAGAACAGGTAGGATAAAATCTGCAGGTGGGTACGGGTTTTAATTTAGACAGATGCTTTTGATACATCCGTATCAGCCAAAGTACCGATTGTTTGATCATTTTCCAGAATTCCCAGCTTTTGCAGATGTTTTTGCAAAACAGGTCCAATTGCGGTGGATTTTGCAAGGGGCGTTTTGGCCCGTGCAACCAAAACAAGATCATAGCCGTTTTTTATTTTTTCCTGCAGCGGCCAAAACGCCGCCGTAATAATCCTTCTTGCCCTGTTTCGCTGTACCGCATTTCCAACCTTTTTCGATGCGGTAATGCCGATTCGAGTCTGACCTGTGCGATTTTTCAGCGCATAGGTGACAATCAATGGGTGCGCCGCATACTTCCCCTTGCTGTAAACCCGGCGAAAATCGCGGTTTTGATTGAGTTTTACTACCTTCATACCCATTCAACCGCCCCTTTTCCCATAAAAAACGCCTTTTGAAAATGTTTCAAAAGGCGTTTTTTGTCTTCGGTATCATTTTCCAGCAGCTGCCGGAAAATACGGCACATAAAAAGAAAGACCACATAAGGATGTGGTCAACCCTCTTTTTAATAGGAGAGACGTGCTCTGCCTTTGGCTCTTCTGCGAGCCAAAACCTTACGCCCATTTCTGGTTGACATTCTCTTGCGAAAACCGTGTTCTTTTTTTCTTTGCAGCTTTTTGGGCTGATATGTTCTGAACATAAATGTCCCTCCTTTCGAGGCTAACCTTGCAAGAATATAGTATATCTTACCTGGACTTGTTATGTCAATATCAAAAACAAAAAAAACCCGTTTTAAGAGCCGAAAACAAGATTTTCCATGGAAAATATACGCATTTTTTGCCGTTTGGGAAGAAACCGCATTTTGCAAAAATCTCCCCTTCTTTATACTATTAAATATATAGTTTCTTTCATCGGTGGAAAACCTTGAAAAAGGCCTTCATTTTATGTTATAATTCTAGAGGATTTTTTTGTGAAAAAAAATGCTTTCCACAAAAAATCCCCATCCTTTTAACTGATACGAGGAGGTACCGATCGCAGATGGAATCCCTACAGGAAATCCTGGACCTGGTTTTTGGCAAACTTCAGGAAAGTATGAATCCCACCGCCTATGCTGCATGGATCAAAGGAATAGAGCCTTTGAAAATGGAGGGCTCCACCGTCTATTTACAGGTGCAGACCCAATTTAAAAGGGACCAGATTATGGGCCGTTATCTGGAGCTGATCGCCGCTTCCTTTGAAGAGGTGGTTGGCTTTCCGGTCGAGGTGATCATCCAGTATAAATACAGCGACTCCTCCTCTTCTTTTAAGCCGGAGGCCGAATCCTTTCCCCAAAAATACACCCAGGAGGAAATGGAAAAAAACAGCGCTGGCGGCGATTATGACTATACCTTTAGTACCTTTATCGTCGGTCCCTCGAATAAATTCGCTCATGCCGCCTCTCTGGCAGTGGCAACCAATCCGGCCGGCGCCTATAACCCCCTGTTTATTTACGGCGGCTCCGGACTGGGCAAAACCCATCTTCTGTCCGCTATTTCCAATGAAATAGCCAAAAATAAGCCCGATACCAACGCCATCTATATTAAGGGCGAAGATTTTACCAACGAGCTAATCGAAGCAATTAAATCGGAAACCACCACTGTCTTTCACAATAAATACCGGCAGGCGGATATTCTTTTGGTAGACGACATCCAGTTTATCGGAGGAAAGGACCAAACCCAGGAGGAATTTTTCCATACCTTCGACGCGCTGTATCAGGCGGAAAAACAGATTGTGCTGACCTCTGACAGGCCGCCGAAAGAAATTAAAACCCTTGAGGACCGACTGCGCAACCGTTTTGAGTGGGGACTTCTGGCGGATATTCAGCCGCCGGATTTTGAAACCCGCATCGCTATTATCCAGCGCAAGGCGGAGCTTTTAGAGATTCATGTTCCCAATGAAGTCTGCGAATATATCGCCAATAAGCTCAAAACCAATATCCGCCAGCTGGAAGGGGTCGTAAAAAAGCTCAAGGCCTACAAGCTTTTGGCCGGCACCCCTCCTTCCATCCTGATCGCGCAAAACGCCATCCGAGAGGTGCTCAACGACCAGCAGCCAATCCCGGTAACGGTAGAGCGCATTATCAACGAGGTGGGCCGTACCTGCGGCGTGTCCCCACAGGACATCCGGTCCAATAAGCGTTCAGCGACCATTTCTTCGGCGCGGCAGGTTTCCATTTACATTGTTCGGGAGATCACCCAAATGTCCATGGCCTCCATCGGTGAGGAGTTCGGCGGCCGGGATCATTCAACCATCGTCTATGCCATTCAGCAGGTTGAGAAAAATATGAAGGTAGACTTTCGCTATCGGGAAATGGTAGAGGATATTATTAAAAACATTCAAAACAGTTAGTTTTCCACTGTTTTCTTCTTTTCACAGTCCACAAAAGGGGGAGTATTTTTCAGATCTTTTTTATTTTCCTCTTTTTCCACCGAATTTTCCACATTTCTTACACCCTTCACATTCCTTTTTGTGGATAATTTTATTATAAAAAATATTTCTCCACCTTTGCACATTTTCCTCACAGAACCTCCAACTGGCAAAAAGACGGATTTTTTCTTTTATTTACGCGGTTTCTCGCCTTCATTTCACAAATCAACCGCCCCTATTACTAAGACTAAATTTCTTTCTTTCTTTTCTTTTCTTTATCCCTTCTATTTTAATCTGTTAAAAAAGGAGTGTATCTTCATTGAAATTTAGCTGTTCAAGACCGGAGCTTTACGAAATCGTCTCTAACGTCTCCCGCGCAGTTTCGGGAAAAACCTCTCTTACCGTACTGGAAGGTATCCTGATTCGGGCCAAGGGAAATCTTCTTTCCTTTTTAGGGTATGATCTGGATTTAGGCATTTCCGCTCAAATGTCCGCCCAGATTGAGGAAGAAGGAGAGATCGTTCTTTCGGCTAAGCTTTTTGTCGATATGATGCGCCGCATGAACGGAGATACAGTAATCATTCAAACCGATGAAAAATATCTGACCGAAATTAAAAGCGGCGCAACGGAATTTACAATCTTAGGCATTCCCTCCGACGAATTTCCAGAGATTCCCGCCGTACAGGAGGAACAGTCCATTCGCCTGCCTCAGCATCTTTTAAAGGGAATGATTGACCAGACGCTGTTCGCCATCTCCACCAACGATTCCAAACCCGTCCATACCGGCTCTTTGTTCCAGCTGGAGGAGGGAGAGCTGCGGGTCGTGTCGGTAGATGGCTTTCGCCTGGCCCTGCGCCGGGAAAAGGTAACCGCTGAGGGAACAGCGCAATTTATCATCCCTGGGAAAACCCTTTCGGAAATGACCAAGCTTCTTTCCGACGATGAGCAGGAACAGGCCGGCCTGTTCCTCTCTCGTAAGCACGTGGTAGTGCAGATTGGCCAGTACAAGGTAATCTCCCGTCTTTTAGAGGGTGAATTTCTAGATTATCGGGCGGCGATTCCAGAGGGAAGCAGCACCACCGTTACAGTGGATGTACGCCCGTTTATGGACAGTATAGAAAGAACCTCCCTGTTAATTTCCGACCGGCTTAAAAGCCCGCTGCGCATCCAGTTTGAGGAAGGGCAGATCAAAATGTCCTGCTCTACAGCGATTGGAAAGGCGTACGACCAGCTGGAATGCAAGCTGGAGGGAGACGACGTGGAAATTGGCTTTAATAACCGCTATATGCTGGAGGCGCTACGCGCCACCGGATGCGATAAAGTAAAGCTTTTAATCAGCGGCCCCCTTTCTCCCATGAAAATGGTGCCGCTGGAGGGAGACAGCTTCCTGTTTTTAATTCTGCCGGTACGTTTAAAAAACGAAGCGTAAGCGGCAATGAAAATGCCTGTATGGCGGAAGGTGTAAAGAAGTATGGCACAGACACATATTTTTACCATCCGGACTGAATGGATCCGGCTGGATCAGTTTTTAAAATTCTGCGGTCTGGCCGAAACCGGCGGACACGCCAAGGAAATTGTGGCGGAAGGGGCCGTATCGGTTAACGGTGATATCTGTACTGCCCGGGGAAAAAAGCTTTATCCCGGCGACCGGATTCAGATCGATCAATATGAGATTGAGGTTGCTGCCTGTGCGGATTGAGCATTTGAAGCTGGAAAACTTTCGAAATATGCAGAGTATAGCCTTATTCCCCTGCAAAACCGTCAATATTGTTTATGGGAACAACGCTCAGGGAAAAACCAATCTGCTGGAGGCGGTATGGCTTTTGTCCGGCGCCAAAAGCTTTCGCGGCGCAAGGGATGCGGATCAAATCCGCTTTGGAGAAAACCAGGCGTTGATTGAGTCGGAATTTTATCAGGCGGGACGAGTACAGACGGCAAAGCTGCAGATCAGCGGGCAAAAATCCGCTTGGCTCAACGAAATCAAGCAGGATTCGGTTACCGCCCTTGCGGGTATTTTTACAGCGGTGGTTTTTTCCCCATCCCATCTAGGGTTGGTCAAGGATGGTCCTGCCGGCCGCCGGAAATTTTTAGATACCTCCATCTGTCAGATTACGCCCCGCTACATCAGAATGATAGGCCAATACCAGCGAATTCTTGTGCAGAGAAACACCCTTTTAAAGGATATTGCTTATGCGCCGTCTTTAATGGATACGCTGGATGTCTGGGACGAAAAGCTGGCGGCTTTGGGCGGGGCGATTCTCCGGCTTCGGATGGAATATACCCGGCGTCTCAATACCGAGGCGGCAAAAATTTACAAGGGCATCTCGATGGATCGAGAACAGCTTTCTTTATGCTATCGTCCTTTGGGACTGCGTCTTGAGGAAGGGCAGTCTAAGGAGGAGATTTTCTCCTTGCTTTTGGAACAGACGGTAAAAAATCGGCCGGAGGACCTTCGAAACGGCGTGACAAGCGTCGGTCCTCACCGGGATGATCTGGAAATTCTGATCAATGGCCGCAGTGTCCGCTCCTTTGGTTCGCAGGGTCAGCAGCGCAGTGCAGTGTTATCCTTAAAGCTGGCGGAAAGCCGCTGTATCGGCGAAATTTTAAAAGAGCATCCGGTGATATTATTGGATGACGTGATGAGCGAGCTGGACCAAAGCAGGAGAGAATATCTGTTAAACCATCTCACCGGCAGCCAGATTTTTATTACCTGCTGTGATAAGGGATATTTTTCCCAACTGGCAGAAGGCCGGGTTTTTTCAATGGAAAAAGGATGTCTGACCGAGGAATAGGAGGTTTTTCCTTGTATTTGCATTTGGGACAAAATATTGTGGTGCGGACCGCTTGTGTGGTGGGCATCTTCGATATTGAGAATACCTCTATGAGCCGGCTGACCAGATCCTATCTGGCTCAGGCGGAAAAAAGCGGCCGGGTGGTCAACGTTTCTTCGGAGCTGCCCAAATCCTTCATCGTTTGTGAGGAAGACCGAAAAATTACCGTGTACATCTCCCAGATCTCTCCTGCCACTCTTCGCAAACGGACTGGATTTATCGCAGGGCTCTCGCATTTTTAATACAAATCTGCCAATATCCTCTGTTTAGAAGGCAGGAAGCTTTTTCATATCTTTCTTATAGAAAAAATAAAAACGGGCTTAATCAAGGCTCGGGAATCCTGTTTGGAGGGAAATCAATTTGGAACAAAACAACCAGACCCAAAAATACGATGAAAACGACATTCAGGTTTTAGAAGGACTGGAAGCGGTTCGGAAAAGGCCGGGCATGTATATCGGTTCCACCGGGCCTAGGGGCCTGCACCATCTGGTATACGAGATTGTGGATAACGCCATTGACGAGGCGTTGGCGGGCTACTGCGATCTGATCACCGTAGAGATTCTTCCTGGAAACAGTATTCGGGTTGTGGACAACGGCCGGGGCATCCCAGTGGGTATTCATCCGAAAATGGGGATTCCGGCGGTGACGGTGGTGTATACGGTCCTGCACGCCGGGGGAAAATTCGGCGGGTCCGGCTATAAGGTATCCGGCGGACTGCACGGGGTGGGCGCTTCGGTGGTCAATGCCCTGTCCTCCTGGCTGGAGGTCAAGGTGTTTGACGGAGAGCATATCCACTACCAGAAGTTTCAGCGGGGTGTTCCAACGGCGGATTTACAGGTGATCGGCGATACAAAGAAAACCGGGACAGAGGTAGTTTTTTCCCCTGATCCGGAGATTTTTGAGGAGTTGGAATACGACTACGATACCCTTTTGGCCCGCCTGCGGGAGCAGGCCTTTCTTAATGCAGGGGTGCGCATTCTCCTTAAGGATGCCCGTGGTGAGGAGCCGGTAGAGAACGATCTTTGCTACGAGGGGGGAATCCGCTCCTTTGTGGAGTATATTCACAAGCGAAAGAGCCTGGAAACCCTCCATCCCCAGGTAATCTATCTGTCCGGCTCTAAGGGGACTACCACGGCTGAAATCGCCATGCAGTATAACGAAAGCTATAACGAGCTGGTCATGTCCTTTGCCAACGACATCCACACAGTGGAGGGCGGCACCCATGAGCAGGGGTTTAAGTCGGCCTTAACCCGAGTATTCAACGAATACGCCAGACGGCATAATTTTTTGCGGGACAGCGACAAAAACCTCACCGGTGAAGACGTGCGGGAGGGGTTGACCGCTATTGTGTCGGTCAAGCTGGAAAACGCGCAGTTTGAAGGACAGACCAAGGCAAAGCTTGGCAATACCGATGTACGGACCCTAGTAGACGGGATCGTCTATGAAAAGCTGGGCACTTTTTTTGAGGAAAACCCATCGGTAGCTAAGCTGATTTTTGAAAAATCACTCAACGCGGCAAGGGCAAGAGAGGCGGCTCGAAAGGCCCGGGAGCTGACCCGGCGCAAATCGGTGCTGGAGGGCAGCCAGCTGCCCGGAAAGCTGGCTGACTGCTCCGACCGGGACAATACCTATACGGAAATCTATATCGTGGAGGGAGACTCGGCCGGCGGCTCGGCCAAGCAGGGCCGGGACCGGCGGTTTCAGGCAATCTTGCCCTTGTGGGGAAAGATGCTCAACGTAGAAAAGGCCCGAATTGATAAGGTATACGGCAACGACAAGCTGATGCCGGTGATTACCGCCCTAGGCTGCGGCATCGGCCAGGATTTCGATGTGAGCAAAATCCGGTATGGCAAGGTCATTATTATGGCTGACGCGGATGTAGACGGCTCCCATATCCGAACGCTGCTTTTAACCTTCTTTTTCCGGTTTATGCGACCGCTGATTGAGGAGGGACATGTCTATTTGGCGCAGCCGCCGCTTTTTAAGGTCAGCCGGGGCAAAAAGGTCCTGTACGCCTATTCGGACGAGGAACGGGACGAGGCGGTCCGGGAGCTGTACGGCGACGACGATGTGAAAAAGGATATCCAGCGTTATAAGGGCCTGGGTGAAATGGATCCGGAGCAGCTGTGGGAAACCACCATGAATCCGGAGACCCGGACCATGAAGCGGGTAGAGATGGAGGATGCGGTCCGCGCTGATGAAATTTTTACTATTTTGATGGGCGACAAGGTGGGTCCCCGCCGGGAATTTATTGAAGCCAACGCAAAATACGTAGAAAATCTGGACATTTAGGCGGAAAAAGCGAGAGATTTTCCTGTCTTTTGGAGGGTTTTACTTGGAAAAACCGGCGTATACCCTGTCTTTTTTGATGGGATATCCACAGCATCGAGATTATTATTTACACCATACAAAAACGAAATGTCCTGTCTGGCCGTTTTTTCTGCTGGCCGCCGGGGGGATAACCGCTGTTCTTTGTCTTTTCATCCGATTGACGGATTCAGAAGGCTTTTCGCCACAATTTTTTCTGGAGGCAAAGGCTCTGTCGGCCTTGTGCATCGGATTAGCCGTCGCCGCTTTTGTGGGGAAAAAGCTGCAGATTCGGCGGCAGTCAAAAAAATGGTACCGCCAAAAGCAGCTGGGAAAAAGGAAAACAGAAATCCGGTTTTATGAGGAGCTCTTTACCGTTCATTATCCGGCGGTGGCTTTCGACGGTTATTATACAGAAGTTTGTCAAATAGACCGCATTCGGCGGCTGGTGATTCTGCGGTTAAAGAACGGGATGGAAATCCCCATTCCCAACGAGGCTTGCAGTCAGCAGCTGAAGGCGTTTTTGGCCGGCAGGCTGCCGGAGCTAGCAAACTGGCAATCTCAGAAGAAAACAGAAAATGAGAGTTCGACAAATATTTTCGGACCGAAGGGTGATTGAAAATGAATGAGGATATGAACAGAATCGTCCAGGTCGACCTGGAAAAGGAGATGAAGGAATCCTACCTGGCTTATTCCATGTCGGTCATTGTGGGGCGCGCCCTGCCGGACGTACGGGACGGCTTAAAGCCGGTTCACCGCCGGATTCTGTATACGATGTACGAAAACGGCCTTTCTCCGGACAAGGCATACCGAAAGTCGGCAGATACCGTCGGTTCGGTGCTGGGCCGGTATCATCCCCATGGCGATGCCTCGGTCTACGATGCCATGGTACGGCTGGCCCAGGACTTTTCCATGCGCTACCCGCTGGTAGACGGCCACGGCAACTTTGGCTCGGTAGACGGGGACCCGGCGGCAGCCTATCGGTATACCGAAGCGAGAATGAGCAAAATCGCCATGGCAATGCTCACCGATATCGACAAGGATACGGTGGATTTTATGCCCAACTACGACGACCATCTGCAGGAGCCGGTGATGCTGCCCTCCCGCTTCCCAAACCTTTTGGTCAACGGCTCCACCGGTATTGCGGTGGGTATGGCGACCAATATCCCTCCCCACAATCTGCGTGAGGTGGTGGACGCTGCCTGCTGTATGATCGACAATCCAGACGCGACGCTGGACGAGCTGACGGAGCATTTAAAGGGCCCGGACTTCCCTACTGGCGGCATCATTATGGGCCGCTCGGGCATCCGCGCCGCCTATGCCACCGGCCGGGGGAAAATCACCCTGCGGGCCAAGGCGGAAATCGAGGAGCATAAAAACCGCCTGCGCATCGTGGTGACCGAAATCCCCTACATGGTCAACAAGGCAAGGCTCATTGAGAGCATCGCAGGGCTTGTAAAGGAAAAAAGGGTTGATGGCATCAGCGACCTGCGGGACGAATCAGACCGGGACGGCATGCGCATCGTTATCGAGCTAAAGCGGGACGCTAACGCCCAGGTGGTGCTCAATCGGCTTTACACCTTCAGCCAGCTGCAGGAGACGGTGGGTGTGATTATGCTGGCCATCGACGGTAAGCAGCCCAAGGTCATGACCTTGCAGGAAATTTTGCGATGCTATCTGGATTTTCAGTTTCAGGTAATCACCCGGCGCACCCGGTACGAATTAAAAAAGGCAAAAGAGCGCGAGCATATTTTAGAAGGATTAAAGATCGCACTGGATTATATTGACGAGGTCATCAAAATCATCCGTGCTTCCAAGGATCAGCCTTCCTCAAAGGCGGCGCTGATCGAGCGGTTTGGACTGTCTGACGCGCAAGCGGCCGCCATTGTGGCCATGCGTTTAGGCCAGCTTTCCGGTTTGGAGCGGGCCAAGATTGAGGACGAATTGGCGGCGATTTTAGCGAAGGTGGCGGATTTAGAGGACATCCTGGCCCACGATGGGCGGGTTTACGCCATTGTCAAGGAAGAGCTGGTCGCTTTAAAGGCCAAATACGGCGACGAGCGCCGAACCGAGATTCAGAGCGTTTCCGGCGAGGTGGATATTGAGGACCTGATCCCGGTGGAGGACTGTGTCGTCACCCGAACCCACTTTGGCTATGTAAAACGCCAGCCGGCGGATGTGTACAAAACCCAGAAGCGGGGCGGACGGGGTATTTCCGGTATGACCCGACGGGAAGAAGATGTGGTGGAAGATCTATTTGTGGCATCTTCTCATGATTATGTCTGTTTCTTTACCAACCGGGGCCGGCTGTTCCGCCTAAAATGCTACGAGATTCCCGAAAGCTCGCGGGCGGGGCGGGGGACTAACATCGTAAACCTGCTGCCGTTGGAACAGGAGGAAAAAGTAAGCGCCGTATTAAAGGTTTCTGATTTTGCGGACGATCGTTTTCTTGTGATGGTCACCAAAAAAGGAATTATTAAGCGCACCGAGCTGTCCGCCTACCGGAATGCCCGCAAGTCAGGACTTATTGCCATCAGTCTGGATGAGAATGATGAACTGGCCTGGGTGCGGGAGACCTCCGGCGCAAGCGAGCTTGTAATTGCCACCCGCAGCGGTATGGCGATTCGCTTCCTGGAATCGGATGCGCGGCCTTTAGGGCGCACTGCCCGGGGGGTGAAATCCATCCAGCTGGAGGAAGGCGACGAGGTCGTAGGCATGGCGCGGGTAAAAGAGGGTGCCACCCTTTTGACCGTGACCGAAAAAGGCGCGGGACGCCGAACCTCTTTTGACCAGTACCGGCTGCAAAGCCGCGGCGGCAAGGGCGTTCACAATTACAAGGTCAGCGAGGAAAAGGGCTTTATAGCGGCGGTAAAGGCGGTGACGCCGGAGGACGATGTGATCATGATTACCGACGACGGCGTTATTATCCGGATCAATTCGGACGATGTGACAGCCCAGTCCCGGTATGGAAGCGGCGTTCGGGTGATGCGGGTGCCGGAGGGCGGCCGGATCGTCACCCTGGCGCGGGTGCCCAAGGAGGATGAGAGCTCCGAGTCCAATGTGGAGAATCCTTCCCAGCCGGAATCGGGGCAGTTGGAGAATTCTATAGACGGTGCTAAGTCGTTGTCTGAGGGCATGGAGCAAAAGCTTGTTCAGGCGGTGCAGGATTTTGCCGATTTTGCGCTGGAACAGCAGGAAGAGGAAGAATAGCCCTTCTTTTATCACAAAGAAAGGGCGCGGCAAATCTGCCGCGCCCTTTCCGCTTTTCCGTACCGATCAAAACAGCATGGCGGCCAAAAGCATTTCAATTAGGCGCGCGTAAATCGGCTCTAATTCGGTGATGGGCAAGGGATTTTTTCCCCGCCCGATTTCAATGGTAAAGCCGGGCCGGCCAAAGGCCTCGATAAACCAGTCCTTGAGACCTCCGTGACTGGCGGTACCCGCCGGATCGGCCAGTGTGTAGCCGCTGGAAAGGGAGAGCGCCTGGGCGATCAGGGGGGATCGGGCAGGGGTGTTTTCACCGTATCGGTAATAGATTTCTTCCCCCTGGGAGTGAAAGGCGTACAGCTGCCGGACCGGCTGGGTTCGAATAAACCGGCAGATCGCGCGGGTTTCCGGCTCACTTTCCGGCTGGGTTCCGCCATATTTTCCCGGTCCGGGTCCAAGGATTCCCGCCTCTCTTTCGGCTTTTTTGCAAAGGGCGAAGCCGGCGTCGAAGTTGTGGTTCAGATCAATCCCCCGGGCGTTGGCTTGCCAGGAAGAAAAATCCCCGTCGCACAGCGCGGTTACCTGCTGCTCCATTCCCGGCGCGCCGGCGGCACCCTCCAAACCGATGGAGATCCCGTCAGGATTCATGGCGGGGATGACCACCAAGCCTTGGCGCTCCAAAGCTTTTTTTACCGGGACCTCTGCAAGAGGCCGGTTTTGTGCTATACTGGAAAAAAGATCGTCTAAGAACCGGAACAGCAGAAGGCAGGTCAGCCATTCCTGCCCATGCACGCCGCCGACAAACAGCGAAACGCGCCTGGGATTTCCCAGCCGGACAGCATAGATCCCTCTGTCTAAAAGCGAGCGGCCAATGGGAAAAATACCAGCGGTTCTTTGATCGAGAAGAAATTGATAGGAACGGATTTTTTCCCGTATCCGGGGGAAGGTTGGGGCGAGAGTATAAAAAGATGGCTCCATAATAATCACCTCAAAGCAGTTTCTTTTTACTATATGAGCCGTACAAGGTCCGATATTTCAAAAAATTGTGGGAACAGACTGTCCCAAGCAGCTTTTCCTGCGCGAAAGGAGCAGACAAGATGTCTCATACAGAGAAAACCCTTGATTCCACCCGCATTTTTGAAGGGGTGGTCGTCCATCTGCGTCGGGATACGGTGGAACTGGAGGACGGCAGCAGGACCATCCGGGAGGTAATCGACCATCCGGGCGGGGTGAGCATCCTAGCAATGGATGCGGATGAAAATATCCTTTTCGTCCGGCAGTTTCGTTATCCCTTTGGGCGGACTCTGCTGGAGTTGCCCGCCGGCAAGCTGGAGCCAGGTGAAAGCCCTGCGGACAGCGGCCGCCGGGAGCTGAAGGAGGAGACCGGCTGCACCGCTGGAAGATTTGAGCCCATGGGGCGGCTGATCCCCACCTGTGCGTATGACACGGAGGTGATCCATCTGTTTTTTGCCTCGGATTTGACCGAAGGGACCCAGAGTCTGGACGAAAACGAGTTTTTATCCGTTGAACGCCACCCGCTGGACGAGGCGCTTCAAATGATCCTGGACGGGGAGATCATCGACGCCAAAACCCAGATTGGCCTGTTAAAGTATAAAGCGCTGCGAGACGCAGGCCGGCTTTAGAGCGTACGGACAAGGAAGGGGGGAAACCCGATGGAGGAAAAACGATCCTTTCAGCTAAAAAAAACCGATTGGGCGATTATCGGCGTTTTGCTGGTCCTTGCGGTAGGCAGCTGGCTTTTTTACCGAATTAGCTATCAGCCGCCTAAAGAGCAGAACCTGGCGGTGATTATGGTTGATGGAAAAGAGTGGATGCAGCTTAATCTGCTGGAGGAAGCGGACCGAACCTTTTCTTTGAAAGAGAGCTGCGGCATCCCGGTGTCCTTTCAGATCAAGGACCACAAAATCCGCTTCATTGAGGTGGACTGCCCGGACCATATTTGTGAAAACGCGGGATTTTTGTCTATGGAAGGCCAAACCGCGGTTTGCATGCCCAACCGCGTCTCTTTAAGCATCTATGGAGACGAGGGATGAGCGGCAGGGAAAAAGGATTTTTGAAAAATTTTTGAGATCTCTTTTATTTTCACAAAAAATATGGTATAATGCAGTTTGAATCGGTGCATTTCGCCAAGAGAACTTGAAGAAAAGGGATACAATGGAGAAAAAAGGGACAATCATCATGACTGTCTCCGGAAAGGGAGGAACCGGAAAGTCCTGCCTGACGGCGACAATTGGCCGGGAGCTGGCCCGCTTTGGGCAGAGAACCTTATTGGTTGAGATGGAGCCTGGTCCAGGAGCTTTTGATCTGATGCTGAATCTGGGGAGGGGAATCTGTGGTCTGTCGGATCTTTTATCCGGCGGCTGCGAGGCAAAGGATTGCATTCTGCCGGTACCGGAGGAGCCAGGCCTATGGGCGATATTATCCCCGCAGGAGCAGGGATTTGTTTATGAATCGGACGTTTTTGCCAACCAGATGCATCAGCTGGCCGGATCCTTTGATTTTATTTTAATCGAAACACCGTCCGGGGAGGGAAGCTGGTTTGAGGCGGCGCTTTTGGCGGCGGACAGGGCGATTATCCTTGTTACGCCGGATTTGCCCTGTTTGCGGCAGGGGCGCAGCGTGTCTGACCGGCTGGACGAAAAGGAGGGACTGGGTCAAAATCTGGTGATCAACCGGCTGGATGTAAAAGAATTTTGCCGCCGCCGTCCGTTCCCTCATTTGGATTTTGCTATTGATACGGTGGGGGCGCAGCTGTTGGGCATTGTACCGGAGGATCGGGAATTTGCCTATCGTTTAAGCGCGGGAGCGGTTCTTCCGCATCAAAACGGCGCAAGGGCTGCCTGTGGCAGCATTGCCCGGCGGATTTTAGGGCAATCGGTAGAGTTGGGCGTATAAAAAAGAGAGAGGATGATCGTTCATGACAATTGCTTTAACCGCACACGATGCAAAAAAAGAATTGATTGTGCAGTTTTGCATCGCGTACTGCGGCATATTAAGTCACCACGCCTTATGTGGTACCGATACCACCAGCAAGATGGTATCGGAGGCAACCGGATTGGAGATCGTCCGGTTTTTAAGCGGCGAGCAGGGCGGCGACCAGCAGATTGCGGCGCGGATTGCCTGCAATGAAATTGACCTGCTGCTGTTTTTTCGGGATCCGCTGGTTCCGCAGATGCCTCAAAGCGATCAGGCGCAGCTGCTGCGGCTGTGCGATGTGCACAACATCCCGGTGGCGACCAATATTGCCACAGCGGAGGCGCTGATTCATGCGCTAGAGCGGGGCGACTTAGATTGGAGGAATATTGTCCATGCGGGCTGATTTTCCCCGGTTGAGGAAAAAATGCGCAAAGGCTTGATCTTTTTCTTGCAAAAATAAGCGGAAGGGATTATAATCGAACAAAACCGGCTGCGGCGTTTCAAACAAAGCAGACCTGGATTCATAACAAATGCGGATTCGACGGGAAATTTTCCTAGACGCCGGCACAGAGAAGCGCTTCGCAGGCTGAAAGAGCGCCGCCAAGGGCGAACAGGAAAACAGACACCCGCGCGGCAGGCAGGGGGAACGCTTTGAAAGAGGCTGGTAGTCCTGTTCGTAAACCGGCGTTAACGGTTTGTAAGCGGAGGACGTTTTTGTCCTCAACAGGGGTGGCACCGCGGAGATACTCCGTCCCTTCCAGCAGGGAGGAACGGGGTATTTGTTTTTTATGCTGCTAAAAAAGCAGATGTCCAAAAGGATAGGAGGATATAAAATGGCAATTTTAACCAAAGGTCCCAGAGGGACCCAGGATGTGCTGCCGGGGGAAAGCTATAAATGGCAGTACTTAGAAAAAAAGATGATGGAAACGGTAAAGCTGTACGGATTTCGGGAGATCCGGATCCCCACCTTTGAGCATACGGAGCTGTTTAATCGTTCGGTGGGGGATACCACCGATGTGGTGCAAAAAGAGATGTACACCTTTGAGGATAAGGGTGGCCGGTCCATTACCCTGCGGCCGGAGGGAACTGCCGGGACCCTGCGCAGCGCCATTGAACACGGCCTTTTAGGCGACGCGCTGCCGGTAAAGGCGGCGTACCTGCTGTCCGCTTTCCGCTACGAAAAGCCCCAGGCGGGCCGCCAGCGGGAATTCCACCAGTTTGGTGTGGAAATGTTGGGCTCTGCTGCCGCCTCTGCGGACGCGGAGGTCATCTTTATGGTATGCCATTTGTTCCAGGAATTGGGAATTAAGGCGAGGCTGGAGTTAAACTCCATTGGCTGCCCCGCCTGCCGGGCAAAATATCAAGAGGCGCTGCGAAATTATTTTTCCGCCCGCCGGGAGGACCTTTGCGACACCTGCAAGGACCGGCTGGAGCGCAACCCTATGCGTCTTTTGGACTGCAAAAGTCCGGTCTGCCAGGAAATTGGCCAGGGCGCGCCCATGATGCTGGACTTTTTGTGCGAGGAATGTACGGCCCATTTCGAGCAGGTCAAAGCGCGGCTTAACGCGATGGAGGTTTCTTATACCATCAACCCGCGGATTGTTCGGGGGCTGGACTACTATACCAAGACGGTTTTTGAGTTTGTCAGCGATCAAATCGGCGCCCAAAGTACTATCTGCGCCGGCGGACGGTACGACGGGCTCATTGAACAGCTGGGCGGTCCGGCGCTGCCGGGCATCGGCTTTGCCATGGGGCTGGAGCGGATTTTGATGACCATGGAGGCCTGCGGCGCCGCCTTCCCGGAGGAAAGAAAATGTATGGCCTATATCGGCAGCATGGGAGAAGCGGCAGGCGCAAAGGCGGCGCAGCTGACCCAGCAGCTTCGAAAAGAGGGCTTTTGGGCGGAGTGCGACACTATGGGCCGGTCGGTGAAGGCGCAGATGAAGTTTGCAAACAAGCTGGGCGCACGGTTTAGCGTCATCCTCGGCGACAGTGAGCTGGAACAGGGAGTGGCCAAGCTCAAAAGGATGGCGGACGGCTCGGTTACAGAATTTCGGCTGGAGGCCTCGCCCCAGGAGCCGGGCAGTTTGGTAAAAGTGGTATACGACAGCTGCTTGGAGGAAGTAGCCGGCGCTTTAAAAACCGAATAGATGCAAATGCTTTGAGGAAAGACAAAAATAAAGGAGTTTGATACCATGATACAGTCAAGAACCCATACCTGCGGCCAGCTGCGGATAGAGCAGGCTGGCCAGACGGTGACGCTGGCGGGATTTATGGAGAACGTCCGGGAGGTGGGCGGCAGTCTGGCCTTTGTGGTCCTGCGGGATTTTTACGGCATCACCCAGCTGGTGGTGGAGGATCCGCAGCTGCTGGCGCTGATCAAAAGCCTGAACAAAGAATCCACCCTCCAGGTCACCGGCGTCGTCCGGGAGCGCTCCAGCAAAAACCCCAAGCAGCCTACCGGCGATATTGAGGTAGTACCGTCCCAAATCCAGGTGCTGGGCCGCTGCCGGCACAACGAGCTCCCCTTTGAAATCAACCACAGCCGGGAGGCGGATGAGACTCAGCGGCTTCGCTACCGCTATCTGGATCTGCGCAATCCGGCGGTAAAGGAAAATATTATTCTGCGCTGCAATGTGGTGGCGGCTTTGCGCAAGGCCATGACGGCCCATAACTTTTTGGAGATCACCACCCCGATTCTGACCGCGTCCTCCCCCGAGGGCGCCCGGGACTATCTGGTGCCCGCCCGAAAGCATCCGGGGAAGTTCTACGCGCTGCCCCAGGCGCCGCAGCAGTTTAAACAGCTTTTAATGACCTCCGGCTTTGACCGGTATTTTCAGATCGCTCCCTGCTTTCGGGACGAGGACGCACGAGGGGACCGCTCCCCCGGCGAATTTTATCAGCTGGATATGGAGATGGCCTTTGCCACCCAGGAGGATGTTTTTTCGGTGATTGAGGACGTGTTCCCGCCGATTTTTGCCAAATACGGCAAGTACAACATCGCGTCGAAAGCGCCTTTTCGGCGGATTGGCTTTAACGAGGCCATGGAAACCTACGGGTCGGACAAGCCGGACCTGCGCATTGACCTGACGGTGCAGGACGCCACCGACCTGCTGGGCGGCTGCGGCTTTGGCCCGTTCGAGGGCAATGTGGTCAAGGCGATTGTGGTCACCGATTTTACCGGCACCCGCAAGCAGATCGATGGCTTGTGCACCGAGGTGGAGATACAGTCCGGCAACAAGGGATACTGGTTCCGCTATGACGAGCAGGGTGAGATCGTCGGCGGTATCGCCAAGTTTATTGCCCCCATCAAAGAAGAGGTCGTCAAGGCCTTGGGCCTGGTTCCCGGCTGCTTTGTAGGGCTGACGGCAGGCAAAAAATCGGCGGCCCAGAAGACCGCCGGCGTGTTCCGCAACAAGCTGGGCGCCTTTTGCCCCAACCATATGGACAGGGAAAAATACGAATTTTGCTGGATTGTAGATTTCCCCATGTACGAAATCGGGGAGGAAAGCGGCCAGCTGGAATTTTGCCACAATCCCTTTTCCATGCCCTCCGGCGGGCTGGAGATGCTGGAAAAGGCCCATCGAGGTGAGATCGACCCGCTGCGCATCACCGCAGATCAATACGATTTGGTGGTCAATGGGGTGGAGCTTTCCTCCGGCGCGGTTCGAAACCATGACCCGGAGATCATGATCCGCGCCTTCCAGCTGGTGGGGCTGGGCGAGGAGGACGTCAAGGCCAAATTCCCGGCCATGTACAACGCCTTTACCTACGGTGCGCCACCTCACGCGGGAATTGCCCCCGGGGTGGATCGGATCGTCATGCTTTTGGCGGGCGAGGAATCCATCCGGGAGATCATCCCCTTTCCCATGAATAAAAACGCCCAGGATGTGATGATGGACGCGCCGGGCCCGGTAAGCGAAAAGCAGCTGGAGGAGCTGCACATCCGGGTAGATTTGGAGGAAAAGGCGTAGATTTTCCTAAAAGAGCCAAAGCTTTTGGTTGTCTTCCCCCGCTTTTTGAAGGGGGACAAAAAATCCCCTGTCTTTTAAAAGACAGGGGATTTTTGCAATAGAAAAGCACTGCCCGAAAATATACGTGCAAACAGCCTAATCCTTTGGACAACCGGAGGCGGCTACAGCGTCTGCAAAAACGCCTCCAGCCGGTCCAGGCCATGGCTGATCTCCTCCATGGAATAGCAGTAGGACAGGCGGATATACCCCTGGGCGCCAAAGCAGGTGCCGGGCACCGCCGCCAGCTTTCCCTGCTTGATCATACGAAGGCAAAAGGTTTCCGCGTCCAGCCCATACTGCCGGATGGACGGGAACAGATAAAAAGCGCCGCCGGGCTTTTCCACCGGCAGACCCATGCGGCAAAGGCGGTCACACGCATAATCCCGCCGCTGCCGGTAGGTCTCGACCATGCCGGCCGGGTCGTAGTCCAGCGCGGCGGCGCAGCCCTTCTGCAAAAAGGAGACGGCGGAAACCACCGTGTAGGAATGCAGCTTGGCCAGCTGCTCGATGATCGGCCGGTCGGCGCACAGATAGCCCATCCGCCAGCCGGTCATGGCATAGGGCTTGGAAAAGCTTTGGATCAGGATGATTTTGTCGCGGATATCCTGATACCCCGAAAAGCTCTGGTAAGGCCCGTAGACCAGCTGGGCGTATACATCGTCGCACAACACAAAAATATCCCGGTCCTTCACCGCCTGATAGATCGTCTCCAGCGTCTGGGGGGTGTAAACCGCGCCGGTGGGATTGTTGGGCGAATTGAGCACAATGGCCTTGGTTTTGCCGCTTAGATGCCGGGAGAGGTTTTCCCCGGTAATCTGGAAGCCGTCGCCGCAAGTGTCCATGGGGACATAAACCCCCTGGGACAAGGTGACCAGCGGATCATACAAGCCAAAGGCCGGGGTGGGGACGATGACCTCGTCACCGGGGTTCAGGATCCCCCGCAGCGCCAGATACAGCCCCTCGGTGGCCCCGTCGGTGACGATCACCTCCTCTGGCCGGTAGAATACGCCGTTTCGCTCTCGCTCGAACTGGGAGATACGTTCCAGCAGATATTGCTCCCCCACCCCCGGCGGATAGTGGGTCAGATTCTGGTCCAGGGCAGCTTTAGCCGCCTCCTTGATGGAATCCGGGGTGGCAAAGTCCGGCTCCCCAATGGTGAGGAACAGGCAGTCCGGCTCCGCCTTGGCTAAGGCGGTAAATTTTCGGATGCCGCTGGGCTGGGCGGCGCACAGGGCATGATTCATCTTTTTGACCATAGACGATTCTCCTTTGCAAAAAAGGGTTTTCCACAGCAGTCGGGCGGCTGGTGGAAAAATTAAAGGGCCAACAGCTTTTGGTACAGACGGACCCCCTGCTCCAGCACCAATTCGTCAAACTGGAACCGATCAGAGTGCAGTGGCTGATCCCCGCCGGTGCCTAAAAAGAAGAATAGACCCGGCAGCGTCTTTTGGTAAAAGGAAAAATCCTCGGCAATGAGAACCGGCTCGGCCAGAGGAGAAAACCCATCCGGACCCAGCAGCGCCGCTGCCTTGGCGTAAAGCGCCGGGTTGTTGCAGACTGCCGGATAGCCGTCGCTAAAATGGACCGAAATTTGGCAGCCGGTTTCCTCCTCTATTTGGCGGCCAATTTCGGCGGCGCGGTGGGAGATATGCCGGAAGGTCTCCTCCTGGAAGGTTCGCAGCGTGCCCTCCAGACGGGTGTGGGCGCTGACTGCGTTGCGGACGGTGCCGCTTTGCATGAGGCCGAACCGAAATACCCGAAACTGTTCCGCCGGCAGCTCCGATTCGGCCATCCGATAGGCCTGCTGCAAAAACTGGGCGCCTGCCTCCAGTGCGTCGGTTCCCTGCTGCCATTTGGCGATGTGAGCGCTTTTTCCCTGGATTTCCACCGTGACCTCGTTGGTGCGAGCCATCATGGGGCCCGGTCGGGTGCCAATAACCCCGGCGGGCAGCGCCGGCCAAAGGTGGATGCCGAAAATATGCTGGACCGAAAGCTCCCCAAAGATGCCGGTCCGGCAGATATCCAGGGCGCCGCCGGTGGTTTCCTCCGCCGGCTGGAATACCAGCAGGATGTTGTGGGGGAGATTCTCGAGATTTTCGTCGACCCATTGGGCGAAGGTCAAAAGCATTGCCATATGCCCGTCATGCCCGCAGGCGTGCATTTTTCCCGGATGGATGGAACAGAAGGCAAGGCCGGTTTTTTCCTCGATGGGCAAGGCGTCCATATCGCTGCGGAAGGCGGCGGCGGCCGGCTTGCCTGCGTCAAAAAAGGCGAGGACCGCGTCTCTGCCCGGCTCGATGATCCGGCAGCGCAGGCCGGACAGCTGAGAAAGAATATAGGCCCGGGTTTCGGGCAGCTGGTCGCCCAGCTCCGGGATACGGTGCAGCGCACGGCGGTGGGCGGTTAATCGGTTGAGCATAAATAGGTCCCCTCCTGTGATTTTGTTAGGCCCATTGTACGCCGGCTTTGGGCCGGATGCAAATCTTTTTTGAAAAGCCGGTGAGACTTTGCAGTTTTTCACAAGATATTCTGCAAGAATCCCGGTCCTATTTGTATAATGCTACTATTTTTTGCCGGATCGTTGCTTTTTTGGGAAAAGCGTGTTATGATGCGGATAATATTGATAGAGGCGCAAAAGCGACGATCCACCTCTTAGCCGGCAGGCAGTGAGGGGGCGGAAAAGCAATTTTGCCGAACTGGCTTTGGCAGGCGTGCCGGGCCGGTGGGCTTGCGGAGAAGATCCGTAAGACTGTCTGCAATAAAAATGCAGGAGTGCTATCTTTAAGCTCTTTACAAATGGGCTGGTCTGGGTAAAAAACAGGCCGGATTGTATCGGGTCGGAAGGGCGCTCCCCTTTGCCGGCCTTTTTCTTTTGCCAAAAATCAGGCGGAATCGTCCTGCTTGGCGCATAAAATGGAAAAAAGGCGGCGCATTTTATCAGAGGGGAGAGTGTAAAATGAAGAAAAAAGACTTTCTCTTTGCACGAAAGGCGATGGCGGCGGGGTCCGGCATTTTTGGCGGGGGCCCTCGGGGAAAACCCGCTGTCCTGCAAAAGCAATCGATGCTGGGAGGGTGCGGAATATGCTGAGGGTGGCCAAATACCACGGCTGCGGCAACGATTTTATCATTCTGCGGGAGGAGGATGCCGCCGGATATTCGCTGGACCGGCTGATTCCGGCGATATGCGACCGGCACGCCGGCATCGGCGCCGACGGCTTCATTTTAGTGCGGACCTGGCCGCTGACCATGCTTTTTTATAACTGCGACGGATCCCGCGCGCCCATGTGCGGCAACGGCATCCGTTGCTTCGCAAAATTTTGCCTGGACGAGGGCATAGTGGAAGAGGACCGGTTTGCGGTCCAGACGCTGGCAGGGGTCAAGACGGTGACCGTCAAAAGCCGGGAGCCATTTTGGGCCCAGGTGGCTATGGGAAAGGCGGATTTTTCCCCCCAGGCGGTGGGGGTAGACGCGCCGGGTCCGGTACTGGATTTCCCGGTGACGGTCCGGGGAAAAACCGTCCGGGTGGACAGCTTTTTTCTTTCCACCGTCCATACCGTCTGGTTTGTGGACGATCCGGAGGACCCGGACATCCAGCGGCTTGCCGGCGCCATCTGCGAAAGCCCGGTGTACAAGGAGAAAACCAACGTCAACCTGGTGCGGATGCTGGACCGGCACACCATCCAAATGCGGACCTGGGAACGGGGAGTCGGTCTGACGCTGGCCTGCGGCACTGGAGCCTGCGCGGCGGCGCTGGACGCCTACCGGCTGGGAAAATGTGAAAATGAAGTGGAAATTATTCTGCCTAAGGGCCGCCTGACCGTCCGGATTGACGGGGACGAAGGCGTATGGATGAGCGGTCCGGCCTGTCGGATTTTGAAAGGAGTATATGAAGGATGAGAAATTTACAAGGATCCATTGTAGCGCTGATTACCCCGTTTCACCCGGATGGAACGGTGAATTTTGAGCGGCTGGGCCAGCTTATTGACTGGCAGATCGACCAGGGCACCGACGGAATACTGGTGCTGGGAACCACTGGAGAATCCTCTACTATGAGCCATGAGGAGGATGACGCGGTCTGCCGCTTTGCCATCGACCGGGTAGCCGGACGGGTGCCGGTGATTGCGGGCAGCGGCTCCAACTCTACCGAAACCCAGTTGGAAAAAAGCGTAAAGTACGCCAGGATGGGGGCGGACGCCCTTTTGTGCATCACCCCCTATTATATCAAGGCCAACGCCGAGGGGATGTACCGCCATTTTGCCGACGTAGCCGACGCGGTGGACGTTCCGGTGATTTTGTATAACGTACCGGGGCGCACCGGCTGTTCCATTCCGGCGGAGACGGTGGCGCGGCTGGCCGGCCATCCCAACATCTGCGGCATCAAGGAGGCCAGCGGCGACATTTCCTACGTGGTGAAGATCGCCCGATATTTATCGGATGATTTTTGTATGTTCTGCGGGAACGACGACATTACCCTGCCGCTTTTGTCCCTGGGAGCCAAGGGGGTCATTTCGGTTTGGGCCAACATCATGCCTGCCGCCTGCCATCAGATGGTGTCCGACTATCTGGCGGGACGCCGGGAGGCGGCGCTGGCGGCGCAGCTGCGGTATCTGGACCTGATTAACGCTTTGTTTATGGAGGTGAATCCTATCCCGGTTAAGGAGGCCATGAACCTCATGGGGATGGAGGTAGGCGGCTACCGCCTTCCCCTGTGCCCTATGAGCGAAACGCACCGGGAGAGGCTGACCCAAATCATGAGACAGGCGGATCTTATCGTAAAATAGAAAAATTCTGCAAGGGGGGCTTTGGGTGAAGCTTGTGCTGACGGGCTATGGAAAAATGGGCCGGCTGATTGAAGAGGAAGCCCAAAAAAAAGGATGGGAGGTCCTGGCGGCGCTGGACGGGCCGGACCTGGGTCGGCTGGAGGATTTGCCAAGCGCGGACCTAGTGATCGATTTTTCCCATCCGGATACGCTAAAGCCGCTGGAGGGGTATGTCCGCCGTACCCGAACGCCGCTTTTAAGCGGCACCACCGGCTACAGCGAGGCGCAGCTGGAGCGTCTGCGGCAGCTGGGCGCGGCGGCGCCGGTGCTTTATTCGGCCAACTACAGCTTGGGCGTTGCACTTCTGCGCCGGATGCTGGAGCGGTTCGGTCCGGTGCTGCTGGAAAGCTTTGAGCCGGAGCTGGTGGAAAAACACCACCGGCAGAAGGCGGACGCGCCCAGCGGCACCGCCGTATTGCTGGCCGACGCCCTAGACCCGGACCGCCGCCTGCGCCGGGTGTACGGCCGGGAGGGCTTCTGCGGGGAAAGAAGCCAGGATGAGATGGGGCTATTCTCGGTCCGGGGCGGAACGGTAGCAGGGGAGCACACCCTGTACTTTTTCGGCCAGGACGAAACCCTGAGCCTGGCCCACTCCGCCGCCAGCCGCCGGATCTTTGCGGTGGGCGCGGTAAAGGCCGCGGCGCTTTTGGCAAAACGATCCCCGGGCTTTTATACGCTGGATGAAATTCTGTTTCTCCCCGAAAAGGAGATGCCTTATCCAAATGCATAAAATTTCGCCCAGACGCGGCGGCGCGTGAAGCGCGTGTATGCGCCCGGCGATTCCTATTGAAAGGACGGATTTATATGGATGCCCAACAGATTATAGAATACATTCGCACCTCCCCCAAAACCACCCCGGTACGGGTGTGGCTGCAAACGTCGCAGCCGGTGGACTTTCCCGGCGCGCAGCAGTTTTTTGGCGGCAACGGCTTTTCGGTGGTTTTCGGCGATTGGGAGAAGATTCGCCCGGTGCTGGAGGAAAACCAGGAAAAGATCCTCCTCCAGCAGGTGGAAAACGACGCGCGCAATTCCGCCATCCCCCTGTTGGACAAAAAGAGGATTCACGCCCGCATAGAGCCGGGGGCCATCATCCGTGAGCAGGTCCAAATCGGCGATAACGCGGTAATTATGATGGGTGCAATCCTCAATATCGGCGCGGTGATCGGCGAGGAGACCATGATCGACATGGGAGCAGTTTTAGGCGGACGGGCCACAGTGGGCCGCCGCTGCCATATCGGCGCCGGTGCGGTGCTGGCCGGTGTGGTAGAGCCGCCCTCGGCCCAGCCGGTGGTCGTAGAGGACGATGTGCTCATCGGCGCCAATGCTGTGGTCATCGAGGGGGTGCGCATCGGCGAAGGGGCGATTGTCGCCGCGGGGTCGGTGGTTATCGAGGATGTGGCCCCCGGTATGGTGGTGGCGGGGGTGCCGGCGCGGGTCATCAAAAAAAAGGACGAAAAATCCATCCGCAAAACCGAGCTGGTCAGCGCTCTGCGGGAGCTTGCAGGGCCGGATCAGAGTGATTTCAAAGAGTAAGCGGATAAAGCTGGATAAAATTTTTAGGCTGCGCAGCTGTTTTTTATCTGCGCGGCCTTTTGTATGATACAGCTCCCTTTTTCCCACTATACGAAAAAAGAAGGAGGATCTGCAAAATCTGTTTTAGCAAAGTGAGAAAGGCCTGTTTTTTTTAGCCGGGATTTGTTATAATAATAACTACAGATGCTTTTGAAGCAAATCGCGCCCGTTTTGTAGGGCTTGCGGCGGGCAAAGGAAGAATTCACAGGGCTTGTATGGCTTTGAAGTGTGATTCAGGCAGCTTTGTCGCGAGCCTATAGCAGGAAAAGTCAGCGGCCGTTTTTTCAAAAGGCGGTTTTTTGCTGGACAGAGCGTGCTTTACAGGGCATTTTGGGAGGTGAGAGGATTTTGCAGAACAGGGAAAATTCGGCCCCGGCTTTTAAAAAGGTGAAGAAAAACCTATCCCTTGATCGTTCCTTTAGCAGAGGAAGAAAAAGAAAGAAAAAAGGGGGATTTTCGATGATTGTCATCAATATGCTTTCCACGGCTGGGATGACCAAAGGCCACGGGGTGCTTTCCGCTTTTGAGGAACAGACCCGGCTGGTCAGCCAGGGATTGGGCCCGGGGTACACTGTCCGGATCAACAGTTGGGAAAAAGCGGATATTCTGCATTTCCATACGATCAATCCCACATTTTTGCTGCGAAGCTGGTTCACCAGCGCGGTAAAGGTAGGATACGTTCACTTTCTGCCCCAAACGCTGGAGGGATCCATCCGGCTGCCCCGCTTTATTCAAAAGCTGCTTTGCAAATATGTGCTGCTTTTTTATAAGTCCATGGACAAGCTGATTGTGGTAAACCCATCCTTTATTCCAAAGCTGGTGGAATGCGGCATTCCGGAGGAAAAAATTCAGTATATCCCCAATTTTGTGGACGACGAACAGTTTTTCCCCCTTGAAGAACAAGAGCGGAAAAGTGCCCGGGAAAGGCTCGGACTATACGAGGGGGGAGTACTTACGGTTTTATGTGCCGGTCAAATGCAAAAACGTAAGGGCTTTCTGGATTTTCTGGAAACGGCCCGCCGCTGTCCGGACATGCAGTTTGTCTGGGCGGGAGGCTTCTCCTTTGGAAAGATTACCGATGGCTACGACGAAATCCGTCGGGCGGTGGAAACTCTGCCGGCCAACGTGACCCTCACGGGCATTGTGCCGCGGGAGAGGATGAACGAGCTGTACAACGCGGCGGACGTTTTCTTTCTGCCGTCCTTTGACGAGCTGTTTCCTATGACCCTTTTGGAGGCCATGTGCTGCCGTAAGCCGATTCTGGTGCGGGATCTGGACCTTTATCCCTGTATTTTAGAGGGATATTACACCGCGGCCTCGGACGTGGACGGCTTTGTCCGGGAGCTGCGGGCGCTGACCGATCCGGCAGTGCGACAGGCGGCGGCTACCCGTTCCGCCGAAGGCCACCAGCGATATACCAAGCAGGCGGTGCTTTCCTACTGGAAAAACTGCTATGCCTCATTACTGCCGCAGGCTCAGCCGGTTCCGCAGGCGCGGGGTGATCTGCACCTATGAGCATGCCCGGAGGAAAAATTTTCAGCACAGCGATGACGGTCATTGGCATTCTTGTTTCGCTGGTTTTGGTCATTGTGGGACTGAAAATGGGGGTATTTACCTCCCCAGAGACCCTGCAGATCTTTTTGCAGAGTACGGGGATTTGGGCGCCGCTGGCTTTTGTGGCGATCCAGATTTTACAGGTGGTATTTCCCATCGTCCCCGGCGGTCTTACCTGCGTGGCGGGGGTTCTAATGTTTGGGCCGGTGTGGGGATTTGTTTATAATTACGCGGGGATCTGTATCGGATCCGGCATCAATTTTTTCCTGGCCAAAAAATATGGACGGCCCTTTGTGGAGCGTTCGGTTTCCGAAAAGGTATGGGGAAAATACATCAAATGGCTGGATTCGCCCAAGTTCGATCTGTATTTTGCGCTGGCGATCTTTCTGCCGGTAGCACCCGACGATTTCCTCTGCCTGCTGGCGGGACTGACGCCTATGAAGTTTCGGCGGTTCGCGGCTATCATTCTATTGGGTAAGCCCTTGTCTCTGCTAGCCTACAGCTGGGGACTGGCCGCTGCGCTGAGCTGGGTGGCCCAGTTTTTTGCCCGGTAAAGGCCGATAAAAACCGAAAGCCGCCAAAGAGCGAAGATGCGGTGCCGCCCTTCGCTCTTTGATTTGGCGGAAAAAAGGAGGAAGCCCCTATGACTGAGCGGGAAAAGATGCTGTCCGGGAGGCTGTACGACCCATCGGACCAGGAGTTGGCTGGCCTTCGGCAGAGGGCTTTCCGGCTGGTGGAGCAGTTTAACCGTCTGCAAAAGGAGGACGCCGCCGCCCAGAGGGAAATTTTACAAAAGCTCTTGGGCGGTATGGGAAAAAACGTGACTTTTCGGGCGGCGGTCCGGTTCGACTACGGCTGCAATACCTATATTGGGGACGACTGCTATTTTAATTTTAATGCGGTGTTTTTAGACTGCGCTTCCATCCACATCGGCTCTAACGTAATGGTCGGACCCGGCGGCTCCTTTTTTACGGCGCTGCACCCGCTGCTGGCTGAGGAGCGCAATGTCCGAACCGGCCCGGATGGCCGGCGGTACAATCTAGAGTACGCCAAGCCCATAACGGTAGAGGATAACGTGTGGCTGGGCGGCGGCGTGATTGTCAACGGAGGGGTGACCATCGGCCATGACGCGGTCATCGGCTCGGGCAGCGTGGTCACTCGGGATATCCCGCCGGGGGTTTTAGCTGCGGGGGTTCCCTGCCGGGTGATCCGGCCTATCACCGAGGCAGATCGAATGGGACTGGAAAAATAGAATAAAAACCCTCGGAAGGTTCTTTGCCTTCCGAGGGTTTTTGTCAAAAGGAGGAACTCCATCTATTTTCGCCGCTCCACTGCCAGGATGTACGGGCAGTCGGGCGCGTGGATTAGTCGGTGAAGCAGTACGTCGTACCGCTTAGAGTCCAGGGCGGACAGCTTTTTTTGCAGGGCTTCCCCCTCCAGCCGCCCCTCCTGGTGGCCGGGATAGACCACGACGACCAAAACGCCGCCCACCCGCAGCAGGGCCAGGGCCTTGTCCACTGCCTCCAGGGTGGTTTCCCGGCGGGTGGTGACCGTTTTGTCCGCCCAGGGCAGATAACCCAGATTGAACATCCCCGCATCCAAGGGTGTTTGGATGTACCGGTTCAGATGGCTGTGGCTGTCCAGAACCAGCTGGACGTTTTCCCCGGCGTAGTGCTCGGCCAGCAGCTTTTTGGTGGCATCCAGCGCGGCGGGCTGAATATCGAAGGCCCAGACCGTCCCGCCAGGAAGGGCCTGGGCTAAAAACAGGGTGTCGTGACCATTGCCCATAGTGAAATCCGCCGCTGTCCCGCCGGGACGAAGGGCGGGCCGTATCAGCTCCTTGGCGGTTTGCAGAATGCTTTGCACAAAAATGCGCCTCCTTTTTCTAGAATGAAGGTCCCGGCGAAAACCGCGCCCCCTGTACCGTGTCCCGGCGGGACAGCTCCCAGTCGATGGCGTTGAGCACCTCCCGCTTGCGAACGCTCCACAAGGGGCCAATCAGCGCCCGACGGTCCCCGTCGCCGGTCAGGCGCTGGATGACCGTCTGCGGCGGCAGCAGCTCCAGCTGGTCGCAGATCAGCCGGACATATTCCTCCTTTTCCAAAAGCGGGAAAGGCGCAGCCCGATATTGGGCGGCCAGCGCCGTCCCCTGCAAAAGGTGAAGAAGATGCAGCTTGACCGCAAAGGGCCGAAGCGCCGCCACCTGCCGGACCGACTGGCGCATCATCTCCCCGGTTTCCCCCGGCAACCCGTTGATCAGATGGACGCAGACCGGAATGCCCCGATCTGTCAGGGCCCGGTATCCGGCGAGAAAGGCGGCGTAGTTGTGGCCGCGGTTGATTTGCCGGGCGGTTTGGTCGTGGACCGTTTGCAGACCCAATTCCACTGTAAGGTCGGTGCGGCGGGCCAAATTCGTCAGGTAATCCAGCACCGGCGGCGGCAGACAGTCGGCCCGGGTGGCGATGGAAAGCCCCACGACGCCGGGCAGCGCCAGAGCCGTCTCGAATTTTTCCCGCAGGACGGGCAGCGGCGCGTAGGTGCTGGTGCCTGCCTGAAAGTACGCGATAAAAAGCGCTTCCGGCCACTTTTTTGCGAATACCGCCTGCATCTGGGCAAACTGCTCCGGGATGGGAAGGGAAGGATCGCCGCCAAAATCGCCGCTTTGCTGTCCGGAACAGAAGGTGCAGCCGCCGCTGCCGCAGGTCCCGTCCCGGTTAGGACAGGAAAAGCCGGCGTTCAAGGGGATCTTACAGACCTTTTGGCCGTATTTTTGGCGCAGATAGTAATTCCAGGTGTAATAGCGCTTATTATCGTTGGAATAGAAAAAAGCAGCCATCCTATCCCTCCCCCCAGATGCCGATCAGGTTAATCTCCCAGGCGGGGATGTAGGGAAAACGGCGCAGGTATAGCCGGTATCCGGGCTGGATGCGCTGGATTTGCAGCGGCAGGGCGAACAGATCCTCGCTACGATGGTAGGCGCTGATCATCAGCTTAGGTCTATGTCTTCGGATGGCGTTGGCCGCGCCTAAAATCGCTTGGGATTCACTTCCCTCCACATCCATTTTCAAAAAGGTCACCGGATCCTGGCCGATGAGATTATCCAAAGAGTTGGCCAAAACCTTCCGCCCGGCGTCGGCAACGGCAGAGCTGCGTCCGGCTTTGGGCGCAAAGGTAAGACACGCCCGGTCATCCCAGGCGGCCAGATTCCACAGTCGGACTCGGCTGTCGGGGAAAATTCCCAGCATCTCGGCCCGGCGGCAGAGCTTTCGGTAGTTTTTTGGATCCGGCTCCATGGCAAAGATGCGGGAAAACTGGCCGCCGGTCCTTTGCAGGAATTCTTGGATGGTATCGCCGCTGTAGGCGCCCAGATCCGCATAGGATTCTTCCGGGCCCAATTGTACCAGAGAGGAGAAGGCTTCGTCCCGGGGGGAGGCAGTGCGGACCAGATCGTCCACCTGGCCGGTGAGCTTGTAGGCGATCAGATCCTGATAAATCTGCCGTGACCGACGGTCGGCCAAAAGGGACAGGGCCTTTTCTGCCTCAGGCAGATTATCCCGCAGAAACGCCCGGTCAAATAGGTTTTCCCCTGCTACAGGAACATCCGGGGCGTATAGCTCGTACTGCCGCGCCAGCTCAAGAATCGCCGCCATGGTGGGCGCATCCTGAACGGCAAAGGCGGTGACAATCACAAAATCCCCATATAGGTCCTGGATTTCCGCTAGGCGCTTGACCCGTTTTCCGTGAAAGCTGTGCCCTCGGACAAAGGTGTCGCTGGCGAAGAAGTCCTGGACAGCGACCCCCAGCCGGTCCAGCTGGTGCAGGATGCGGTCTGCGCCGTTGCCCATGCCGTACAGGACGATGGGCTTTTTGGTTTGTTGCAGGCGCTCCCAGCAGGTGGGAAGGGCCAAAAGCGGCTTTAGCATAACAATTCACCTCCGGATTTTCGACAGACCCAGTGTAACATATCCGCCGCCGGGCTGCAACGGCGCTTTTCTTTTTAGGGGACGCGCACAAAATCCCCGCCGGCGCATAAGCTGAAAATAGGGCTTTTTCCGCTCTTTGGGGAAAGGCGATTTTCGGCGGGCCGCCGGCCGGAACCGGACGGCATTGATTTTGCTCTTGGCAGGTCAAGTAAGGAGGAGCTATGTTATCAGTCTGGCTATCCGCTCTGGCAGGCGGCTTTTTGTACTTTGCGCTGCACCTCACCGCATCCGGCTCTTTCCCCCGTCCGTTGTCCGCCGCCCAGGAGCGGGAATGCCTGCAGAAGATCCGGCAGGGAGACCAGCAGGCCAGGGATTATTTTATTGAGCACAACCTGCGGCTGGTAGCCCATATCATCAAAAAATACTACGCCGCATATAAAGAGCAGGAGGACTTGATCTCGATTGGCACCATTGGGCTGATTAAAGCGGTGGGGACCTTCAACTGCGAGAAGGGAATTCGGTTTGCCACCTATGCCTCCCGCTGTATTGAAAATGAAATCCTGATGTATTTTAGGGGCCGAAAAAAATACGCGCAGGATGTATACATACAAGACCCTATTGACACCGACGCCGATGGGAACGCCCTGACGCTGATGGATATTATGGCCCAGGAGGGCGATATTTTGGAGGATGTGGATCGCCGGTTAAAAAGCGACCGGCTTCACAGATATATCCATCAATTTCTGGACCCAAGGGAGCGGCAGGTTATCTGCCTGCGATATGGCCTGGGGGGAAAGGCGCCTATGGCCCAGCGAGAGGTGGCCGCGCTTTTGGGAATTTCCCGCAGCTATGTGTCCCGCATCGAAAAAAAGGCGGTGGGCATTCTGCGCAGCTGCTTTTCCGAGGAATTGCCTCACGGCTTTTAATCAAGGCCGCGCTGCTTTTGGACCTTGCGCCTGGTAAGAATTTGGCATAAAATAGGATGAGACACGGCAATGATCTCTTTTAGGAGGCGCTTATGGCAAAATGTTGTTGGTGCAAAAAAAGCGGACTGCTGCTGACCGTCAACCGCTACGGCTTCTGTAAGCCGTGCAGCGACGCAGTCCGCGGCAGAATCAAGGGAATGTTGGACCAGGTCCGGGCGGCAGCCCAAGGCGCTGATACGGCCCGGGACCGCCAGACGCTTTTGCAGCTCACGCCGCAGCTTGAGCGGGCTATGCAGATGATTCGGGAGCTGGAGGCGCTGCGCCCCAGCGTGCCCTTTTTTCAGTCAGATACCGCCGAATATGCCCAAACAATTTTGTTGGGATTGGAGAGGGCAGCGGGCAAAGCGCCCTTTGCGCTATCCTACTCACACGGTCCCGACTCCGCTGTGGAAAAGGCGATGGCCCAGGTCTGGTCCGCAAAAACGACAGTGGGAAAAAGAATAAAGGGAGGCGGTCCCGACTCTGGCGGCTATCTGGACTTTCCTTTGACGGTGGATGGATTGGTCCCTGCCTATTTCTACGGATCCCTTCCCCTGGTGCCTTCCCCAGGCCTGGCAGAGCCCGGCCTGCCGGGGGGGCGGGTGCTGCTGGAGCAGGATCCCCAAAATAGGGAGGATCCGGATACGGTTCGGGTTTACCAGGCGGGCCGGGAGCTGGGGCAACTGCCCGCCGATTCAATCCGGCGGATGGTCAACGCATGGCTGGACCGGGAATTGCCGGTTTTAGCCAGGATTTCCTGTGCAGGCGGGACGGCCCAGCTTCTGGAGCTGGAGATCTGCTTTTATGACCAGCAGAAGAAAAGCGGCTTTCGATTTTTTTCGCTGGTCCCGCCCGAGGGACAGCCGCTTCCGGAAAATCTGCTGTCGGCGGAGCGCTGGCAGCCGGTGACCTTTCGCTGGCAGCCGCAGCAGGAACGATATGCCGCCCATGGTCAGGATGGGCAGGAGCTGGGCTTTCTCCCCCAAGAGGCGGAATCGCTTTTGGAGGATGGGGAACCGTTTGCCTTTCTGTATCAGGTGCAGAAAGGGGATAACGGGCCGCCTGCCGCTACGGTGGCGATTGAGCGCCGCCGCCGGCGGTGGGTAAGATAAGCGCAAAGCCGGCATTGTCTGAATCGACAAAAAATAAACGGCCCGTCTGTTGGCAGACAGGCCGTTTTTATGTGTCTTCGCGAAACAAATCCCAGGGAAAAAACGACTTCAAGGCGAATGCAATCAAAACGTTACCCAGCTTGTTTTCCTTAGACCGGATCCAACGGTTTGTTTGCAGATGGTTTTTGCCTGCGCTGATACTCCTTTGGGGGGAGGATCAGCCGTTTTCCTGCGGGTGCAGCGCCAGATGCTCCTTTTCCAGCTCAGTCAACAGCGCGCCGAAGGGCCAACCTTGGTTGTGGGGGGTCATAACCGCTTTCAGCTCAACCCGCAGCTTGAGCAGGTTCATTTTTTCCAACAGCTGGCGGACTCGCTTTTCCTCCAGCCCGCAGATGATCATGGCTTCCCGCTGAGGGAGAGGCTGATCCCAGGGAGATTCTGCCGGAGAAAAGCCGGGGATTCCGGCCAAATAACCAAGAGAATCGCCAAAGCCGCCGGCAGAAACTGTCTGGAAGGGGATGTTTTCCTTCTGACAGAAGGCGGCGACCGCATGACTTTGATCCATACCGCCGCCGGGATAGAAAAGAATTTTCGGTGCGGCCGATCTTTGAATATGCGCTTTCATTTTCATCTTCCTTTGTCCTGTTTTTTTTGTGCTTCTATTGCAAGAATTTCTTCCTTTTTCGCCAGTCTTCCCTCAAAGGCAGTGGCGCTTCCGGCGGCAACAGCCAGCTTCAATGCGTCGGGCCAGCTCTGCCCTAAGGCCAATCCCGCTAAAAATCCGGCGGTGAGACTGTCCCCTGCGCCGGTGGCGCCCTTGCAGACGCCTTTGGGGGCCGCCAGATGGCAGAAGGCACCGGATTTGGTCAAAAGCGCCGCGCCGTCGGCGCCCAAGGAAAGCAATACGCTGTGCGCTCCCATGGCCTGGATACGCCGAACCGCTTCCTGGGCAAAATCCGGGCCGCTTTCCGCCAGACCCAGCAGACGGGCCGCTTCGGCCCGGTTGGGCTTGACCAGATCAGGCCGCCCCTTTAGACTGCGGCGCAGCAGCTCGCCGTCGGCGTCGACCACGGTAAAAACGCCCTGATGCCGCAGACGGTCTAGGATATCCCGGACAAAATCTGGCTTAATCCCTGGCGGCAGACTTCCCCCAAAGGAGAGAATGTCCCCTTCCTCCAGTGTTTCCAGCCGCTGGCAGAGCCGGCGCAGCTCCTGCGGGGAGACGGAAGGTCCAGGCGCGTTAATCTCGGTCTCTTCCCCGGCGCGCAGCTTTACATTGATCCGGGTTTCCCCTTGAATCTCGGTTAGCTCCTCTTTGATTCCCTGTTCCTGCAAAAGTCTTCGCAGCTGCTGTCCCGCGTATCCTCCGGCAAAGCCCAAGGCCCGGTTGGGAACCCCTAAGCGGGTGAGGATCACCGATTGATTGATCCCCTTGCCGCCAAAAACCAACCGGGCCGCTTCAGCCCGGTTGACCTGGCCCAAAAGGACCGGATGCCCCTCTAAAACATAATCCAGCGAAGGGTTTAGGGTAACGGTATAGATCATAAGCAGGACTCCTTTCCGGTTAAGAGCGGTTGGACGCAGGGACGGAAAAACCGTTTAAGGGAGGGGAAAGCACCCTTCGAATCCGCCGGACACAAAAAGGCGATCCCCGGCTTTTTGTTGGGTATCGCCTTTTGTTTTGGGAGGATTAGGAAATCCCGGTGTCGTCGCCGGCATTCCTTTTCTTGTTAGCCTAAGATTTTTTTGGCCCCATATCGTCTGACAGCCGCGTCGTTAAAGGTAATCTGGACCGATTCAGCCCACTGTGCCACCTGCTCCATAAATTCATCGTTTTTCACGGCGGAGAGGATGGATTCCCGGTTTTTCTGGAAATTTTCTTGATCCGCCATGGGATCCAGCTTTTTGACCAGAATCAGTGCGTCGTCGGTGGTGACGACCTTGAGCTCGTCCGCCTTCATCTGTTTGACCGCCGTGACCATCGCCTCGGGGTAATAGGATTCAGTGGATGCGGAGATGATATTGTCAAAATAATCGTCCGCTCGGTCCGGAAGGTCTGCTTCCGCCGTACCCTGTTCTTTTAAGAGAGTCCGCTCCGTCTCTTTTAAAAGAGCGACAAAATCCTCGCCGTCCCGGGCACGGGTAATAGTCTGATCGACCAGATCCTTACGATTTTGCAGCTTCTCTCCCTCCAGATCCTTGGTGGAAACGGAGATATACTGGATATTCTGGTAGTTTTCTGCGTAGTAATCCTTCAAATCCTTGTCGCTGACCTCTTTTTCCCCGCCCTGGCCATAGATGGAGTTAAAGATCATGCGGGAACGGTAACGAGACTCGATCTGCAGGCGGACCGACTCTTTGGAAATGCCGTTTTTTTCGTAGGATTCCTTTCCCTCAGACCAGTAGCTTTCCAGCTCCTGGTCCATCAGCGCCTGATCCGCCTCGTCAAAGGAGAGTCCCAATTCATTAAACCGGTTTAGAATGGCAAAATAGTTTTTCACACTTTCCTGGGTTTTGTCGCCAATCCAGTCGTTTAACGATTTGCCGTCTAACGAGTTTTTCCACAGGTTTTTCGGGTTGACAGATTCCGCGTTTTCGATGTACATCTGCTGCAGGACCGAGACAGCGGAGCTATAGTTGTTGGAGAGATTCAAAATATATACGCCGGCCGGAAGGGTTGTGTCTCCGGATTTGGCGATCCAGGTCGTAGATTGGTTCAGTGTACAGCCGCCAAACGCCAAAAGGACCGCAAGGGCCGCTGCAAGCGCGAGGACGGATTTTAATCGTTTCATATACATTTCTCCTAAACAATGTTTTCAAAAAGGCCTGTCCACCCTTTGGCAGGGGAACAAAACTACAGTATTTTTTATTATACACAACGGTGGATCAAAAGTCCAGAAACATATAATGAATTTTTGCGCAGAGAAAAGAGAAAGCAGCTTCCGGCAAAAAACAGTTGAGAATCGGGCGGCAGAATGATAGTATAAAAGAAAAAGGAGGCGGACGGTTATGACCCAAAGCGGAAAACTCATTGCGGTGACGGTGGTCCTATCGCTGCTGGCGATTGTATCCGGGCTGTTGTTTGGCCGGGAAAGGCTCCCGCTGTTGAAGGAGGATATGGACGTTTGGGTCAGCCGGCAGGATCAGAACATTCTGCACCGCCTTTCCGACCAGGAAAGGGAGCTGCTGGGTGAAATCCTTTCCCGGCAGAAAAAACAGGAGGATCAGGACCGGTACGAGGATTTTGTACTGGCGTTTGCGGCCTACCAAGACGGCCGAGAGGTGCTGCAGCCGTCCTTGTACCGGCTGACCGACGGGACCAATGAATTTGTGATGAAGTACCCTGACGGCGCTTGCTACGGTTTGGATACCCGCTGGGTGCTGCAGCTTTTGACCAGCGATACGCTGGACGACCTGTTTGAATATATTGAGGACGCGCCTACCATGACGGTGTCTCAGGGGAGCCAGAGCCTGACCTTACACTGTGTGGAAAACGGCTGGCAGTATAAAAAGATTGACAACAGCATCTTTATGGACGGCGTGTTGGTGAAGGACGACCAGACCCTGCTGGAGCCGGAGGATTACCAGGGACTGTCCCTTTCCTTTTCCACCGAGCCGCAGTCGGTGCTGGTTCAGGTATCCCTGCCAGGGTATTCCGATCCGGTTTTCCAGGGCGGCGCCGGTCAGCTGGACCAGTTCGATCCCCCTGTCAGCGGCCGCTACGAGATGCGGGTGACGGCCCGGTGGGTTGAAACGGCCTTGCGCCGGTATTCGGGCGAATGCGTTTATGCGCTGGATCTGCAGGTGAAAAAGGCGGCGGAAATCCTGGTTCCCGTTCAGAGGACGACACAGGGCGGCCTTTTGGAAATTACCGTTTTAAACCCGCAGGACCCGGCCAGTCTGACAGTCCGCTGCGACGCAGGGCGGACGGGCCCGTTTGTCAAGCGGGCGGAGGGAGTCTACAGCTGCCTTCTGGCGGCCCGTTACGCGGGCACATATACCCTTTCCGTGTCCGGCGAACAGGTCCAGGGGCAGCAGCAGATCCAAGTGGACACCGCGAGGATTGAAACGGTGGGGCTGCCTTTTCCGCTTCAAACGCCGGCGGAAGCACCGCAGCTGTCTTTGGAGGAAACGCAGGAGAGGTTTTTCACCGGCGCCAGCGGGAAATACTGGCGAGGCATTTTCCGCCGTCCCCTAAAGGAGGATCCTGTGCTGTACGGGCATCAGGCCTTTGAAGGCCAGCCCAGTCTACTGGACAGGACCGTCTGGTGGCAGGTCGAGGGCGAAAGGACGGTTGCCGCTTCCAACACCGGCGTGGTGGTTTTTGTAGGCCGTCTGGACCAAGGAGGGCTGAGCGTCGCTGTTCACCATGGCATGGGACTGTATACCTGGTACTACGGCCTGTCCGAGGCACTGGTGGAGGAGGGCGCTGCCGTTTCCGCCGAGGATGCGCTGGGAGTAGTGCGGCAGGAGGAAGAGGCCGCTTGGTTTGGAACCCAGGCGGTGTTTTACGGCGTCCCCCTGGATCTTTCCCGGCTGTGGACCGAGGACCTGCTGGAAGGGTAAGCCCATCGCCCTCTCGGCGGAAAAGATCCCCCCAACAATAAAACCGGCAGGGCTTTTCACCTTGCCGGTTCTTTGCGCGTTTGGCGGATTTGCCGCCCGGGTTAGCTCTTTTGTTTTTTGCCGGCGTCCATAATCCCGAGGATCATCGCCCCTGCTGCCGTGAAAACCGCTGACGTAAGGCCCCAGCTTATAGCCAGCAATGCGGCAGCGATCCCCGTCAGAGACGGCAGAATCTGCACCGTGGCAAACAAGGCCCCCGAAAGGCCGAGCGGCGGCACGAGCGTCAGGAAAAAGAAGGCAGAAGCCTTCATCCCATACCGGGCAGAAAACCGTCTGTGCAAAAGCCAGATCGCCAGCGCCGCCCCTGCCGCGAACAGGACCGAAACAGCGAGAAGGATCCATTCGGGCATTCGTCCGGCGGCGAAGCCGATCCCGTACAGGTTTAATAAGGCAAGTCCAAGGCTCACCGCCAGACTGCCGGCCGGCAGCAAAAGGACAGCAATGGTTTTTTTCATGAGAGAACCCTCCTTTTTCGAGGAAAAACCGGCTTTTTCCAGTATAACACGGACTCTATGGACCGGTCAATCCGCCGCGCCGATGGAAAAATTTTCAAAAAAAGGCCCCCGATCCCACAAAGGGAGCGGGGGCCTTTTCGCGTCTACAGGCCAATTTGGCCGGACAGATTATTCTACGTCGTAGAGTTTGGACATTCTCAACAGGTGCTCGTACTTGGCCTTGGCGTTGGCTTCCGCCTTGTCGAACAGAACGTCCGCACGATCCGGGAAGGCGCGGGTCAGGCTGCTGTAGCGAACCTCGCCGCTGATGAACTGTTTGTAATCCGCGGTGGGAGCCTTGGAATCCAGCTGGAAGGGATTCTTACCCTCGGCAGCCAGTCTCGGGTCGAACCGCAGGTTGTTCCAGTAACCGGAGGCAACCGCGTTTTTGATCTCGGTCTGGGCCTGGCTCATGCCGGCGCGGATCCCGTGGTTGATACAAGGCGCGTAGGCGATGACGATGGACGGGCCATGGTAGCTCTCCGCCTCGGTAAAGGCCTTGATGCACTGGTTGTAGTCAGCGCCCATAGCCACCTGGGCCACATACACGTAGCCGTAGCTCATGGCAATCGCCGCCAGATCCTTCTTCTTCACTTCCTTGCCGGCAGCCGCAAACTGGGCAACTGCGCCGGTGGGGGTGGATTTGGAGGACTGTCCGCCGGTATTGGAGTAGACCTCGGTGTCGAAGACCAGAATGTTGATATCTTCGCCGGAAGCGATCACGTGGTCTAAGCCGCCGAAGCCGATGTCATAGGCCCAGCCGTCACCACCGAAGATCCAGACAGATTTCTTGTTGAGGAAATCCTTGTACTGGAGGATATCCTGGCAATAGGGACAATCGGGGGTAGACTCCAGCGCCTTGACGAGCTCTTCGGTCGCGGTTTTGTTGGCCGCGCCGTCGTTGGCGGTGGACAGGTATTTCTCGCAGGCGGCTCTCTTCTCGTCGGACTTGGTGATCTTGGCCAGCTCCTCGATTTTCTCAATGGCCGCTTTGCGCATATGATCCTGCGCCAAATACATGCCGTAACCGTACTCAGCGTTGTCCTCAAACAGGGAGTTGGCCCAAGCCGGACCCTTGCCCTCTTTGTTGACGGTATAGGGGGTAGACGGTGCGGAACCGCCCCAGATGGAGGAACAGCCGGTGGCGTTGGCGATATACATTCTGTCGCCGAACAGCTGGGTGACCAGCTTGGCGTAAGGGGTCTCGCCGCAGCCCGCACAGGCGCCGGAGAATTCCAGCAGCGGCTGCTTGAACTGGCTGCCCTTGACGGTGTTCTCTTTGAATTTCTCGGCCACTTCCGGTTTTGGGTCGATCTGCTGGCCGTAGGCGAAGACGTTCTGCTGCTCTCTTTGAGAATCCAGGCTCTGCATTACCAGCGCTTTGGCGCCCTTCTTGCCGGGGCAGACGTTTGCGCAGGAGCCGCAGCCGGTACAGTCGAGCACCGAAACGGTCATGGCGAACTTCATGCCGGGCATACCGGTCATATCCACCGTCTTGGTACCGGCGGGAGCCTTGGCGGCCTCTTCCTCGGTCATGACAACCGGTCGGATAACCGCGTGGGGGCAGACATAGGAGCAGAAGTTACACTGGATACAGTTTTCCGGATTCCAAACCGGTACGTCCACCGCGATGCCGCGTTTTTCATAAGCGGCCGAGCCCTGCGGGAAGGTGCCGTCCTCCGCGCCCTTAAAGGCGGATACCGGCAGCTCGTTGCCGTGCTGATGGGTGGAGGGGATCAGGATATTGTTGACAAAATCCACAACCTCTTTGCGCCCGCCCTCGGCTACCGGCAGCTTGTGCTCACCGGTGGCGTTTTTCCATGCGGCGGGAACCTCGATCTTGACCAAGCCGTCTGCGCCGCGGTCAATGGCGTCGTAGTTCATCTGGACAATCTTATCGCCCTTTTTGCCGTAGGAGGCTTTGGCAGCGGCTTTCATATAATCCGCAGCCTGGTCGGCGGGGATAATGTTGGCCAGCTTAAAGAAGGCGGACTGCAAAACAGTGTTGATTCTGCCGCCCAGGCCGATCTCGCGGCCGATTTTGATGCCGTCGATGGTGTAGAACTGAATGTTGTGGTCGGCGATATATTTTTTGTCCTTATCTGGCAGCCGTTTTTCAATCTCGGCCATATCCCAGCCGCAGTTGAGCAGGAAGGTGCCGCCGTCCACCAGATCCTCGACCATGTCGTACTTGCCGACATAAGCCGGATTGTGGCAGGCCACAAAGTTTGCTTTGTTGATCAGGTAGGTGGATTTGATCGGATGGTCGCCGAACCGCAGATGCGAACAGGTCAGGCCGCCGGACTTTTTGGAGTCGTAGTCGAAGTAGGCCTGTACGTATTTGTCGGTGTGGTCGCCGATAATCTTAATGGAGTTTTTGTTGGCGCCAACGGTACCGTCGGAGCCAAGCCCCCAGAACTTACAGGCAGTCGTGCCCTTGGCCTGGGTGTCGGGTGCTTCTTCTCTTTCCAGAGAAAGACCGGTCACATCGTCATGGATGGCAATGGTGAAGCGCTCCTTCGCGCCGGTTTCGGCGTTTTTGTAAACGGCGAAGATGTCGGCGGGAACGGTGTCCTTAGAGCCCAGTCCGTAGCGGCCGGAGTAAATCGGCAGCGCGCCGTAGGGGGTGCCTTTGAGTGCCATGACCACATCCAGGAACAAAGGCTCGCCGATGGAGCCGGGCTCCTTGGTTCTGTCCAGAACGGTCAGAGTCTTGGCGGAAGCCGGGATGGCCTTGAGAAGATGCTCTTTGGAGAAGGGCCGGTACAGGCGAACCTTGATTAAGCCGGCCTTGCCGCCGTGGGCATTCATATAGTCGATGGTCTCTTCGATGGTGTCGCAGACAGAGCCCATGGCGATGATGACATGCTCCGCGTCCGGTGCGCCGTAGTAGTTAAACAGCTTGTAGTCGGTGCCGATTTTGGCGTTGACCTTGTTCATATATTCCTCTACGATGGCGGGAACCGCGTCGTAGTAGGGGTTGCAGGCCTCGCGGGCCTGGAAGAAGATGTCGGGGTTCTGGGCGGTGCCGCGCAGGACCGGATGATTCGGGTTCAAAGCGCGGTTTTTAAAGGCCTTAACCGCATCCATATCCAACAGATCGCGCAGGTCCTCATCGTCCCAGATCTGGATCTTCTGGATCTCGTGCGAGGTGCGGAAGCCGTCGAAGAAATGCAAAAACGGCACCCGGCTTTTAATGGTGGACAGATGAGCCACCGCGCCTAAGTCCATGACCTCCTGCGGGTTCTGGGAGCAGAGCATCGCAAAGCCGGTTTGGCGGCAGGCGTAAACGTCCGAATGATCGCCATAGATGTTCAGCGCGTGGGAAGCTACGCAGCGGGCGGATACGTTGATCACGCAGGGCAGCAGCTCGCCGGCAATTTTATACATGTTGGGGATCATCAGCAAAAGGCCCTGAGAAGCGGTAAAGGTGGTAGTCAAGGCACCGCCCTGCAAAGAGCCGTGTACGGTACCGGCCGCGCCGGCCTCGGACTGCATCTCAACGACCTTTACCTGCTGGCCGAACAGGTTCTTTTTTCCATCGGCAGACCATTTGTCCGTCACCTCTGCCATTACGGAAGAAGGCGTGATGGGGTAAATCGCAGCAACGTCGGTAAAAGGGTACGAGGCGTACGCCGCAGCGTTGTTACCATCCATGGTCTTCATTTTTCTTGCCATAGTGTTATTCCTCCCTTGAATTTCTGCATCTTAGCAGGAGCCGATTTGGGTTTGATCTGCTTGCAAACCAGATCAAACGCAAAAAAAGGCTTCACCTTATTAATTCTATCACGTTCCCGGACCGGTGTAAAGAAAGAAAACCGGGAATTTGCGGTTTGTTTACAGTTTTACCTGTAACAAAGGCATTTTTTTGGCAAAATGCCCTTTTGCCAAAAATTTTAACCCTTGCGTCCTCTGGCCTGCCGGTCCATATCCTCAATGACGATATCGTAGATTTCCCCTAAAGAAGCGCAGTATTCCAGCACCTTCCAGGGCTCGTTGGTGTGGAAATGGATTTTTACGAGGTCCTCGTCCCCCACCGCCAGCAGGCAATCGCCTTTAAAATGCTCGGTGAAATAGTCGTTGATCGCGTCCTCGTCCAGGTTTTCCCCTTCGATTAAAAGCTGTGTGTCATACCGAAATTCGATCATATGCGTGCGCTCCCCTTTTCTGCCGCCGGCTTTGACGGACGTTTTTTTCCATTTTACACCGGCCCTGCCTCTTTTTCAATCCTGCCGAAGGAATATTTGACGGGCGGCAAAATCTATAGTATACTACATGATAATTATCGGTATCGTACCAACCGCCGAAGGGCGGAAAGCCATCATTTTATCTGTTTGAGGAGGACAATGTAAAAATGGACCCGGACGGTAGTTTATTGACCCACAGTATTTTGGCGGCGCCTGCCGCCTCGCTCAATGTTTGGGCGGTGCACACCGCGCCGCCTGCCGCTTTGGCGCTTTGTATCGGGCTGTTTGTTTTGTTTTTGGTCCTGTGCGCCTTTTTCACACTGTGTGAAACCGCTTTGGAGGAGTACTCGGAAAGCCGGCTGGAAAAGCTGGCGGCGGAGGGGGACCGGCGGGCGGCGCTGTTTTTGCAGATGGCCCAGCGGTATTCCTCGCTGGCGGCTAAGGTCCGCGCCGGATTTGTGCTTTCGGTTATGGCCTGCGAAGGAATGCTTTTGGCCGGCCCTTCCACCTGGCTTGCCGCCGCGCTGGCGCAGAAGCAAGGGATCGGGATCAGTCTGGCGCTTGCGTTGTCCGTGGCGCTGAGCATTCTGGTTGGCGCGGCGCTGGTGCTGATTGCAGGATATCTGCTGCCGCGGCATCTGGCTTGGCGAGACCCGAACCGGACGGCCTGCAGCGCCGCTGGTCCGCTGCAGTTCTGCATTCGGCTGGTTTCGCCGCTGGGCGCTTTCTGCCGGCTGATTTCCAACGGCATTCTGCGCCTGATGGGGATAGACCCCAACACCGATCCCCAGGAGGGCACCGAGGAGGACATCCGGGAGATGGTGGACGCGGGCAATGAGAAGGGGCTGATCCCCCAAAGCGAACGGGAAATGATTTATAATGTATTTGAGTTCGACGACCGCACCGCCGAGGATGTAATGACCCATCGCACCGAAATCGAGGCGGTGCAGGCGGATAACGACATTGACGACGCGCTGAAAATCGCCATTGAGGAGGGCTTTTCCCGGATCCCTGTGTATGAAGACACACTGGACAATGTGGTGGGCATTTTGTACGCGAAGGATCTTTTGATGCTCATCGGTAAGGGCGATCAGGGTCCCCGCACCATCCGGGCGCTGATGCGTCCGGCCCTGTATGTGCCGGAAAGCACCCGCTGCCGGGATTTGTTCCGCCAGTTCCAGCAGAAAAAGGTGCAGATTGCCATTGTGGTGGACGAATACGGCGGCACCTCCGGCATGGTCACCATGGAGGATCTGCTGGAGTCGATTGTAGGCGAAATCCAGGACGAATACGATGAGGAGGAAGAGCTGGTCACCCGAATTTCCGACGGAGTTTATCATATTGACGGCTCTGCGGATTTAGAGGACGTGCAGCGTTTTCTGCCGCTGGAGGTTTTGGAGGAGGCGGATTACGACACCCTAAGCGGCCTTTTGACCGATGCTTTGGGCCGTATCCCCGTCCCGGGTGAGCACCCGGAGGTGACTTTGTCCGGCATTCGGTTTACGGTACTGGAGATGGATGAAAGGCGCATCGGCCGGGTCAAGGCGGAGGTGCTGCCGCCGGAACCGGAGGAAGAAGCCTGACGCAGATGTAAAAGCGCCTTTTCCTTAAGTGTAAGGCTTCATAAAGAGGTTAAGGGCAAGACAGCCTTCCTGGTTTGTCTTGCCCTTTTTATACTGCGACCCTATCCTCGAAAGAACCATAAAAGGGAGCGCTAAAATAGGATTTTATAAGAGGGAGCTATATGGGAAGAAACATAAAATACAAACCCGATAATTTGTGCATTGCAATATTTACATTTTGTCTGCTTATTAGATTTGCTGAGTATTTTCTAATTGAAACAGACAAAACGACTATTGGAGAAAATATATTTCACAAGGCTATCGGAGTGATTCTTTTAGCAGTGACATTAAAAATCTTACATCTTACATGGAGTGATATTGGATTTCAAAGAAGCGGCTTTGTAAGCAGCCTTTTAAAAGGTTTATTATTGGGAAGTGTTTGCTTTATTCTTTCATATGGGTTAGAATTCGCAATTTTGGCTCTGCAGGACAATCCGGCACATTTTGAAATATATATTAGCAGCTTTACTTTAACTGATTCTCAAGTAAAAAACACCGATTTCCTTTTCTTTTTGTTATGCGTATTGTTCAATGCCGTCAATGTTTGGATGGAGGAGGGCGTTTTCCGCGGTTTGTTTATCAAAATGCTCTGTGAAACAAAGCCATTTATGACAGCGAATGGTATTGCTGCATTTTTATTTGGTATCTGGCACATTGTAATGCCAATCAGAAGTTATATAAATGGCGAAATGTCATTTGCAGTAATGGTTTTTTTGGGTATTGGTTATGTGATCCTCTCTGGCGTTATGGGAATTAAATGGGGGCTACTTTACCGCATAACGGGAAATATATGGGCAGGACTTGGCGACCATTTATTTAATAATACCGTTGCTACAAATATGCTGCATGTCGTTTCTCCAAGGGGCGCAGACGAATTGCAAATTGTCCGAATTATGGCTGCCCAGCTTATTTCCTTTGCCTTTGTATTGATCCTTTATTATGACAAGAACAAAAAGGCAAATAAATTCCCGTTTGTTGTTGGGCCATGATAAAAGAGCACCCGCCCAAAAACGACTGCTTTTAGCGGGTGTCAGCTTTCTTATGGAAGGCCGCCCGAGAATACGCGCTTTTTTAGGGCGAAAAATCGCTGCCCTTTGTGCTTTATTACCGGCGCAGCTGCTCATATTCCTCCCGCAAAAGCGAGTAGCAGACGTTGTCCAGCACCTGTCCGTCAAACCGGACGGTCCCCCGGCGCAGCGTTCCCTCATAGCGAAAGCCGCATTTTTCGATGACCCGCCGAGACCGGCTGTTAAACGGATAGTGATAGACGGTCACCATTTCCAGGCAAAGGGTTTCGAAGGCGTAGCGCAGCACCGCCTGGGCTGCCTCGGTCATAAGCCCTTGGCCCCAGCAGTCGGCGCTTAAAGCGTAGCCCAGCATCCGGCAGTTGGGATTGTCCCGGCGCTTGTCCTCGTGCAGACCCACCGAACCGATGACCCGGCGGGTCTGGCGGTCCACCAGCGCCCAAACGTCTCCGGCCTCCATGAATTTCCACATCACGTTCCGAGAGGTGCCTTTGTCCTCGTGAGGCGGCCATCCCGCTGCGGGCCCTACCTCCGGATGCCGGCAGTAGGCGAAAAAATCGTCCACATCCGTTTCCCGCCAGCCGCGCAGAAGCAGCCGCGGGGTCTCCAGCTCACTGTATTTCATTTCTTCCCCTTCCTTCCCTGCGGGCGGTCAAGGCCTTCATCCTTGTTTCGCCTGCCGTTTTCCATCAGATGCACGTTCAGGTGTGGATAGGACATCTGCACCCCGTTTTCCGTAAAGGTCCGGCGGACCTGCTCCAACAGACTATAGTATACATCCCAATAATCGGCGGTTTTGACCCATGCCCTTATTACGTATTGGACGCTGCTGTCTTGATATTCGCTGACGCCGATAAAGGGCGGCGGATCCTCCAGCACGCCGCCTGCCGCCTCCAGCGCCTGCCGCAGCGCCGTCTTTACCGTTTGGGTATCGTCGCCGTACGAGGCGCAGACCATCAGGTCCACCCGGCGGGTAGCCCGGGCGGAAAAGTTGGTGACCCGCGCGCCGGCAACATCGTTGTTAGGCAGGTAAACCACCTTATTGTCCGGGGTGGATAAGCAGGTATAGATCAGCCCGATTTCCTGCACCGTTCCGCTGACCGTGCCCACATCCACATAATCGCCGACCACAAAGGGCTTGGCCGCCAGTACCATCAGCCCGCCGGCCAGCTTGGCCAGCGAATCCTGCACCGCCAGAGAAACGGCCAGGCCCACAACGCCCAGCACTGTCACCAGAGAGGTGACCGGGATCCCGAGGCTGTCGGCGACGATCAGTGCCGTTAAAAACAAAAGGGCGAACTTGGCGGCAGAACGGATAAAGTGGTGCAGGCTTTTTTCCACCTGCAGCTTTCGAAGCATCCGATCCACCAGCTTCATTACAAGCTTTGCGCCGCCCAGGCAGACGCCCAGCAGCAGAAGGGCGGTGAGAAGATTCCCCGCCGAAAGCGGACCGATCTGGTAATGCATCAGTTCCTCCAGCTTCACGCAGAACCCCCCCTTTTTTTTCAAATGGCCCGGGCCGGATTTTTACAGCTATTTTACCACAAACGGCGGGGAATGGCAACGGGACTGGCTTTTGCTTTTTTTAGGGTTACAACCAGCTGTTGGCTCGTTCCCGGTTTCTCCATCCCACTGCCCTGCAGATCAGTCGCCAGTCGCCTTGACTTTTACGCGTGCGTATAATATAATAAAGGAAACTTTTTTGGAAAGCTATTCCAAGATTTCGGAGTGTTTTCTTGTTTTGCGAATATGTCTTGAAGGCGCGAAACAGGGGATGATTCATACGCGGACGCGTAGTTTTCAGGGCGAGAAAAAAGGAGAAGCATTATGTCGAATTTATATATAACGCTGACGGGTCTGTGTGAAAAACGCCGGATCACCCTGTACCGCATGTGCAGGGATACGGGAATCCAGCCCAGCGTTATGACCGATTTAAAAATGGGCCGCCGCAGGACCGTCAAGGCGGAAACGGCGGCGAAGCTGGCGGACTACTTCGGGGTTACGGTACACGACCTGCTGGGCGCACAGGCAGCGCCGCTGCCGCCGGAGCTTTTAAAGTTCGAGCTGTTCGGCGGAGAGGCCACCGACCAGCAGCTGGAGGAGGTCCGGCAGTTCGCAAAATTTGTCAAGGAGCGGGACGCCTGCCGTCCCTGACTGCCGGGATGGGGCAAATATCCGGCTTGCAGAGGTTTATCCATGTGCTATGTCTATATCGTCCGCTGTGCGGACCAAACCCTTTATACCGGCTGGACCAACGATCTTGCCCGCAGGGTGGCCGCCCACAACAGCGGCCAGGGAGCCAAATACACCCGGTCCCGCCGGCCGGTGGAGCTGGTGTATGCCGAGGTCTGCCAGGACAAAAGGTCCGCCATGCGGCGGGAATGGCAGATTAAAAGGCTGCGGACCGAACAGAAGCGGCGGCTGATCGGCTCCGGCAAAATAACCGGACAAGAGGAGACGCAATAAAATGGAATATCCCAAGGTGCTGGATGAAATAAAAGTCTTCTACGAAAAAACCCTACAGGAAAACCTGGTGGGAATCTATGTCCACGGCTCCATCGCCTTTGGATGTTTTCGGTGGGAGAAAAGCGATATTGATTTTTTGGTAGTGACCCGGCAGGAGCCCTTCGATGCCCAAAAGCAGGAGCTGGTCCGAAAGCTATTGGAGCTGGACCGGAAGGGGTTTTGTCCCCCTAAGGGTTTTGAGATGAGCGCCGTTTTGGCAGAGCACTGCCGGGATTTTGTGTATCCCACCCCCTACACGCTTCATTACTCCAGTGCGTATAGCCGGCAGTGCCGGGAGGATTTGCCCGGCTTTTGCCAAAGAATGCGGGGGACCGACCGGGACCTGGCGGCCCATTTTACCGTTTTGCGGGCGGAGGGCTTTGCTTTGTGCGGCGCGCCGGTGCAGGAGGTGTTCGGGCCGGTGCCCAAGGCGTGCTATCTCGACAGCATTCTGGGGGACGCGAAGGATGCGCAGCAGGGCATCGTGCAGGATCCGGTTTATTTTATTTTAAATTTATGCCGGGTACTGGCCTATCAGCGGGAGGAGAAGGTTCTCTCCAAAAAGGACGGCGGCCTGTGGGGACTGACCGCCCTGCCGGGCCGATACCATCCTGTGGTACAGGCGGCGCTTTCGTCCTACGGCGGCGGTGAGCCCCTCGATCTAGACCCGGACAGACTGCGGGACTTTTCGGGGTATCTTCTCGGGCAGATTTTCCCCGGTTTTTCTGAAAAATCAGAAAAAGATGCAAATTTCGGATTGTAAAACAAGGTCTATAAAAAGATGAAAAATAGGAGATTGAAAAAATACTTTTTGAGAATTTTCCATCCCAATATTCCTTTTGATAGGAATAATCCACGATATGTGCTGTCACGAGACGGAGTGGATAAAATATTAGAAAAATTATGAAAAAAGAAGGAAAATTTTGTTTAGACACTGTTTTGTGACTTTTATGTTACCTATATTTGCTATAAATAAAGTAAAGAAAATGGAAGACTAATGGCTTGACTTATTTGGGAGGGCTTGCATATGAAAAAAATAAAGAGAGGGAGCGGGCTGGCTGCTTGGATTCTGTCGTCAGTTTTGTTAGTGGGTCTTTTCCCGCTGAATGCTTTTGCTACGGAACCGGATAAAGGGCATGCGCACACCGAAGAATGCTACGAAACGGTCTTAGTCTGTGAGGAGACGGAGACCGCCGGGCATGTCCATGAAGAAAATTGCTGGCAGACCGAGCAGGTATTGACCTGCGAGGAGGAGCACGAGCATACAGAGGAATGCTATGTGGAGCCGTCGCTGGTCTGCGGACTGGAAGAATCGGACAGCGTCCATACGCATACGGACGAATGCTATCAAAAGGTGCTGGTCTGCGAAGATAAGGCGGCAGACAGCGATACCAGTCTCTCGGAAGAGGAGCTGGCGGCGGTACAGCAGCTGATGGATGCCATCGACCGTTTTTTAGAAAAATATGATCCCCAGCAGGAGTATGGTGAGGAAGAGCTGGCGGCTCTGAGACAAGAGTGGGAGGAGATCCAGGCGTCTTTCGAGGCGTTATGTGAGGAAGCCCGGCTGCTGGTAAGCAACTACGACGCGTTTGCAGAGATTTTGCTGGAGGACTCCGGTGATTCCGAACAGAATCCGCCAGTGGTTTCCCAGGCGGTTTTGGACCTGACCGATGCCATCGATCGGTTCCTGACCGGCTTTGACCCGGAAAAAGACTACACCGAAGAGGAGCAGGCAGCGCTGATTGAAAGCTTGGAAGAAATCCAGGCGGCGTTTGAAGCGCTGAGCGAGGAAGAACAGCTACAAGTGGTCAACTATCCGGAGATTTTGTCTATAATACAGGACGGGGGGGGGTATTCTCCGCCGGTACGGAAAGCGTTGCGACGATCGGCGAAAAGACCTATGAATCGCTGGAGGAGGCTTTGGAAGCGGCGCAAAACGGCGATGAGATCGTATTGCAGCAGGATGTGGCGTTAGATTGGCATTGCTCTTTAAGAGATAACCGTTCTGTCACGCTGAATTTAAACGGGCATAATATTACCTCTGCTTCTACGGCGCTTATGGCCACAAAAGGTTCGGAGCTGACCATTACCGGCTCCGGAACAATCAGCGGCAACGGTTACGCCGACAAAAAGTCCGGCGGTGCACTGGTAGTTTGGGGCGGCATCATCAATTTAGAGGGCGATGTGGTCCTCACCTCTACGGCTACGGATCTGGTCGGCGGCGGCGTGGTGTGGATTTATTACGGCACCTTTAATATGCACGGCGGCCGGATTGAGGGAGGCAGCGCCCAATATGGCGGCGGCGTCAGCGTTCCGGGCTATAATCGGAACAATCCGAGCATCTTTAATATGACCGGCGGCGTCATCACCGACTGCACCGCTTCCGGCGAGGGCGGCGGTGTAACGGTAGATAGTTACGGGACGTTTAATATGAGCGGCGGCATGATCGAGGGCTGCACTGCCGAAGTGGGCGGCGGGGTTGCCGACTACGGGAACGTGGTTCTTTCCGGCGGCGAAATTGTCAACAACACGGCCTTATATCATTCCGGCGGCGTTTATGCGGATTACAGATTTACCATGACCGGCGGTAAGATCGCCCATAACAAGACGATAGACGGTGGCAACGGCAGCTCCAACGGCGTTGTTGCAAGCTGGAGTACCGAACTGATAAAGGTAACCGGCGGCGCGGTATACGACAATGAAAACGGCGACTTTTCGGTCAATGGCATGGCCACCGTTTCCATCATCGCCGCCAAGCAGATGCAGGCGGAAGGCCTTGCGTTTACCGGCTGGCAGGTAAAGCCCGATGAATGGAGCGACCAGAAGGAAAGATTTGCGACCGGTCCTTTGCCGGACCAGGCGTTGGATAGTTTTTCTATGACCACCTATATCGCCTCCTATGAGACGGGAGAGGCGAAGTATTCCCAGACCATCGCCTTAGGCGGTACGGGTACGGATGTATTCACCCTTGAAGAGGCTCAGGCCAAGGCGGTGCAGATGCTTGGCAATTCCGAATGGAATGGGGAGCCCATCATCATCGAGGTGAGCAAGACCCTTTCGGTTACCGGCACGGAGGAGTGGTCCTTCGGCGAAAACGCGGAAAACATTATTTTAGAGCGGGCCGATTCCTTTGACGGATATCTGGCCGACGTAAAGGGCTCCTTGGAGCTTGAGAATATCACCATTCAGGGCCAGGGGCAGGGTCTGTACAAAAAATCCCTGATAAAAGTTGAGAGCAACGGCAGCCTGACCATTGGGGACGGAACGATTTTGCAGGACAATGCGGCCGGGAAAAGCTGTCGCTACGACGGCGGTGCGGTATATGCCGACGGCGGCAAGGTGACCATGACCGGCGGCGTGATCCGCGGCAACGCTTCGAACTATCTGGGCGGCGGCGTATCGGTCGCCAACGGCGGAACCTTTACTATGACCGGCGGCGTGATCTCGGGAAACAATTCGGACTGTGGCGGCGGCGTCAGTGCTGTGCGGGGCGGTAAGATCCTGTTTTCCGGCGGTGAAATTTCCGGCAACACCGCGATGCGGGGCGGCGGCATCTGCATTGGCGGATACACGGATCTGGAAGCGGCAAACAACCCGGAGCTGACCATGGAAGGCGGAAGCGTTTCGGGCAATACCGCTAAGGAAGCCGGCGGCGGCATTTATGTGCAGATGAACTCCATGGCGACCATTACCGCCGGCGATATCATCGGCAACGAGACAGATGGCTACGGTGCTGTCAGCCATCGGGGCGGCGGCATTTATGTCAACGGCGGACCCGGGGCGAATTCGGGTCTGGGCCATCAGAAACCCTTGAATCTCAAGTCCGGTCTGCTGAAGCTGGAAAATGTAGAGATTACCGGCAACCATGCGCCTGGCGGCGGCGGTTTGGCGGCTTGCCCCACCTCTCAGATTGAAATTTATGTGACGGCCGGCGCAGTATTCCACGACAATACCAGCGCCAGCGGAAAAAAGAACGAAATTGAGCTGGATCGTTCGACTGGTGACGAAAGCGTATACTATGTGTCGGACTTTATGCTGGGCGGCGGTATGTATCAGTGGTATTGGGGCTCCAGCGACCAGCTGGCGAGACCGGACCAGTACCAATATACCAGCGATCAGGTTCGTCTGAGTAATATGTGCAATAGCGAGGATATTGAGAAAGCGCAGAGTATGGCAACCGTTCGGATTGCGGATAATACCGCTCATTTCGGTCTCGGCGGCGGCATCGCCTCCAACGGCGCGGTTATCATCGGCAAAAAGGATAAAGATACCGGAAAGGTAATCGTCACCAAGCAGTGGGATGACGACAGCAACCAGTACGGCAAGCGGCCGGAATCTATTGAAGTAAGCATTCGGTACGGCGCCATTGCCCTGACCAATTTGCGGCTGACGGCTGAGAATAATTGGACGGTTACCAAAACCGGCCTATCCCAGGAGCTTTTAGCTGGTCTGGATCAGGCAGAGCTGAAGGTGGAGGAAGTCAAGGTCGACGGATACGAGTTCCAGGGCGCGACAGCGCAGATCGAAGGAGACACCATCTCGATCACCCTGACCAACCGTTATATTCCGACTGGCAAGGTGACGGTTACCAAGCAGTGGGACGACAACAACAACAAGTATGGCAAGCGGCCGGAATCCATTGAAGTAAGCATTCGGTACGGCGCCATTGCCCTGACCAATTTGCGGCTGACGGCTGAAAATAATTGGACGGTTACCAAAACCGGCCTATCCCAGGAGCTTTTAGCTGGTCTGGATCAGGCGGAGCTGAAGGTGGAGGAAGTCAAGGTCGACGGATACGAGTTCCAGGGCGCGACAGCGCAGATCGACGGGAACACCATCTCCATTACGCTGACCAACCGCTATGTTCCGAAGCTGGGTTCTTTAAAAATCAGCAAAACCGTTACAGGCCGCGGCGGTGACCGAACAAAGGACTTCACCTTTAACATAATTCTTCGGGATGGAAATGGCACGGCGCTGCGCGATTCGTATCCCTATACTGGAAAAGGAAGCGGGACGGTTCGAAGCGGCGATACAGTTACGCTGAAGGATGGAGAAAGCGTGGTCATCAGCGGTCTTCCTGCCGGAACGACCTATACGGTGACGGAGGTTGAGGCAAACCGAGACGGCTATACAACGACGGCCAGCGGAAATCAGGGTGTTATTGTAGCCAATACTACAGCGGCCGCGTCGTTTGTTAATAACCGGCCGGGCAGAACGCCAACCCCGCCTACTATTATTCCAGGCAGACCGGATGATCCGGATGACGATGATGACGATCCGGAGCCGAATCGCCCGACGGTGACCATTCCAGATACTCAGGTGCCGCGTGTGCCTTCGCCTACGCCGCCCAGTAATCTGGTGACGATTATGGATCCTAACACACCCTTGGCGAATCAGCCTACCAGCAATCTGGTGACGATACTGGATCCTCTGATGCCTTTGGGCAATCTGCCGATTACCGGCGGTTGCGGAATGGCGTTGGTGATTGCGGGCGCTGCGCTTTTGGGCATTGCGATTCTTAAAAAGAAATAGAAATAATGAAAAGGACCGCGGACGATCATCTGTGGTCCTTTTTTATCGCAAGATATATGCAACAGCATCCTCCGACGGTTTCTGCCGTCCATTCACTTTGAGACGCTCAGGGGGGGACGCATTCTCTGCAATTCAAAAAATTCCCTGCTTACAAGAAAGCTGACTTTCTCTGTAGGCAGTTTTTTTTGAACGAGCCTTACATGAGATCAGAAAGGTCATGTGTTTTTTCGGCTTTTTTGGGAAAACAAAATGCGACAAACGTTTCTTGGCGCGCTGCTCTTCTGATTTTACCATCCATTTGGCTGTATGGATCCTTTCGCCCATAAAAACGATTCCTTATAAAAAGCCTCCCTGGCCCGTTTGGATCAGGGAATAGGATCGACTCTAGATTTGACATTACAGAGGATAGGCATAAACTACCGTATTAAAAATTACATCTGCTGTCACATTATCAGGAAGAGTAAAAGAGTTGATTTCGAATTCTATTTTGTACCAGCTTCAAACTTTTAGTTTAAAAAAGGGAAGCTTTAACCCGCTATGAATATCAATCCATTTTTTGCTTTCCTGATTTGGAGCAAAACCTCTTTAGCAAATATTTCAGCGAAGCCCAATTCATTGACACGGAATAGGAACATTCGGTATAATCTAAAATAGAAATGACGACAACCTACTGGCAATAAAGCGTAGTCTGATTACGGATATTGAAATCAAACATCTGCAGAAAAGCGCTTTGACCGATAACAATAATCGTCGTAAAAAATTATCTGGAAGGCATTGGCCGCAGCTGCTATTCTGAAGGCTACGAAACATTTCAGACACAGGAACTGTAAGCCAATCGTCACCTTATTATCTTTCTCTAAGGCTATAGCGTATTAGAATCGTTCGTGTGAGATTTGCAAATGGTTGAGGAGAGAACGAATAAATGGAGGCTTTATTGTGAGCGCCTTAGAAATTAAAAGAGACAACGGAAAAATTTTTTGCCCGTTAACAAACGCTTGGCATATCGAAACACCTGAAGAGAAGGTGCGCCAAGAATACATAAAGATGCTTGTAGAGGACTATGGATATTCTCTTGACCAAATGGCGCAGGAAATAAAAGTGAATAACTCCCAGCGCGGACAAGGTAAAGCGCGTGCAGATATTGTTATTTGGAAATCCAGACAGGATAAAATAGAAAGCAAAGCCGCATTTATTGTAGTTGAGTGCAAAGCCGAAAATGTTCGTATTCGTGAAGAGGATTATTATCAAGGGTATAACTATGCTTCTTGGGCTGGTGCGAGCTTTTTTGTAACCACCAATGAAAAGGAAACAAAATACTTTAATGTAGATAAGGAATATCTACCGAAAGAGTTAGTAGAGGTTGTTGCAATTCCTACAGCAGAAGAAGCACTAAATGATAAAAAATTAAAGGATATTCTTCTAAAAACGAAAACGTTTACCAGAGAAGAATTTACAAGGATGCTTCGTACTTGCCATAATATTATTCGCAACAACGACAAGCTTTCTCCGGAAGCAGCGTTTGATGAGATTAGTAAAATCCTTTTTATGAAGATCAAATACGAGCGTGAACAGCGTGGGGCAAAAGTATTTACCAGGAATGAGTTTGTTGAAAAAGAAAAATGGTTTGAAAAGGAAATTCGACCCAGTTTAAAGGGAACACCCAAGGATCTTCCTTATATGCAGTTTTTGTTTTATAATACGAAGGAAGAATTTAAGGATGATCAGCTGTTTGAGGAAAATGAAATCATTAAAATCAGACAAAACAGCTTTGAGCAGATCCTAGAAAAGCTTGAAACCTATAATCTTTCCGATACGCAGGATGATATTAAGGGCATCGCCTTTGAAAATTTTTTGGGCACAACATTCCGCGGCGAGTTGGGACAGTTTTTTACTCCCCGTACAATCGTTGATTTTATGACGCATATTCTTGATCCGAATGAGAATGAGACAGTGTGTGATCCTACCTGCGGCAGTGGGGGGTTTCTGATTAAAACGTTTGAATATACGCGTGAAAAAATAGAGGAGGATGTAAAAAAGGCAAAAGCAAAGCTGCGTTCCGTTATCGAGGGAGAAAATTACGATGCGCTTTCCGAAAAGGAGAAGATAGCGGTTAACGAGCGTATTGAGGCTATGCAGTCTGCGTTAAACAAAGAGCTCGATACACAAGTAGAAGGCAGCCGTATGTATCATCTGTCTCACGATTGTATTTACGGAACAGACGCCAATCCCCGCATGGCAAGAACATCAAAAATGAATATGATTATGCATGGTGACGGACACGGCGGAGTTTACCATCACGACGGTTTGTTAAATGTTCATGGTATTTTCGAAGAGCGTTTCGATGTTATCTTAACAAATCCTCCTTTTGGCGCAAGAATCGACAAATCTCAGAAAATAACCGAGGCAGACAAATTTACAGACGCAGCGCTGATTGCAAAATACAGAGCAAAATATGGAGATGCATACGAAAAAGCTCTCAAACAGGTAAATGACAACGTTGGCAAATCCTTACTTTCCTTGTACGATGTAGGGTCGATGTCCGGTCTTACCGAGGTTCTTTTTATGGAGCGCTGCCTAAGACTGCTGAAAAAAGGCGGTCGTATGGGCATGGTTTTACCCGAGGGTATTCTTAATACGTCCAATTTACAAAAGATTCGTGAGTATTTTGAAGGTAAGGCAAAGATCATCCTGATTTGTTCCATTCCTCAGGATGTTTTTATTGCCGCCGGGGCTACGGTAAAGCCCAGTCTTGTATTCTTTAAGCGTTTTACCGAAAAAGAAGAGCTTCAGTATTTAAGAGCAAAGACAAAGGCTGAAAAGAAAGTGCGTCAGAAGTATATTGGCGAAATAAATGCATTAAAAGAAAAAATTGCAGCAGAAAAGGCCAAGAAGCTAAAAGCAAAGGCATATATTACAGTTGTGGAGAAAGAGCTCAGAGACCTTGAAAAAGCGATACTTGAAGAGGCAAAGCCGCTTACCAAAGAATACTTTGACTACGAAATTCCCATTGCTATGGTTGAGGATGCCGGAATCACCTCTACAGGTTCGGTTTCCGCCGGTAATCAGCTGCCTGCCCTTCAAGAAGAATATAAAGAATATAGAATTGCAAATAAGCTGTGGAATGAGTCCAATAGCTGTATTTCGTATACGATTAATTCCGAAGGCAGGCTTTTTCGCATGAATGATGGCATGGAGGTTGAATTGAAGTGGTAGGGAATCGTTTGTTAAAAACTGTTCGTTTTAGCGAAACGGAACAGTGGAATGTAAAGTATTTCTTTTCTACCTCCATCACCTCAAAATACCCCATTAGCAATATTGGCAAACATGTCATCCATATTAGCAAAAAAACCAAATTGTCCGAAGATCCGGAAAAAGAGTGGAGAATATTGGGAATTTCAAACGAGGTGGGTATGTTTGACGCCTATACTGAATGGGGAAGAAACATAAAACAGCCTTACATATATGTTGAGGACGGATGTTTAGCATATAACCCCTATAGAATAAATGTCGGTTCTATAGGGTTAAAGACGGACAAATTATTAAATGAATATATTAGTCCAGCTTATGTTGTTTTTAAATGCAGGGAGACGATTCTACCGGAATACTTGCTCATCATTTTGAAAAGCTCTATACTGAATATTTTGATTAGAGAAAACACCACTGGATCGGTGCGTCAAACTTTGTCTTATGAAAAACTGGCAAAAATCAAGATACCTGTACCTTCTTCATTGGAAGAACAGAGGAAGATCGTTAACAAGTATAAAGAAACGATGATCCGTTCACAAACTGCAAAAAAAGCAGCTGTTGATTTAGAAAAATCAATTGATGACTGCTTGTTTGATCTTCTAGGAATCCATCATATGAAAAACAATAAAAGACAAGACACGATTCTTGGAAAAACAACCTTTAAAAATCTCTTTGGATGGGGAGCGCAGATCAATTTAAATCCCTTCAAGCCGCAAGAGATTTTTCGATCCAATCAATTTAGCAATCTTCCATTAGAGCATTATTGCGAAATTAACCCTAAAACAGCATATCCATTAGGGATTGAACAGGTTTCTTTCGTGCCTATGGAAAGTGTTTCTGATGTTTATGGAGAAATTGTAAAGAATCGGGTGGGCGAAACAGCAAATTCAAAAGGATTTACACGGTTTATGGAAAAAGACATTTTATGGGCAAAGATAACACCTTGTATGCAAAATGGAAAATGCGCGATTGCAAATCACTTAAAAAATGGCTGCGGATATGGATCAACTGAATTTCACATATTAAGGCCAAATGAAAAGGCTTTGCCTGAATATATTTACTGTTTTCTAAGAACTCGTATTTTGCGTAAAGCGGCAACAACATATTTCACTGGTTCCGCAGGGCAGCAGCGTGTTGGAGCCGATTTTTTAGAAGCGGTAACGATACCGGATATCCCTCTCCGGTCAAAAAACAAGAGCGCTATTACGCAAGAAAAAATCGTGTCTGAAATTTTCGCGATAAAAGATCGAATCAAAGCTGCCTATGCACAATCAGAAGCATTGCGCAAAAAAGCAGATGACGATTTTACGGCTGCAGTTTTTGTGACAAATGGTATTTAGGCGTTACTGCCGATGTATTTCTGCTGGCTTGAGTCTGATACAGTTTTGTGAAAAAACCATCATCCTATTGTTATCTTGGCCATACGCTGTTCCAAAAGAATCCGCTAAGGGTAGATGATCTTCTGCAACAAGATTTGCAGAAAAATGCCGTTTCTTCAAATGGCACATATCACGCCAAGCTGCTCAAACGAACCTCCCCAGACAACGTCACGCAATAAAAGTCTTTTCAAGTTGACAGCGCCTGATCCTTCCATTAAAATAAACCTATAAAGGCAGTTATATTAGGTGGAGCTGCCATTTCACAGGAGAGAACAGTATAAAGACGGCTTTAAAAGACAAAGCAGGACAAAAACAGAACTGCAAGCCAGTGAAACACAGGAAAAACAATACGATACAAGGGAGCCTTATCTATGCGTACATCGAATGAGAATCGTATGAAAATGATGAATACAGTGCGGGAATTGGTCGTGATGGCCGCAGCCACCCTGATTGCGGCGGCTGCGGTTTTCTTTTTTCTGGTGCCCAGCCATGCGGCGGTAAGCTCTGTGTCGGGCTTAGCCATTGTATTATCGAATTTCATACCCCTGAGCATATCTGCTATTACGATGGGCCTAAACATTGTTCTTTTGATTGTCGGATTTTTGCTGTTCGGCCATGATTTCGGATTCAAGACCGTGTACACCTCTGTGCTTCTTCCGGTATTTATTGGCATGTTTGAGGTCCTTCTGCCGGATTACACTTCCCTTACCGAAGACGCAGTCCTGGACGTGGTCTGCTATATTTTTATGGTGAGCATCGGCCTAAGTATTCTGTTTAATATGAATGCATCTTCCGGAGGCCTGGATATTATAGCCAAGATCTTAAACCGGTATCTGCACATGGATCTGGGCAAAGCCATGAGCCTCAGCGGCATGGTGGTGGCGCTGAGTTCGGCATTTGTCTATGATAAAAAAACAGTGGTTATAAGTGTTTTGGGCACTTATCTCAACGGGATGGTACTGGACCATTTTATTTTCGGGCAGAGGATCAAAAGGCGGGTGTGTATTATCTCTAAGAATAAGGAAGAGCAGATCCGGGACTGGATTTTACATACTCTCAAAAGCGGAGCAACCATTTACCAGGCCCAGGGCACCTATGACGGCGTAGTTAGGAATGAGATTATCACCATTGTAGATAAGAATGAGTACCAGAAGCTGATGCAGTATATGGCAAAGGAAGACCCGGAGGCATTTCTTACCGTTTATAATGTGAGTGATGTGCGGTATGTTCCCAAGAGTGGAACAAGCAAAAAGAGCTAAGGGCTCTATAGAGACAGCCTTATTCTAAATCTGAAAAAGGCGCAAAGCAATACCGCCGTTCAGGCAGTGGTTGCGGTCGCCGATGAAGAGCAAATCGGCAAAGATTATCCGTAAAAGCGCAGAGGTTATAGATGAAAAATCACTGCGAACTTGGGATTCTGAAGATGTGTTAGCTGTTTATGATGCGCTGGTCAGGGCGCATGAATCGATAAATAAATGAGCGCTTGTGCCGGAAAGATTTTAGAAAAGCGCAAATGTGACAAAGGCCCATCATGCGATTTTTCTCGCATGATGGATTTCTGTATCATTTTTGCGCTCTTATCATCGTGTATTGTATTGTGGTGGCCGTCTGTCCGATGCTGTTTTGTTCACTGTAAATGACAGAAAAATCAATATTTTTTTTGCCGCCGCTCCCTGCGCAGAAGAGCCCGTTTGGCTCCTGCCTCGAATTCCGCCTTTTCCTCCTCGCTTTCGCAGATCAGGGCGGGGACCTGGGTGGGGGCTTCTTTTTCGTCCAATGCAACCATGATCAGATATGCCCGGTTGATATGGGCCTTTTTGCCGTTTAGATCCTCTACATAGGTGTCTACCCGCACTTCCATCGAAGTGCGGCCTACCCAGGTCAGCTGCCCTTCAATGACAATGGTGCTGTTGACGTAAGCGCCGGATTGAAACTGTAAATTATCAATGCAGGCGGTGGTTACGTTGCAGCCGGAATGCCGCCGGGCGGTTACCGCCGCCACAACGTCGATCCACTCGACCAACTTGCCGCCAAACAGACGGTTATAGCCATTAATGTGTTCTGGCATCAGGATCTGAATTTGAGTGGTTTTTGAATCGGATACTTGTTTTGCCTTCATTTGATGCGCCTCCTTAATTTTGGATCGTGCTACGCCTTTTGGATTGCCAGGAGAATACTCTCTGCCGTTTGTACCGCCGCTGCGGCCGCGTCTGCCGTCAGCTGCGCCCGGGACAAATAGATCGGGCGGCGATACAAAAAAATTTCGTGCAGCCGATCTCGGCTGTTTTGCCGCACCAGCGGCCGGTCGCTTTGACGGATCCGCTCATAGCAAACTGCAAACGGCGCGTCCAGAAAAACCATTGTGCCGCCCTGGGCCAGGCTGTGCGCGTTTTCTTCCGCCAGCACAGTGCCGCCGCCGCAGCACAGAACCAGGCCCTTTTTCCCAGCCAGCTCGGCGCAGACCTCCCGCTCCATCCGGCGAAAGGCGTCTTCTCCGTCCCGGGCAAAGATTTCCGGGATCCGGCGGCCGTATTTTTGCTCCAGATACCGGTCGGTGTCCAGCAGCGAAAGTCCAGCCTTCTGGGCAAGCTTAGTGCCGACGGTGGTTTTCCCGCAGCCCATAAAGCCGAAAAGAATAATGTTTTTCATAACCGCTCCTCCATCTCCCGGATGAGAATGGCGACGTCTGCCTCGTGGAATTGGGCGCCGTACCAGTGCCAATGGGCCTGCGCCGCCTGCCAGACCAGCATGGACATGCCGCCGGTTACCTGGCAGCCGGCCCGCTGGGCTAGATGCATCAGTTTGGTCTGAGCTGGATTGTAAATGGCGTCGAATACATTTTTGCACCGGGATAGTACCGACGGGTCCAGTGGCATGGCATCTGTCTGGGGATACATACCGACAGGGGTGGCGTTAATCAGCCATTGGTAGCAGCCTTCCTCGCCGGGCAGCCGGTCCAGCGCCGTCACCCGCACCAGAGCCCCAGGGAGAGAGCGGACTATTTCCCCTTGCAGCGCCAGGGCCTTGTCCATCCCGCTTGGGCGCACCGCCAGCGTTACGCAGGCCCCCTGCCGGGCCGCTTCGATGGCGAACATGCGCCCCACGCCGCCGGCTCCGGCAATGAGAACCTCCCCTTCCAGACGGGCTCCCGGCAGGGAACGCAGAAACCCCACACAGTCGGTATTGTAGCCGGAGCCGCCGTTTTTGCAGTCCACTGTGTTGACCGATTGGTACCGTGCCGCCGTTTCGTCCAGCTGGGCGCAGAAGGGGAGGATCCGCTGCTTATAGGGCAGGGTGACGTTGAACCCGTCCAGCTTCCGCAGATAAGGCCATAATGCCTCAAACTGCTCCGGCGGCGTTTGCAGCACCTGGTATTCTGCTTCCAGCCCGGACAGCTCGAACAGCCGGTGGTGGATCGGAGGGGACATGGTATGTCCCAAAGGATATCCGATCAGGGCAAAGCGCTTCATGATGATCCCTCGTTTTCTATTCTTGAATTGATGTATTTTATTCTTTTTTTGCCTGATTGTCAAGGGATTTGTGACAGATTAGCAAAAAGCTGAGAATTTTCTATTTTCTCGCTCAAATACTGTTGACAACCGGATAAAATATGAATATGATAGGGCAAGAACAACATTTGAGGAGGAGTTTCCCACATGGTATTCGAAAAGGTTAGAGAAATCATCTGCGATCAGCTGGATGTTGCAGAGGAGGACGTGACAATGGAGTCGAACATTGCCGACGATCTGGGTGCAGATTCCCTCGATGTGGTGGATCTGGTCATGAGCCTGGAGGAGGAATTCGACGCCGAATTCCCAGACGAGGACATTGAATCCATCAAGACCGTTGGAGATGTGGTTAAATTCATTGAAGACCGCGTTTAAGCTTGTATGCGATAAGAAGCCGCCCTGTTAGGACGGCTTCTTTTTTTGCAGAATCGAATTAATACCCGCCGGTATGGGGATTGTCTTTGCTGCCGGTTGAAGGCTGTACCGCATTGGCGATCGGACTTTCGGTGATGATATAATCGCTGTTGTGGAAAATATCAAAGCCCAGGTACCCGTCGTTAGATACGGTTGGATTGGCGATAAACTCCAGCTGATTTCTCATTTTATTAAAATAGTACACCCAAAAGCTGTTCTGCCTGGAATGGGGGAAAAGATCGTCTCTTTTCACCAGGATGTTCGCCTTTCCGGGCAGTACACCGTTGTTGGCAAAGGAGAGAACGGAGGCGGACTTGTCCTTTACCAGACGGCTAAGGAGCGTTTTGTTGGAACTGCTCGTATACTGGAGCGTCGATACCTCTACCTTTACGTTGATTTCCTTCGGGTTATTAATATCTCTTCCGTTAAAGCGCCATTCCACAAGGCCGCTTTGCAGAATAATCGTTTTGGTTGTACCCTGAATGGCGGAAAAAACCTCGGTGCGCATGGTGTAGCTGACGCTGCACTTGATCCCGATGATACTGCTGTTTGGCTGCGCTTCAATATCCTTAACAAGATCGGCGTCGGATGTGTCTTTGACCAGGTCCATGTCTTTATAACCAATACCTATTATAATGCTATTGGGCTTTTCATTGGAAGGGTCATTGTCGTCAGGGCGGCTGACGAAACCTGGAGTTCCTGTGGCTTTTTCCTCAGACGGGTCTTCTTTATCGCCAACACCAATGATGGGCCCGCTGGGCTTGCTATTATCAGGATCATTGTCGTCAGGGCGTTCAACTCCACCAGGAGTTCCTGTAGCGATTGCTTCCGCCGCAGTTGCGATTCCGAAATCTTCTGACTCCTCCGGGGTATTGGCAGACGCCCAAAAAGCCGTTCCCACGGCAAGTACTGCCACAAAAATTGCGAGCATATTTTTTACTCTTTTTGTCATGAAAACACCTCTCTCAAAATTGGTACCCTTATTATATTGGAAAATTGTAGAAATGCAAAGGGAATGACCGAAAAAATCTGCGGGGAATCCGATTAAAAGCCGCTTTTTTAAAGGCCTGGACGAGGCGAAACGCCGGCACAGATGCGCGCCGGCGTTTCGCCGCATTCCTTTATCCGCTGTTTTTTCCTCCTACCCTTCATAGGGGAAGGGGCCGCCGCAGCTTGCCTTTCGCGCCAGCTTAAAAAGCGCGCCGTCCCGCTTGCGGACGGACTGTACCGCAAGCCCGCCGCGGGTGCAAAGCCGCAGGGTAATCTTCCCGCTTTCCACCTGCGGATGGCGAAGCACCCGAGCGGCGGCCCGGCCCCCCGGCTCCCGGCCAAAGGCCAGATAGCAGAATTTTTCATCCTCAAAGGGGGCCTCGCCCTCCTTCAGCTGCCGGTGCAGGCGGCTGCGGGCCACCCGGCAGGCAAAATGGCACCAATCGCCGTCCGGCAGGGGG
>CAJTZM010000011.1 GCA_910583935.1 uncultured Oscillospiraceae bacterium
TCTCGGGACAGCTTCATTACTATATCACATCCCTACTGCCTATGTCAATACCTTTCCTTGATTTTTTTTCGAAAATCGACTTTTTTCTTGAGATGCCTACAAACCCTATTGACATCTACTTATTTTTTTGCTATATTAAATGAGCTGAATATAATAATGTGCGCGCGTAGCTCAGCTGGATAGAGTGTGTGGCTACGAACCACAAGGTCGGGGGTTCGAGTCCCTCCGCGCGCGCCAAAAAAGTGGCTTGTGAAGCGGGTTTGTGATGTGTAAGGCGTCACAAACCCGCTTCGCATTTTGCTAAGAATATCATTTCGGACTGATTGTTTTTTGCTTAGTATTTTTCATCCCACCTCTCTACTCTAAAATAATTGCTAAAATTAAATACTAAGAGTTGTCATTTTGTGCACCGTCTGCAAGCAGGGCCATTAGTACCTTCTGTTTCATTGCTGGATCTTTTAAAAGTTCCAGAAAAACTTTTTGTACTTCCTCTTTATTTATCTGGCTGGAACAAATTATGAGAGACATCTTCTTGTTCCTTTTTCTCTTCCGAGCAATCATAAAAATCATCTTGAAGTTTCTTTGAAAGCTTTCTCCTACTGGCGTCCTGAACCCTTGTGTAAACATCCAGCATTTGCAGAGAGCCCTATCCACCATCTCCTTGCACTGCGTTTGCATCTCCGTCAGAGATCCCCATCTTGTAAGTTGTAGCGGAATGACAGATTCCGTGAAAGACAATTCTGGGAAAGGCACTTCCCACTTTTTTCTGCCATTTGTCAAACCATTTCATCAGTAATTGAGGTTCAACGGGATCTCCATTTTCCAAACAAATTAGAAGATTATAGTCGTGATATTTTTCCCCCAACCGTTTTTTATCCCTCTCAATCTGCTGCATACGTTCAAAGATTTTCTGCCCCAGAGGATCTGTTATAATCGCGGTACGGGTTCTTTCCTCTGTCTTTGGCCTTTTCAGAACAAGGCAGCTTTTCTTATTGGGGAATTTGTTGGGGAAAATCTGGATAATATCCTTTTGAGGAACAGCCTTCAAAGCTGCCCACTCCAACCGTTCTATTGTCTTATCAATGAAAATGGTCTTGTCCTTCAGTTTCATCCAAGGTAATGCCTACTGTCTCCTCATTACGAAGAGAACAGACGAAAGCAAGATGAATGGCTAGATGAAGAAGCGGATGCTTGATTTGGAAAAATGCCTCTTTCATGGTGCTGTCGCTCCAGATTTCACGCTTTCTTTTAATGACCTTTGGCGCTTCGGACGGCAGCGGGCTTTCCTTGAGTAGTTTCCATTCAACCGCACTTTTCAGTGCCGGCTTTTGTACGTCGTACACCTCATTGCTCGTGCCAGTCGAAAGATATTTGCTAGGATTCATTGTCACATCCAGGTTAACATCAAAATCAGCTGGCTTAGACGGCTTTACCCGGACGCCTTCTTTGTAGGTGCCTTTTTCGGTTACTGCCAAAGTATTAAATAATTCCTCAAAATCCCGAGAGCTTAAACTCTGCAAGGTACGCTTACCTAAGTGCGGCAGAATGTGATTGCGGATGAGTCCCATACTGCTGGTATATATAGAAGGTCCCGATCTCTTTTTTGAGTGGATCGGCACCCAGCGCTTCAGCAGATAATCTTCCAGTGTAATATCTGACGGATTGATGAAAGCTCCTGTAGCCTGTTGCAACTCAATCTCCAATTTTCTTACATTGGCTTCTTTCTCTGTCGGGAAGCCAGATTCCCATTTCTGTTTTACCTCCCCCATTTCATTGGTATAGTTGTAAACAACTGCAAATTTTTCCCTCTCGAAACAATCGTTGCCATAATGTTACCTCCGGTTAGTCGCTGCCACATTCTTTAAACCAACGGTCAAAAGACGCCTTTTTAACCCTCACGCTCCGGCCAATGTGGATCACCTGGAAAGGCGGATTTTGGCTGCAAAGAGCATATGCGGTCCTTGTTTTTATTTTAAGTATTTCTGCAATCTAAGGGATTGTATAGGTACGCTCTACAGCATTGGACTGAATTGACGTGGCATTTGTGTTTTTTTCCATTGCACGACTCCCTTTCGCAGCAGCGGCAACTTAGCAGATACCATCCTTTCTAGCACTAAGATATAAAAGCAGCTTAGATATCTCAGCTGCTCTTTTATTGCTTTTGAAGCCTATTTTTAAAAAGATTAAGTAATTGACTGTTTACATAAATGTTTAGTCCATATTGAAAACATAAAATCAAAAAGCGCACTGAAAATCGGTACGCTTTTTGTTGCATAATATCAAAAATCAAACTGCTAAGAAATTGCTAAGGGTTTGTTAAGAGAACCTACATATACTCTGTGCACAACAAACAATCTATGCTCTGCCTATATTATTTACAAGAAAAAAGCTTGACATAATGCACAATTTTTTGTATGATGTATCAATTCTTCTCGCTTTTGTACAATACATATGCAGTATCGTTCTGCTACGAATCAGCTGGTCGGAGGTTCGAGTCCTTTCAGGTGCGCCAGAAAAAGATTTGCGCATAATGTTTATATCCAAGTCTTTTTGCCATTCAACTATTTTACGGATCTTTCCCCGGAAGTCTTTTTTTCACTAGTTCTTTGAACGATCTAAATAAAACCCAAATGACATGAAAAGTGAGGATGCTTATGGAACCTTTTCTTCTTAAACCCGCCTGTAAAGCCTCCATTTGGGGCGGCAAAAAACTCAAAGAGAAATTTCACAAGGAGTACTCGGGAGAGATCATTTCTGAATCCTGGGAGCTTTCTGTGCATCCTGCCGGACTCAGTCTCATTTCCAGCGGGCCGGATTTTGGGCGTCCCTTAGCTGACTTTATCGAAGATCCTGCGGTCCTCGGCTGTTTCGCCGCTTCCCATCCTTCCTTCCCTCTAATGATAAAATGGATCGACTCCCAGCTTCCCCTGTCTATTCAAGTCCATCCGGACGATGCTTATGCTTTATCCCACGAAAACGATAGGGGGAAGACCGAAATGTGGTATGTCATCGACTGCGAGCCCGACGCCTATCTTTACTATGGTTTCTCCCAAAAAATTTCCAGAGAAGAATTTATTCGCCGCATTGAGAAAAATAATCTGCTGGAGGTTGTAAAAAAGGTACCGGTTAAAAAGGGCGATGTGTTTTATATCCCTTCCCGCACCCTTCACGCCATTGGTCCAGGTATTTTACTGGCCGAGGTACAGCAAAGCTCCAACGTAACATACCGGATCTATGACTACGGCCGGCTGGACGCCGACGGCAAGCCCCGCCAGCTGCACATTCAAAAAGCGGTTGAAGTTACGGATTTAGGCCCTGTTCCCAATGCGGTTCCGATTCCCCTTCCCCTTGCCGATCCTCAGGACCTGCTTTTGGCCAACTGCCCTTACTTTGCCGTTGTCCGCCAGCAGATAAAAAATGCCCGGCAATACGCCGGGGACTCTAATTCTTTTCATGCGCTGATGTGTGTGGAGGGAAGCGGACAGCTGTCCTGCGCTGAGGGAACGTTCGCCGTCCCCGCCGGAGCGACCGTTTTTGTTCCGGCCAACAGTCATTTGTTTACCCTTTCGGGTGCAATGACCCTGCTGGATGTTTTTGTTCCCGATCCTGCTTTATTTTAGCCGCCAGGCCTTTCGAGACTTATAAAACCAGCAGTCTGAATTTTCGCAGAAAAAAGCCGCGACGCGGAGAGCCGTCGCGGCTTTTATTTTGATTAAGAATATAAGCGTTACGCTTTCTTATTTTGCTTTTTTCATCGCAATCGCGCCAGCCGCCGCCAGGGAAACAACCGCCAGGGCAACCGCAACGTTTACAAAATCCACAGAACCGGTAGACGGGTTCTTATCGGTTTTGTTGGGGGTGGTGTTGATAGAGGTGCTGTCGGACACTGCAACCGCTTTGAGCTCTTTATCAGAGACCACATAGGAGCTCAGAGTCTTGGTTTTCAGCGTCAGAGTGCCTTCCTCTTTGTTGTATTCCGCTTTGGTTTTCACCAGTTTGTTCTCGGAATTCACCTCGTACAGATACCAATCCTTGTCATTGTCAACGACATTGTAGGTCAAGGTGCCGTTGAAATCGAAGGTGGGGTTGCCGTTGAATTGCAGGAAAGAAAGATCCGCATCTTCATTGGCTTGTACGATGGATTTAATCGCTTTGGTCGTATAGTGCATATTGACATCGGCCTGATCCTCCAGACGGACGTTAAAGTATGCGTCTACATCGGCAAAGCTAAAGGTTACGTTTTTGTTGGAAGAATGGAACGCGTATACCGGGGTTTCGTTATCCAGAACGATCTCCAGCTCCGCATCAGCGTCGACCGCAGCCTTTTTCCATTGGGCGGTAAAATCAAAGGAATAGGTTTTTACAATCGAGTTGGTGTTTTTATTTCTCAGCTGAATATCGCCGGCGATATTGGACGCCTTGGTTCCGTAGGTGGTTTTCAGCTTCAGGATCAGCGCGTCCTTACCGTCGTTGTTTTTCCCAACTGTAACGGATTCAACCGCATCCTTACCGGAAGTCAGCTTGTTCGTTACCTTCAGCTCAGAGGCGTTCATATCCTCATCCAGCAAAACCTCAACCGATTGGCCGGGCATATGCTCCTGCACATATTTGTCATTTTGAATTTCTGCCTCCTCCGCAAACGCTGTCAAACTGGTTGCTGCGACGGCCGCAGCCATCATCAAAGCCGCTAGGGTCTTTTTCATAGATTTTCCTCCTTGAAATGGTTTGGCGGCGTGCTCTCCAACAGGCCGTTCCCTCTGGGGGAAGGGGATTTTCTTTTTCCCTTTCCTTGGGACAGCCTTATTATAGAAAAGCGGCGCAGATGTTTCAAGCGGTGGATTTTTCCCCTTTGCGCAGCTTTTTCCTTTGCTGGGAAAAAACCTTTTTGCCTGTTGGCGCCGATTTGGGAAGAAGACGAAACAATGGAAAATAAACAAGAATCTTCCTTGTATCAATCGGTAAAAAAACGGTTTTCTGCAAGCGATTTTTTAAAAAAATCGTATAAAAGAGCAGTCCGGATACAAAATATCCGGACTGCTCTTTCAAAAAACATTTTTAAGCACAGATGATTCCCATCAGATAGAACGGGTATATTCCTTCAGCCAATCCCGCTCTTCAGCAGTCAGGCCGTCGAACAGCCTGCTGTAAACCATCGCGTGATAGTCATTTAGGGTCTGCCGCTCTTTTTGGGTCAGATAGCGCGGCTCAATGCCGTCTAAGTCAATCGGCGCATAGGTCACCGGCTCAAAATACATGAACTGGCCATCGCCGTTCTTCACGCCCTTGCGGCAAATCAGCTCGTTTTCCGTGCGGATGCCATGGCTGCCCTCAATATAAATGCCCGGCTCGTCGGTGGTGACCATCCCCTCCTCCAGGACAGCGCTGTCCCGCCGTTCCGCGACAATTCTCCAGCGGAAGCCGTTGGGCGCCTCATGGACGTTGAGCAGATAGCCAATTCCGTGGCCTGTGCCGCATTTATAATCCAGATCCAGATCCCAAATAGGGCCTCGGGCCAGAATATCCAGATTCAGGCCAGTACAGCCATGCAGAAAGCGTGCGTTGGCCAGACGGAGGTTACTGCGTAAAACGGTTGTAAAATGCAGCTTCTGCTCCTCGGAAATCGGGCCCAGCACCATTGTCCGGGTAATGTCCGTCGTCCCCTCGTAGTACTGGCCGCCGGAGTCCACCAGAAGCATCCCCTCCGGCTTTAACACCGCGTTGGATTCCTCTGTAGCGGAATAATGCATCATCGCCGCATTGGCCTTATAAGCGGAGATGGTCCCAAAGCTTGGCTCGATAAAGCCTTCCTGCTCCGCACGGCGGGCTAAAAGATATTCTGCCGCGCTGATCTCGGTCATGGGGATTTTTCCCACATTGGTCTTGAGCCAATACATGAACTTGGTAAAGGCAATGCCGTCTTTGACATGGGCGCTGCGGATATTTTTTAGCTCCACCGGATTTTTAATCGCCTTGGCCAGTTGGGTAGGATTTGCCTTCTCCACCTTTTTCCCCTGAATGGAAGCGTCAATTGCATAATTGACCTTCTGTGGGTCCAAAAGGACGGTTTCATCGGCTGGCAAATGCTTGACAAAGGAAAGAATCTCATCATACGGATGGATTTGTACCCCGTCGGCCGACAGCTTTTCCCGGATTTCATCCTTTAAACAGGCTGGATTCACAAAGAAATGGGCTTTTTCCATTGTGATGACCACATAGGAAAGCACCACCGGATTACATTCCACGTCGTTTCCCCGAATATTCAACAGCCAGGCAATATCGTCCAGCGTGGTGATCACATGAACGGTGCAGCCGTTTTCCTTCATGGCGCTGCGCAGCTCGCAAAGCTTTTGGGAAACGGATTTTCCCGCGTATTTTTCCTCCAGCAAAAACGCCGGTTCGGCCGACATCGGAGGACGATCCTCCCAAATCAGATCGACCAAATCCTCGCCGGTGGATAAGGACGCCTGCTTGTCCGATAGTTTTTCCATAAAGGAACGGCCCTGAGCTGCGGTGAGTACCCGCCCATCAAAGCCCAGCTTGCCGCCGGCAGGAATCGCGCCGTACAGATAATCCTCCATCAGAGGGGTCCCCTCTTCGCCGATTTTCATTAGTGTAACAGTGGTATCCTTCAGCTGATTGGCGGCCTGGATAAAATAACGGCCATCGGTCCACAGGCAGGCTTCTTTTGCGGTGACCACCAGCGTACCTGCGGAACCGGTGAAGCCGGACATATACCTTCTCGCTTTAAAATAGTCCCCCACATATTCCGACTCGTGAAAATCAGAAGTTGGGATCACATAAGCGTCTATCCCGCGCTGGGCCATCAGCCCGCGCAGCTTTTTTAATCTTTGCGGTATCATAAACGATTCCTCCTCGGCTTTCATCATAGCACAATCGGACTGAAAAAAACAATAACTATTTAAGGTGCAGGCAAAAAGCTTTTAGGCCAGTCTCCTCGACAGGTTGACCGCTTTTTTCAGTTCCGGCACCAAAATAGCCGCGGAAAGGATCTTAACGGCATCGCCCGGCAGGAAAGGAATCACACAGGCGCCAAGCGCCGCCATCAGCCCCTTGCCGGTGAGCAGGATAAACCAGACGGTGCCAAACAGATAGCAAAGGGTCAATCCGCCCGCCATGCCAATCGCCAGCTGCCAGGAACGATCCCCCCAATAGGTCGATACCATACCCACGGCCAGCGCCGCGAAAATGTACCCCAGGATATATCCGCCGGTTGGTCCCACCAAGGCGGAAAGTCCGCCGCGAAAATTAGCGAAAACCGGAACGCCGACCGCGCCCATCAAAATATAGACCACCATACTGACGGCACCCTTATAGCTTCCTAAAATACCGCCGGCCAAATACACCGAAAACAATGCCAGGTTAATGGGTATTTCTCCGATGGGGATACCGATTTGGGAAAAAACACCCGTCGCCGCTGCCAGCAGCGCACACAATACCATGTCTTTCACGGTAAATCTTTTTGCCATCTTTTTTGTCTCCTATCTGATTGGATTGATTGCGATTCTTCTCCAAAAAACCGAAATCAAAGTCATTATAACAAATTTCGCAACAAAACGCAATCTATAATCCTGATTGAACAAAATATTGGCCGATCATCGGCAGTCTTTTGAATTTGTGGAGATGGGCTACTCTTTTAACGAATCACTGAATCTCTTTAATTCCTCTTTTTGGCTTTTTGAAAGGCAATGGAGCGCGGTATTATGAATCGCACCCTCCAATGCGTAAAGATGTACCAGGCAAACCTGCGGAAAGGCTTCCTTTAGCCTGATAAACGCCTCTTTAGAACCGAACGCATTCAGCTGTTCTGGGGAATCAATCCCCACGGCGGTCAGCTTCTTCGCCAGTTCTTTTCCGATATTCTTCATATTGGTCAATTCCGGCATATTTTCCACTCCTTCTCGGCGGATTCTGCTGGTATTCCCCAAGCCTTTGTCCTTTGGCATAAGGAAACCATCTGTCAAAGGGGAATATCATTTCCGATTGGGTTTTCTTTTAACAGCCAGCAATTTCATATAGTCATCAAATTCAGCTGTACTCGTTGGCTCAAACATTACCCATTTCCCATCATGATAGATTTTGGCTTCATCATATTGCCTGCAAACGGCATGAGAAAGCGTATCCCTTATAGCTTCAAATTTTGCCCTTTCATCTTTCCCAAAAATAATCATAAAACCAACGCAGTTCCTTTTTGCATATAAGCTGCAAAGGGTTTTTCCACCTCTGCGATACTTATACTCGTAAGTCCAATTCTTACCCCCAGTATTCCATAACCGTTCCATATCGTATTTTTCATCAATGGCCGAACATAACCCTTGCCAGACTTCATACAAGGATTGTCCGAGCAATTCCGCCAAAATCGATTGAGATGGCATATTTTCAAGCATAATATCTCCTCCGTAAATCATGATTTGTCAAGTTGACACAAGGGGATTAAAGTATACCGCCATAGCGGCGAAGTTTCAACCACTGTTTATTGGTGCTGATCGCAGCGGTAAACCATACCGCGTGCCGCTTGTCGGCGGCCCCTCAGCCTTTGTAAAATCGGAGCAGCTCCGCCCAGTCATTCCCAGACGTTCCCACTTCGGGTTTCCTCCAGCTGGTCAATCGCTTTCCCTTCAAGCCTTTTTGATTCTGCCACAAATGCTCGCAGTCCATGTAATTCGGCGTTAAACCCATCCTTTACTCAATAGAACCATTTAAAAAAATGGGACAGCCTCATTTCCTCCGCCATTTTCCGCATTGACTTTCTCCTGTGTTCGGGCTAACATAAGGGTAAGAAAACATTCGTTTCTTTTTGAGGAACGATACCGAAAAAAGGAGTTTTTTTATGGCTGCCCTTTCCACCAATATCCAATATCTCAAAGGCGTTGGGGAAAAACGCGCACAGCTGTACGGCAAGCTGGGGATCTTCACCATCGGCGACCTACTGGAATACTATCCCCGGGATTATATTGATTTTTCACATCCTTTTCCCATCGCCCACGCGCCCTTCGACCGCCCCTGCGCCATCCGCGCCAAGGTTTCGGCAAAATCCCCGGAACAGCGCATCCGCAGAGGACTTTCACTGTTCAAGGTGCTGGTGACCGATGGGCAGAGCGACATGCTGATCACTTTTTTTAACGCCAAATACACCGTTTCCTCTTTAAAAGAAGAGCAGGTCTATCTGTTTTACGGAAAAGCGGCAGGAAAATTCGGCCGGCGGGAGATGGCCTCTCCCCTCTTTTTTCCGGATGATCCCAATCTGTCCTTTTCGCCAGTTTACCCTTTAACCGAGGGGCTTTCCTCTAAAATAATCGCCGCCAACGTCCGGCAGGCGCTGGATACCGCTGAAGGCCTGGACTGCGATCCCCTTCCCGACACCCTGCGGGAAGCCAACGATCTATGCAGCCGAAAGGACGCGCTGGGAAACATCCATTTTCCCGTCGATGAAAGGGCGCTTGTTAGGGCGCGCCGGCGGCTGATATTTGAGGAGCTGCTTTATCTGAATTTGGCGCTGGGGCAGGCAAAGCGCGCCTCTCAAAAAGAACCGGCGGCCCTGATGAAGCCGGTTCCCATGCAGGGATTTTATTCGCTGTTCCCCTTTTCCCTGACCGGCGCACAACAGCGCGCTATCAACGACTGCCTGACAGATTTTTGCCGCGCCGCGCCCATGAATCGCCTGCTTCAAGGAGATGTTGGCTCCGGCAAGACAATGGTGGCCGCAGCCTGTGCCTACTTTTCCGCTCAAAATGGCTATCAGACCGCCATGATGGCCCCTACCGAAATTCTGGCGTTTCAGCATTACCAGACCTGGTCCCGGCTTTTTCAAAACGCGGGGATTTCCGTCGGATTTCTAAGCGGCTCTTTAACTGCGGCGGCAAAGCGGCAGATAAAGGAGCAGCTGGCCGCCGGTGAGATACAAATCATCGTCGGCACCCATGCGCTGTTACAGGACAGTGTGCTCTTTCAGCGTCTAGGGCTGGTGATCACCGATGAGCAGCATCGGTTTGGGGTATCCCAGCGGATGGCGCTGACCCAAAAAACCCCGGACGGTCAATTTCCTCATGTGCTGGTTATGTCCGCCACCCCAATCCCCCGCACACTGGCCTTTATGATTTACGGTGATCTGGATCTTTCCATTTTGGACGAGATGCCTAAAGGCCGCCGGCCCGTAAAAACCTATCTTATAGACCCGCCTAAGCGCGCACGCGCCTATGGCTTTATCCGCAAGCATCTGGATATGGGCGAACAGGCGTACATCGTCTGCCCTTTGGTGGAGCAGGGGGAGAATTCTCCGGAGGGGCTGGAAGCGGCGGTGGAGGAAGCGCGATATCTGGCCGAAAGGGTCTTTTCGGATTATGCCGTCGGCATTCTGCACGGGCGGATGAAATCCGCTGAAAAGGAGCAGGTCATGGCCGATTTTCAAAATGGGAAAATCCGTCTTCTGGTCGCCACAACGGTTATCGAGGTTGGAGTGGATGTTCCCAACGCCACCGTTATGATGATTCAAAATGCCGAGCGATTTGGCTTGTCCCAGCTGCACCAGCTGCGCGGACGGGTGGGCCGCGGACGGTGTGAATCCTTCTGCATTCTGGTCTCCCGGCAGACGGATTCTCCCCGGCTGCGGGCCATCTGCAAAACCAACGACGGCTTTCGGGTGGCGGAGGAGGATCTGCGGCTGCGGGGACCCGGCGATTTCTTCGGACTGCGCCAGCACGGTCTTCCGACCATGAAATTGGCCGGACTTTTGGAGGACATGACGTTGGTCGAACAGGCTCGTTCTGCGGCGATGAACATATTGCGGTCGGACCCAGCGCTTCAGCTTTCAGAGCATAATGAGCTGAAAAAACGCGTCGAGCAGATGCTGACAACAGCCGGCGCGTAAAAAAACAATTGCCGCAGCGCGTTTTTACAACGAAACGGATTTTTTTAAGCAAAAATCCCCTGTAAGACGATGGGTCTTGCAGGGGATTTCTCAAATTTTTTACTCAACACTGATAATGAAATAATAAACCGGCTGACCACCGTTGAGCACCGTCAACTCTACATCCTCCGGCAAACGCTGGCGGACGGCCTCCTCCACCTGGGCCGCCATGTCGCTTGTAACATCCTCCCCATAATACACCGTTACAAAAGAGCTGTCGCGCGAGAGCATCTGTTTTACCAGCTTTGAACAGGTATGCGCCAGATCCGTACCGGTAAAGGAGAGCTTGCCGTTTTCTAAGGCCAGCAATTCTCCCTCATGGATTTCATGGCCGTCGTAATCCGAATCCCGTGCCGCAAAGGTAACAGATCCGGTTGAAACCGTTTCCAGCGCATTGGACATGTTGATCTGGTTCTGTTCCAAATCCGCGTCTGGGTCAAATGCCAGCATCGCCGCAATCCCCTGGGGAACGGTTCTGGACGGCAGCACGCAGACCTTCCGATCGGCCAGCTTGATGGTCTGCTCCGCCGCCATGATGATATTTTTATTGTTGGGCAGCACAAACACGTTTTGGGCCGGCGTCGCGTGGACCGCCTCTAAAATATCCTCGGTGGAAGGATTCATGGTCTGTCCGCCGCTGACCATTTGGCTGGCGCCGAGGTCGCGGAACAAGCCCTGAAGCCCCTCACCCGCCGCCACCGCGACAATGCCGTAAGGAATCTGTGCGTCCACCGGCGCGTAGGCCAGCGGCTCCGCCTTCGGATTCTCCTTTGCTGCCTGAGCTTTGCGGGCCGCAAACTGTTCCTCCATGTTTTCGATCTTCATTTTACACAGCTTGCCGTACTGGATCGCTTCTTCCAACGCCTTACCCGGATTGTTGGTATGAACATGGCACTTAATAATCTCCTCATCGTCCACTACCACAACACTGTCGCCAATGGATTCTAAATAAGCGCGCAGCTTCAGCGAATCCGAGTTCGCCTCTTCTTTCTGTACAATAAATTCCGTGCAGTAGGCAAAGGTAATATCAGCGTCAAACTGGGCGATGGCGTCCTGAAAATCATCCTGCGCATTTTCGCCGGAAGCCTGCTGAATATCCTCAATCATAACCCCGTCGCGCAAAACGCTTAACATACCCTCAAATATGATTAAAAGGCCCTTGCCGCCGGCATCGACCACTCCCGCTTTTTTCAGGGTCGGCAACATTTCCGGCGTCTGCTCTAGGGAGGAGGCGGATTCTTTTACGATCTCTTCCCAGACAGCAATCGGGTCGGTATTGGTTTTTGCCACTGCTCTGGCGCGCTCCGCAGCCATACGGGACACGGTCAGAATGGTCCCCTCGGTGGGCTTCATAACCGCTTTGTATGCAGCCTCCACGCCCATTGTCAGCGCCTGGGCAAAATCAGCTCCATCCGCCTCTTTTTTTCCCGCCAGACCTTTAGAAAATCCGCGGAACAGCAAGGACAGAATTACGCCCGAGTTTCCGCGGGCGCCTCTTAACAATGCCGAAGCGGCTGTTTTCGCAACAGCGGCTGCGGTGGGATTTTCCATCAATTTCAGCTCTGCCACCGCCGCACCGATGGTCATGGACATATTCGTACCCGTATCGCCGTCCGGCACAGGGAAAACATTCAGCGCGTCCACTTCTTGCCGGTGGGCCAGAATATGGTTGGCCCCTGAAATATAAGCGTCGCGCAGTTGACTACCGTTTATCACTTTCTTATAACCTCCCGTAATCGCTGTCTTGGAAAGCGCAGCTTCAAAGGATCTCCCCAGAAAAACGGGAAGCTATTCCGCCCGCATACCGTCCACATACACGTTGACCTTTGCCACTTCCATGCCGGTCGCATCCTCCACCGTGTAGCGGACCTTATGAATAATGCTTTGTACAATCGCAGAAATATTTACGCCATAGGTCACTACGATATGAAGATCCAGCACCATTTTTCTCCCAACAATATGGACCTTCACACCCTTATCCGGTACGTCTCTTTTGGCAATCATGGTGCGAAGCCCCTGATATGGCGTGGTATGAACAAGTCCTGCAACGCCAAAGCATTCCGAGGCGGCCCGTCCCACCAAATTGGCAAAATACTCTTCGGAAATATGGGTGGCTCCCAGGTGATTCTCCAGTTTAATCAAGCAAAGTCCCTCCTGACTGACGCTGCCGGCACTGTTTTAGCGCACCGACAGGCGTATATATCTTCTGCCCTTCCTGCCAGGGCGGCGTATGTATTTTTACGCTACCAATCCTGGATGTTAAAAAATACATCCTGTGCGGTGGCGCTCAAATCATAATAAATTTCCCGATTGTAGTAAATCGTACCGCTGCGCGTCCCAATGGGAATAAACGGGACTGCGCTGGAAAAGGAATCTAAAAAGGCGGAAAGCGACCCGGTCCCCTGCCGCCATTGATTGTATGCCTCTAAGGTCTGCTGGTTGGCCGGCTCGGTCTGCTGCAGCCAAACGGTAAAAAGGGAGGTCAAATCAAGATTATCCTTAAGCTTTACCTCGCCGATATACAGATCGTACTGCCGTGCCGCCACCCTTTCCTGATATTCGCTGAACGGCACGCTGCTGACCGTCGCATCCAATCCAATAGAGCGAAGCGTCTCCTGCAGCGTCCAGGCAATCTGCAATTTGGCGCTGTTGTCGCTGTTGACCAGAATATTGACCGGTACTCTCCTTGCACCCATTATAATGTAACCCTCATCATCCCGATTGTCAAGGCCGAGTTCTGCCATCAGGGCCTGCACCCGCTCAAAGTCCTGACTTTGTCCCGCCGCAAAACCGGTTAGCTCCCCCCAATCCGCCGGAAAAGGATACGAGGTCTGCCTCGCCCGGTCATAATAGGCGTTTTCTAACAATTCGCCGCCGTCCACCGCCGCCGCAAGCATCTGGCGGAACCGCTGGTCTGAAAATCTGGCGCGGCTGTCGTTTATCCCAATATAAAGGAGATATGGCATGGGGACGTAATGGATGCTGCCGCCGGTTTCGGCGACTGTCTCGTCCAAATCCACAAACAGGTAGTCCAGCGAGCCGATTTTCATGCTGTAAAATCCGGTTTCCCGGTCCGGCTGCTGCACCAGGCGGATCCTTTGAATTTTACCTGAATCCCCTTTGTACCAATGCTGGTTTCTCTCCAGTAACTCCTCCTCTGCGATCCGATATCGGCCGCTACCCACAGGATCGGCTGCAGAACCATTTTTCATGATTGGAAAGGTCAAAAGATTGGCAAACAGCACGTCTGCCTCTTTCAGGGAAAAAAGAAGCTGTGTGTCAGATAAAACGCGGACCCCCGTCACATGGGAAAGCTGCTGTGTATACTGGTTTTGCGTTCCTACCGCCTGCCGGTAGGAATACTGCACGTCTTCCGCTGTCAGCGGTGTTCCATCCCAAAAAAGGATGTCCGGCCGCAGGGTGACAGTACAGGAGGTTCCCTGCAAATGGATCTGGGAGGCAATACACAAGTCATAGCCGTAAGACAGATTGAGCTTTACCAGGGAATCATATAGCAGCGGCACAACCCGAAGGCTGGTATCGGTAACCATTCGATACGGATTCAGCGTGCTCTCCCCCACCGGCACTCTCAGCGTTGTTACATCACGATACGCGTACTCCGCAGCTGATATTGTCTCCTGATCCTGTACCGTCATCAAAAGATCATCCTGCATGATATTTTCGAAAGAACAGCCTTGCAGCAGCAGTAAAACCGCAGCCACAAGCCCAATCAACTTCTTTTTCATTTTTGTCATCCTCTGGTGCTGCGCAAAATGATTCTAGATAGAAAGAGAAAAATCACCTGGCACAACCAGCTAAACCAATCGAAATTGCTATCCATTGTTATTATATCATAATCCTTCTTTTATAAGTATGAACGTTTTATAAAATTCTAGCCGGACCGGCCCCGCTTTTTTGATACTTTTGCAAAAGTCCCTTACCGGTTTCCCGATAGCCAATCAATACAAAAATTCTAGACAACAAAAAGCGGCGGGAATTCCCGCCGCATGTCCAACTCTCATTTGCGTTCGACGATCAGCCGAATTGCTGTTCTTTCCTCATTATTAATCACAATATTTCCAAAGGTTGGAACACAAACCAAATCCATTCCCGCCGGCGCCAAATACCCTCTGGCAATCGCAATCGCTTTGACCGCCTGATTTGTAGCACCTGCGCCGATCGCCTGTACCTCTACGGAACCAGATTCCCGTACAACACCGGCAATCGCCCCGGCCACCGAATTGGGGACCGACTTTGCGGAAACTTTTAATACTTCCATGATGAAACCTCCTGATGGGTTTGGCGATTCGTCTGCGCCTATTTTATAACAATACGGCAAAAAAATCAAGCCAAATACGCAAGTTCTGTCGCTATGAGATTAAACAACCAAAATTCGCTGGATCGACGTCGTTTTTTTTGTTTTTAAATCAATATCGGCCACGATCCCGCCCAAGGCACAGGGTCCAGAAGCGTTTTCGAATCGGGTCGGCAGATGGGTGCGCATCCGTCGCAGCGCCAGCTCCGGCGCCACCCCCAGCACAGAGCGGGCAGGACCGCACATTCCAATATCCGTTATATAGCCTGTGCCGCCGGGCAGAATCTTTTCGTCCGCCGTCTGTACATGGGTATGCGTACCGAACAGTAAGGACACCTTTCCATCCAAAAAGTACCCCATTCCCAGCTTTTCACTGGTAGCTTCGGCATGAAAATCCACCAGAATGATCTGCGCTTGTATCTGCGGCAAAAGCCGCTCCATACAGCCAAAAGGATTTTCATAGGTATCCATAAAAACGCTTCCCTGCAGGTTGACAACAGCAATTTGGTAAGAAAGCGCGTCGTATAAATAAATCCCAGCGCCATGTGCGTCCGGATGGTAATTGGCCGGGCGAATCAGCCCGATCTGTTCGTCCATCAGCCCATTGATCTCCCTGCGCCGCAGGCCATGATTGCCGGTGGTGATCACATCTGCGCCACAATCAAAAATCTGTTTGGCAGATGCGGGAAGAATGCCATTTCCCTCTGCGGAATTTTCGCCGTTGACCAGAATAAAATCCGGATGGTACTTTTCTTTCAGCTCCGGCATTTTTTGCCGCAGAAAGCTGCAGCCGGACTGGCCGACCACATCACCAACCGCCAAAACCCGCATTTCGACACCCCTTTTTTGCATTATCCCAGCCTGTCCGGGCAAGCAAAGAGCCTGCCTTAGGCAGGCTCTAAAGCACCTTATCCGGCAAATTATTTCGCGTATTCAATAGCGCGGCTCTCCCGCACCACATGGACCTTGACCTGGCCGGGATAATCCAGCTCCGCCTCGATCTTTTTGGCGATCTCCCTCGCCACCAGAACCGTCTGGTCATCCTTTACTACTTCTGGCTTAACCAGAATGCGGATCTCCCGTCCCGCCTGGATGGCGTAGCATTTTTCCACTCCGTCAAAAGAATTGGCAATTTCTTCTAATTTTTGCAGGCGCTTAATATAATTTTCCACATTTTCGCGCCGGGCGCCAGGTCGGGCCGCAGAAATCGCGTCCGCCGCCTGCACAAGACAGGCCACAATCGTCCGCGGTTCCACATCGTTGTGATGTGCCTCAATCGCGTGCAGAATATTCTGATTTTCCTTATACTTTTTCGCCACGTCCACGCCGATATTGACATGGGACCCTTCGATCTCATGGGTCAGCGCCTTGCCGATATCATGTAGTAGACCTGCGCGCTTGGCGCCGGTCACATCTGCGCCAAGCTCCGCCGCCATCATACCGGCGATATGAGAAACCTCCAGCGAATGGTTCAAAACATTCTGCCCATAGCTGGTGCGGTAACGAAGCCGGCCCAGCAGCTTGACCAGCTCCGGGTGAATCGAGTGGATACCGGTTTCCAGCACCGCCCGTTCGCCGTCCTGCTTAATCTTGGCCTCCACCTCTCTGCGGGCCTTTTCCACCGTTTCCTCAATGCGGGCAGGATGGATGCGTCCGTCCTGAATCAGCCGCTCCAAAGAAATACGGGCGATCTCCCGGCGGACGGGATCGTAAGAAGACAGCGTAATCGCCTCGGGCGTATCATCAATAATCAGGTCTACCCCGGTCATGGTCTCAAGGGTGCGGATATTGCGCCCCTCCCGTCCAATAATCCGGCCCTTCATTTCGTCATTTGGCAGCGGCACCACCGACACGGTGGCCTCCGCCACATGGTCGGCAGCGCAGCGCTGAATCGCCGTAGAGATAATTTCCCTGGCCTTTGCGTCCGACTCCTCCTTGATCTGCTGTTCAAACTGCGAAACCATCAGCGCCTTTTCGTGGGTTAATTCGTCCTCCAAATTCCGCAGCAAATATTCCTTTGCCTGCTCGATGGTCAGACCGGAAATTCGTTCCAGCATCTCAAACTGCCGTTTTTTAATTTCCTCCGCCTCCGCCAGCTTGCTTTCCGCCTCTTTGATTTTGTTTTGCAGGACATCGTCCTTTTTCTCCAGGTTTTCCAGCTTGCGGTCTAGAGACTCTTCCTTCTGAACCAGCCTGCGCTCCTGGCGGGTCACCTCCGAACGCCGTTCCTTCACGTCCTTTTCCGCTTCGGTGCGCATTTTATAGATCTCGTCCTTCGCTTCAACCAGCGCTTCTTTCTTTCGGCTTTCGGCGGATTTAATCGCATCACTTAAAATGCGCTTCGCCTCTTCTTCTGCAGAACCCATCTCGGCCTCCGCTACTTTACGCCGGTACCGTACGCCAATAAAAAAGCATAGAACGCCGCCGGCGAGAAAAGCAATCACGCCTGTAACGATACAGGCAATTATCGTTAATTGATCCATTACAGCTGCTTTAACCTCCTTCTTATGTTATTTTGTAATAGCAATATCGAAATGAATGACATTTTCAATATGGTTGCATATCATTCATATTTTAAGGCCTTGCCGCGCTTCTGTCAAGAAATTTATCCGCGGCAAGGTGAATTTATCCCTGAAAGACCTGCGGGATCACCTGTTTTTCTTCGTTTTTTTGTGTTGACAAGCGCTCTGTCCAGTGCTATATTTATTAGCAATACGATGAATGCGTTGAAAGAGAAGCCTTGAACCAGCGCTTCCCAGAGAGGCCGCCCTTAGTGCTGAAAGGCGGCCGCAGCAAGGTTCAGATGGTACCGCCTCTTGAGTGCGGGCAAAACCCGCCGCGTCAGGTGCGTTAACCCCTTTTCCAAATGAGTGGCGGATTTCCCGCAAGCAGGGTGGAACCGTGGAGCTGATGGATCGCTTCACCCCTAAGATTATTAGGGGTGAAGCTTTTTTGTTGCCGATTAAGGTCTTACAAAAACTGCCGGAACGTTTAAGTCGCAAAAAGAAACGAGAGGATGAAGGAAATTGATTCAAATTACACTGCGGGACGGCGCCACAAGGGAATTTGAAGCGCCGGTCTCCCCCATGCAGATTGCCAAATCTATTGGCGAAGGGCTGTACAAAACTGTCTGCGTCGCAAAAATCGACGGTGTCGTCCGCGACCTTCGCACCCCTATTGAAAAAAACGCGCAGGTGGAATTTTTAAGCTTTGACGACGATGAGGGCAAGCGCGCCTTCTGGCACACCGCCTCTCACGTGATGGCCCAGGCGGTGCTGCGTCTGTTTCCGGATGTAAAATGCGCCATTGGTCCGGCGATTAAGGACGGCTTTTACTATGATTTTGATACGGAAAAGCCTTTTACGCCCGAGGATCTGGAAAAAATCGAGGCGGAAATGAAAAAAATTGTCAAGGAAGGCATTGCGCTGGAGCGATTTGAGCTGCCGGCGGATCAGGCGCTGGAATTGATGAAGGACGATCCGTATAAGGTTGAGCTGATCCAGGAGCATTCCGGCAAGGGAGAAGCCATCAGCTTTTTTAAGCAGGGCGATTTTACCGATCTGTGCGCCGGCCCCCATCTGCCGGACACCTCCCGCATCAAGGCGTTTAAGCTGACCTCGACCACCGGCGCCTACTGGCGGGGCGATTCCAGCAAGCAGATGCTCTGCCGCGTATACGGCACTGCATTCCCCAAAGCCTCTATGCTGGAAGCCCACCTTGCCGCCATTGAAGAGGCCAAGCGCCGCGATCACCGTAAGCTGGGCAAGGAGCTGGGTCTGTTTACCATTCTGGACGAGGGGCCCGGATTCCCCTTCTTCCTGCCCAAAGGCATGATTTTAAAAAATACTTTGATCGATTACTGGCGGGAAATCCATACTAAGGCGGGTTATCAGGAGATTTCGACACCGATTATGCTCAACCAGGATCTCTGGCACCGCAGCGGTCACTGGGAGCATTACAAAGACAATATGTACACAACGGTGATCGACGACACCGATTTTGCCCTCAAGCCTATGAACTGCCCTGGTGGAATGCTGGTTTACAAAACCGAGCCTCATTCTTACCGCAGCCTGCCTTTGCGGGTCGGCGAGCTGGGACTGGTGCACCGGCATGAATTATCCGGTGCGCTGCACGGCCTGATGCGGGTGCGCTGCTTCACCCAGGACGACGCCCACATCTTTATGACCAAGGAGCAGATTAAAGATGAAATTGTCGGCGTCGCCAGGCTCATCGACAGCGTTTACACCATGTTCGGTTTCAAGTATCATGTGGAGCTGTCCACCATGCCGGAGGATCACATCGGCAGCGACGAGGATTGGGAGACCGCGACCAACGCGCTGGTTGCCGCTTTGCAGGAGCTGGGCAAGGAATATGTGGTCAACGAAGGGGACGGCGCGTTCTATGGCCCGAAAATTGACTTCCACCTGGAGGACTGCCTGGGACGCACCTGGCAGTGCGGCACCATTCAGCTGGATATGCAGATGCCGGAACGGTTTGAGCTGGAATACACCGGCGCGGATGGAGAAAAGCACCGCCCAGTTATGATTCATCGAGTGGTATTCGGCAGTATCGAGCGGTTTATCGGTATTCTGACCGAGCATTTTGCCGGTGCGTTCCCCGTTTGGCTCAGCCCTGTGCAGGTTTCGGTCCTGCCGATTACCGACCGGCAGCACGAGGCGGCATCCCAAATCAAAGAGAAGCTGTCTCAGGCGGGCATCCGGGCCGAACTGGATGGGCGCAGCGAAAAAATCGGCTATAAAATCCGCGAGGCGCAGCTGCAAAAAATTCCGTATATGCTGGTCATCGGCGACAAGGAGCTGGAAAACGGCACCGTTTCGGTCCGCAGCCGCAAAGGCGTGGATTTGGGCGCCATGCCGTTGGAGGATTTGATCGCCAAGGTTAAAGGCGAAATCGCCTCCCGCGCCAACGACTAAAAGTTTTTGGGGAAAGAAAAACCAAACAAAGAGTAAAAAGGCAGGATGGACCGCTTGAGTCTATCCTGCCTTTTGTCAATCCGTGTAATCTTTTAGACGCTTTTAAGAAACGTTTCTATGAAGGAGAATCACAAACGGGAGACTGTCAAATTTCCTTCTCAAAGATGATCTGATATCCCGTTGCGCTATAAACCCCCATTTTTTCATGAAATGGCGTTACCACCTGCTTTAGGCGCCAACCATTTTCGGCTTCAGAAGCAATGACTGTTTTACATTCTTCAAAGGTTTCGCCTGGTTTCGCTTTTAACCCATTCTTTGCAGAAACTTCCACAAATTTGTACTCATATCTTTTCATAGCCTTCCACCCCCTGTTTCCGGTTTGCTGATCTGTTTATCATAAAACATTCCTTCCAAAAGAAGGTTGTTTCCCTGCCGCCATTCGTTTACTTAAAATACGCTTTATCGAAAGGACCTTTTTTCACAAATTCCAATCCGGCTAAAGCGCCCGCTCCAGCACCCGGACAAACTGCTCCAGTCCCGCCAGATCCTCCTCGTCGAACCGGGCCGGGAGAGGGCTGTCAATATCCAGCACTCCAGCGATGGCGCCGTTTTTATAAAACGGCAGCACAATCTCCGAACGGGAGGCGCTGTCGCAGGCAATATGCCCTGCAAACTGGTGGACGTCTTCCACCAGCAGAGGCTGGTTCTGTGCCACAGCAGAGCCGCAAACCCCTTTGCCCACCTGAATTTCTATGCAGGCCGGGCGGCCCTGAAAGGGCCCCAGCACAAGCTTTTCCCCCTGAAGCAGATAAAACCCCGCCCAATTCACATCCTCCAGCGCCTCTTTTAACAAAGCGCTGGCATTGGCCAGATTGGCGATGGGATGCGGGATCCCTTCCACAAGCGCGGACAGCTGGGAAATCAGCAGCGGATACAGCTGGTCCTTTTTCTTGGGAAAGCCGGCGGTTTCACTCCACATAAAAACACTCCTTATCTAAAATCAGCCTTTATGCCTGGGGGGGGCAACGTCAACAAAAAACGGTAATGGCTTTGCTCCATCCCCAATGCCCGATAAAAGCCATGGGCATCCGTCCGTTTTTGGCTGCAGGCGGCCTCTATAAGCTCACACCCGCTCTCGTTCGCCCAAGCCAGAGCCTGAGAAAACAAGGAGCGGCCAATTCCACGGCCTTGATGACCCTTTAAAACGGCAAATTCCAAAATTTCTGCCGCCGGATTTTCATGGTGCAGCTGCCGCTCCAACCGCAGGTTCAGCATCCCGGCGATCCATCCGTTTTCTTCCCATACCCAGCACCGATAGCACGGATTTTTCAACTGAAGCCGATAGGTTTCATAAAAGCCGGCCCGGTCTAGCTGCTTTTCTTCCAGCTCACAAATAAGCTGGTACAAAGCGTCAGCATCTTTCTTCTCACTGACCCGATACAAGTACCTTCCCCCTTGTACAAAAAGTCCGGATGAAGACCGGGCGCAGAGACTATTCTTTTTCCCGGTTCTTCAGCGCCTGCATCTCATAGCACAGGGTCATCAAGCTGTCGCCCAAATGGACGTTTTCCACCGCCACATCCGGATAGTATACGCTGATATCGTAATGGCTGAAATTCCAGAACCCCTTTACCCCAAGTCTCGTCAATCGGCGGACCAGATCCTGCGAGGCCATTTTAGGAACACATAAAATGGCAACAGCGGGAGCCTCCCTTCGGCAAAATTCCTCCAGCTGATCTGTGTGCCGGATTGGAAGCCCCGCCAGCTCCTCCCCTGTAAAGCTTTCGTTCTGGTCAAAAATTCCAACAATCGAAAAGCCCTTTTCCAAAAAGTCCATATGGGACAAAATGGCGCGCCCCAGGTTGCCGGCACCGATTAAAATCGTCTTTTTTTGCAGACTCAGCCCCAAAATCTTCCCGATTTCTTCCCGCAGAGCCGTCACATTATAGCCGTATCCCTGCTGCCCAAAACCGCCGAAGCAGTTTAAATCCTGCCGGATCTGGGACGCTGTCAGCCCCATTTTTGCCGAAAGTTCGCCGGATGAGATTCTCTGAACGCCATTTTCCGCAAGCATCCCCAAAAAGCGATAATAACGCGGCATCCGCCGGACGACCGACGCAGAAACCCGCTTTTCGTCCATACCCGTTTCCTCCTAGACAGTTATATTCCATTCTTTTTATTGTAGCATCATTGATAATCTCTTGTCAATAAAACGAGCCGGAACAGCCATCAGTCCCGGCGCTGGATTTTTCTCTTGTTGCCGTTTTGGTCCACAATATAGGTGTTGTTTAACGTGCCGGTCAAATCCTGTCGGATCGCCGCCAAATACTCCTGCCGCAGCGTCGCCTGCTCCTTCGTTTCTTCTTGGGTTAAGCCAACCGACCTCTGCTTGCGGGACAGCTGCCCAATCCTTTCCAATTTGCTCTTTTCCATCCGTTCTCCTTTCCTACCGGCCGGAGTGAAGATAGGGAATCCGGTCGACCAAATGGGCGCCATAGCCTTCTAACAGACGGATCCCCTCTTCACGCAGGCTGTCGTCCTCCAGTGCGCCGGGCGAATGGGCGTCCACGCCGATGATCACGTCGCAGCCTTGTGCCGCAGCAATCTGCCAAAACTGATGATGAGGATAATGCTCCTCCCCGGTACGCCGGTTATCCAGTGCGCCGCACAGATTATACTCCAGCGCAAAGCCCCGCTCCTTAGCAGCGCGGCACAAACGGACGCTTGCCCTTTCGCAGCAGCGGTCAAACGCAGGATACCCCCGCATAAACAGATCCGGATGCGCCAGATACGCATATAATTCGGTGGACATTCCTTCCAACGCGCTGTCCACATACCGGTTGAGCATTGTTTCATCCACTACAGCCCGGCCAAAATAAACGCCTTTTTCCTCGCTGTATTCAAAATGATTGCCCAAGATCAGATAGTCCAGCTTTTCCTTCTGGGCCATCTGGCGCAGCCAGTCCATATAAGGGGGAAAATATTCGCATTCCAACCCAACGCGGACCTCGATCTGGCCTTTATATTGCTCCCGTAAAGCCCGGATGCTCTTTAAATAGTCCTGTAAGCCTCCCTGCGGGTCCATCCGCATATGGGAGCGGTAATGGCCGGAAAACGGCCAGGGGCAATGATCTGCAAAGCCCAAAATCTGATAATGCCCGGCAATGGCGCTTAAAACATATTCCTCGTCCCGACCGGACGCATGGTTGCAGCGAAATGTATGGGTATGAAAATTCGTTTTCATAAAATTCTCCTTTTTCAGTTCATCCGCCGATTTTCTGGCGCAGGACCACCATATCCACACACTGCTCGTCACCCTCCCAAATCGGATCCGGATAAAAATCCGTAAAAAAACGCGGGATTTTGTGATCGTAGGCAAAGCCGCATTTCTCGTAAAAGGTCAGGTTTCCGGTGGAGGTATCTGCAGTACCCACCAGTAAAACCGCTCCCTGGGGCAGGCGCTTTTTCACTTCGCCGACCAGCGCCTTGCCAATCCCTTTGCCCTGCCAGTCCGACTCCACCGCGAGATTCTTTATTTCCCATGTATTTTCCTCCACCGGGCAGTAGGCCACAATCCCCAAAGCCCTTCCCCCGTCGTGAGCGGTAAGCACCGTGCTTTGGGGCAGGTACCGGTCGATCATCGGCTCGTAGGGATCCGCCGACAGCAATAAATCCAAATACTTTTTGGGATTCGAACAGACTGAAAACTCCATATGTTTCCCTCTTCTATCCAACAGTTATAAAAATAATTGTAGCACAAAAAGCCTCGAAAAAAAAGATGGAAGAAAAAGCATTTTTACGAATTCACTTTAAAGCAGAAAAATTTTTCTTTACTTTTGCGCTTTCCTGTGCTATACTTTGAACAAATCCAGAAAGGAAAAATAGTTATGGCTCGTTTTCTTGTGACAGCGGCATATTATTATTACGGCTTTGCGTATTCGTACGACAAGGTCTTATTTGCTGTTGCTGCCAAACGAAACCCGCTGTAGCGCTTTTTGGAAAAACGCAAAACACGGTCCCGCGGCAAAAGCAGCTGCGGGACCTTTTGTTTGCAGAAAATCAGAAATGAGGAGAAGCATTATGGTAATCGTACTCAAACAAAACCCCGATGGAAAAAAACTAGAGGAGCTGATGAAGCGTCTGCGCGGCATGGGCCTTGATATCCACCAATCTCAGGGCCAACACTCTATGCTTCTTGGACTGGTAGGCGACACCTCCGCTGTAGACATCGACATGCTCAGTGCGATGGATATTATCGAAACCGTGAAAAGGATTCAGGAGCCCTACAAAAACGCCAACCGAAAATTCCATCCGGAGGACACGGTCATGGAGGTAGGCGGCGCAAAAATCGGCGGCGGAAACTTCGCGGTAATCGCCGGGCCCTGCTCGGTAGAATCCCGCGAACAGCTTTGCTCGGTGGCGGCGGACGTCAAAAAATCCGGCGCGGCGATGCTACGGGGCGGCGCGTTTAAGCCTCGCACCTCCCCATACGCCTTCCAGGGCCTTCGGGGCGACGGCATCAAGCTTTTGCTGGAGGCTAAAAAAGAAACCGGCCTGCCGATTGTCACTGAAATCATGGACCTGTCCCAGCTGTACCTTTTTGATGAGGTGGATGTCATCCAGGTGGGTGCGCGGAACATGCAGAATTTTGAAATGCTCAAAGAATTAGGGCGCCTGCACAAGCCGATTTTATTGAAGCGCGGCCTTTCCAGCACCCTGCAGGAGCTTTTGATGAGCGCCGAGTACATTATGGCCGGCGGCAACCAGCAGGTAATTCTCTGTGAGCGGGGAATCCGCACTTTTGAAACCGCCACCCGCAACACCCTGGATCTTTCCGCCATTCCGGCGCTGCGGGCCATGACCCACCTGCCGATTGTCATCGACCCCAGCCACGCCACCGGGTACGCTTCGATGGTCAAGCCCATGGCAGTGGCTGCTGCGGCAGCCGGCGCGGACGGGCTGATGATCGAGGTGCACAACGACCCCGCCAACGCCCTGTGCGACGGGCAGCAATCGTTAACCCCCGCCCAGTTTGACGACACCATGCAGGCGGTACAGGCGGTGCTTCCCTTCGCCTGCCGGTAGCCGGAAAGGAGGAAAGGTCCATGCAAATCGGAATTGCCGGTCTGGGGCTGATCGGCGGCTCGCTGGCCAAGGCGGTCAAGGAACGGACGGGCCATATGGTTCTGGGCTTTGACCAGGACGACGGTGTAATGCAGGACGCGCTGGCCTGCGGCGCTATCGACGGCGTGCTGGACTCTCCGGCGCTGAAGGATTGCCGGATCGTGCTGGTCGCGCTGTATCCGCAGGCGGCGGTGGACTATATTCTCGCCCACAAAGCCGATTTCGGCGCTTCCACGATCGTCGCCGACTGCTGCGGCGTAAAGGAGGTGGTCTGCCCCTCCTGCCAGGCCGCCGCCGCGGAACAGGGCTTTACCTTTATCGGCGGACATCCCATGGCGGGAATGGAGCGTTCCGGCTTTTCCCATTCCAGAGCCGATCTTTTTTGCGGCGCGTCTATGGTGCTGACGCCGCCGGAAAAAACCGATCCGGCAGCGGTGGCGTTTTTATCCGCCTTTTGCCGGGAACTGGGCTTTGGCCGAATCCAGCTGTCCACTCCCCAGGAGCATGACCGGATGATCGCCCTGACCTCCCAGCTGGCTCACGTTTTGTCCAGCGCCTATGTAAAAAGCCCGGCGGCGCTGGATCACGCGGGCTTTTCAGCCGGCAGCTTTAAGGACATGACCCGGGTTGCCCGCCTTAACGAAAACATGTGGACCGAGCTTTTCTTTGACAACCGTCCGGCACTTCTGACCGAAATCGAGGGGCTGATTCAGCGGCTGGAGGAATACGCCGAGGCCCTTCGTCAAAACGACCGGGAGACCATGCGCCTTTTGTTAAGGGAAGGACGCCAGCGAAAGGAAATCGTGGGATAAATCCAAACGACAAGGAGGCAAGCCGCTATGGAAATCCATCTGGAGCGCGCCGGATTAAAGGATGCAAAAGCAATTTGGCGCATGCAGATCAAGGCCTTTCGAAAGCTGCTGGATCGGTATCAGGATTTTGCGACCAATCCCGGAAGCGAGCCGGTAGAAAAAATCCGAGCGCGCCTGGAGCAGGAAAGCACCCACTACTATTTTATCTGTCTGGAAAATGGCGAAAAAGCCGGCGCTATCCGTGTGGTTGATCCCAAAACGCCCGGACAAAAAAAGCGGATTGCCCCTTTGTTTATCCTTCCGGATTATGAGAACCTGGGGTTTGCCCAGCAGGCCATCCGCCTTTGCGAAAAGCTGCATGGCGAAAAGGATTGGTTTTTATCCACCCTTTTGCAGGAAGAAAAAAACTGTTACCTGTACGAAAAAATGGGATACCGCGCTACCGGCGCTTTAGAAAAGGTCAACGACCGGTTAACCCTGGTTTTTTATGAAAAATAGCCCGTTTTTCCTCCCTTTCTGGCCGCCGGCGCCTTCTTGAAAGGAAAAGCCGTTCGTGATATAATCGATTCAACAAATCGAGAGTTTATGGAGGAAATGATGAATAGAACCATTCCCAAAATTGGTGCAGCGATTGTCACCATTACGGTCATTCTTTTTGCCGTATGCATGATCGTTGATTTTCCGTTCGGTTCATACTTTGTGTGTATGCTTCTCTCTTTGGGATATATTATGACGGCAGTGGGATTTCAATATGAAAGCTGTGAAAATCGACGGGTTTCTGCCAATATCGGGGTCGCTATGGCTGTTGTCTATGCGGTTTTAATCCTTTTTGTATATTTTGCACAGACAACGAGCGTCCGATTGGAAAATTTAAATGAGCAGGCCGCTCGGATATTAGATTACCAGCGTGGCGGTCTGCTGTTCTATTATGATTTGCTCGGTTACGGAATGTTGGCTCTCTCCACTTTTTTCATCGGTCTTTCTATCGATTCGAATTCCAAGGCGGACAAGTGGATGAAACGTTTGATGATGATACACGGTATTTTCTTCATCAGCTGTTTTATTCTGCCGATGACAGGGATATTTACAGGCATGGCAAATGGAGAAGCCAAAAACGCAGGAACAATTGCCTTATTAGGTTGGTGCGTGTATTTTCTTCCCATCGGTATACTGTCATATCAGCATTTTCAAAAGGCTCCATAACAAACTCCAATTGATCGAGCAGCGGGCTGTCTCGGTTCCCTATCCTTCCGCCGATTTGGCGATGGGGAAATACTATAAGCGCTTTTCGGTGCGAAAAAAAGGGATGTTTTCTCCTGTGCCTTGACAATTCAGGTGTTATATACTAAAATAGAAAAGGATTTTCCGCCTGTGCCGCTGTGGCGGAATTGGCAGACGCAAGGGACTTAAAATCCCTCGGTTGAATAAACCGTACCGGTTCGATCCCGGTCAGCGGCACCACGTCGGAGCAAGCGATATGTCGCTTGCTCCGATTTTTTTTTAAAGTCAGAGCGCGCTCATTCTGCTACTCCTCCTTTCCCAAATGCAAACGCTGCGCTGGTTTGCATTTGGGCTTTAAGGGCGCAATTGATGCCGATATCCATCCTGTTTACTATACACACATATGAGGATGATGCTTTATCCCCATGTTTTTTATTTGGGGCAAAACCGTTTAGCGAAAGAAGGATGGAATATGCGCGATATCCGCTTATGCGATGATTCCCAATTGGAATCGGCCGCAAAGCTATGCGTCGAAAACCATCTGGGAATGGAAATACAGGCTTTTCACGACCCCTATCTGGAAAATCCGGACCGGCTTGTGCAGCGATATCAAAAGCTGCTTATGGATATTCCCGGTCAAAAATCTCTGCACGCCCCCTTCTGGGACCTGAACCTAGGGACAAAAATGCGCGGAATCCGCCGGGAAACCATGGAGATGTTTCAGTACGCATACCGGTTGGCGAAGCTGCTTGGCTGTACCGAGCTGATCGTCCACAATGGGTACATTCCCGGAACCTCCTTCCCTGCCGGATGGGTTCAAAGGGCGGTAGATTTTTGGCAGGCCTTTTTCCAGGATAAAGACAACACTATAACCGTCTGCATTGAAAACCAATTTGAGGAGGATGGCGAAATCATCCAAATGGAAATCGACGCGGTGGGCGATCCCAGGCTAAAAGCCTGTCTGGACATTGGACACGCCCATGCCAATTCCGCTACTTCTGTACAGAACTGGATCTGCGCTTTAGGTGAGCGCATCCACTATTTTCATCTGCATAACAATCACGGCAAGCAGCCTGTCAAAGGCTATAACAGCGATGAGCATCTGGGGCTTGCTGACGGGACGATCCCCATTAAAAGCGTTCTTTCCCTTGCGCAAACCATCTGTCCCAACGCGATTTGGGCCATTGAATGCAGTACAGAATATGTAGAAGAATCGGTGGATTTTTTAAAAAAGGCCGGCTATCTTCCGCTGCCCAATGACGGATAAAATCCGATAAGCCCGCATGGTAAAGACCCATGGACGTAGGTCCATGGGCCTTTTTAATTGAGCCTTTACGATTTTGCTTATTGCTTTTGAATCGCCCTATCAATCGCCCGCGCCGCCTGTTTTCCGGCGCCCATGGCCAGAATGACCGTAGCCGCCCCGGTCACCGCATCACCGCCGGCCCAGACGTTTTCCCGGCTGGTCTGCCCGCTTTCGTCCCGGGTGATCAGGCAGCCATGGCGGTTTGCCTCCAGACCCGGCGTCGTCGAACGAATCAGCGGGTTCGGGCTGGTTCCGATGGCCATAATGACGCTGTCTACCGCCAGATCGAACTCACTGCCCTTTTTCTCAATGGGACGGCGGCGGCCGCTTTCGTCCGGCTCGCCCAGCTCCATCTCCACACAGCGGATCCCACCGACCCGGCCGCTTCCGTCGTCGAATATCTCTACCGGATTGCAGAGGGTTTTAAAGATGATCTGCTCCTCCTCGGCGTGCTCCACCTCTTCTTGTCTAGCCGGCAGCTCCGCCATGCCACGGCGATACACGATGTATACCTTTTCCGCGCCCATGCGTTTTGCGCATCTGGCCGCGTCCATGGCAACATTTCCGCCGCCGACCACCGCCACCGCTTTTGCCCGCTGCACCGGTGTTTTGCTGTCCGGCTGGAAAGCCTTCATCAAATTGATCCGGGTTAAAAACTCGTTGGCCGAGTACACGCCGTTTAAGCTTTCTCCCGGAATATTCATAAACCGGGGCAGACCCGCGCCGGAGCCGATAAACACCGCCTCATACCCCATCTCGAACAGCTCGTCAACGGTCAGCACCTTTCCAATGACCATATCGGTCTGAATTTCCACCCCTAATTTTTTCAGGCTGTCGATCTCATGCTGAACAATCTCCTTGGGCAGCCGAAATTCCGGGATGCCGTATACCAAAACGCCGCCGGCCAGATGCAGCGCCTCGAAAACTGTCACCTGATATCCCAGCTTTGCCAGGTCTCCCGCCGCCGTCAGGCCCGATGGGCCGGCGCCGACAACTGCTACCCTATGTCCGTTTTCTTTGGGCCTGGGCGCTTTGTCTTCTCCGTGTTCCCGATGCCAGTCGGCCACAAAACGCTCCAAACGACCGATTCCCACCGGCTCGCCCTTAATGCCCCGTACGCATTTCCCCTCGCACTGGCTTTCCTGCGGGCAGACCCGGCCGCAGACCGCCGGCAGACTGGTAGAACGGCTTAAGATCGCATAAGCCTCCTCCAGCTTTTCTTCGGCGACCTTTGCCAAAAACGCCGGGATATCAATTTCCACTGGGCAGCCGCTTACACAGGGCTGATTTTTGCAGTTTAAGCAGCGCTTTGCCTCCTGTACCGCCGTTTCATAGGTGTATCCCAACGCCACCTCGTCGAAATTGCAGATTCTCGCGTAAGGGTCCTGGACTGGCATTGGGCTTTTTTTCGGGTCCATATTCGCCATTTTACCGCACCTCCTTTTGGAACAGGCGGCACGCTTCGTCCCTTGCGTGCGCCTCAAACTCTTTATACATGGAACCGCGGTGCATCGCCTCGTCAAAATCCACCTGGTGCCCGTCAAAATCCGGACCGTCCACGCAGGCAAACTTTGTCTGTCCGCCCACCGTCAAACGGCAGCCGCCGCACATTCCCGTACCGTCGATCATAATGGGGTTCATGCTCACCACCGTTTTTATCCCATACTTTTTGGTCAGAAGGCAGACGTATTTCATCATCGGCAGCGGCCCGATGGCAATTACCTCGTCGTATTCGTTTCCATCCTTGATCAGTTCCTCCAGGGCCTGGGTGACCAATCCCTTTTCCCCGTAGCTGCCGTCATCGGTCATCACCCGAAGCCGGTCGCTTGCCGCGGCAAATTCTTCTTCCAAAATCACCAGATCCCGGTTTCGAAAGCCGATGACTCCGTGAACCTGCGCACCCTGGTCGTGCAGCTTTTTCGCCAGAGGAAAAGCGATGGCACAGCCCACCCCTCCGCCGATGACCGCCGCTTTTTTGATTCCATCGGTCTCGCTGGCCTTCCCTAAGGGGCCGACCAGATCCTCTAAGTATTCCCCTTCCCTGACCGTGTCCAGCTCCATTGTACCGGCCCCAACAATCTGATAGATGATGGTAATTGTCCCTTCCGTCCGGTCGTAATCTGCAATGGTCAGCGGAATCCGCTCACTGTCCTTTTTCGCCCGCACAATAACAAACTGGCCCGGCTGGGCCTTTTTTGCAATCAACGGCGAATCCAGCACCATCCTGCCAACCGTTTGATTGAGTTTTTCCTTTTTTACCACCTTTACCATAACAGTTTTATCCTCACTCTCCCCAAAAGAATTTTAACCGGCTCTTCCTGCCGGAAGCAATGTATACATCCGATCAAGATTATAACATGAGTACGCCGCAAGAGCAATCCTTTCTCATTGCCAATCATATGCAAAGGTGGTAAAAATCCATTTCCCCTCGATTTGTTGGCAAACGAATTCGTAGCGCTGTGTTTTTTTCGGATCCTCCTCGTCTGAAACCACAGCGGACAAACGTATAAAGGACTCAGTCTCCTCCTCAATGGAAAATGCTACATCCTTTAAAAAAACCGCCTGATCTTCATCGGCTACCAGCATATACAGCTCCCCTTCAATATCCCTGCAAACCGGATACCGCTCCAGCAGCGATTGTACAATTTCCTCGGAGAAAAAATTGTTCAAATATTTTTCCAGCTGCTCCCTGTTGGAAAAATAGGGGCTATCCACCAACTGATAGATCTCTTCCTCACCGGTCTGCGGATTCACCAGGATTCGCGTTCTCTGCGCCAGAGGCAAACCGCCCTTGGCAAACCAGCTGTAAATTTCTAAGGCCGTCCCGATCAATTCGCTTGCAGATTGGACCGCAGGATCTCCCAAGCCCTCAAAGCCGCTTTCAAGGCCTTCTGCCGACGCGTCTGTTCTTTCCCAGACAGACAGGGAGGCCGGCGGAAGGCTTATCTCCGGCACACTTGCGGAACGGGGCTGTCCACATCCGGCGAAGGAAAGCATCAGCGCCATAAGAAAAAAGAAAACGATGCATCGTTTCACGAAAAGACCTCCTCCATAGGTTTAGGCATACTTTATGCTAGACTTTTTTCTCCCAAAATGCAATGGATTTCGGCCGCTTAAAAAAAGAGTTCACAAAATTGTTAGACCTGTGTAAAATCTGCAAAAATGCATTCGATTTTCCGGCATCTCGACGGGACTGGCAGGCGCTTTTTGTTTTCCAATCTTTCTTTTTCTATTTACAAAATGTTCATTGACTTGAATCCCTCCTTGGAATATGCTTAAAGCTGGTTATATGACACCCTGTCACAGTTGAAAGGAGAAGTCCATGCCCACCGGTACTTTTTATCATCTTCCGCCAAAAAAACGGCAGAAATTGATTGACGCCATTCACGGGGAGCTTCTTCGCGTTCCCTATGAGGAAATATCCATTAATAAGATTATTCAAAATGCAGGCATTTCCCGAGGAAGTTTTTATCAGTATTTTATGGACAAAAGCGATTTAATGCAGACCATTTTAAGAGACTTTCAAAAACGGGTGCAGGATATAACGAAGGAAAGCCTTCACCGAAACCACGGGGATCCCTTCGCGGTGACACAGGATATTTTTGACATGTTCTGCCGCGCCTTTGCCCATACGGATCTGCGCCTGCTGTGCCAGAACCTGCTGGCCGGTATGAAAATCAAGGACGAACGCATTTCCTATCTTCCTTTTTCCCTTTCTCCAAAAGACAAAAAGAATGCGCTTTTCGAATACGTGGATCTTTCTTGTCTGGATTTGCGGCAGCCGGAGGATTTTTACAGCTGTATCGACATTCTGGCCAGTCAGCTGAAATGGGCGGTAGCGGAATTTTTAGCCGACCCGAATCGAAAAGAAGAAATTTCCGCAGGCTTACAAAATAAAATCGCTATCCTCCGCCGCGGGATGGCGCCAAAATAGGAGGAATACAGATGTTCGCCAAATTCAGTGTGAAAAAGCCTTTGACCGTTCTGGTGGCGGTTGTGCTGGTGCTGATTTTAGGTTTTGTCTCTTTTACCAGCATGACTCCTGACCTTTTGCCCAATATGGACTTTCCTATGGCGATTCTGATGACTACATACCCAGGCGCCTCCCCCGAGGAGGTGGAAGCCGCCGTTACCAAGCCGCTGGAACAGTCTATGTCCACGCTGGAAAACATCAACACCGTCACCTCTAGCTCCAGCGAAAGCTATTCGCTGATTTTTCTGGAATTTAACGACAATGCCAACATGGACGCTGTTTCGGTGGATATTCGGGAAAAAATCTCCTTAATCGAGGGCGCTTGGCCCGAATTGGTAGGAACCCCCTACCTGATGAAAATCAATCCCAATATCCTGCCGATTATGGTGGCCGCTGTCGATCTGGACGGCGCGGATACCGCCGGACTGACCAGCTTTTTAAACGACACGCTGATGAATAAGCTGGAGGGCGTTTCCGGCGTCGCCAGCATTTCGGTCAGCGGCGCAATTGAAAAGCAGGTAAATGTACTGCTTTCCCAGGAAAAGCTCGACGCGGTCAACCAAAAAATGCAGGCGGCGCTGGCGGACAAATTCGATAAGGCGGATGCAGAGCTGTCCGACGCCAAACAGGAGCTGCGAAGCGGCAAAAAAGAGCTGCAAAACGGCCACGAGACCCTGCGGGAAGAAATGGGCAAGGCGGAGGGAGAAATTTATGCCGGTAAAGCGCAGCTGGATACGGCGGACATGGCCATATCCGCCGCGCTGGACCAGGCGGACGAACAGCTGCCCGGCCTAAAAAGCCAGAAAAAGAAGATGGATCAGCTGATTGCCGCGCTGGACCAGCTTGAGGCCGCCGACGCCGCCTTTCAGGCGCAGATTGATGCCATTGAGGCCCGAGACGACCTGACCCGGGAGCAGAAGGACGCCGCCATTGCCCAGATCACCTCCAGCGTAGAATATCACCAGGTGCAGATCGCGCTGGAGCAAATCGACGCCGCGTTAGACGAGATGGGGCTGGACCGTCGGTCGGTGCGCACGGCAGCGGCCGCACTGGATCAAAGCGTCTCCGGTATAGAGGACGCAATGGAATATCTGGAGGACACCCAGGAGGATTTGGCCGACGGCAAAATCACCCTGGAGGACGCGGTACTGCAGATGAATGAGAAAAAGGCCGACGCCGAATGGGAGATTTACAGCGCACTGGTTAAAATTCTCGTAGGCGAAGCCTCTTTAGACACTGCGCAGCAGCAGCTGGACGATGCCCGCTCCGAGGCGGAAAAAACCGACTTGGGCGACACGCTGACCATGGGAATGGTATCCCAGATTCTCACGGCCCAAAACTTCTCCATGCCGGCCGGCTATATCACCGAAAACGGCGTTTCATATCTGGTCCGGGTGGGAGACAAAATTTCGGACGTGGAAGAGCTGCGCAGCCTTTTGCTGTTTGATCCACAGATGGAAGGAATGGATCCCGTTTATCTGCGGGATGTGGCAGACATTTTCGTTTCGGACAATGCGGCGGAAACCTATGCCAAGATGGGCACAAACGACGGCGTCATTCTCTCTTTTAACAAGCAGTCCAACTACGCCACCGCCAATGTAACCGAAAACCTGCAAAAGCGGTTTGAACAGCTCACCCGGGAATACGAGGGCCTTCATTTTACCGCCTTGATGGATCAGGGAGATTATATCCACCTGATTGTCAATTCCGTACTGGAAAATCTGGCTTTTGGCGCGGTGCTGGCCATTATTATTCTGTTTTTCTTCCTAAAGGATATAAAGCCCACCTCTATCATCGCCGTATCCATTCCCGTCAGCGTCGTTTTTGCCATTGTGCTGATGTATTTTTCCGGCGTCACCCTGAACATGATCTCTCTTTCGGGCCTGGCGGTGGGCGTTGGAATGCTGGTGGATAACTCGGTGGTGGTTATCGAAAACATCTATCGTCTGCGGAATAAGGGCTATACAGCAACCCAAGCGGCGGTCTCCGGGGCAACCCAGGTAGCGGCCGCCATTACCTCCTCCACCCTGACCACCGTCTGCGTGTTCCTGCCCATCGTTTTTGTCCAGGGGATCACCCGGCAGCTGTTTACCGATATGGCTCTGACCATCGCCTATTCCCTGCTGGCCAGCTTAATTGTGGCGCTGACCGTCGTGCCCGCTATGGCCCAGCGGACGCTGCGCAAAAACAGCTTAAAGGAGCATAAATGGTTTGACAAGCTGCAAGGCGCTTATGAAAGAGCCCTTCGGTGGACACTGCATAAAAGGTGGATCGTTTTATGCGGGACCCTGGCGCTTTTGGTCCTCAGCTTTATCTGGGCCATAAGCCGCGGCTTCTCCTTTATGCCCAGTGTGGACAGCGAGCAGATCAGCCTGGAATTGCAGATGCCGGAGGACGCGTCCTTGGAGGACACCGCTGCGGTTTCGAATACGATCATCGAGCGGGTCAGCGCACTGGAGGATATTGAAACCGTAGGCGCCATGCTCTCCAGCGGCGCCAACAGCCTGCTGGGCCTGGGCGGCGCCGGAGAAGATGTGACCAACGTCAGCATGTACATTCTTTTAAAAGACAACGCTTCTACCCCCGTTTCCGAACTGGCCGCCCAGATTCAGGAGATCTGCGCGGATCTGGAAGGCGAAATCACCGTGTCCAGTTCTTCGGATATGAGCACCATGATGACCGCTATGAGCGGCACTGGCATCAACGTTAACCTGTACGGCGACGATCTGGATCAGCTGCAGGAAACCGCCCGGGAAATCGCCTCCATTCTGGAGCGGATCGACGGCATTGCCGAAGCGGACGCCGGGATTGGCGACGCCACGCCGGAACTGCGCATTACGGTCCATAAGCAAAAGGCTATGGAGAAGGGACTGACGGTAGCGCAGGTATTTGCCGAAATCTCCGGCGCTATGAAAAACGAAACCACCTCCACCTCCCTGAACCTGGAAAACAGCGACGTAAACGTGGTGATTATCGACGGCTCCGCCTCTCAAATCAGCCGGGAGGAAATCGAAAACCACGTCTTTACCGTCACCGACCAGGAGGGAAATGAATCACAGGTCCTTTTAAAAGAGATCGCGTCCTTTACCGACACCCAGTCGCTGAGCACCATCCAGCGGGACGCACAGCGCCGGTATCTGACCATCTCCGCTTCTTTAAAGGAGGGCTATAACGTGAGCTTGGTCGCCTCCGACACCCAAAAGGCCCTGGCGGACTATCCGCTTCCCGCCGGATTTTCCATCGAATTTGCCGGTGAAAACGAGACGATTATGGAATCCATCGTCGAGCTTTTAAAGATGCTTTTGATGGCGGTCGCGTTTATTTACCTGATAATGGTCGCCCAGTTCCAGTCGTTAAAATCGCCGTTTATTGTATTGTTTACCATTCCTCTGGCCTTTACCGGCGGGCTTTTGGGGCTGATGCTCTGCGGCATGGAGGTGAGCGTCATCTCCATGATCGGCTTTGTTATGCTGGCGGGCATTATCGTCAACAACGGCATTGTGCTGATCGACTACGTTAACCAGCTGCGCGCCGAGGGAATTCCCAAATTCGACGCACTGGTCGAAGCCGGCGTCACCCGTCTGCGCCCAATTCTGATGACCACTCTCACCACCGTTTTAGGCCTGTCCACCATGGCGCTGGGCCTTGGCTCCGGTGCACAGATGATGCAGCCGGTGGCGATAGTCTGCATCGGCGGACTTTTGTACGCCACCCTGATGACCTTGTTTGTCGTTCCCGCACTGTACGATATCCTGAACAAAAAGGAAATCCGTGTTGTTTCCGAAGAGGAACTGCAGCTGGTACAGGAATAAACTTTTATCTGTTACAAAAAAGGTCCGGCAGATGGGCCGCACGCATAAGACAATATTCGAAATATTTTTGGAAACGGCATAGCCTGCGGACTATGCCGTTTCTACGTTCTGCATATCATACAGCAAAGTGCTAAGCTATCCGCCCAGTGTAAAATGAAAAAAACACCGGAAAAATGTAGTTTTGCGGCGGGACGAGAATTATGAAGCCCTCTATTTTGGCGCATTACCCCGCCCAACATATATTGACACAAAATTAAAGAAAATAGTATAATAAAAAGTAATGATACATAAGCTCAAATTTTCATCTGACGGGTATTTTTCTCTAGTGGGAATGCTTCCCCGACGACAGGAATGAGGGTTACCGATGAAAGAAAAAACAAACAGACGAAAAAAAATGGGCGGAGTATTTCTGCTCGTATCCATTATCGTAATTTTTGGCATTTTTGGGACGATTGTTTTTTCGGTATCGCAGAAAATATCCGGAGAAATGTCTGATTCTGCTATTCAAAATCTAAACGAGAGCCTGGACCTGATTCAGAGCACTATCGAGGCCATTCTGCGCAGCGAGGCGGAGTTTCAGAAGATGATTGCCCATGAAATCGGCAGGGCGGAAGACCCGGAGGCCTACATCCGCACCTATGAAAAAAATGATATCATAGTAAAGCTGTCGCTGATCCTTTCCGGCAGGACGGAAGGAATCTCCAATACCGGAGACCGCTTTACCGAGGAGGGTCTGGATTTCTCTGCGGGCGGAACGGTGGCAGGCCTGCCGGTCTCCCAGTCATACGTAAATTATATGGGGACATGGTCCTACACCTTAAAATGCCCCGTAGAGCAGGACGGGCGGAGCATCGGTACCCTTTATGTGGAATATGTATATGACTCTATTGACCGTTTCCTTCCTGACGGATTTTATAATAAGCAGGCGTCGCTGTACATCATGGACGCGGAGAGCCAGCGGTTCGTCTTAAAGCCCAAGAGTATGGGGATGCGCAGCGCCGGACACCTGAATCTGACGGATTTTTACAGAGCCAACAATATTCAGGATATGGAAATTAAAGCGGAGGTGGAGGACTGCCTGCGCACAGGGCGCAATATTCTGTTTTATCACGATATTCGTCAGGTGAACGCCTTAAACTATATGTGGACAGTGAATGATGGAACCATTTTCCTCGTGGGATATGTTCCCGTAGAGGCCATCCAGCAGGAGGGTCGGACAGTCAACCAGAATATCGCAATCGTCGTGGTTTCGCTGCTGGTGGCTTTTTTCCTGTGCATCGCCCTGTACTATCTGAACTGGCGGCAACAGGATAAACTGCGCCAGGAGCGTGAAGCGGAGCGCAAGCTCCATAGCCAGCAGCTTGCAGAGGCCCTCCATGCCGCCCGGATCGCCAGCGAATCCAAAACTACTTTCCTATCCAATATGTCCCATGACATCCGCACTCCCATGAACGCGGTGCTGGGCTTTACTACCCTGCTGGCCAGGGATGCGGACAACCCTGTCAAGGTGCGGGAATACACGAGGAAGATCACTGCCTCCGGACAGCACCTCCTCAGCCTGATCAACGATGTTTTGGATGTTTCTAAAATTGAGAGCGGAAAAGTTGTGCTGAATCTGGAGAAATTTTCCCTTAACGATGTGATCTCCTCGGTGGACGCAATCATTCAGCCTATGGCTAAAGCCAAGGGACAGGAATTCCACCTGTCGGTAACGGGCATCCGCCACGAGTACCTGCTGGGGGATGAGACTCGGATCAATCAAATCCTGATCAACCTCCTTTCCAACGCTGTAAAGTATACTCCTGAGGGCGGATGCATCTGGATGCGTATTATCGGGTTAAAGCAGCGATCCAGCCAGTATGAGCATATCCGCATCGAGGTGGAGGATAACGGCTACGGCATGACGCCGGAGTATTTGAAGACGATTTTTGACGCCTTTTCCCGAGCGGAAAACAGCACCACCAATAAGGTGCAGGGCACCGGCCTGGGCATGGCCATCACCAAAAGTATTATCGAGCTGATGGGCGGGACTATAGAGGTCTTTAGCGAGGTGAACCGGGGCTCCCTTTTTAGGGTTGATCTGGAGCTGCGTCTTCTGGATGAGGCAGCGGACCGGCAATTCTGGGAGCAGCGGGGCATTTCCCGAATTTTGGCTGTGGGCGGAAGCGTGCAGAGCAAAGAAAGTATCCTGACGCTTATGGCAGACACAGGGGTTCAGATTGACACCGCCGTCAGCGCACGGGAAGCCATAGAGAGCTTCGAGAACAAAGACTGTCAGTTGGTTTTGCTGGACTGGGAGGACGGCGGACTGCCTGCGGCGGAAGCGCTGCGTTCTGGACTTCCGGAAGATGTCCCCATTCTGCTTCTGGCGGAATTTGATGCGGCGGGCATGGAGGAGGCTCTGCTGCTCAGCCCCATAGATACCCTTACCAAGCCATTCTTTGTCTCTGCCCTGCGCATCAAGATCGAGGAGATGTGGAACGGTGAAGCCCAGAAACCGGAGCCGGAAGAGTCCTGCGATTTAAAGGGGATGCGCTTTCTGGCTGCGGAGGACAATGAGATCAACGCGGAAATCCTGTTAGAGCTGCTGGCGCTTGAAGGAGCCGCCTGTGAGATTGCAGAAAACGGCCGGCTGGCAGTGGAGCGTTTCCAGAGCTCGGCCCCAAGCGAGTTCGATGCAATTCTGATGGATGTGCAGATGCCGGTGATGAACGGCCACGAAGCCGCCCGGGTCATCCGCGGACTCGAACGAGAGGACGCGAAGCAGATCCCTATTATCGCCATGACGGCCAACGCGTTTGCCGAGGATGAGAAAGCCGCCCTGGATGCCGGCATGAACGCCCATGTGTCCAAGCCGCTGAATATAGAGGTTTTGAAAAGGATTATCCAACAATTCAACCGACGAAAGGAAGATTTGGAATGAACATAACGAAATACAAATGTATTTCCGCCTGCCTTTCGCTGCTCGCGGTCCTCATGCTGGCCGCCTGCGACAGCCGCGAGGACCCCGGGAACCTGATCCATGAGGACACGCCGCCCGAAGAGCGGGTGGTCAACCTGTTTAGCCCTATGGAGAAGACCAATCCCAACGCGGAGAATGTGGCCCGGACAGCGGCGGATCTGACGGTAGCTATGGCAGAGGAAAAGCTGGGAGTCAACGTGGCCTACTGGACTTATACCGCAGAGGACTATCAGGACAGAACCTACGATGAGGTAGCCATAGATCGGGCATGGAACAATATGGACGACATGTACCTGCTCAACCCGGATGTTATTCTGGCCTTAGGGGCGCAGGGTAAGCTGATGGACCTGTCCGGACTGGACAACGCAAAGAACCTACGGGACATTATCCGCATTGCCAATACGGTGGATGGCAAGCTGGTGGCAATTCCACAGGAGGTAGTAGCCTATGGACTGTTTGTAAATATGGACATGTTCCGGCAGTACGGCTTGGCGTTGCCCAACACACCGGAGGAATTTTTGGAATGCTGCCGGGTGTTCCGTGAAAACGGGGTCGAGACGCCTATCGGCGCCAACCGCTGGTGGCTGGAGACCTTTGTTTTTGCCCAAGCCTACGCAGATCTTTACAACGGCGGGAATACGGAAGCGGAGATTGCTGCCCTAAACAGCGCAGAGACGCGGTACAGCGACTATATGCGCCCTGGTTTTGAGTTTCTCCAGACCCTTATCGACAAAGGCTATATAGATGCTAAGAAGGCCCTAGTCAGTGAGGCCATCGAGGGGGAAGGCGCGGACTTCCTGGCGGGGAAAACCCCGATTGTGATGGCTTACTGGGGGGCGGCGAACACCAAGACTGCTTACGGCGAGACAGATTTTGAGATGCAGGTCATCGGTTTTCCCAGCAGCCGGGGGCAGATGCCGGTGATGACAATGACCGGCTGGGCCGTGGGCGCCAACGCGGAGCGCGCCGAGGATGCCATGCGGGTGATGGATGTGATTATATCCGACGAGGCACTCCAACTCTTTGCGGAAACCAACCGAGTTATTTCTCCGTCTAAAAATGTGAAGGTGGACTGCGTTCCCGCTCTGCGCCCCCTCAACGACCGTATCGAAGAAGGCGTCTATGTGTTGAGCTCCAATGCGGGGATGAACGTGGAACAGTGGGGCAACACCTGTCTGATTGTGCGGGAACTGTTGGCGGGCGCGTCGGTAGATGAGTGCATGGACGCCTTTGACGCGCTGCAGGATGCCGCATTAAGCAACTCATAAAATGAGGATTCGTTTAATGAGACCTGAATTTATAACAATCATTCAAATTTTGCGTCGGTTGCAGAGAAATGCTCCTTGATCAATCGGCGTAGGAAAAATCTGCCTGTCTGCGCTAAAGCGCAGACAGGCAGATTTTGCTTATTAGGATATTGGCCTCCTCTGTTGTATACTAATAAATACTTGCCCTTAAAAGCGCAAGATATATGAAAAACGGAATGAAATATCCTGCTATAATGCAGAGAGAAAGGAGGAAGCTGCAATGCCGGGGAATGTCAAAAATGTAATGGCAGCAATCGACTATATCGAAAGCCACCTGCACGAAAAACTGGACTTGGAAACAGTTGCGGGGGCTGTACATTATTCAAAATATCATCTGCACCGAATGTTCACAGATACGGTAGGGTTGACAATCCACGATTATGTACAACGCCGCCAGTTGACCGAAGCCGCAAAACTGCTTGTGCTTTCCGACAGACCAATCCTTGAAATTGCGCTTTCTGCCGGATATGAGAGCCAGCAGTCTTTTACGGATATTTTTAAAGCCATGTATAAAAAATCCCCTAACAGGTACAGGGAGGAAGAAGAATTTTATCCATTGCAGCTAAGATATGTCTTGCATGAAAATCCAACAAATTTAGAGGAAAAAGAATGGAAGGATAAAATCGTCTTTGCAACACAGGAAGATATACCCAAATGGATAGAACTGGTTCATCTTGTCATTGACGGCTTCCCGCATCTGGACGAAAAACAGTATCTTGCACAGTTGCAGGAGTATATCCAAAACAAGCGGGCATTGATTTTGAAAGACACTGATACGGCAATCGGGATTATGGCGTTTCATGAGGTGACGGGGAGCATTGATTTCTTTGGGGTACACCCACAGTATCGGAAAAGAGGGATAGCGAAAGCGTTTTGTGAAAAAGCCTTGTATGAACTTGCGCGTTCCGCACAGATTAGCGTGACGACTTTTCGGGAGGGTGACAAGGCAGATACAGGCTATCGAGAGGTATGGGGAAGCCTTGGCTTTGCCGAAGCGGAACTGCTAATTGAGTTTGGTTATCCGACACAGCGTTTTATACTTCACAGAGAAAAATCGGAGGGCGAGGACAATGAATGACCTAAATCCACTATCACAGAACTTTACAATAAAATCGTTGCTGAAATTTGCATTTCCGACAATCTTGATGATGATATTCATGGGGCTGTATACAGTCGTTGATACAATTTTTGTAGCACGATTTGTAGATACAAATGCGCTTTCGGCATTGAATATCGTCTGCCCTGTTATCAATCTGATTGTCGGTCTTGGAACGATGCTTGCAACAGGAGGAAGCGCGATTGTAGCCCGCAAAATGGGAGCAGGAGAACATACAAGGGCGGCACAGGATTTTACGCTGATCATTTCAGCGGGCATTTTGTTAGGTGTATTGATTGCAGTGTTGGGAACGGTTTTTATTGACAGGATTATCTGGGGGCTTGGAGCGGGCAGTATTCTATTTCCATACTGTAAAGAGTACCTTTTCATTCTGCTGTTATTCACGCCCGCAAGTATCCTGCAAGTGCTTTTTCAAAATTTAATCGTCACAGCGGGACGCCCCGGAATGGGTATGGCGCTTGGCGTAAGCGCAGGAATCGTAAATATTTTACTGGACTATATTTTCATGGTGCCGCTTCACATGGGCATTCAGGGGGCGGCGTTTGGTACAGGCATTGGCTATATGATACCGGCGGTGATTGGGTTATGGTTCTTTTCTGCAAAGAAAGGCAGTCTGCATTTTAGGAAGCCAGTCATAGATTTTTCCGTATTGGCTGAAAGCTGTACCAATGGTTTTTCGGAAATGGTAAGTCAGGCGGCAACAGCAGTTACAACACTCCTTTTTAACCGCATTATGATGAAACTGCTTGGAGAAAATGGAGTTGCGGCAATCACAATCATTATTTATACACAGTTTTTGTTAAGTGCCCTTTACATAGGTTTTTCTATGGGAGTAGCTCCTGTTCTCAGCTATAACTATGGGAAGCAGGACGAAAAACAGCTAAAGAATGTATTTTCTATTTGTATGCGGTTCATTGTCTTTGTTTCGGTCACTGTTTTTGCGACAGCTTTGATTTTTGGTTCGCCACTGGTTGGTATTTTTACGGAAAGGGGAACGCCTGTTTATGAAATTGCGCGAAACGGATTATTGATTTTTCCATTTAGTTTTCTATTTTGTGGGGTGAATATTTTTACCTCTGCTACATTTACAGCATTATCAAACGGGAAGCTGTCGGCAATTTTGTCTTTCCTGCGGACATTCGGACTGATTACAGTGCTGTTGCTGACATTGCCGAATATTTTAGGTGTAACAGGGGTATGGCTTGCAGTACCGATAGCAGAGCTAATCACTATGGTTGTAGCATTGGTTTTTCTGCATTACTCCATTTATCCCATACATATCTAAAGGCAAAAAAACGCTTGCATTCCCAGCGATTTCAGAACAAAATGCTTAATCCTTTTAGGATTTGCACGGCTTTGCTTACAAGCTCATTGTCGTTTTTATAAAAAGACGGGTAAAAGCAATAGATTTTTGCTCGTCTTTTTCTGTACCCTGTTTTCATTTTGTTAAAGAATTCTGTTTTATGTGCAGCTATCTAATACCAGGGCCTTATTGATATGGATCTCTGCGCTTATGAGCGCTTTAACCCCTTTCCTTTGTTGGAAAAAGATGCTTGACAAAAAGCACTCTATATCATAGTATATAGCTAGGAAAAATTCCGCCGGTAGAATCGCCCTTCTCTTTTTACCGGCAGGCATATCAAAAGGAGAGAAAGTATGCTTGTACTGGAACATCTGGCCTGGAAGCTACCGGACGGAGAACCCATTTTAAAGGATATTACCCTTACCCTTCCCACTGGAAAGCTGGCGGTGGTAACCGGTCCCAACGGCGGCGGAAAAACCAGTCTCGCAAAGCTGATTGCAGGATTGGAGACCCCTTCCTCCGGGCGCATTTATCTAGACGGCGAGGATATGACCGATCTGAATATCACCCAGCGGGCGAAAAAAGGCGTCGCTTATGCGTTTCAGCAGCCGGTACATTTCAAAGGGCTTACGGTCCGCGATCTGCTGGAATTGGCTGCGGGAGAGAAGCTGTCTGACGAAGCGCTGTGCGCTATTTTGGGACAGGTTGGCCTGTGCGCACAGGATTATAAAAACCGGCAGGTAGACGCCAGCCTTTCAGGCGGAGAAAGCAAGCGCATTGAAATTGCCACAGTACTGGCGCGGAAAAACGCCGGCCTCCTGATTTTTGACGAGCCGGAAGCGGGCATTGATCTGTGGAGCTTTTCCGGTCTGATCGACGCTTTCCAACGTATCAAAAACCAAAGCGCTGTTTCCGCGCTGATCATTTCCCATCAAGAGCGTATTTTGCAGATTGCCGATGAGATCATCGTCATTGCGGACGGAGCGGTTCGTGTTGCCGGCCCTAGGGAGGAGGTCCTCCCTACCCTGCTCAAGGAGGAAAAAAACGGCCGCTGTCCGCTGGAAAGGGGGAGCTTTTATGAATAAGATTACCGAAGCGTTTCTGGATCTGGTCTCTGACTGGAAGGGAGCCTTCAGCGGCGCGTATAATATTCGGGAGGACGGGGGCTGCGCCGGACGCCAATCCTCCGAGCACATTAAAATCGAATCCAAGAAGGAAGCGCCTGGTCTCGTGATCCGAATCGACCCGCAGACCCAAAACGAAACCGTTTATATTCCCGCCTGTGTAACCCACAGCAATGTGGATGATCTGGTCTATAACGATTTTTATGTAGGGGAAGGAGCGGACGTAACGATTGTCGCCGGCTGCGGCGTCCACTCCGACGGGGAGGAAGACGCGCGCCACAACGGTATTCACCGGTTTTTTGTAGAAAAGGGCGCCCATGTGCTGTATCAGGAAAAACATATCGGTTCTGGAAGCGGCACGGGAGCTCGCCGCATCGACCCGGTCAGCGACATCCATTTAGCTGAGGACGCCGTACTGGAAATGGATACGGTGCAGATTGGCGGCGTTGACCGAACCGACCGGAAAACCACCGCCCAGCTGGCGGCCAGAGCCCGGCTGATCATCCATGAAAGTATCCTAACCGAAGACGAGCAGACGGCGAAAACCGATTTTTCCGTTTCCATCGACGGGGATGACGCGGTGGTGGACCTGGTATCCCGTTCTGTTGCCAAAGGTCACTCCCATCAGGCTTATCACTCTCGTATTCTGGGCAATCGCCGCTGCGTCGGCCATTCGGAATGCGACGCCATTCTGGTGGGCTCCGGACAGGTCAACGCCGCACCGGAGCTCTTTGCCGGACATATCGACGCCTCTTTGATTCACGAAGCAGCCATCGGCAAGATCGCCGGGGAACAAATTGTTAAGCTGTGTACTCTAGGGCTGACCGAGGAGGAAGCCGAGGCACGAATTATTGAAGGCTTTTTACAAAACTAAAAATGGTTTTTTGCCGGCAATTTTCCCGTTCTGCGCCGCTTGACACAGTAAAAAGCTTATCCTGGCTTTATTTCTTTTGCCTAGCCTTTGTGGATTCAGAGACTTTCATGCTTTCAACCATCCTAAATGTTTCTTTTAAAAGGAAAGCTGCTCATCCTCTTCCGGCGGCTTGAGCTGCGCCAGCAGAAGAGTTTTTGGGTCCAGAAGCCAGATTTCCCGTTTTTTGCTTTGGGCATACCGCACCGTAGCGGCTGTTCCACCACTGGCGCTTCCATCGTAAACGGCCAGCAGAATTTCAGCGTGATCAACCATCCAGCGGTTTCGCTCCATCATGCAGGAGGGCGTATAGGCCGGATGCAGGCAAAGGCGTTCGTCACTTGCCATTAGGATCTCGTTGTACGCATCCCGAAAGCTTTCCGGCCAGCGGTCCGCCTGGCCGGTATAAGGCTGAACGGCAATCAGCCGCAGAGCTTCCCGTTTTTCTCTCTGCCGTAAAACCTCCCGTGCGGCCCATAAATCCACGCCCTGTGCCATTCCGCTGATGAAGGTGGTCACTCCTTCTTCCGCCAAGGCGGAAATCGCCAGACCAATGGCGTTTTTAATCCGCACACAATCAGGATGATCCTCCTGATAGCCAAAAGAAAAGTGCGCGGGACGGTGTCCCGTAAACGCGCAAGCTCCCTGGTCCAATTTTTTCGCCTCCCTTCTTTCAGCATACTCGTCCCTTTTTAAACAGGCAATCCCCTTCTCTTCCCTTTTTTCAAATGACCGCTTGCAAAAAGCTTTTTCATAGGAGCCATTCTTCCGAATGGCTGAAAGGGAAACCATCCTTACCGAAAGCTTTCCGGCAAATACGAATTTAATCCATACAAGCTTGAACGAATTTAATTGGTACATCCATACGTTCTGCTGCCTGCTCCGGCGTCATGCCGCTATCTAAAAACCGTTTGCAGACGATCTTCATATTTTCGCCAATCTCAATAATATGCTTGTCCGGATCATATATTCTTATCACCCGCTGCCCCCATGCATGTTCCTTGATCGGGTGGACATATTCCACTGCATACTTTTTCAGTTTTTCGACGAACTTGTCAAAATCATCTTCTTCAAAATAGACTTCAAAGCTCTTGCCGCCAAAGGACACATCGTCTGTTCCAATAAATTCCTGCCAGGCTTCAAGCGTTTGCAATGCTAAACCGCCTGTCAACGTTTTGTTTGCCCCAAAATCCATGATGACATGAAGGCCAAGCACTTTTTGGAAAAATTCAACCGACCGATTGATGTCCTTTACTACCAGCATGGGGTTTTTCATCTTCATAAACCGTATCCTCCCAAAAATCCTCTTTACTGCACTGATTATAACACCCTCGTTTACCCTATACAAGCGGATTTTGCGAAGCTGCCGGCGTTTTCATCCGGCAGTATTTTTTGAAAGGGGCCCTCCTTTCCTCCTCTTGCATTCAGGACACACATATGATAGGATAAAAGAAATTTTTTCAAAGGGGAAAAAGAAAATGCAGCTGAATCTTATAAAGCCTTCGGACGATCTGGAGGAAGCCTACGAGGATTTCCGCGCGGAATGGAACCAGCAGCGGGAAAAAATTGTCCCCTTCGCCGTCCGTGGGGAGGGATTGACCTACCCACAGCTAATGCAGTTTCTGTACCGCCGGGAAACCGCTCCGGAGGAAGGGCAGGTCCCCTCCACCGCTTTTTTCCTGGTAAACGATAAACGGGAAATTTTAGGCGCCATTGACATCCGCCACCGGCTAAACGACTACCTGCTTTGTTTTGGCGGACATATTGGATACGGTATCCGTCCCTCCTGCCGCGGCAAAGGATTGGCCGCCAAAATGCTTGCAATGGCGCTTCCCCACGCAAAACAGCTGGGGATTGATTGGGCGCTCGTCACCTGCGACCGGGAAAATCCCGCTTCAGCCAAAACCATCCTTCGCTGTGGCGGCGTTTTGGAGGATGAGCGGTTTTTAGAGGGAGAATGGGTCCAGCGCTATTGGATCGCGCTATAAAATCGACCTACAGAAAAACGGCTGGCCAACGAGTAAATGGCGGAAAGGGCAATGTCCTTCCGCCATTTTTTTCGATCTATTGAAAAGCTTTTGGTTCGCAGGCAAAACCGCTATTGCAGCAGCAAATACAACAGTGTGGCCACCACACCGGCGCCATACAAAAGCAGCTCATACGCAAGCGTTTCACCGACGATTCCCCGATAGACCGGCCGGTTGGAATACGCGCCGAATTGCTCATTGGTCTTTGGCTCCACCGTTTGCGGCGCTTTTTTATAAAACAGGCGGTGGATCAAATAAATCAGCCAGTCGGCCACAGAGGCAGCGATACGCGAGCAAAATGCCCCCACAAAGGCCAAGCCCTGCAAAAGCGGACGGTATACCAGATTTTCCAGGTCCGCCCAGCGAGGCCAACGGTCCACATAGACCCGCACGCCCTGCCGATCCTTTTTCATCAGCAGAAAGCGCACCACGCCAAAATACAATACTGCGCCGATACAAACGGAAATCAGCGCCCCCTGCAGGTTTGTCCAGGAAAAGTACCGGACCGTATGCTCCAGCGCCTCGCCGCCCAAAAAGGAACGGGAGGCCTCGGCGATTCGGTCCATGGTCCCGTGAGCAAACAAGCCGAACAGCAACAGGGTCAGGCCGGAAATGGTCAGCATAGCAGAGGTGGGTTTATCCATATAGGTTCCCTTCTCCACTGGTTTTTCGGGATTTTTCTCAATGAAAATCGCCACAAACAGCTTGGTCATATAGGCCAGGGTCATACCTCCGGCGATCAAAAACAGCCATTCGATCACCCGCATGAGACCGGCACTGCCCTGGGCCGCCAGAATCTCAATATACTCCACAATTCCCTCATGCAGCAGGGTTTTGCTGATATAGCCGCTCCACAAAGGGATACCGCCAACACCGACCGCCGCCATCAGAAAGCTAAAGGCCAACAAGGGCTTTCCTCTGCCCCAGCCGCGGATTTCGTTGAGATCCAGGCTTTCCGTTCTGGTGAAAATCACCCCGGCGATGACGAAAAGGATCAGCTTAATCAGCGAGTGGTTGAGCATATGCAGCACCGTGCCGTACACGGCCAGCTGATTATGGGCGCCTAACAGCCCCTGCATCCCAACGCCCACCAAAATAAAGCCGATTTGGGACATGGAGGAGCAGGCCAGCGTCCGCTTGAGGTTGATGGAAAAAAGGCCTAAAACCGCTCCCAGCAGCATGGTCACCACGCCTAGGATCAGAATCAGCATCCCCCAATCGGCGTCGCGGTAAAACACGTCGCAGGATACGACCAGAATGCCGAAAATGCCGGCTTTACTCAATACGGCGGACAAAATCGCCGTAGCGGGAGCAGGTGCCGCCGTATAGGAACGGGGCATCCAGAAATGCAGCGGGAACATCCCCGCCTTGGCTGCAAAGCCAAACAGGATGCAGCCGCCCGCCGCGTACAAAAGCCGCCGGTCCCCTACCGCCGCGCAGGCGCCACGCAACAGGTCAAACTGTAAGGTCCCTGCCAGATGGTACAGCAAGAATACCCCCATCAGAGTGACCAAGCCGCCCAAAACGCCAATGGTCAGGTAGCTGCGGGAAGCCTTGATCGCTTCCGACGTTTCCTCCTGCACCACCCACACATAAGAGGCAAAGGACATCATCTCGAAGAAAATAAAGGTCGTATACAAATCGCCCGAAAGGAAAATCCCCATAGTTGCTCCCAGGGCCAGCAGCAAAAACAGGTAATACCGGTTGCGGTTATGCCGGTGGGCAAAATAGGATTTAGACGGAAGAGTCGTCATCATCCAGACCGCCGCCGTCAAAAGCGCCATCACTATCCGAAAACCGTCGGCCTGGAAGGTAAGTCCCAAGCCGCAGATCCCCTCCATACGCAGCGCAGCGCCGGGAAAATACAAAAGCAGCAAGGCGCCGAATAATTCAGCGACTGTAATCGCCAGGACCAGCCAGTCCCGCACGGATTTGCTTTTTCGTCCGATCAGATAGCTGGCCACTGCTCCCGCCATGGGGAACAGCACCAAAAAAATCAATAAGAAACTGCCCATTTTCTCACTCCAAACTCTCATGGTTTCAGCAATTACTACAAGCCAGCCGCAATCCTTTCAAACACTGCAAGCAGCGGTGAGGCACAAAGGCCAAGCAAAACCGACGCGGCGCTCAAGATGATCAGCGGAACGGTCATCAGCCGGTTGGGGTCCTCCACCTCTTTGACCGACGCGGGGTCATACCCTTTGCCCGGGAAATACGCCCGGATCACCACCGCCATCAGGTACAGCGCCGTTAAAAGGGCCGAGACAATCAGTGCAGCCACCCCGATCCACGCCAATGGCATTCCCGTATCCACTGCGGCGGTGGCAATGTTCCACTTACTGATAAATCCAGCCAGCGGCGGAATACCCATCAGCCCCAAGGAGGCGATGGTAAACGCGGCCATAGTAACCGGCATTGCCCGGCCAAAGCCCTCCAGCTGGTAGACGTATTCCCGGTGGGTTTTGTAGATAATGGCGCCAGCGCAGAAAAACAGGGTGATCTTAATCACCGCATGGAACACCATGTGGGACAGGCCGCCGACTAAGCCGGCGGGGGTCATCAGCGTGACCGAAAAGAGGATATAGGACAGGTTGCTGACAGTGGAATATGCAAGCCGCCGCTTTAAATGCGGGGTGCGAAGAGCCATGGCCGACCCATATACGATAGTAACGGCCGCTGCTGTCATGACTACCGTCTGGGCCCAGCTGCCCCGCAGAAAATCGCAGCCAAAGCCATAATAGGTCAACCGGATTACGGCGAAAACACCCGCCTTAACTACCGCCACCGCATGCAGCAAGGCGGATACCGGCGTCGGAGCCACCGAAGCGTCCGGAAGCCATCCATGAAACGGGAACACCGCCGCTTTTACGCCAAAGCCAAAAAAGCCCAGGATGAATACCGTCTGCAAAAGGAGTTCCTTTCCGCCGGTTTTAGCGGGATCCAGCACGCCGCCGAAGGTGAAATCCAACGTCGAGCCGTAGCTGAGCAGGAAAATCATAGCAATAAAGGCAAAAGCCGCGCCGGACAAAGAGTAGATCAAATACTTTTTGCCCGCATACCGGGCCCTTCCGTCCATCGAATGCATGACCAGCGGCAACGTCGCCAAGGTCAGCAGCTCATAAAACAGGTACAAGGTCAAAAAGTTATCCGCAAAGGCCACGCCCACAATTACGCCGAAGGTCATGGTAAAAAAGCCAAAAAACTTATTCTCCCTACCCTCATGCTTCATGTATTCGAAGGAATAGAAGGTGGTCAGCGGCCACAAAAGAGAAACCAGAATTCCGAAGATCCGGCCCATTCCGTCAACCTGCAAAGTGATCTGCATGGTATCGGAAAAACGGATCAGCGTCAGAGCTTCATCCGGCGTCCAGACCAGGACAGCCATCGCCAGCACCGCATTGACGATCACCGCGCCAGCCACATAGATCTGGCGTTTGCGGCGGTCTTCTATGGGACGGGCCAGCATGAAAGCGCCGGCCAAAATCGGGAACAGAACCGGCAGACACAGTATCCAAACAGGCACAAGCTTCCCCTCCCAACATTAAAATAGTGCGGCAGAAACGCCGCCGATAAACTCTGTAAGCGGACCGGGGAAAATACCCAGCAGCACCGCCAGCACCGCCAAAATGACCAGCGGCACCGTCATATAGCAAGAGGGCTCCTTCTTTTCCAGGTTCGCGTAATCAAAATCCCGCCCCGGGAAAAAGCCGCGGGTGACAATGGGAAGCAGATATCCGGCGGTCAAAAGTGCGCTGATCAAAAGAATCGCCACTCCCGCGATACCCAGTGCGCCGTATTCCGAGATCCCGCCCTGGGCCAGATACCATTTGCTGACAAACCCCGCAGTAGGCGGAATCCCGATTAAGGAAAGCGCCCCAAAGGCAAAGCACCAGATCACCACCGGCATCTGCTTGCCGATACCGGCCAGCTCCCGCACATCGGTTTTGCCGGTTTTATAGATAACGGCTCCCGCCGCCATAAACAAAAGGTTTTTGACCAGCGCATGGAACACCATCTGCAAAAGTGCGCCGGTAAAGCCCACGCCGTTTAGCAAAAACAGCCCGAACAGCACATAGGAAACCTGGCTGACGGTGGAATAGGCCAACCGTTTTTTGAGCACCTTCTCCTTGTAGGCCAGCATGGAACCGGCGAACACCGTCGCCAAAGAGAGGCACAAAAGTACGGTCTGGGCCCAGCTACCTTGCAAAAACCCGGCGCCGAACAGGTAGAAGGTCACCCGGATCATGGCCAGGACACCCGCTTTGGTAATGATGCCAGACAGCACCGCTGACGCAGGCGCAGGTGCCACCGGGTGGGCGGTGGGCAGCCATGCCTGCAGGGGCAGCATACCCGCCTTGCAGCCAAAGCCGATCATCATCAAAAGCCAGATGGTAAACAGCAGGTTCTCATGGCCGGACACAAGGCTCAAATCCAAAGTCCCGCCTGCCGAAAATTCAGTGGACACGCAATAGCGGTTTAAAAAGAAAAATCCGATCAATGCAAGCCCTGCGCCAAAGGTCGAGTAGCCCAGATACTTAAATCCGGCTGCCACCGCCTCTCGGCTTCCGTTATGGATGACCAGCGGAACGGTAATTAAGGTCATCATCTCATAGAACATATATAAGGTCAAAAGGTTTCCCGCCAGACCGATTCCCATCAAAATGCCAAGGGTCATGGTAAAAAAGCCGAAAAAGCGCTCTTCTTTCCCCTCGTGCTGCATATACTCATAGGCAAAGAATGCCGCCAGCATCCAGACGCCGGAAACCAGGCAGAGAAAAAATCTGCTCATTCCGTCCAGCCGCAGATAGATGGAAATGCTTCCGCCCAAATCCCAGATACGCAAAGACGGCTCCGGCAAAAAGCTGATGCCCACCGCTGAAACGAACGTACCCAGCACGGCGGCGGATACCGCAATTCTACGGGCTCTGGGATTGTGCAGCCAAAACACGACCAGGCCGACCATCAGCGGCAGTAGAACGGGCAGAAGCAGAACTAGATTGTTGAACACGAATTGATCACCTCTTTATCGGGACTTATAAGAGCGCAAGTCCGTTTTGAATCAGCGTTACAACCGGCTGGTAGCATATTCCCAGGAAAAACACCGCCGCAATGAACAGGACTGTGGAAACCGCGAAGGTCGGGTCCGCCGGCTGTTTTTCCCCGGCTTCCCCCTCCGCCGGCTTGGACCAAAGGGCAGTCACCGCCGGAATATAGTACAGCGCGTTCAGCACCGTAGACAGCGCCAGAGTCAACAGGGTCATCCACATCTTTACCGGCTGCGCCATCGTAGCGCTGGCAAAGAACACCTTGGCGGCGAAGCCGCCGAACAGCGGAATACCGATCATGGATAAGGCGCCGACGGTAAAGCCCACGCCAGCCAGCTTGTTCTCATAGGCGGCGCCCCGCAGGGCATATAGCTTTTTATTGTGATGCCGCCCGGCGCTCAGGGCGCTGGCACAGCCAAAGAGCATGGGTTTTGTGCAGGCGTGAACCAAAATCTGGAAACAGGCGGCCATGATGCCCACATCGGTCCCCAGGCCGATTCCCATAAAAACATATCCCAGCTGCGCCACCGAGGAATAGGCCAGCATCCGCTTGATATGCCCTTCTTTTATGGCGCCCACCGAGCCAACGATCATCCCCGCCAGGCCGAACAGGAAAACCATGTTGGTGACGCGCAGGCTGCGGATGACCTCAATGGTAAACACCTTGTAGAACAGCCGGATCATCAAAATAATATAGCCCTTGACCACCAGTCCGGACAAAACCGAGCTGGAAGCGGTGGTCGCCGAGCCGTGAGCAGGCGGCAGCCACAGATGGAAAGGGAACATAGCGCTTTTAATCCCCAGGCCCATGACAATCAGGCCCACAACCACCGTCAGCGGCATCGCGTATTGATTCGTGGCCACCAGCTCCAGTACCCGCTGCTGCAAATTGGGGAACAAAAGGTGCCCGGTAATACAGTACAACAAGACGATGCCCAAAAGCACCAGGCCGGAGCCCAGCAGACTCATGATCAAGTACCGCATGGTGGCGACCATCGTGGCGGAGCTGTCCTTTGCCATGACGATGGCGCAGGCGGCGATGGTGCTGATTTCGATAAAAACGTATGCGGTAAAAATATCGTTGGTATAGGTCAGCGCCAACAGCGCCGCCAAAATCTCGTCCATCATGATGAAATACAGCTTCTGCTTTTCCGGCAGCACATCCTCAAAAATATCCCGCCGGCCGGCCAGCAGCGCCAGCAGCATGACCAGGCAGATGGCTGTAGCCAAAACCGCCTCCAGCGGGCCCACCGACAGCTCGTTTCCCCAGGGAGCCGGAAAATGGCCCATCATGAAGCTGAAGCTTTCGTTTCTCGGCCCGACTCTGCCCAGCAAAACGCCGGACAAAACCAATCCCGCGCCGCTGGCGCACAGACTGAGCCGGTACGCCCATTTTCCGTTTTTCAAAAGCGGGGTGACAATACCGGAAATCATGCAGATAAAAATGCTGAAAAATGGAAAGTTATGTATAAAAGACACCGGTTCACTCATCTCCCTTTTGTCTGGCCAGCAGGACGATTTCGTCAAAGTTGACCGTTTTGTATTTCTGGTACAGCCGCTGGATTAAAGCCAGGGAAAAGGCGGTAACGCTTACAGAAACCACAATGCCGGTAAGCACCAGTCCGGCGGGGATGGGGTTGATATAATCCGCCGCACGGGCCGTCTCCCCAACCAAAATCGGCGCCAGACGCCCTTCAATATAGCCCTGGGACGCCAAAAACAGATAAACTGCATTATCCATAATGCCGAACCCAATAACCTTTTTTACCAAATTGTTCTGCAAAAGAAGGTTTAAAAAACCAATGCCAAAAAGAATGACCGCCGCCACCTCATAGTGGTTGATCAGCAGGTTTTCCATTACAACTCCCCCTTTGTGAACAGCGCGTAAAATCCGTACATAGTGCAGGCAACCACAATGCCGACGCAGATATCCAGAACCAGGATGAGACCAGAGCTTAAAATCGCGCCAGGCGTTCCCAGCGGAATATGGGACTCCAGGTGATTGGCGCCGGTAAAGAAGGAGTACGCCTTAGAAGCGGCGTAAACCATCAAGGCCGAAGAGGTGATCTTGCGGAAGGTGCTGTAGTTAAAAAACCGGCTCATCCGGATCATGCCGAAGGAAACGGCAAACAAAATCAGCGCCGACCCCATAATCGTACCGCCGGAAAATCCGCCGCCGGGGGACAGATGTCCGTTGAGTACCACATAAATGCCATAGACCAACACGCAGGGAATAATCAGCTTGGCAATCTGTAAAAGAATGATATCCTCCTCGTGCCCTTCTACGATATGCTCTCTGGCCGTCAGCAGATCCTCGTCCTTATCCGTGTTGTTCCGGTCGCGCATCAAAAGCATGGTCACGCAGGTCACCGCCAAAAACAGCACCGACGATTCCCCAAAGGTGTCGAACGCACGGTAGTCCAGAATCATGCCAGCGACCATATTGACCGCGCCAGTCTCCTCCAGTCCATCCTCCACATATCGCTCCACCACTTCGTTTTCCGCCGGGTTATCCGGGCTGCCGAACAAGGGAAGCTGCACGACCGTAATCATCAGCACCGCAACAATGATCACGCCGATGAACACGGCGCACACCCGGTAAATATGTTCAAAACGGGTAAGGCCCATCCATTCTTTTTTCGGGGCCGCCGCCTTCTTCTTTTGGGGCTTAACCTCTTTTTTCTTTTTCGGCTTAGGCGGCTCGGCCGGCAGCAGAGCTTTTTCCGGCGCATCGCCGTTGACCCAGGCACAAAACCGCTGCCAGGGAGTCTTTTTTTCCTTTTTCATTCTGGCCATCTTATTCATCACTCGTTCCCTTCAGCGCGTGGATTTTTTTCAGCGTATAAACAAGCAGCAGTCCGCTGACCCCTGCGCCCACCGCCGCCTCGGTAATGGCCAGGTCCGGGCTTTCCAAAAGCACCCAGATCACCGACATAACCAGGCTAAAGGAGGTAAAAATCACCACAGAAACCAGCAGTCGTTTTGAAAAGGTCACCGCCAAGGCGCAGATAATCAGCAAAATCGGCAGGATCAGCTCCAAAGCCAGTCTCATTTCTCAACCACCTCGCATTCGGATTTGATATGTTTAAAGGTCACAAATTCCGCCTTTGCCAGCAGATGACTGGAAACCGGACTTGCAAGCCATAAAAAGGCGATGATCAGACCCATGCGCAGAGCGTGAAAGCCCCACCCTGTCAAGAGGATCAGCCCCAGCAGAACGAATAAAATACCCAGCGTATCTCCCAGGGCGGCGGCATGCATACGGTTAAGGACATATTGAAAGCGAAACAGCCCAAAAACCGATACCACATAGACAAAAAGGCCCAGGCCAACCAGAACCATTCCCGCCACAATTCTAACGTTTTCCATTTTCCTGCTCCTCCTTTTCATGCACTCGGCGGCGGACAATAACCAGCCGGCAGAGCACCACGACCATAATAAAGCTCAGCATGGCGTATACAATCGCCACGTCGATTAAAAAGGGCTCGTTTTTATAAACCGAAAGAATAGACAGAATGACGATAATCATGGTGCTGATCATATTGCCCGCCACCACACGGTCGGTGAAACGGGGGCCCTTGATCGCGCGGATCATACAGAAGAAAATCAGGACCGACAAAAAGATCACCGATCCCAACAAAAACACGCCGGTAAATTCCTTCATCTTTTAATCCTCCAGTTTTTTCAGCAAATGCATGAATTGAGAGTCATCTACATCCGACTGGCTGGCCGTATCCAGCGCGTGGACGCAAAACAGCTCGTGCTCACAAAATACCGTGATCGTCCCCGGGGTCAGGGTAATCGCATTCGCCAGGCCGACCCTGCCCAGATTGGTGGTCAAATCCGTATAAAAGAACACAAGCTTTGGATCGATTTCTTTTTTCGGTGAAAGAATTACGCCAATCACATGAAAGCTGGCTTTGACAATGTCCCGCAAAAGCACCAGCAGAAAGTGAAGAATCCCGCCGATTTTCTTTAAAAGCCGCCATTCCTTTTTGGGATCATAATCCAGCATTTTGATTGCAAACAGGTAAATCGCCCCGGAAATCACCAGGCCAAAAAGGCAGATCTCCAGCGTGATTTTTCCATTGAACAAAACCCACAGAGCAAAAAGCAGAACGAGCATCCAACCACCTCAACAACATTATTTTCCATATGCTTGCCATACCTATTTAATATGTATATTGTAAGAAACCCAAATTACTATATCACAAGCCTTGTAAAGTGGCAAGCAAAAAGATTCACAACAAAACATGTGAAAAAAGCCTCTTTTTTATGAACAAATAGTAAATTTCTATTTGCTGAATTGTATCCCTTTGAAAAGTAGATTTTTTTATGCCAAAACAATACAACATTTTTAAAAAATTGGAATTTTCCAGGTATTTAGCTGAAATCCAGTCTATTCCAAAAAAATGAATCAAATCCTGCAAATTGTATTTACAAAGTTGTTTTATAATGTTATAATAACGCTGCTTTCATGCATCAAGCTGTTTTTCGTTTATTTTACCAAGGAGGCGTTCCTTATGCAGGATGTAGGCGTCTGGTCGATAATCCCTCCGATTATCGCCATTGTTTTGGCGGTCATCACAAAGGAAGTGATTTTTTCCCTGATCTGCGGCATTTTGTCCGGCACAGTGATTTATGTGCTGCACAACCAGTTATGCCTTATCGAGTGCTTTCCCACCGCAATTGGCATTATGACCGAAAAGCTGGGTGAAAACGCCGCCATGATCGTGTTTCTCTCCCTTTTAGGCGGATTGGTGGCCGTTATCACCAAAGCCGGCGGCTCCAGCGCTTACGCCAGCTGGGCCCAGGGGCATTTTAAAAGCCCCCGGACCGCTCTGACCGCCACCGCCATCTTTTCCGCCTGCTTATTTTTAGACGATTATTTTAACTGTATCACCAGCGGCACCGTCATGCACCCGGTGACCGACCGGTTTCGCATTTCCCGGGAAAAGCTTTCCTACATTGTGGATATGATGGCCGCCTCCATGGCGATTTTAGCGCCGGTTTCCTCCTGGGCGGCCTCGGTCATGTCCTATATTCCCGCAGAAGGCGGCGCTGGCGGCATGCAGGCTTTTTTGCGCGCCGCGCCCTTAAACTTTTACGCTGTCGGCACAATTTTTATGGTGTTTTGGATCTGCATCCGCAAAAAGGGGGACTATGGCCCGATGGCGGAGGCGGAGGCTCAGGCCCGCCGCTATGGCGTTCAAGACACAGAGCAGACGGAAAATGAAATCAGCCGGATGCAGACCTCCTCCAAAGGGCGCGTCTGGGATCTGGCCATCCCCATTGCGGCGCTGCTGGTTTTTTCGGTTCTCGCCATGCTGTACGTTGGCGGCTTCTGGTCTGAGGATCTGAGCCTGATCGAAGCGTTTGGCAAAACCGACGCGCCTGCTGCTTTGGCGCTAGGCGGCGCCGGTGCTCTGCTTGTGGCCTTCTTTCTGTTTATTCCCCGCAGAATTATGCCCATGGCGGAATTTTTTAAGGCCTTTAACGACGGCGTAAAATCCATGGTCGGCGCAAGCGTCATCCTGACCCTGGCCTGGAGCATCAGCAGTGTCTGCCGCAGCTATTTGGGAACCGGGGAATATGTGGCGCGAATTGTCCGCGATTCAGGTATTCCGGTGCCGCTTCTTCCCGCCATCGCCATGGTCGTGGCCGGGCTTTTGGCCTTTGCCACCGGCACTTCCTGGGGGACGTTCGGCATCCTGATCCCCATTGTCGTCACCATCTGCGACACCCTCGCCCCGGAGATGACGGTGCTGTCCTTGTCCGCCGTTCTGGCCGGTTCGGTTTTCGGCGACCAGATCTCCCCCATTTCCGACGTGGTCATCCTCTCCTCCACATCTTCGGGATGCGAGCTCATGCGCCATGTCATCACCCAGATTCCCTATGCGCTTACGGTGGCCGGCTGCGCAGTCGCCGCCTATCTGGCCGCCGGTTTCTCGGTGGGACTGGGCTATTCGGTCTATCTACCCCTGTCCTTGGGTGTCTTCTTCCTGCTGCTTATCGCGGCGCTTTTTATTCTTCCCCGTCTTTTCCCAGGCAGAAGGGAAGAAATCGTTTCGGAATAAGCCAGACTGCAAAAGAATCGTTTCACAAAAAAGTTTGCTCCACAACCGGAGCAGACTTTTTTTGTCGGCGCTGTCTATTTTTTCGTTAAACTATATGAATTTCGAGTACTATAATTTATGTTTTTGTCAATTCGGTCAGGACTTTATTTACAAAAAGCATGATATCTGATAGAATTTATGATGGTTGGTATGAAAAAGCCATGGCTTTTTCATACCTCTGCCAGCAAAGCTGGCAGAGTATTTTTCGCCGCGGCCGATTTCCCCATTCCATCGCTTTTCGGCCGTCGCAGGCAAAAAACGAAAGCCCTGATATTTAAGAAAGGTCGTGTCAAAAAAATGGGAAAATATGATTTTAATAAGGTGTGGGAGCGCGTTGGCCGCAACGCCATTAAATGGGATGCAAATCCCTTAGCGCCGCGCGAGATGGATCCCAAATTCACCCCGCTGCCCATGTGGATTGCAGATATGGATTTTGCCACCGCCCCTTCGGTTGTAGGCGCTATGCAGGAGCGGCTCAATCATCCGCTGTTCGGCTACTACGGCGATCCGGACCGCTACTACAACGCCATTTTTAAATGGCAGAGAGAACGCTTTGGCGTGACCGGCCTGACCAAAGAAAACATTGGCTATGAAAACGGTGTACTGGGCGGCGTTGCGGCTGTGCTGCATACCTTTACCAAGCCTGGCGACCCGATCCTGGTCCACTCCCCCACCTATGTGGGCTTTACCGGCGTTCTCAAAAACAACGAGATGGACATCGTTTCCTCCCCGCTCAAGCAGGATGAAAATGGCGTTTACCGCATGGATTTTGCGGATATGGAGAAAAAGATTGTAGAAAAGGGCATCCGTGTCGCGATTTTCTGCAATCCCCATAACCCCACCGGCCGCGTCTGGACCAAGGAGGAGATCAGCGACTATATTGATCTGATGGGCAAGCACGGCGTCACCGTCATTTCCGACGAGATCTGGGCCGACTTTATGATCGGCGAGGGCAAAAAGCATATCCCCACCCAGTCCGTATCTGATTTGGCGAAACGGATCACCTGCGCGTTTTACGCGCCCTCCAAAACCTTCAATCTGGCGGGTTTGGTCGGCTCTTACCACGTGATCTACCGCCAGGATCTGCGGGAACAGATTCTGCATACGGAATCTCTGTCCCACTACAACAGCCACAACATCATGTCCACCTACGCGCTCATTGGCGGCTACGAGGACGGCGCCGAATGGGTCGATGAGTTGTGTGCCCATATCCGCGGCAATATGCAATACTGTGCGGATTATTGTGTGCGTCATTTCCATGGCGTAAAATTCACAGTCAACGAAGGCTGCTATGTGGCCCTGATGGACTGCGGCGAGTGGCTCAAGGAAACCGGCAAGACCATGGACGATATGCTGGATGACATGGCGCGTTGCGGCGTATTGGTCAGCGACGGACGCGCTTTCCACGCCGACACCCATGTGCGCATCAACTTCGCCTGCCCTCGTCAGACCGTCGAGCAGATGATGGATCGTCTGGACAAATACGTTTTTAATAAAAAATAATCTTAGGCGGATTTTGGAAGACTTTGCACTGGAAAGCTACGAAAGTCATCCAAAAAATGTGAATCCGTTTTATATAGCCATGGGAATCCCCCATGGCTATATTCTCATGGCGCAGACGCTTCAAAAAAGAAGTCCACCTACAGGACGCCTGGAAAAAGATCGTTCCCCTATTCTTTTCTTAATAGCCAAAAATCCGGTTTCTTTTTGTCTATTATGTAGAATATTCTCTGATGATCCTTTTCGAATCTAGACATTTTTGGGATTTCGCGTTATAATGACAAATAGTAAACCATCGTATTTTTACCATACAGGAGGTATGACAAATGACCCTTTGGGAAAAAGCCTGGCCGATTCTTCTGGTTTTTGGCGTTCTTGCTTTGATTTTCGTTGCTTCCGCCCATTAGCCGCTGGCAAAGGGTAACCGGTTTCTTTGTTGCTTGACGCAATGGCCGACAAGGATGCTGCAGAAAGAGGTCGCCGCAAAAAACGGTCGACCTCTTTTTTGTCCACAGAGGAGGAAATTTTATGAAGCTTTGGGAAAAAATATGGCCTGTTTTGCTGGTGTTGGGCGTGCTGGGCGCGATTTTCGGCGTGTCCGCCTATTCGGGCAGCCATAAAACCCAGGAACAGATCCTCCATCAACAGGACGTGATCAACAACCATTCCGGGGGCGGCCTTGTTCCTATGGGCAAGCCGGTCATTTATCTGTACCCGGAGGAAAAAACGCAGGTTGCGGTAAAGCTGGACTGCAAAGGGGAGCTGACCTTTACCTATCCGGACTATGGGGATGGCTGGCAGGTCACCGCCATGCCGGACGGCACCTTATACGACAATCGGGACGGGCGGGAATACTCCTACCTGTTCTGGGAGGGCGTCAGCCCCGGCTCGTATGACTTCTCCCATGGCTTTGTGGTCAAGGGCGAGGATACCCGGGAATTCTTGCAGGAAAAACTGGCATTTCTCGGTCTGACCCCACGGGAATACAACGAGTTTATTGTCTATTGGCTTCCGCAGATGCAGAATAACCCTTACAACCTGATCGCTTTCCAGAAAGAAGCCTACACCGAACTGGCCAAGCTGGAAATCACTCCAAGGCCGGACAGTCTTTTGCGGGTGTTTATGGCCTACCAGCCTTTGGAAGAGCCGATGGAGATTGAGCCGCAGCAGCTGGAGCCCTTTGTCCGCGAGGGGTTCGCCGTTGTGGAGTGGGGCGGTGCTTTGATAGAGTAGACGCTGCAGCCATGGCAGATGAAATTCGTTTATTGGAAAAAATGTATCCATTTAAATCGGCAGCTTGCAAAAAAACCGGCGGTACAAACCGCCGGTTTTTTTGGTTCTATGCATCGTCCCATTTTAAAATAGAGATGATTTTATCCCGCTTTGACTGGATGTCCTTATAAATCGATGACTCGGGTGGCAATTTTTTCCGAAAAGGCTTGGTCGTGCTCCACAAACAACAGCGTCGGCTGAAAATCCAGGATCAGCTGTTCAATCTGCATACGGGAAAACAAGTCAATGTAATTGAGCGGCTCGTCCCACAGATACAGGTGCGCCCTTTGGCACAAACTCTTTGCCAGCAGCACCTTTTTCTTTTGACCAGCGCTTAAAAACTCCATCGGCTGATCAAACTGGGACCGGGAAAAATCCAGCTTACGCAAAATCGCTTTAAAGAGACTTTCGTCCAGCCCCTCCTGCCGGATTAAATCTCGCAGGTCCCCCTGCAAAAAGGAAGCGTCCTGTGAAACCGAAGAGAGGACGAGCCCCTTGGGAAGCAGCAGCTTCCCGCTGGACTGCAAAGGCTCCCCCTGGATCAGCCGCAGCAACGTTGATTTGCCACATCCGTTTTTCCCCCGCAGCGCAATCCGCTCCCCTCGCCGGATGGAAAAGGTCTGGGGGCCAAAGACCTTTTTTTCCTCATAGAAAACAGAGACTTCTTCTAACCGGACCAGCAAATCAGCATGGTACAAAAGGGGATGGATCGTCAGAGAATCGGCCGTTTCCAAATTCTTCAAAAGCTTTCCCTTCTCCTCGGCGGCCTTTTCCCTTCTGGACTCCACCGCTTTGGCCCGCTTCATCATTTTGGCGGCTTTATGGCCTACATAGCCTTTATCCGCCGCGCCAGTTTTACTTTGCTCCACCCGATCCGACCAATTGGCCTTCTGCCGGGCCGACTGGTCCAGCCGGCGTATTTCTCCCTTTAAACGCTGATTCTGCTCCAGCTCCGCGCGGTCCTGCCGAAGCTTATTCTCCCACCAGGAGGTAAAATTCCCCCTTTGCAGCTGGATATCTGCCCGGTTGATGGAAAGAACATGGTCTACGCATAAATCCAGGAAGGCCCGGTCGTGAGACGCCAAGATAAACCCCCTTTTTCCCGCTAGGTAGTTTCCCAGCAGCTGCCGTCCCACCGCGTCCAGATGGTTAGTCGGCTCGTCGATCAAAAGAAAGTGATTTTCGTTTAGAAAAAGCGCGGCCAGCAGCACCTTTGTCCGTTCTCCATAGCTCAGCGTGTCAAAAGGCCGGTAAAGGACCTGTTCATCCACCTGCAAAAGCGTCAGCTCCCGCAGCAGACGCCAATACACATATTCTCCGCACACCATATCCACGACCGACAGCGTATCTGCCGACGGGTCCGGCGGGGAGAATGGGAAGTAATCAAAATCCACGCTGGAAGCAATCTCCCCTTCATAGGGCTCCTTGCCCATCAAAAGCTTCAAAAGGGTGGTTTTCCCCCGTCCATTGCGTCCAATCAGCCCCAGCCGCCAGTTGGTATCCAACGAAAGGGACACGTCCTCGAAGATCATCGTATAGCTGCCTTCATACCCAAAATGCAGGTGACTGACAGATAGTAAACTCAATATACATTCCTCCTGTGACAAAGCAGAAAAAGAGCTGCAAGAAAGATACTTGCAGCTCGGCTTAAAGCAGTATAAAGAAAAGATTTCTCCAGGCAAAAGAGCGGAGAATTTCTTTTCGTTATCGTAAAGCGCAATCTCTTTCTTGCAGCAGGCAACTCAAATACAGCGGCAAAACCGCCGTTTTCAGCGCCTGACGAAACTATTTGCAAGAAAGCTTACGCATCCTATCCTCTCCAATCCTTGTTTTCTTTTAAAAGATAGCATATATAACGCTTTTTGTCAACCGGCTCCAGCCTGCCAAATACGCTACACCACCGGCACCAGAATTTTCGTGCGGTATTCCTTGGCGTCCGCTGTTGTAAAATCACCCATTACATATTCCTCAAAGCAGAATTTTCCAACCGTCATTTGCTGTTTTTCCGCATCGTGCATCACCCGGAGAAAGCTCTGGTACAGCTTTTGCGGCTCCCCTTTATGGTAGGTCACCAGGTAATGGCCCTGGGGACGGATAACCACAGCGTCCGGATGGTAGGCAGGGTCGGCGTGGACATAAATATGCGAGGAGATGCTCAGCCACTTTCCGTCCACATACCGGACGGGGATGATCGTCCCCCAGCCGCGGTACTCGAACAGCTCCTTTTTCCGGCAAAAGCTGGAAAAAGCGGCCTTGACCTGACCAAAGGTCTCCCCATCCTCATATAAATTGCGGCTGAAGTAGCCATATTCGGTCTCGCAAAACTGTATGGAAACCGAATCGGTATCCGCTGCCAGCGCCTCTTTAATCCGCTTGCGGCAGATTTCCATGGATTGCTTGAGATCCGCCAGCCGGCGCATCTCCCGTTCCAGCTGCTCCTCTCTTTTTTGCAGGATCTCCTCCAGCTTCTGTGGAGAGCGGCTGTTTAAATAATGATCAATCTCCTTGAGCGGGAGCCCGATTTCCTTGAGCTGCGCGATGCTGGAAAAATCCGAGTACTGCCGGTTGATATAATAGCGGTATCCGTTCTCCTCTGTCACCGCCGGGGTAAATAGTCCAATATCGTCATAATGGATCAGTGTATGCTTGGTCACGCCATTGATCTTTGCAAATTCACCGATGCTGTACCTTTTGTCCTCTTCCGGCATAGAGGTCTCTCCCTTCCCATGTCCTTACAAGTTTATTATAAAATGGTTTTTTTAATTTGTAAAGGCAAAAAAGGCGCTTATTCTTATGCTTATTCCACAAAAAACATCTAATTTTATAGGATAAATTAGAAAACTTTATCCATTTTCCTTGACCATCGGGTTACCCGATACTTTATATTAAAAAGCAGTTAAATCACAAAGGAGTGAAAAGAAATGAAATCGCTTTCTATTACCCAGTTGGCGGCCATGAACATGCACTATGCGCGTTATTCGCTGGGAACCTTTCTGGATTCAGTCGCTGAATTGGGTTTTTCCCAATTTGAGCTTTGGGGCGGTGCGCCGCATTTTTATTATCCAAGCCAATGTGGAATTACCACCGACGAACTGCGCCGCCAAACGGACAGCCGGGGCCTTTCAATCGTCTGCGTCACTCCGGAGCAATGTATCTATCCGTACAATATCGCCTCCGCGCAAAAAGAGTTCCGTATCAAAAGCGTCGATTACTTTACCGGCTGGATTCGCCTGACCGCCGCCCTCGGTGTAGAAAAAATGCTCTGTGGGCCTGGTTGGGGATTGCTGGACCAGCCTGTTGAAGAGGCTTGGCGCTATGCGGTAGACTCGCTGGAGCAGATGACCCGTCAAGCGGAAAGGTATGGGGTTACCCTCGCCTTTGAAATCCTGTTGCCCAATGAATCCAACCTGGTGAACGATTTAGAGTCTACCGTCCGCATAATGCGGGAAATTGACTCCCCCCATTTTATGTGCTGTGTAGATACTGTCCCAGTCTGTCGGGAAGGCAAAACGCTGGAGGACTATTTCCAGGCGCTGGGGGACCGGATCGTTCACATCCACCTCAACGACGGCACGCCTACCGGACACATGACCTGGGGCGACGGCAGCCAGCCGCTGGAGGAGCATCTGCAAACCCTCAGCCGTCATGCCTATTTCGGGGCTATAACGTTGGAGCTGGGTTCCGGGCGCTATTACCAACAGCCGCAGGTTCACCTGGAGCGAGGGCTGCGCACCCTGGAAAAAGCGTTTGGCCAAACGCTCAAATAATCTCGAGCCGGCAGCGGCTCTGTTTGGAAAGGAGGTCCTTATTATGGGACTGAAACGATCCCAGATCGCGCTGGGAAACTACGCGCATCCTCTCTACTCCTTCGACCGGTTCCTCGATTGCGCCGAATCGCTCCATATCAATAGTCTGGAGCTTTGGGGCGCTGGCCCGCATTTTTATTTTTATGATTATACCGACGAAAGGGCAAAGGAATTTTTTAAGAAAATCCAGGATCGAGGCATGAAGATCATCTGTATGACACCGGAGCAATGCATGTATCCGATCAACATCGCCTGCGACGATCCGGTTATGCGGCAGCGAAGCATTGACTATTTCAAAAAAGGGATAGATTTCTGCCGCATCATGGACTGTCCCATGCTGCTGGTTACGCCGGGTAAAGGCTATTTCGACCAGCCGCCGGAAGCCGCCTGGAGCAGGTGCGTGGAGGCGCTGCGGGAAATCGGCGTATACGCCGCCGGTGCAAAGGTAGGGCTGGCGGTGGAGCATTTGACCCATCTTTCTACCAATGTGGCGGTCACCGCTGCGCAATTGGCCTCGCTGGTTAAAGAAGTTGCTCTGCCAAATGTAGGCGGCATGGTAGACACCGATATGGCCGGACGGGTGGAGGAAGGAGTCGCTGACTATCTATCCGCTTTTGGGAACCGGCTGTCCCACGTTCACCTGGTCGACGGTATGCCCGGCGGGCATATGGTTCCTGGCGACGGCGTCCTGCAGCTGGAAAAACAAATGCGGCAGCTGGCTGCGTCCGGCTACCAGGGATACATTACTCCCGAGATCATGCACAGTTCTTATCAGCTGGAGCCGGAAAAGGCATTGGAACGCACGGTGCGTTGGATGGAATCGGTATTTGCCGAAGACTGACCGACAGATTTTTCCGTCTAAAATGAAAATTTTCGAATGAAAGGTGGTTCCTTTTATGAAAAAAATCATCGCGATCTTACTTTCGGCGTGGCTTATCTGCCTGTGCCTCGCCGCCTGCGGACAAACCGCCGTTTCCTATGCGCCGGATGCAAGCGGCTCCTCCACCCCGGACGGCGTCTCCTCTTCCGCCGAAGAGCTGCCAGATGATCCTTACGCCGCTTTGGATTTGCGCGAGCCGGCCCATGTGGTCATGTACGTCTGTGCCACCGAGCCAAACGCCATGGCGGAAATCCTGGGCCTTGTCAATGAGCGGACAAAGCAGGCGGTCAACACCACAATGGAGCTGTATTTTATACCCTCCTCTGAGCGGGCCACAAAGTATCCGCTGGTCATGGCCGGCGGCGACACGGTAGACCTGATCTTTACCGCCAACTACTGCTATTATAAAGAGCAGGTGGAAAAAGGCGGCTTTAAGGAGCTGACCGAGGATTTCCTAAAGACCTACATGCCGGTGACCTGGGCCACTCTCCCCGATTCGGCTTGGAAGGAAACCTACATCAACGGAAAAATTTATATGGTTCCCCGCAACACCGCGTCTATCGCGCCGGACCGGGGACCTACGATCAACATGGAAATCGCCGAGAAATACGGTTATCCCGCTGAAAAGATCAACAGCTACGCGGATTTTGACGGATACCTTAGGGCAGTTGGGGACAACGAAGCTGCAAATGGCATGTACGCCTTTTACGCATCCTCTTCCAGCACGCTGTATCAGCTGTCCCTGATTTTCAAAAACAACCTGCTCAATAATCAGGCGTCGGACTACATGTATTACGCCCAGATGGCGGATCCTGCATTCGAGCATCCGTTTTATCTGCACACCTCGGATTATTATAAGGAATACTGCCTTTTAATGGCCGAATACGCCAATGCGGGGGTCTGGCCCTCCGACGCGATTTCCAACACCAACTCTATCGCCACATTGTTTTCCAACCGGCAGTCGGCGACCTCTACCGATAATTTCTTTAATGGGATCAACAGTATTGCCAATTACCGCTCCAAAGGCATTCGGGCGGAACTGTTCGATATCTTCCCGGAAGGATACCGCATCCTGCGCGATTCCTATATCGGGGACGGGATGGCCATCCCCTCCTTCTGCCAAAACCCGGAACGCGCAGCCGTCTTATTGGATTACATCAAAACCGATTGGGACACCAACATGCTGCTTGCTGGCGGCGTGGAAGGGCGCCATTACTTCTATAATGAAGAAAACAATACGGTAACCGCCGGTCCCGAATCAGGCGATTATACCTATCTGGGCTGGAACTGGGGCATTTTCCACGCCGATCTGGCCTGGCCCGCCACCGACGACCTGCGGATCAACGCCATCAACCAGCGAATTTACAGCGAGCAGCTGAAGGACGAGGAATGGCCGTACTGGGGCTTTAATTTCGACTACACGCCGGTTGCCGCCGAGTGGGCGGTTATCTCTGCCCTGGTCAACGAATACGGCACCTCCTTCAACCTGGGTCTTTTTGGCGATGAGACGGAAAAAGCCTATGGAGAGTTTGTGCAGATGCTCAAAAACGGCGGATTGGACAAATACATCGAGGAATGGAACCGGCAGCGCAGCGAATTTTTGGCAAGCCAGAGATAGACCTCGTTTACGGATTAAAAAATCCGTCCAGAACCGGGCAAACCGCCCTCTGCATGAAACAAAGCAGCCAAATCTGTGTGTATCATCTCCGCAAAAAGGGGACGGCGATCCAGACTTTGGATCAACGTCCCCTTTTTCCTGCGCCCAAATAAACGGCGCGCCAGTTACAACTGGATACCAAACAGCTCGCAGGCGTTTTCGCACGTCTGGTCAAACAGCTCCTGCAGCCCGATGCCCTTGATTTCCGCCAGCCTGCCGCCGGTATGGACCAGCATGGAGGAATCGCATCGGACGCCGCGGGTCGGCTCCGGCGCCATATAAGGGCAGTCCGTTTCGATCAGCAGCCGGTCCATTGGCACCGAAGCTGCGGCCTTCACCGCCTTTTTGGCGTTTTTAAAGGTCACAACGCCGGTAAAGCCAATATACATCCCCAGCTTTAAAATTTCCTGGGCCATTTCGGCGCTTCCCGAAAAACAATGGACAACGCCGCGGGGCCGGTATTTTTCCAGCAGGTCATAGGTTTCCTGGGCCGCGTCCCGGCTGTGGATGATCACCGGCAGATCCAGCTCCCGAGCCAAAGCCAGCTGCCGCTCAAAATGCTCTCGCTGCGTGTCCCGATCGCTGGCGTCCCAATAAAAATCGAACCCGATCTCCCCGATGGCGACCACCTTGGGCAGCCGGGAAAGCTCCCGCAGCACATCGTAATCGGCGTCGGTCATGTCCTTTACCTCGTTGGGGTGGACGCCGATGGCGCTGTAAACCGGGTCATAGCGGGCAGAGAGCTCCACCGTTCGGCGGGTAGAGCGCATGGAGGATGCCACGTCGATAATCCCACAGACTCCTTGAGAAAAAAGCTGCGGCAGCAGCGTGTCCCGGTCGTCAAAATCCTTTCCGTTATAGTGGCCATGAGAATCGAAAATATTCTGGTACAAAAAGATCGTCCTTTCCTTCAAAGGCCGGACGGGATTTCCCGTCCGGCCCTTCGGATTTTATTTAGCAGAGCTTGGCGCCGGCAGGCACCTGGTCGTTCAGCATCACCAGGTTTAACTGGCCATCCTTCTCGGCGGACAAAAGCATCCCGTTGGACATCTGCCCCATCATCTTACGCGGCGGCAGATTGGTACAGGCCACCACCGTTTTTCCCACCAGCTCCTCCGGTTTGTAGTATTTGGCAATGCCAGAAAGGATCTGGCGGGTCTGACCGGAGCCGTCATCCAGCTGGAATTTCAAAAGCTTTTCGCTTTTGGGCACATTCTCGCAGGCAAGGACCTTGCAGACCGTCATCTCGACCTTCGAAAACTCGTCGATGGTAATCGGCTCGGCGGCCGGCACTTCCTTTTCCGCTTTTGCCGGACCCTCGCCGGTTTTGGCCAGCTGTGCCAATTCCTTTTCCATATCGATGCGCGGGAACAGCGCGTCGCCCTTCTGCACCGCTACATCTTTTGGCAGAACACCAAGCTGCGCCGCCTTTTCCCAGGAGAAATCGTCTTTACAAGCGCCGATCTGCACCATTGCCTTTTCCGCCGTATCCGGCATAAACGGCACCAGAAGCGAGGCCGTAATCCGCAGGCATTCCAGCAGATTATAAAGCACCGCCGCCAAACGGGGCCGATTGGTCTCGTCCTTAGCCAGCACCCAGGGGGCTGTTTCGTCAATGTATTTGTTGGCGCGAGAGATGACCTTAAACACCTCGATTAAGGCGTTTTGGAAGGCGTACTTCTCCATCTGCTCTTCGTATTTGCCGCGCAGCTGCTTGGCCATGGTCAAAAGCGCGTTGTCCATGGGATCTGCCTTCTGCTCGGCCGGCAGCCTGCCGCCGAAGTATTTCCCCACCATCGCCACGGTGCGGGACAGAAGATTGCCCAGATCATTGGCCAAATCCGCGTTGATGCGGCTGATCAACGCTTCGTTAGTAAAATTGCCGTCGGCGCCAAAGGGGAATTCCCTCAGCAGGAAGTAGCGAAGCGCATCCACCCCGTAGCGGTCGACCAGCACCACCGGGTCAACCACGTTCCCTTTGGATTTGCTCATTTTGTCGCCGTCAAATTTCAGCCACCCATGGCCGTATACCTGCCCTGGCAGCGGCAGATCCAGCGCCATCAACATAGCGGGCCAGATAATCGAATGGAACCGGACGATCTCCTTGCCGACGAAATGGACCTGCGCCGGCCAGTATTTTTGAAAATCGTGATATTTCTCATTGCCGTAGCCAAGAGCCGTAATATAGTTGGACAGTGCGTCAATCCATACATAGACCACGTGCTTGGGGTCAAAGTCCACCTGTACCCCCCAGTCGAAGGAGGTGCGGGACACGCATAAATCCTCCAGGCCCGGCTTAATGAAGTTGTTGACCATCTCGTTTAAGCGAGACGGCGGCTCCAAAAAATTGGGATGCGCTTCGTAATATGCCACCAGCCGGTCCGCGTATTTGGAAAGACGAAAAAAGTACGCCTCCTCTTCTGCGTCGACTACCTCTCGGCCGCAGTCGGGACATTTTCCGTCCACCAGCTGGCTCTCGGTCCAGAAGGATTCGCAGGGCGTACAGTATTTGCCCTTATACGAGCCCTTATAAATATCTCCCTGCTCATACAGCTTGCGGAAAATCTTTTTGATCGACTCCACATGATAATCGTCGGTGGTGCGGATAAACCGGTCGTTGGAAATGTTCATCAGCTTCCACAAATCCTTGATGCCGTCTACAATATGGTCTACATACTGCTGGGGGGTAACGCCGGCAGCCTCAGCCTTCTGCTGGATTTTCTGCCCATGCTCGTCGGTGCCGGTGAGGAACATCACATCGTACCCCTGCATTCGCTTATACCGCGCCATTGCATCGGTAGCCACCGTACAATAGGTGTGGCCAATGTGCAGCTTGTCCGACGGGTAATAAATTGGGGTTGTAATGTAGAAGCTTTTTCTACCCATGATATGATCCCTCCTGTTTTTTGTGGGAAAGGGATCCGCCCTTTCCGCAATATTCATACTATAGCACAATCTGCCACAAAAAGTAAAGCAGAAAGTCTTGCAGCTTCGCTTCATTATAACCTTAGTGTTATCTACTAATTCAGTTGATGCGCCATCAAATGTATGGTATAATCCATTTGACAAATCGGGGTTTGGTAAAAGGATCCAACGGTCTTATGAAAGGGAAAAATATGAAGCAGTATATCGTTGACGCGTTTACAGATGAAATATTTCATGGTAATCCAGCCGCCGTATGTGTGCTGGAAAAATGGCTCCCCGAGAAACTTATGATGAGCATCGCAAAAGAAAATAATCTCTCGGAAACCGCTTTTGTTGTAAAGGAAGACGGGAAATACCATCTTCGTTGGTTTACACCGGGCGGCGAGATTGATCTGTGCGGACACGCGACGCTTGCTTGTGCCTTTATTCTGTTCAGATTCTATATCCAGGGCGAAGTCCAGGTCATATTCCGTACGCTTAGCGGTGATTTGACGGTATGCAAAAACGGTGCGCTATTGGAAATGGAATTTCCTGCATATAAATTAAAGAAAATTCCTGTTACACAAGAAATGGTCGACGCCATCGGAGCAGTGCCAAATGAGGCTTATATAGGCAGAGATTTGCTGTGTATTTTTGATGAGGAGGATTTGGTCAAAAGCCTTTCTCCCAATATGAACAAGCTTCTTGCCTTAGACGGTCTGCTATTACATGTCACAGCGCCGGGAAAGGATACTGATTCTGTCTCCAGAAGCTTTGCCCCAAAATTAAAGATTGCAGAAGATCCTGTATGCGGCTCCGGTCATTGCCATATTGTACCATATTGGTCCAGGAGGCTTAGCAAACAAAATATTGTGGCATATCAGGCTTCACAGCGTGGAGGAACGCTATTTTGCAGAATATCCGGCGATAAAGTCTTTCTTGCCGGCAAGGCGGCGCTGTTTTCCGAATGTGAAATATATATTTAATCTGCCGCGTTTATTTTATCAGCCAAAAATAACTGCCTTTTCCGTATATTTTCCCCTTTTTGAAAACCCTCCGCCTCTATTATAGGCGGAGGGTTTTCAACCGAATATATTATTTTGTGTAATTGTCAAAATACCCCTGAACCAGCACAACCGGCGTTCCCTTGTCCCCGCTTCCGGAGGTTAGGTCACACAGAGAACCGATCAAATCGGTCAGCCGGCGGGGGGTGGTCCCCTGAGAGACCATCTGGCCGGTGAGGTCCTGGTCCTTGTGGCGGATATAGTCGGAGATGGCGTCCTTCAGCGCCTGCCCGCTTAAATGGGCAAAATCGTTATCCGCCAAATACTTGAGCTTCACTTCGCTGGGCTGGCCCTCCAGCCCCTTTGTGTACGCTGGGGAAACCACCGGGTCCGCCAGCTCCCAAATTTTCCCTACCGGATCCTTAAAAGCGCCGTCGCCGTATACCATGACTTCCACCTGTTTTCCGGTTGCGTCAAGAACCAGCTGCCTGATTTTTTCCACCACCGGTTCGCAGTTGCGAGGGAACAGCTTCACCCGGTCCTCCGTCGCCTTATTGCTGCCCAAAAGGCCGTACCGCTCGTTGCAGCCGCTGCCCTGTACCGGCTGGTTGAGAATTTCGTCCAGGCACAGAACCTTCTTTGCGCCGGCCGCCTGCAAAAGCCGCTTGCTGCGGGCGCGGGTATGAATATCGCAGCAAAGCACATTTTGCGTATATCGCAGGATTGTACGGCAGTCGTTGGCCAGAACAATTTGTACCTCGCAGCCGCAGGCGGTAATCAGCTCCTTATAATATTCGATGTAGTCCACCCCGGTAAACAGGTGCTTTTGATAGCCAAAAAGCTTGCGATAATCCTCCTCGGTGAGTACGTCGCTCCAGGGGTTTACACCCTTCTCATCCAGGCGGTCCAGGTCAATCAGATGGTTGCCTACCTCGTCTGACGGGTAGCTGAGCATCAGCACCATCTTTTTGACACCCATGGCAATACCCTTCAAACAGATGGCAAAACGGTTCCGGCTGAGAATCGGGAAAATCACGCCCAGCGTTTCGTCGGGAAATTTTTCCCTCACATCCGCCGCGATCTGCCCGGTTGTGGCATAGTTGCCCTGTGCGCGGGCCACCACCGCTTCCGTAACGGCGATCACATCCCGGTCGCCGATGGAAAAGCCATCGGTTTTGGCGGCCTCCAGCACGCTTTCAGCCACAATTTTCGCAATATCGTCCCCCTCCCGGATAATCGGTGCACGGATCCCCCGGGATACGGTTCCAACGAGTCTTTCCAAAATATTTGCCCTCCGTTACAACAGAAAATTTATAGACAGCTTTATTATACACATTTTCCCACAGCAGGTAAAGCGTTTGTCGGACAAAAACCTATACGCCGAAAATCTGCCTTTGAAGCCTTTGGGCTGAAGGGGTGCCCGCGAGCCCACCCTCCGCCGTTTCTTTAAGGGATGCCGGCATCAAATCGCCGATTCGCTTCATAGCGGCAATGACCTCGTCGGCCGGGATGGCGCTTTCAATTCCCGCCAACGCCAGCTCTGCCGCTGTAAACGCGTTGGCCGTTCCCATGGCGTTGCGCTTGATACAGGGAATTTCCACCAGACCCGCCACCGGATCACAAACCAGACCCAGGATATTCTTGAGCGCGATGGCCGAAGCGTGGGATACCTGCCGCGGCGTTCCGCCGGCCATCTCCACCAAAGCGGCGGCGGCCATGGCCGAGGCGCTGCCGCATTCCGCCTGACAGCCTCCCTCTGCGCCGGAGATGCTGGCGTTTTGCGCAATGACCATACCGATGGCTGAAGCGGTGAACAAAGCCTGGACCGCCACATCCTCCGAAAGCTTATGCTCCTCCTGCATGGTCAGCACCGCCGCCGGGATAATCCCGCAGGATCCAGCAGTGGGCGCGGCGACAATCCGGCCCATACAGGCATTCCACTCCGATACGGCCAGCGCCTTAACCATCGCTGTGCCAAACAAATGGCCGCAGATATTTTTCCCATCGTCCACCCAGCATTTCATCTGAAAGGCCGCGCCGCCGGTCAGCCCGCTGGCGGAACGCAGGTCTGGATAAATCCCATCGACAACCGACTGACGCATCACCGCCAGGCTCTCCCGCATAGTCTGGTAAACCTGCTCCGGTGTCTGCTCCAGCTGTTCGGCCTGCTGCGCCAAAACCAAATCGGATATACGGCAGTTTTGCAAAACCGCCTCTTGTACCAATCCCTCTACCGAAAGATAGTTGATCACAAAAATTCCCTCCTCACTGGGGCGCCAGCACAGTCGAGCTGATAATGTTGGGAAGCTTCTCCAGCTCCCGGTTCAGCTGGCTGGTCACCGGGGAATCCACCTCCAGCGTCATGACCGCAAGGCCGCCCTTCTGCCTGCGGCTGAGCCGGAAGCTGCCAATATTGATGTTTCTCTCCGCCAGAAAATGGGTGACCGCCGCAATAGTCCCCGGCGTGTCGTTATGCAGGATAATGAAGGTCGCCGCCTCGCCGGATATCTCCACCTCCATGCCGTTGACCTTATGAACGCGGATATTGCCGCCGCCAATGGAAGCACCCTCCAGCGAAACCGTCTTGCCGCTGGCGCCGGTCAGGGTAATCAGGGCCGTGTTGGGATGGGCCCCGTCGATATGAATTTCTGAAAACGAAACCTCCATTCCCCGTTCCTTCGCCAAAGACATGCTGTCCCGGATTCGGCCGTCGCTGGGTTCCATCCCCATGATGCCGGCGGTCAGTGCCTTGTCGGTCCCATGCCCTTTGTAGGTCTTAGCAAAGGAGCCGTGTAGGCCGATTTGAGCCTTTACCGCCGCCTCTCCCAGCAGCGCGCCGGCGATTTTCCCAATCCGGACCGCGCCGGCGGTGTGAGAGCTGGAGGGGCCAATCATCACCGGGCCGATAATATCAAAAATATTCACAACGAAACCTCCCCCGCTGTCCATATTCTGCTTACAGTATAACCTATGCTTCCCGAAAAAGCTACAGAATTTTTGGAGTGATCCGAAAAAGGGGTTGACAAATTGGTTTAACAGCATTAGACTATTCGTGTGGTTTAATGGTATTAAACTAGAAGGAGGTCAAAAAATGGAAGACTATAAGCTAGGACCAATGGAAACCCGATTTGCCGCGCTGATCTGGGAAAACGCGCCCATTTCCTCCGGCGATCTGGTCAAGCTGTGCCAGCAGACGCTGGAATGGAAAAAATCCACCACCTATACCATGCTGCGCAGGCTGTGCCAGCGGGGAATTTTCCAGAATCAGGACGGATTGGTATCTCCCTTGCTGACGCAGGAAGAATTTCACGGACTGCAAAGCGAAAAATTCGTGGAAGATACCTTTCAAGGCTCTCTGCCCGCATTTCTCACCGCCTTTACCCGTCGAAAAAAGCTGACCGATCAGGAGATCGAAGCGCTGGAAAGGCTGATTCGCCAGGAAGGGAGAGAGTAAAATGCCGGATTTGCTGTTTTTGCGGATTCTGAACATGAGCCTAACCGGAGGCCTTGCCGTTCTTTTGGTGCTGCTCGCCCGAATCCTGCTGCGCAAGGCGCCGAAAAAATATGTCTACCCTCTTTGGGGGCTGATTCTGCTTCGGTTATGCTGTCCTCTCTCCTTGGAAAGCATTCTGAGCCTGGTCCCCAGCACAGAGGTTTTTCCCACCGAGCTGCTCACCTCCACCAATCAGTCTGACTGGCGCATCCAAAGCGGCTTTACAGCCATTGATCAGGCGGTAAACCCCGTTTTGCTGGAAAGCTCCCCGTCAGCTGTGAGCAGCTGCCTTTCCGTTCTTTCCTGGATCTGGCTGACCGGCGTGACCGGGATGCTTTTGTACAGCCTGATCTCCTTGCTCGGGCTGCGGCAAAAGCTGGTCGGCCGGGTGCGGCTGCGGGAGAACATCTATTTGGCGGACCACATTGCGTCCCCCTTTGTCCTGGGTGTTCTGCGGCCCAAAATCTATCTTCCCTCCTCTCTGGATGAAAAAGAACAGCAGTACATCCTGCTGCACGAGGACGCACATATCCGCCGCCTAGATCCTATCTTCCGCGCCGTCTCCTTTGCGGCGCTTTCGATCCACTGGTTTAACCCGTTTGTATGGGCGGCGTTCTGGCTCAGCGGCCGGGACATGGAGATGGCCTGCGACGAAAGCGTTATGGGGCGGCTGGATGCGGACATCCGCCAGGCGTACGCCCAGACCCTTCTGCATTTCGCCGCCGGCCCAAGACATATTTTGGCTGCGCCGCTAGCCTTTGGGGAAAGCGGCACCAAGGTCCGGATCAAAAATATCCTGCGGTATCATAAGCCACGCTGGTGGATGATTGCGGCGGCAGCAATCGTTTTGGCAGTCCTGTGCGTTGGACTTTTGACCAGTCCGGCCCACGCCAACCGGCAGGCACAGCGTTTTGAGGCGTATTTTACCCAACACTGGCAGCAGATTGAAGGGGCTGAGGAGGGCATGTCACAGCCTCGAGGAACCGTCTTTTGGGCCGACTTAGACGAAAACGGCGTACCGGAGCTGTATCTGACCTACTCCACCAGTATGGGCAGGCAAACCGGTCTGCTGGCGTACGATCTCAGCGGCGAAGAGCCGGTGCAGCTGGGGCAGGGCTATCTAGGCTTTTCCTGGGATGAAAATACCCGGCTTCGTTTGGGAAAAAACAGCGGCGGACCAGTCCTGATCCTAACAGGGGAAACCCCTGCCGGCGCCGCCAATCCCGACCGTTTTTACGAGGAAATCTGTCTTACCTATTTGGACGGGGCCTATTCTCTTGACGCGTTGGCATATTCCCAGAATCAGGATACCCAACTTTATACAGATCTTGCCACTGGCCAGGCCTTTTCCCCAGCGGAATTTGACAGCTGGAAGCAGCAGCGCTTTTTGCTGGAGAGCACGTCTCTGGTCCTTGCCGTAGAAAAACCGATCGACTATTTCGAAAAAGAGGGCGAGTTGGCAAAGGAAATCAGCCGTCAGCTGCGGCGGTGGGAATCCTCCCATCCTGCCGCCAAAAGCGTGGGCGGCGCCCCCTTAGCCCCCCACGAAAACCAAAACACCACCGCCGTACTCACCTTCCCCGCCTATCAGGAGGGCCGCACCGAATACAACGGGCCCGTTTATGAGATTGCTCCGTTTACCCTTCGGATGGATCTGCCCGCCGGCTGGACGGCCGCTCTTCCGCCAGCGGAGGAAAGAGACGAATCCGCCGCTGGCTTTACACCGGTCTATCTCATGGCGGACGGCCAGGTAAAGGCTGTTGTTAGCTACAATGTTTTTGCGCTATACGAAGAAGAGATTCCTTTGGAGGATTTTTACAAAACCGTCTATCCTTTTCTTCGGCTGGGCAGTTTGTACTGGTGGGATACCTATACGCCCATCGTCTCTTCCCAGACGGCGGAAACTGCCCTGGCCACCGTTTTTTACAAAGAGCCGGTGGAAGGACAGGACGCCGCCGCCTGGCCGGAGACCTCCGTCCCCGGCATTCTTTCCTACGATAAAGAGCGGCTTATCTATATCGCCATCCAGTTTTCCGACGACTCCCTCCCCCTCGAAGATCTGCGCACCATGGCAAAAAGCGTGTCGATCGGCGAATAGGTAAAATCAAAAAATATAAATATTTTTTAAAAATTTTGTTGAAATTTCTGGTATATTGCGGTATCTTAATAGTAAGAAGGTAGCTTTCTCCTATTCCAGGATATACTGGTATTCCAATTTTTTAACAAGTTGTATAAAGCGGGTATATCTATTAGGAAAAGGCTACGAAAGTAGCCTTTTCCTGCAAAGGGGAATGTTTTATGAAGAAGAAAAGCATCATAATAATTTCTTGTTTCGTCATACTCGCCGCTTTTATTTGTACGTTTTATTTTTTGTTTACCGACTCCGAGATCCAGCCTATCGATACTGTTTTGGAAGAACGCGGCGGTATTATTGCAGTATATGACAAAACCATCCTGTTTATGGAAATACATGATCAAAACGCGGATTTCTTCGTCTACGATCCAGCTGCAAAATGCGGCATCCATATTGATACAATCGAAAATGTAAAAATGATTTCACATGAAATGATTTTAGAGGGTCATTTTCTGTACGCCAATATCATCTTAAATGAAAAAGGCGATCCGTCTTATACGTATAAAATCAATCTGAGGGACCGATCGGCCACCCCGATTCATAAAATAGAATCTTACGACACCTTTGCCCCTATCGCAAAACGGGGAGACGAAATCGCTATTTTGGAATGCAAAACATCCGATAATATCCATGGAGAAAGTATAATCAGCACCTTTCGCAACTCTGCAGACAGCAATATCTTCCTTACCTTCACATCAAATCGAGAAGACTATAGCGGAGAATATGTTTGGGATTTTTCCGTTTTCGAAAATTCCCTGTTCACTCTGACGGATCATTGGACTGAAAACAAAATCTTTTTAGAAGAATATGATTCCCATTCTGAAAAGGTCGACAGTTTGGACATTACAAAAACGATGGATTATTTGGAAAAACAAAGGGTGAAGGTTTTTTCCGTATTCAAACGCTTTGCCTTTATCAGCAACGTTTCAAGATCAAGTGTGCTTTTGTCTATTTCCGGCAACGAAGCGTTTCACGTTGTCGAATCTTCCTACGAGACACCTTTTGTCAAAGCAGTATCCAATAATGATGAACCGATATTTTTTATCTCCAATTCTCCGTTTGTCTTTTACCTGGATGAAGAAAACGGCAAATTGATTCAAACGAAAATAAAGCTTGGCGAAGAATGCAGGATCAAAAATCTGTATATCGGAGAGAACATGACGGTTTTGACCCAAAAGGATACAGATGAAATCTATATGATTGACAACAGGGATTTGTTTTCCGGGCGCAAAAAGACCTTCTCTTTAAAAAACAAAACGTATGTTGCCACCGAAGAAGGACTGCAAAAAAAGGGATAGCGTCGGTACATACACACAAAAAGGACCGGAGAAACTCCGGTCCTTTTATGCTTTTTCAGGCGCCTTAAATCGTATCCAAAATTTCCAGCATCTGCTCCACCGTCGGCATATCAATGCTGTTTTTGGCATAGTGGGCGTAAGATACGCATCCGTCCGGCTCCACCACAAACAGCGCCGGCAACTGCTGCTCGTTGCCCTCGTACCGTCCATGGACAAAGCCGGATTCCTTCACCTTCCGCTTTTTTTCCTCCAGCCGGGCAATGTCCTCCAAAGAGGTGGGCATCCGCTCCTCCTTAGTTTCGGTGGCCGGGATCTCTAACGTCCGATAAATCTCCTGGTCCTGGTCACAGATAATGTGAAACGGCAAGGGGCTGTCCTTCAAATCCTCCCGCACAATGGCCGGATCGCTTTGCATGACCACATAAACCTGCGCGCCCTTTGTGAGAAAATCGTCGTACCGGGCCGCGATCTGATGCACATCATACCGGCAGGTGGTGCAGCCGATATAGCGCAGCACCCAAAAAACTGTGCGGCCGCCTTTTAAAACCGATTCAGTGGTTAAACCGCTCTGCGAATCGGTCCGGAAAGTAAAGGAAGGCATTTTGTCCCCTACCCGCAGCTTTGCCATAGTCTATCTCTCCTTTTTTCATGTTTTTCCAAAACTACTTTTCCTTTTTATCCTTTTTGTGCGTGAACGCCAGGCAGAAAAACGCTGCCCCCAGGCAAAGATTCGTGGCGGACAAATACTTGGTTTCCCAGCTGAAAAGGTGAATCACAGCGCTTATAAAAGAGCAGGCGGACGCAATAAAATAACAATACCGTGTGACTTTTTCTTTATCCCTCATCCAAATCATCCTCCAACCGGACAATCTCTGTGTTGTTTTTTATTCTATCCCGATTATTCATTCAAGTCAAGGAATCCGCAGTATCGACAAGGTTTTTATGCAGCGGCGCGAAAAACAAAAGGGAGTTTTGTCTATCACGCTTGGAAAGCACGGCGAAACGCGCTATAATTTTTGTATCTTCAGAAAAAAGAGGGATCGAAAATGAAAGGCACCATCTTCTCCTTTTCGCTGGCGAAAAGAGATTGTTTTGTCTACTCCCCACCGGATAACAAACAGCAAGGCTGCCGCTTCCCGGTCGTTTATGGCTGCGGTGAATCGCCGGAGGATTGGGAGCCGGTGGCCCAAAGGCTGGAGCCGCGGCTTTCTGCGGAGATCGGCCCGTTTTTCTATGTAGGCGTGGGCGCCGATTGGGAACAGGATCTCACCCCCTGGCCCGCTCCCGCCGCCTTTCGCGGGGCCCGAGACTTTTCCGGCGGCGCCGAAAGCTTTTGGCGGGACGTCTGTGAAACCGTCAAGCCGTTTGTAGACAGCCGCTTCCCCACCCTTTCCGATCCGGCTCACACCGCTGTGTGCGGGTATTCCCTAGGTGGATTGGCCGCGCTGTACGCTTTATATATCCGACCGGAAATCGGCCTGGCCGCCAGTATTTCCGGCTCTCTTTGGTACGAGGGATGGCTGGATTTTATGAAACAAAGCGCGCCGGCTTTTCCCGACGCGCAGATCCTTCTCTCCTTAGGGCGGCGCGAGGAAAAATCCCGCCATCCGCTGATGGGCAAAATCGGCGGCTGCACCCGCGCCGCTCAAGAGCTTCTTTCGGCACAATTAAACCGGCAGGTTCCCCTGATCTGGAACGACGGTGGGCACTATCATCAGATCCCGCAGCGCAAGGAACAGGCCCTTTGCTGGATCGCTCAGCAGATGCGATAACGCATGGAAAAAATCCGCCGGTTAGGCAGCCCTTTCGCAAATTGCCAAAGAATCTGCAAGCCGACGGATAAAATCCATATTTATTCTTTTGGGTTTCCAAACCGGTCAAACCGTTTTCGCAAAGCCCGCTCCGTCGGCAGGATCACGCCGATTACCGGGACCGCCAGCACAAAAAGCAAGGCGGTCATCAGCGCTTCAAAGCAATCGGCCTTTCTGGTGGCCAACAAAAGAGGCACCGAAACGATTAGACTGATCACCCCGCTGAAAAACCAGACTTTTCCCGCGTATTGATGGGCAAAAATCCAGGTTTGACGGTTTTTCATCGACATGCTGGTACGGTAGCCGTAAAGGCTGTTGATATCCTTGGGCGGCCGGTGCAAAAACAGCCAGCCAAACCCAATCATAGTGGCACAAAGCAAAATCGTATAGACCATAGCCGACCAGAACAGTATTTCCTTTTCCATCGGGCCCCTCCTTAAAATTTCCGGCTCCCGCCCCCATGCCTTCGTCCACTGCTGGAAATCCGCGTGGAGGAGCCGCCGAAGCTGCGGGCCCCGCCGCCGTGGGTTCGCCCGCTGCCGGAAGTGTGGGTGG